>SFVK01000014.1 GCA_004561545.1 bacterium
TCGTCGCTCGCCTGCGGCTCTCTCCTCGACTGGGCCGGATCTTCTTCAATAAGCAGACTTCTAACCAACTGAATGCTCAACTTGTTATTGCAATTTGCGTGATTCTTTTGGGCATTAAATCGCCCCACATGCCCCATTACAAGATTTCGCCCCACATTAAGTTCCTCCCGGATAGTAATCGCCTTTTCAGACGAATAAGCATAGACAGATGCATCTATTGCATTATGCAAAATTTGGTACGATTGCCCCTCAAACATCCAATCTCCGGCATCCTTTACACACGCAAAACAATCCGTCGCAAACTGCGGGATTTGCTTCATATAGTGCCGCTTGATTAAGTATTTGATATTCTTATCCTGATTACTGCTGTGACTATGTGCAATACGCACCGGAACACCGCACTCCTTCGCGCACTCCAGTGCCACAGAACTGAGGCAGTCCTGATGGACATGAACAATCTTATATTCCGGATGCTCTTTGAAAAACCGCTTCAGCCCCTCGCGATACCCCCTACTCCACGGAACAAGACGGGAAACATGATATATCTTCCCGCCCATGGACAGAATTTCTTGATCATAATCCGCCTCAAAATCACGATGTACTAAGAAATCAAATTGTACCTTATCACGATCCATGTGACGATAATAATTCATCAGCATGGTTTCCAGACCTCCACGGCCCATATATGTAACCACTTGCAAAACTCTAATCATTTATCTTGTCCTTCTTACAAAATACCCCAGGCAAAATGCATCTGATAATAGAAAAAAACGCAGTAACAAATTACAGCTATAGTTTTAATCAAACGCGCAGATTGCTCGGTAAAAATATGGTTTATTTCCCATGGTAACAATATGCATTGCGACCATACGCTTACATATATAGGTAGCCTGCCCAAAAACAGTCCAGATGTTACGGCGGAAATTGTGTAGAGTCCACAAACTATAGCACTAGCTCCAGTCGCAATGCTGATTATTGGGTCATTCTCCGCACGAATATACTTTAATCCAATCAGCGACAAAATTGCCGGAATAGAATACACTAAAACACGAAGTGGATTGGTTCCATCGTCATTCCAAGCTTGATAATCGCTTACTACATTCTGATACTGTGTTTCTGCCAACATAGAATCCATGATATTTGTAAACTGATCTACAAACAGCAACGCAGCCAAACATGCCAAAATACAAAGCACTGTTTTCTTATTCCAAGCCTTTCCTTGTATGATAAAAATCACTGGTAGCATCAGGAGTGCCGACTGATGCATAGTAGACGCTAATAGAATGAGGAGAATGCTAGGAATATATTTTTTCTTCAAAATAAAAGGGGTGGCAGCATAAGCAATAACAACCGCTGTGAACTGTCGAATACCATTAAATGTCCAAGACAAATAATCCGTAGATGCTATAAACAGAAAAATGCTGAACCAGTAATCTTCTGAATACTTTCTACACATCCACATAATAATCAGCAGCTGAAATGCGGCAAGTAGTAAGAAGAAAAGCGTATAGGAATCACCAAAAATACTCTTTTCCAACGCCATCAAAAGATAAAAGCCCTTATCTTTCGTGACATCTGCAAGATAATTGCCAATCTCACCAAATGAAGACGCACACTCTCGAAATGCTTGCTGATATGCTCCAGTATCTCCAAAAGCATTGGACCGAAATCCAGCCCATAAAATGTATGGCAAAATCAAAATCAATGCCGCTGGCACAGTCCATCGTTCTACTTTTTTCCCATTTACCAACTCCCGCTGCTTCGGAACAAAAATCATCAAAGCTCCGCCGCCAACAAAAACCCAGATCAACAACCACCAATAATTTGTCAATGTCATAACGTTCTCTCCAGTTTTATTTTATAATCCATTCATCATCTGAGTGAATCTATTCGTGTTCTCCACAATCGCACTCTACAAACATCAAAAAGTATTTTTGCTCTTTCGAAGTCTGCAAAAACAGCACATTCACCAAGTGGCATATTGCTGTATATAAAAACAGCTTATATTCACACGCTCAATCACCATACTACTCGTAAAAAAGAACCTGTGTATATAAGCTCTTCCATATTATAAGCCATTTTAGAATCTTTTCTTCAAAGTCCAGAAACTTCCTATAGAATCAGCATATAATACACCACTCCAGCATCTCATTATAACACTTTTTTAATATTCTGTCGATTGCTTTTCGCTACTATTTACGAGCTTCCATGTATATCTATTTGTGAACATTCGCCTTAACTTATACATTTATGACACACAAATTCGAAAACTAATTGATTATTAGACATAATGATGACATTATGCATGCATTTTTATTTCTCTTATCCTATAACGCATCAATTTTCCCTTCTAAAAGCATCTTAATTTTTAATTTCTTCTTTTTCCGAAGGGACTTATCCCAGATCAGTCGTTTTCTTTTCTTCGCTAAGCTGCGCTGGTATTTTTTTTCAGAAAGCTGTCCCGGTTTTGAATTACTTTTCCAAGATCCATCCATTGTTCCCTGACTTCTTTGAATACTTTATATTGGTCATTCTTCTGGCTCTGCAGGATTGCCTTTTGTTCTTTCAGTTCCCGCACTCCAGGCAATTTTTTATCGCCAAAAATCGTGCGAAGTTCTCTGGAAGCAGTCTCATACAAGTCCAGTTCTGCCTTATCCTTTTTGATTTCTTCCTCTACTTCATATTCCTCCACAAGGTTTCCAGTGTTGTAGGTTCTCACCACAATCCCGGAAGGGAGGGAGTTGCCGAACACCAGCTTAATGCCGTAATACATACAGATTGCTTCCTGCGTTACGGTCAGCACAGGGTTCACAGAAAACTTGCCGTTTGCATCGGACAGTGCGCTGGAAACGAACCCTGTATTAAGTTTCCTCCCACTCACGTTCCTGGGCAGGAAGAACACACCTCCGTCCACCACGGTATAACCCGTAGCCAGAGTTGCGTATTCATCCTTCGTGTCATTGCTCAAAACAGAACCAACCGTAGAATAGGGTGTTTCTCCGTTGGAGGTTGCCGTTGCCGCAGGGTTGAAGTTGGACTTAATCTGAATAAGCCCTGTTCTGGACTGAGAAAGCACACAGCGGCAGGCGTTGGCTATAATCTGCAAGGCTTCCTTACATTTCACACGGGGGATAGGGTTCTTGCTGTACAAGTGTTTCAGGCGGGGGTCAATGTAATACTCCGTCTGCCCAGCTTCACGCAAGATTTCAACCGCAAGGTCAAAGTAGCTTTTCCCTGCGGAATTATACATCCGCTTTGCTGTGCCGCTTGTTCCCCGCAATCCTCCAGACAGAAACAGCCCGGCGGGGATGCCGTTCGCCGTGCATCTCCGCCGGGCATACTGTGTGTTGTGTCGGGTCCGACCGGCCCGTGTCGGGGGGCGGGCCGCCGGCCGCGTCAAAAGTTCGCGCCGTTCCAGCCCCAGTCGCTGACGGGGTGGTAGGTCACATAGACCGCGTCGCCGGGGATTCCCAGCTGGTCGGCCAGGATCTGGCAGAGCCGGGCGGTCATGGTCTCATAGTCGGCGGGGGCGGCGCTGCCAAAAAGGCTCACAGCCAGGTACGCCCCCTTGTCCAGCCTGCGCCCGCCCATCCAGAGGTCACATTCATCCGCAATCTGCACCATCAGGTAGGTCTCGGTCTTGTGCAGCGCGGTGACCGCCTGTCCAAAGGCGGATTTGAGCTGTTCCTTCTGTTCCGGGGTGGCGGGTACGGTCAGTCGGGCATCGATAAACGGCATAACGGTTCCTCCTCAGGCCAAAAAATTTCGGGGAGCAGCGGTGCGAGCGCCCGGGCCAGACGGCGGTGGCCCTCCGGCGTCAGGTGAACGCCGTCAAACGCCAGCGGCAGCTCCCAGGCGCCGGCATCGGCAAAGGCAAGGTCCATACGGCGGGCCAGCGCGGCGTATTCCCGCGCAAGCTGGCGGCTGACTTGGGCCAGCTCCCCGTCGGGCACCGCCACGGGCGGCGGGGCCAGCAGCAGAACCGGCAGCCCCGGCCAGATGGCCCGCAGATGGGTGAGCATGGCTTTCATCTTTTCCGCGATGTCCCGCGCGGCGGGCAGATACCCGGTGAGCACATCGTTGGTCCCCAGCATGACAATCAGGCCGTCCTGGGTCCCGGCGGCGCAGATCCGGTTGTCCAGCATCTGCCACGCGCGGGGCGAGGTGAGAATCTTCCTCCCGTTTTTGCCGGCGTTGGTCACCTGCGCCCCGGTGGCGGCGCCCAGCAGCTCCGGCCAGCGGGCATCCGCCGGGTACCGCCCGCCCAAGGGTTCCCTCGGGTCATAGCCGTAGGTGTTGGAATCGCCAAAGCAGAAAATCCGCCGTTCCATGCCGCTGTCCCCTTTCCGGTTTTTTCCATTGTACCACGGCGGGCGGGACTGTTCAATCCCCGGATTTTCTGCTATAATGCAGGAAAACATCCATTCTGCGTTTGGGAAAGGTGACCCCCATGGCAAACATCATCGAAATCAGGGACCTGTCCGCGCCCGGGCTGGACGTGTATGCCCGGCTGACCGAGGCCCAGCTCCGCAACCGGCTGGAGCCGGAAAAAGGGATCTTTATCGCCGAAAGCCCCAAGGTCATTCTGCGGGCGCTGGACGCGGGGATTCAGCCCCTCTCCCTTTTGATGGAGCGCCGGCAGATTGACGGCCCCGCGCGGGACGTTCTGGCCCGGTGCGGCGACGCGCCGGTCTACACGGCGGACCGCGAGGTGCTGGCCGGGCTGACCGGCTACGCGCTGACCCGGGGCGTACTGTGCGCCATGCGGCGTCCGGCGCTGCCCGGGGTGGAGCAGCTCTGCGCCGGGGCGCGGCGGGTGGCGGTGCTGGAGGGCATTGTGGACTCCACCAACGTGGGGGCCATCTTCCGCTCGGCGGCGGCGCTGCACATGGACGCCGTGCTGCTGACCCCCACCTGCTGCGACCCGCTGTGCCGCCGGGCGGTGCGGGTGAGCATGGGCACGGTCTTTCAGGTGCCGTGGGGGCGCATCGGGCAGGACGCCGCCGACTGGCCGGACGCCGGTCTGGCCCGGCTGAACCGGCTGGGCTTTGCCACGGCGGCCATGGCGCTGAGCGATGACTCGGTGTGCATCGACGACCCCCGCCTGGCCGCAGAGCCGCGTCTGGCGATTGTTCTGGGCACCGAGGGGGACGGCCTTGCCCCGCGCACCATTGCGGGGTGCGACTATACGGTGCGCATTCCCATGTCCCACGGGGTGGACTCCCTCAATGTGGCGGCGGCCAGCGCCGTGGCCTTCTGGGAGCTGGGGGCAAGGGAATAACTTCCCTGACAAAAATTGGGGGGCGGGGGCCGCTGCGGCTCCCGCCCTGTTTGTTGGGGTTATGCGTGTTCCTGCGCGTCGGCAATGGCCTTGGTCTGCTGAATGGTGCCGTGGGGATGATGCGGCGGCGCATAGAGCGTATAAACCTTCAGCGGCTCGCTGCCGATGTTGGTCACATTGTGCCAGGTCCCGGCGGGGATGATCACCGCATAGCGGCTGTCCATGCGCTGCTTCTTGGTCAGATGGTCCTTGCTGTCGCCCATCTCGGCCAGGGCCAGACCGCTCTCCACGCGGATAAACTGGTCGGTCTCGGGGTGGACCTCCAGACCGATCTCCCCGCCCACGGGGATGCTCATCAGCGTGAGCTGAAGGTAGTCCCCCGTCCACAGCGCGGTGCGGTAGTTGGGGTTGGCCTTGGTGATGCGGTCAATGTTGACAACGTAGGGCGCCGGGCCGTAGTCCCGGAGCTCACTGGATGAATTGGTGTTCATGGGTTGTTTCCTCCTTTGATCCAGAGTCAACCCATCCTATGCCGTCACGCCCGCTGGCGATACTGAACCACGCCGGTGCGGTTGAGCGCCGCCATAACGGCGGGGATGAGCACCAGCTGCAGCACGATGCCGGGGATGGCGTTGAGGAAGGCGCTGGCCCAAAACATTTGCAGCGTCAGCGCCGAACCGCTCATCCCCAGCAGCACCGCCTGCACGCAGCCCCAGACGGCGCGGCCCGCCAGCATGGCGGGAAGGAGGGCGGCATAGACCGCCGCCGTGCCCCGGCGCGGCGCACAGGCGTAAATCACCCCGCAGACCAGTCCGTAGACCGCCAGCTCGCAGGACATCGAGACGGCGGTGGGGAACAGGGGCGGCATACCGAACATCACACTGCGCAGCAGCGGGGTCACCAGCCCCACCGCCATCCCCCAGGGCCCGCCGCAGATCAGCCCGCAGAGAAACACCGGGAGGTGCATGGGCAGCAGCAGATTGCCGATGCGGGGGATCTGGCCCGTGACCATCGGCAGAACCAGGCCAAGGGCCAGGAAGAAAGCGGAGAGCGTCAGTTTTTTGGTGTTTGTTTTCATCGGTTTTCCTCTTTTCTGATTTGACAGCGGCACCGGAAGATGGTACGATGGTGCCAACACAGGCAGGGAGGTGCCGCAGAGATGGAAATTTTGGTGATTGACGGTCAGGGCGGCGGGCTGGGCCGCCAGCTGGTGGCGGCGCTGCGCAAAGCCATGCCGGGGGCCGAGCTTATGGCGGTGGGCACCA
This sequence comes from bacterium, assembly GCA_004561545.1. Classification (GTDB taxonomy): domain Bacteria; phylum Bacillota; class Clostridia; order Oscillospirales; family Ruminococcaceae; genus Gemmiger. Next base: position 6,547 of record SFVK01000014.1, read on the forward strand.
ACAGCGCCGCCACCGAGGCCATGCGCAAGGCCGGGGCCAGCCGGGCCGCCACCGGGGAGAACGCCGTGGCGGTGGCCTGCCGCCGGGCCGATGTGATTGTGGGGCCGCTGGGCATCGTGATGGCGGACGCCCTGCTGGGGGAGATCACCCCCGCCATGGCCCTTGCCGTGGCCCGGAGCCGGGCGCGGCGGGTGCTGATTCCCACCAACCGGTGCGACACCCTGGTGGTGGGCGTGGCCGCCGGGTCCATGACCGCCCTGGTCCAGCAGGCCGTGGACGAGGTGCAGGCGGTCTGCGCAGGCGGATAATCGCAGTCGTTTGCGGCGGGGCTGTGCCCCGCCCTTTTTTGTTCCGCAAAAAAACAAAGGCAGAACGCATCCCGCTCCCCTGCCGGGGAACCGCATACCTTCTGCCGTATACCCAAAATTTCTGGAATATTCTGTTTTTCTGCCGGGCAATGGCAGCGCTTCGGCGCCGCCGGGGCCGGCTTCCTGCCGGTCCGTGCCTGCTCATTATACCGGCTGCACCCCGGCGGTGTCAAGCCCCGCCGCCGCAAAAAACAGGTTGAAGCGCCGGGGCCCACGGTGTAAAATAGAGGGGAACCCACGCTCAAACCGAAAGGATACGTTTTAATGGAAATACAACAGTTGTTTGATTTTCTTGCCCGGTCCGTCTCCCCCTTCCACGCGGTGCAGACGGCCGCCAGTCTGCTGGACGCCGCCGGGTACGCCCGGCTGGAGGAGGCCGGCTACTGGAACCTGGAGCCGGGCCACGGCTACTACACCACCCGCAACGAAAGCTCCCTCATCGCCTGGCGGGTGCCCGCCCACGGCATTGGCGGCTGGCGCATCGCGGCCAGCCATTCGGACTCCCCCGCCTGGCGGATCAAGAACGCCGATCTGCCCGCCGCAGGCTGTCTGCGCCTCAATGTGGAGGGCTACGGCGGCATGATCATGCACAGCTGGATGGACCGGCCCCTCTCGGCGGCCGGGCGGGTGCTGGTGCGCAATGAGGCGGACGGCACGCTGGAAAGCCGTCTGGTCAACCTGGACCGGGACCTGCTGGTGATCCCCTCGCTGGCCATCCACATGGACCGCACCGTCAACGATGGCCACAAATACAATCCCCAGGTGGAGATGCAGCCCCTCTACGGCCCCGCCGGGGCACGGCCCTTTGCCGCGCTGGTGGCCCAGGCCGCCGGGGTGGACCCGGCCGACATGGTGGACTGGGACCTTTCGCTCTACACCCGGCAGGCGCCCACCCGCATCGGGCCGGACGGGGAATGGTTCCTGAGCCCCCGTATTGACGATCTGGAATGCGCCGCCACCACGCTGTACGGCTTTTTGGAGGCTGCGTCCGAAACCGACAGCGCCTGCGCGCCGGTGTGGGCCATGTTTGACAACGAGGAAGTGGGCAGCTCCACCCGCCAGGGCGCGGCGAGCGCCTTCCTGCGGGATGTGCTGGACCGCATTCTGGACGCAGTGCCCCACAGCGCTCAGGCCATGCAGCGGGCGCTGGCCAACAGCTTTGTGCTGAGCGCCGACAACGCCCACGCCACCCACCCCAGCTATGCCGACAAATCTGACCCCGCCAACCCGGTGCGGATGGGCGGCGGCGTGGTGGTCAAGGTGAACGCCAGCCAGAAATACACCACCAGCGGGCTGACGGGCGCCATCTTTAAGGAAATCTGCCGCAAAAACAATGTGCCGGTGCAGCAGTTTGCCAACCGGGCGGATCTGCCCGGCGGCAGCACGCTGGGCAATCTGCTGAGCCACACCCTGCCGGTGCCCATGGTGGACATCGGCCTGGCCCAGCTGGCCATGCATTCGGCGGTGGAGACCGCCGCCGTGGCCGACGCGGACGCCATGGTGCGGGCGGTGGCCGGGTTCTACCGGGTCCATCTGCGCGCGCTGGGCGACGGCCGCTACACGCTGGAATGAGCGCGGCCGCCGTGGGGCGCTACGCCCCCAGCCCCAGCGGGCGGATGCACCTGGGCAACCTTTGCTGCTGCCTGCTGGCCTGGCTTTCGGCCAAGTCCAAAGGCGGCCGGGTGGTGCTGCGCATCGAGGATCTGGACGCGCAGCGGTGCCCCCGGTCCTTTGCGGATCTGCTGGAATCCGACCTGGCCTGGCTGGGGCTTTCGGCGGACGAGGGCGGCAGCCGGGGCGGGCCGGCCGGTCCCTATTACCAGAGTGAGCGCAGCGAGCTCTATCTGCGGTATTATCAAATTCTGGCGCGGCGGGGCCTGGTCTATCCCTGTTTTTGCAGCCGCAGCCAGCTCCACGCCGCCGACGCGCCCCACCGCGCGGACGGGCAGGTGGTCTATGCCGGCACCTGCCGCGGGCTGAGCCCCGGGGAGATTGCCGCCCGGCGCAAGACCCGCGCCCCCGCCTGGCGGGTGCGGGTGCCTGACGAGGAGATCGCCTTCACCGACGGCCACATGGGCCTTTATCGGGAGAATCTGGCCCGCGACTGCGGCGACTTCTATCTGCGGCGGGCGGACGGCGTGTTCGCCTACCAGCTGGCCGTGGTGGTGGATGACGCCCTGATGGGCGTGACCGAGGTGGTGCGGGGGGCCGACCTGCTTTCCAGCACGCCGCGCCAGCTCTGGCTTTACCGGGAGCTGGGCCTGCCCGCGCCGCAGTTTTTCCATATGCCGCTGCTTCTGGCCCCCGACGGCCGCCGCCTGTCCAAGCGGGACGGGGACGAAAGTCTGGAGCATTTGCAGCAGCGCTACACCCCCGAGCAGATCATCGGCCGTCTGGCGTATGTCTGCGGGCTGCAAAAGGCCCCCGACCCCCGCACCCCCGCCGAGCTGGCGGACCGCTTTGCCTGGGAGCTTGTGCCACAAACCGACATTGTTCTGCCCGAGGGGCTGTTTTAATCATGATGAACGCCTTTTTACCCCTGACCTGGAGGAACCCATGGATACTTTTGAGCAACCCGAAATCCTGAAAAAACGTCTGGGCGTCAGCCTGCTGTGTACCGTGCCGCTGGCCGTGCTGGCCTGGCTGCTGCCGGTCAACCGGATTCTCGGCGCCTCGGCGCCGCTGTCGCTGGCCTACGCGGCGGTTCAGGGGGCGCTGACGGTGCCGGTCTGCGTGGTCAGCCGCCCGGTTTTCCGCCGCAGTCTGGACGCGCTGCGCAGCGAACATCCCGGCGCTGCGGCCCAGGACGCGCTGGCCGCCCTGGCCACGGTGGTCTGCCTGATTTACAGCGTCTATCGCTTTGGCCAGGTGGCGGGATGCTTTCTTATGGGCTTTGATGAGGAGCTTCTGATGCAGGCCCGCGCCTCCCTCTTTTTCGCCCCTGCGGCCTGCATTCTGACCTGCAACAGCGCCGCCAGCCTGGCCGGTGCCCTGCTGTGGCAGCGCGCCGCCGCCCCGGCCGCAGCGCTGCAAGCCGCCCTGCCAAACTCCGCCTGTGTGCTGCGGGACCGCAACCCCTGCACGGTCAGCGCCGATGCGGTGCGGGAGGGGGACATTGTTCTGCTGCGCCCCGGCGACGTTCTGCCCGCCGACGGCGTGGTGCTGGAAGGCCAGTCGGCGGTGGAGGAATCGCTGCTGACGGGCGATCCCACCCCGGTGGACAAGCACAAGGGCTGCACCGTCTTTGCCGGGACCCGCAACGGGGACAGCGCCCTGATCTGCCGCGCCACCCACACTGGGAGCGACACCGCGCTGGCCCACATCTGCGCCGCCGCACGCGGCACCGCCGGAACCCCGGTTCCCCTGGCCCGCCAGGCCGAACGGCTGTTCAGCCTGTGTGTTCCGGCGCTGGCCGGGCTGGCGGTGGTGGTTCTGGTGGTCTGGCTGCTGCTGGGCCTTCCCTTTGATGCCGCGCTGGGCCGCGCCGTCGCCGTGCTGGCGGCGGGATGCCCGCTGGCCGCCCTGACAGCCGGGCCTGCCGCGCTGCTGGCCTGCAGCATGGCGGGGTTGAAGCAGGGCATTCTGTTCCGCTCCGGCGGCGGGGTGGAGGCCGCCGCCAACGCCAAAACCGTTCTGCTGCAAAAGAGCGGCACCATCACCACCGACCGGCCCGAGGTTGTGGAGCTGGTCGGCACCCGCAACGTGCCCGCCCGGTTCCTGCTGGGCATGGCCGCCGGGCTGGAAAGCCAGAGCGATGACCCCATGGCCCAGGCCGTCATGCGCCGCGCCCTGGCCGACAAAATCAAGCTGAGCGCCGTGCAGAACGTCACCGCCGTGCCCGGCCAGGGGCTGTGCGGCAAGTTTGCCGGCAAAACCATTGCAGGCGGCAGCGAGGCGTTCATCGCCGCCCACTGTGAGCTGACCCCGGACCTGAAGGAGGCGGGCGACCGCCTGGCCGCCGAGGGCATCACGCCGCTGTATTTCTCGCTGGACGGCCACGCCGCCGGCCTGATCGGCATTTCCGAGATGGTCAAAAAGAGCAGCCGCGAGGCGGTGCAGGCCATGCAAGCGCTGGGCCTTGAGGTGGTGCTGCTCACCGCCGACCCCGCCGCGACGGCCTGCCGCACCGGCAGTCTGGTGGGGCTGGACGAGGCCCATGTGGTTTCCGGCCTGACGCCCCAGACCTTCGCGGACGAGGTCCGCAGCCGCCGGGCCGCGCTGGTGGCCGGCCCTGCCGACGCCGGGGCTTTGGCGGACGCCGTGCCCGGCATTGCCATTGGCACCCACGGCCGCCCGGTGGACTGCGCCCCGGTGCAGCTGGTCCACGGCGATCTGGCCTGCGTGCCGGGGGCGGTCAAGCTGGCCCGGCGCACCACCGCCCGCCTGCGTCGCGCGCTGACCGGCGTGACGGTCTATCACATTGCCGCGCTGCTGCTGGCCGTCGGGGTGCTGGCGCCCTTTGGCGTGGTACTGCCCCCTGCGGCTGCGGCCCTTGCCTCCGCCCTGGCTGCAGTGGTGACGCTGGCGGCGCTGCTGCGCCCTGAGCCGGACGTCCCGGCCCCCGCCCCCGCGCCGGAGGAGTCCGCCCCCCAAACGGAGGCCAGCGCATGAGCGCCCCGCTGGAGCGCCGCCGGTGGCATTTTACCGGCACGGTGCAGGGGGTGGGGTTCCGCTACCGGGCCCAGTACGCCGCCCAGATGCTGGATCTGACCGGCTGGGTGGCCAACAACTGGGACGGCTCGGTGGACCTGGAAGCCCAGGGCGCCCCGGAAAATCTAGACCGGCTGGTTCCCACCATCACCAAAACCAGCCGCTGGATTTCCATCGAGTCCTTCCGCTGCGTCAAAATCGCGGTGGTGGCGTCCGAGCACGGCTTCCGGGTGCGGGGGTAGGTCCCGCGCCCGGCGGCATCCTGACAAGGGTTCAAAAAAACGCCTGCGCACACGCGTGCAGGCGTTTTTGATTGCGGCGTGGCGTTGCTCTTTTGTGACCAAAAGAGGTTTCTTGAAAGACTTAGAGACAAGATTCCGTCATCGCCTGCCATCCATGTCCGCCTCAGCGGACATTTCATGATAAAGGGCGGCGGTTCAGAACGGGGTCAGTTCAACACCGGATGCTTTCAGGGCGGCGCTGATTTTGCGCACGAAGGCGAGGGCTTTGGGGCCGTCGCCGTGGACGCAGACGGAATCGGCCCGGATGGCGATGTCGGTTCCGTCGCTGGCCTTGACCTTGCCCTCCTTCACCATGCGGATGACCCGGGCAATGGCCTCGTCCTCATCCTCAATCATGGCGCCGGGGGTTCCCCGGGGCACCAGGCTGCCGTCCGGGCGGTACCCCCGGTCCGCAAAGACCTCGCTGGCCACCGGCAGGCCGATGGCCTGTGCCGCGCGGACCATCTCGCTGCCCGACAGCGCCAGCAGCACCGCGCCGGGCGCGGCGCTCTGCACGGCCCGGGCGATGGCGTCCGCCAGTTCCCTGTCCCTGCCCGCCATATTATACAGTGCCCCGTGTGGCTTGACGTGGTGCAGGGGCACCCCCGCCGCGTCGCAGAAGGCCTTCAGCGCCCCCACCTGATAGGTCACAAAAGCCCCGGCCTCGGCGGGGCTGATTTTCATGACGCGCCGCCCGAACCCCTGAAGATCCGGCAGGCCGGGATGGGCCCCCACCGCCGCGCCCGACGCCTTGCACAGCGCCACGGTGCGCTCCATCACCACCGCGTCGCCGGCATGGAACCCGCAGGCCACATTGGCGGAGGTCACATAGGGGATCACCTGGGCGTCCATGCCGATGGTATAGGCGCCAAAGCTCTCCCCCAGGTCACAGTTCAGATCAATGGAAGGCATCTTGCTTTTCCTCCCTCAGTATTTCAGTTGCACATTTTTCACATCGGTCAGGAACATATGCCCCGGCGCGTGGGTGATGCAGAACTCCGGTTTGGAGTGCATGACCACCGCCTGGGGCGTCACGCCGCAGGGCCAGAACACCGGCACCTCGCCGGGACGGATGGTCACCGGGTCGCCGTAATCCGGGTGGGCCAGGTCCCGGATGCCGATGGCCTCCGGCGCGCCGATCTGCACCGGCATACCGTGAACCCGGGGCATCCCCGCCGTGATGGCCACCGCCATGGGCACCAGCGCATGGGGAATGGGCCGCATACTCACCACCATGTTGCCGGAAAACACCCCCGCCGGGGTGCAGGCAATACTGGTGTTGTACATGGGCACATTGACGCCCTCCTCAATCTGGCGCACCGGCACCCCGGCCTCCAGAAGCTCGGACTCAAAGGAGAAGCTGCACCCGATCAGGAAGCTGACCAGATCGCCGCGCTGCTCAAAAAATTTTGTCACATCGGTGTATTCCCCTGTCAGCTCCCCGTGTTCATAGACGCGGTAGCGGGGGATGTCGGTTGCGATGTCGCTGCCCCTGCCGAACGCAGCAAAGGTGCGCTCCCCGGCGTCGGCCACCTCCAGCAGGGGGCAGGCCTTGGGGTTGCGCTGGCAGAAGAGCAGAAAGTCCCAGGCCAGCGCCCTGGGCAGCACCACCAGATTGCCCTGGGCATAGCCGCTGCACATCCCTGTGGTGGGGCCGGTGATTTCGCCCTTTCGGATCAGCGCCCGCACATCGGCGGGCGCCATCTGCGAATAGTCCATTATCTCATCCTCTCTCTGATCTGCTCCAGCCGGGCGGCCTGCTGACGGGCGGCGGCGACGGCCTGGGCGGCGGTCACAAAGGTGAAGGCCAGCGCCTGGCCGGGCCGCAGCTGGGCCAGGCTGGGCAGGTCCGCCCCGATCACGGTGGCAATCTTGGCGTAGCCGCCGGTGGTCTGATGGTCGGCCAGCATCACGATGGGCTGGCCGTTGGCCGAAACCTGCACCGACCCCGCCACAATCCCGTCCGAGATGATATCCGCCCCCCGCACCGTCCCGATGACGGCGCCGCGCAGCTTGCAGGCCATGCGGTCACAGTCCGGCGTGAGGGTATAGGTGGTTTCGGTAAAGGTGCGCAGCCCTTCCGGCGTGAAGGCCCGGGTCTGCGGACCGGCCACGGCGCGGAAGAGCGGGGTTTTCTGCCCGGCACAGAACCGCCAGGGCCGGGCAGGTGCCCGGGCTGCCGGGTCGCCCAGCGGCCGGTCCGCGCCGTGGGCTTTGATGCTCTGCCAGCGCGCGCGGGCCGCAGCGCCGTCCGCCCCCACGGGCAGGATGTCCCCGGCGCGCAGCGCACGGCCCTCCAGCCCGCCCAGGCGGCACTTGAGGTCGGTGGAGCGGCTGCCCATCACCGGCGGGGTATCGATGCCGCCAAAAACGGCCAGATAGCCCCGCAGCCCGGTGCGGGCGGCTGCCAGCCGGAGCGTGCTGCCCGCCGGGGCAAAGACCGGCGCAAAGCAGGGCACCGGCCGCTCGTCCAGCAGCGGCTGCAGTTCCGCCCCCGCCAGCGCAAAGACGGCGTCCTCCTCAAAGCGGAAGGTCCCGCCGCGCAGCGTCATTTCCAGCACGGCAAGGCCGGCGTCCCCGTTGCCCGCCAGCAGGTTGGCCACCCGCAGGGCGTAGCCGTCGCAGGCGCCGCAGGTGCGGAACCCCCGGGCGGCATAGCCGGCGCGCCCGGCGTCCTGCACGGTGGTCAGGGGACCGGCTTCCAACACAGCGATGCTCATACCCCGCCCCCCTGACGCGCCTCAATGACCCGGAATTGTTCCGGCGTGATGGGCACAAACCGGATGCGGTCCCCTGCGGCGTAGGGCAGCTGCCCGCCGGACGCGGGGGTAAAGAGCCGCAGCGGGGTGCGGCCGATGAGCTGCCATCCGCCGGGGGAATCCAGCGGATAGATGCCGGTCTGTTCCCCGCCGATGCCCACAGACCCCGCCGGAATGCGGGTGCGGGGCGTTTGCAGCCGGGGGCAGAACAGCCGCTCATCCAGCCCGCCCAGATAGGGGAACCCCGGCAAAAATCCCAGCATGAAAATGCGGTAATCCCGCCCGCAGTGGGCCGCGATGACCTGCTGCTCGGTCATGCCGGCGTGCCGGGCCACAAAGGCCAGGTCGGGGCCATACGCCCCGCCGTAGCACACCGGCACCTCCACCAGGCGGCCCGCCGCAGCGGGGTTCTGCGCCCGGGTCAGCTCCCCGGCCAGCCTTTGCAGGGCGGGGGTCAGGGTATCGGGGTCGGTTTGCAGCGGGTCATAGCAGACCAGCAGCGCCGCGTAGGTGGGCACCGTCTCGGTCACGCCGGGCAGGCGGGCGTCCTGCACCGCGCGGTCCAGCGCCATGACCCGGGCGTTGACCGCCTCGTCGATTGCGTCGCCGCAGACGGCCAGCACGCCGCAGTCCCCCACGGGGACAAATTGAATGCTGTTTTCCATGATTCAGTCCGCAGAATTCTCCTCAAAAAAACCTTTCTCCAGCACCGGCCCGAACCAGTGGTCCGAGTTGTGGGAGAACCGCACCGCGTAAGCGGTACACTGGCGCATCAGGCTGACAATGCCCACGTTCATGCGGGTGTCAAAGCCGTCCACGCCGGGCAGAAGCGAGCCGGTCATGTCAATCATGCCGTTGCGGGAAAGCACCCGCATGACCTCACTCTCCATCTCCTCGCGGTGGAGGATGTTCATATCCTTTTTCAGATAGGCCAGCGCCGCCATCAGGGCGTAGCAGCCCCAGTCGGAGCAGGTGGCGGTGATGATGTTGTCGGCGCAGGAGGCGGCCAGAATGCCCCCGCCGCAGCCGCACTGGCATTCACCGGGGGCAGTGAAGGGCACATATTTTTTGATGTGCGCCCCGATGGTGCCCATGCCCACCTCGTTGCCCAGGTCGCCGATGGCCACATTGGTCACGCCCCGGGCGCGCAGCTCGTTCCAGAGCACGTCGCTCTTGGCTTCCAGCGCGGTCACATCCTTGCCCACCGCGTTGTGGTAGACGCCCTTTTCGTTGCCGCCGCAGGCCTCCACCGCAATGACGGCGGCGGGAGGGATCTTGTCGGCCAGCGCTTTTGCCTGGGCGGGGGCGGCGGCCCGGTCCTTGGTAAAGGCCACAATGCCCAGGCTCAGGGGCAGCTCCATGGCGGTGTCCAGGTCCTCATAGACGTGCAGGCCCACCACGCTGGCGCACTTTTTGAAGGCGGGCACGCTGTCCCCGGGGCAGACCAGGATGGGCTTGGCCCCAAAGGCCAGCACCAGCGCCCGGGCCAGAAGGATGGCGCTCACCGAGCCGTCCATCTCGGGCACCTTGTGGGGCAGAAGCACAAAGCCCACCAGAATATAGACCGGGTCCCCCGGCTTGACCGCCTTGCACAGCGCCTGCGCCGCGTGCATGGCGATGGGCTCCCCGGTATAGGCCCGGCTGCCCGCGTAAAGAATGCGGCAGACACCGTATCCCCGGGGGTCCAGGCACATGAGGGCATCCAGATTTTCGCCGATGTTGCGTTTTTCCAGTTCGTCCCGGGTCATAACGCGCCCCCTTTTAGTCCCACAGGCTGGTGCAGCCGGTGTAGTCATAGAATTCCTTCAGCACCTCGTTCTGAATGGCCTTGAGGGTGGCGGGGTCCTTGCCGCCCACCGGCTGGCCGTTGAGCTCGCTGGCATGGAGGCAGAAGTTGGAGGAGGAGGTCACAATGACCTCGTCGGCATTTTTAAGGAAATCCATGGTGAACGCTTTTTCCAGCACCGGCACGCCCAGGCGGTAGCAGGCCTGAATCATGTGGGTCTTGGCGATGCCGCGCAGAATGTACTCGTCGTTGGGGTGGGAGTAGAAAATGCCGTCCTTGAGCACCGACACGTTGGCGTGGGCGCACTCGGTCACAATGTCGCCGCGGTGGAACACCGTCTCCTGAAATCCGGCGCGCTTGGCCCGCTTGGCGGTCATGACGCTGGGCAGCAGGTTGAGGGTTTTGATGTTGCAGTGATAGAAGCGGGTGTCCTCCTCATCGTTGAGATGGATGGCCACATCCGGGTCGTTCAGCTTTTTGGGGCGGATCAGCACCCACAGTTTGCCGGGCAGATTGTCCTCATAGACATGGTCGCGCATCTCGACGCCGCGGGTGACCTGCCAGTAAACAAAGTTGATTTTGCTGTCCACCTTGGAAAGCAGATCGGTGAGCAGATTGCCCAGCTCCTCCTTGGGCATGGGGATGTGAATGTCCAGCAGCCGGGCACTGGTATAGAACCGGTCCAGATGATCCTGGAGCAGATACACCTTGCCGTTGGCTCCCACGGTGGCTTCATAGCATCCGTCGCCAAAGAAATGAACCCGGTCGTTAAAGGGCACAGTCATCTCCTCCGGGGTTCCGATTTTTCCGTCATAATACGCTAACGATTCCATTTTCATACACTCCTTGGTGTTCCCCTTGGGGGAACCTTTCTATCCGCAAAGCCCAGAGGTTATTGGGGCGCTTTGACGCCGAATCTGAGCTCAACGATCTTTTTGATGACCTCAATGCAATTATCCAACCCCATGGCCGCCGTGTCAAGGCACAAATCATAATTTTCAATCCGCTTCCACTGGCGGCCGGTGTGGTAGCGGTAGTAGCTCTCGCGGTAGCGGTCCAGCCGGTCAATGTAGTGCATGGCCTGGCTGCGGCCAAAGCAAAAAGGCGCACAGCACCGCCCTTTTGGGGTGGACCGCACGCCTTTGTGCCGGGAGGAACGAAAAAGGAGCCACACTGCCGCCGGCAGGTGACTCCTTTGTCCCGTTCGTTGCTTTGGTTGATAGTTGGATTATAGCACCCCACAAAATTTTTGCAAGCGGTTTTTTCCAATTTATGAAAGATTTGTGAACCCCGCAAAATTTTGGCAAGTTTCGCCCGTCCCCCCTGTGCAAAGTGGTGAACCCGCGCCCCAACCAATGTCCACCGGCACCGCCGGCAGATGCCGTCTGCCCTTTACCGCCAACTCACGAATTCTCAATCCCCACAACCGTATAATCCTGTTCCTCCACCGCCTTTTTCAGCGCCTCATCCTCCACCGGCTCGCTCAGGGTCACCACGGCGGTTCCCGCCTCGTGGCTGGCCACCGCTTCGGTCACGCCGGGCAGGGCTTCCAAGGCCTTTTTGACCCGGGCTTCGCAGTGTGGGCACATCATGCCCTCGATTTTGATGGTACGTTTCATGGAAAGTTCCTCCGTTTCGTCTGTTGTTTGGGGCCGCGCCGGTTGTTTGTCTGGCCGCATGCCCCTGCGTTTGTGGTCATGGCGCGGGTCCCGCAGCTTGAACCAGTTGAGCCGCAGCGCGTTGGACACCACACAGAAGCTGGATAAGCTCATAGCCGCCGCGCCGAACATGGGGTTGAGGGTCAGGCCCAGCGGGATGAAGACGCCCGCCGCCAGCGGAATGCCGATGGTGTTGTAAAAAAACGCCCAGAACAGGTTTTCGTGGATGTTGCGCAGCGTGGCGCGGCTCAGACGGATGGCGGCGGGCACGTCGCTCAGGCGGCTTTTCATGAGCACGATGTCCGCCGCGTCGATGGCCACGTCGGCCCCGGCGCCGATGGCAATGCCCATGTCGGCCCGGGTCAGGGCGGGCGCGTCGTTGATGCCGTCGCCCACCATGGCCACTTTGCCCCGCCGCTGCAAGTCGCGGATGACCTGCTCCTTGCCGTCGGGCAGAACCCCGGCGATGACCTCGTCCACGCCGGCCTGGGCGCCGATGGCCCGGGCGGTGCGCTCGTTGTCGCCGGTGAGCATGACCACATGGATGCCCATGTTTTGCAGCTCCCGCACGGCCCGGGGGCTGTCCTCCTTGATGACGTCCGCCACCGCAATCAGGCCCAGCACCCTGCCGTCCGCAGCAAAGTAGAGCGGCGTTTTGCCCTGCTCCGCCAGCCTGCGGCCCTCCCGGCGCACCGCGTCGGGGACCCGGGTCTGGCTGTCCAGAAAGCTCTCGCTGCCGCCCACAAGCGTCCTGCCCTGCAGGACCGCCCGCAGGCCGTTGCCGGGCAGCGCGGCAAAGCCGGTGACCGGCTCCGGCGCAAGGCCGGCGGTCCGGCCGTAGTCCAGCACGGCCCGGGCCAGGGGATGCTCGCTTTTCTGCTCCAGCGCAAAGGCGGCGCGCACCAGCTCGTCCTGACCCACGCCGGGGGCGGGCGCCACATCGGTGACCCGGGGCTCGCCGGAGGTGATGGTCCCGGTCTTGTCCAGCGCCACAATGTCCACCTTGCCGGTCTGCTCCAGAGAGACGGCGGTCTTGAAGAGGATGCCGTTTTTGGCGCCCACACCGTTGCCCACCATGATGGCCACCGGCGTGGCCAGGCCCAGCGCGCAGGGGCAGCTGATGACCAGCACGCTGATGCCCCGGGCCAGCGCGAAGCCGGCGCCCCGCCCCAGCAGCAGCCACACCACGGTGGTGACGGCGGCAATGGCGATGACGGCCGGCACAAAGATGCCGGAAACCCGGTCCGCCGCCTTGGCGATGGGCGCCTTGGTGGCCGCCGCGTCGCTGACCATGCGGATGATCTGGGAAAGGGTGGTGTCCTGCCCCACGCGGGTGGCACGGCAGCGGATGAAGCCCGCCTGGTTGATCGTCGCCGCGCTGACGGGGTCGCCGGGGGCCTTGTCCACCGGAATGCTCTCGCCGGTGAGAGCGGCTTCATTGACGGCGCTGCTGCCCTCCAGCACCACGCCGTCCACCGGGATGTTCTCGCCGGGGCGGACCACGAACTCCTCCCCGGGCTGCACCTGCTCCACCGGGATGACCGCCTCGGCCCCGCCGCGCACCACGGTGGCGGTTTTGGGGGCCAGCTTCATCAGGCTTTTCAGGGCGTCGGTGGTCCTGCCCTTGGAGCGGGCTTCCAGCATTTTGCCCACCGTGATGAGGGTCAGAATCATGGCGGCGGACTCAAAGTAAAGCTCCATCATAAAATGCATGACGCCGTCCATGTCGCCCCGGACCTGGGCATCGGTCATGGCAAAGAGGGCGTAGGTGCTGTACCCGAAGGCCGCCGTGGCCCCCAGCGCCACCAGCGTGTCCATGTTGGGCGCGCGGTGCCACAGGCTTTTGAAGCCGCTGATGAAAAACTTCTGGTTGATGACCATCACCGCCACGGTGAGCAGCAGCTCCAGCAGCCCCATGGCCACATGGTTGCGGGCGAAGAAGGCGGGCACCGGCCAGCCCCACATCATGTGCCCCATGGAAAAGTACATGAGCACAAGCAAAAACCCCAGCGACGCCATCAGCCGCCGTTTGAGAACCGGGGTCTCCCGGTCCTCCAGCGGGTCCGGGGCGGCCTGCGCCGCGCCCTTGAGGGACGCGCCGTATCCGGCCTGCTGTACGGCGGCAATCACCTGCGCCGGGGCGGCGGTGCCCTCGACGCCCATGGAATTGGTGAGCAGGCTCACCGAACAGGCGGTGACGCCCGGCACCTTGGACACCGCCTTCTCCACACGGGCGCTGCACGCCGCGCAGCTCATGCCGGTAACGTTATATTGCTCCATGTTGCTTCTCCCCTTTTTTACTTCATCAGCTTTTGCAGGGTGGCCACCAGCTCGTCGATGGTCTGCTCCTTGCCGTCCCGGATGTCCTGGGCCACGCAGGTGCGGATGTGCTGGGCCAGCAGCTCCCGGTTGAATGCGTTGATGGCCGCCGTGGCCGCCGCCGACTGGGTCAGAATGTCCACACAGTAGGCGTCCTGCTCCACCATGCCGCGGATGCCGCGGATCTGACCCTCGATGCGGTTGAGGCGGTGGATCAGGCTCTTGTATTCCTCCTCGCTGCGCTGCTTTTTGCGCGGGCAGCAGGCGCGGCATTCTTTGTTTTGCTCCATGGGAACCCTCCTTTGCAAAATACCCCCGCAGGGTATTTTTACTATATACCCCCACGGGGTATTTGTCAAGAGAGTTCCCGGTCTCATTCTGCCCCGCCGGGCATAAAAAATCCCCCTGCCCGCAGGGGCAGGGGGAAAGCGGACTGCCGATTAAAATCCGTCACCATCGGCGGACCTGCGCCGACGATGGTGACACCGACAGGGAAATTTTGCGGGAAATTGTGTGCGAGGAGCGAAGCGACGAGTGCGGCGAAGCCGTGCCGGACGGGTCCCCCTTTTGCAGCGTGTCGGGTTTCCCGACACGCTGATTCCCCCTGCCCGCAGGGGCAGGGGGGAAAGCGGCGTTACTCGGGCGCCTTCATACTCTCGACCATGGAAATGGCCTTGAGTTTGCGGCTCATGATGAGGTTGACCGCCGCGCCGAAGAGCAGCGTCAGCGCCAGGGCGTAGAAATAACTGGAGGGGTCCACCGTGCGTCCGAACATGACATAATCCACCTCGACGGTGTAAACGACGTACCGGTGCAGGATGGTGCCCACCCACAGCCCGATGAGAGCGCCCACTACCGTGAGGACGGTGCTCTCCCGGTTGACGTAGGCCGAAACCTCCCGGTCATAAAAGCCCAGAACCTTGATGGTGGCGATCTCCTTGACGCGCTCGGCGATGTTGATGTTGGAAAGGTTGTAGAGCACCACCAGCGCCAGCGCTGCGGCGCAGATGACCACCACGACCACCACGGCGTTGACAGAGTTGAGCATATTCAGCACCGTTTTGGTGGCGTCCTCGGTGAAGGTGACGCTGGTCACCTCGTCCAGACCCAGCAGCCGGGCCGAGACGGCGTCCCGGGTGCTCTGGTCGCCGGAGCCCTCCACGATGGAAAGAATGGTGTTCCAGCCCGGCTCCTCGCCGAAAGCGTCGCGGTACTGCCCGGCGCTCATGTACAGATAGTTGGAGACATAATGCTCACAGACGCCGCTCACCGTCACCTGGGCAGCGTTGCCGGCGTTGTTGTAGACGGTGATACTGTCGCCGGCCTTGCAGCCCAGCAGCTCGGCGTATTTCTCGGTCACCACCACGCCGGTGGCGCCCACGGGGGTGGCGTCGCGGCTGATCCGCTCATGCAGGTCGGCAAACCGGCCGAAAGCGTTCAGATCCCTGGGCACCATCAGATAGGCCTCGGCGGTGGAACCGTCGGGCAGGGTCTGGTTGGCCTTCTCGATGGCTGCGGCGATGCTGGCGGAGATTTCCCCGCCGCCGAAGAGAACATCGTGGGCTGCTCCGGCGTCCACATCCTCAGGATGCTGGACGGTGGTCATGAGGTCATAGTGATAGACGTCGCCGTACTGGCGGGTCACAATGGCGTCCAGCGAGTCGGCAATGCCAAAGCCCGCCACCAGCAGCGAGGTGCAGCCCGCCACCCCGATGACCGTCATCCAGAACCGTTTTTTGTAGCGGAACAGGTTGCGCACCGTGACCTTATGGCTGAATTTCATGCGGCGCCACACAGGGGTAATGTATTCCAGCAGCACCCGCTTGCCGGCCTTGGGGGCGCGGGGGCGCATGAGCTGGGCGGGGTTTTCCCGCAGGGTGGCGCGGCAGGCGGCCACCGTGGCGATGAGGGCGCATCCAATCAGGGAGCCGCCCGCCAGAATGGCGTAGTTCCACCGCCAGGGGAAGTGGAAGGCGGGCATCCAGTACATCATGGCGTAGGCGTTCCAGATGACGACGGGGAACACCGTGAAGCCCAGCGCCAGGCCCACCGCCGCGCCCAGGCAGGCGGCGGACATGGAATAGATCAGATACTTGCTCATGATGGTGGACTTGCCGTAGCCCAGCGCCTTCATGGTGCCGATCTGCAGGCGCTCCTCCTCCACCATGCGGGTCATGGTGGTCAGTACGACGAGGGCCGCCACCAGGAAGAAAAAGACGGGGAACACCTTGGCCAGCGCCGCCACCTTGTTGACGTTGCCCTTGAAGGAGGCAAAGCTCACATTGCTCTGGCGGTCCCAGATGTACCATTTGGGGGATTCAATTTTGTCCAGCTCCGCCTGGGCGTCCTCGATCTGGCGGCGGGCGTCCTCCAGCTCGGCGTCCACCTCGGCTTTGGCGGTCTCATAGTCAATCTCGCCGTCCAGAAGCTGCTGTTTCTTTTCGGCCAGCGTGGTGCGCCCGGCCTCGATCTGGAGCTTTGCCCCCACAAGCCGGGCCTTTGCGTCGCCGATCTGCTGCAGCGCGTCGGCCAGCTGCAGCTGCTTGTCCACCAGCGTGGCGTAGCCGTCATCCAGCGTTTTGTGGGCGGCGTTGAGCTGGGCGCGGCCGGCGGCCAGCTCGGCGCTCTTGTCAAAGTAGGTGGCCCACCCGGCGTCCAGCTGGGCCTTGGCGCTGTCCAGCTCGGCTTTGCCGGAAGCAACCTCCGCCTTTGCCGCGTCCAGCTGGGCTTTGGCATCGTCCAACTGGGCCTTTGTGGCGTCCAGCTGCGCCCTGGCCTCGTCCAGCGCCGGGCGGCCGGCGTCCAGCTGGGCTTTGGCATCGTCCAGCTGCGCCTGGGCGTTGGCGATGGCGTCATCGCTAAAGAGGGCGCGGGCTTCCTCCTCATTGGCGGCGGCGCCCGAGGCAATCATGGAATAAATGCCCACATCGATGCTCTTTTTGGCAAGGTTGAGCTGGCGGAGCTGCTCAATCTCCTCCGCCGAGGGCAGCTTTTGGGCGCAGTATTCCGCCACGGCATCAATCAGGCCGGACACCTGCGGGTCGGTCACATCCACATACCCGCCCACGGCGTCCTCCAGCGCCTGCTGCCAGGCCGCCTGGCACCGGTCCAGCTCCTGCCGGGCCTGCTGCACGGCGGGGTCCTGTTCAGGGTCCTCCACACCGGCGTCCGCTGCGGCCTGAACTGCGGCATCATAGGCCTGCCGCGCCGCCTGCCGGTCCGCGTAGGCGGTGGAGAGCGCCTGATACTGCTCGTTGGCCAGAATGGCGTCCAGCAGCTCAAGGGCGGTGTCGGAATAGAGCCACTCCGGCACCCCCTGTTCGGCGGCCTGATCCAGCCCCTTCTGGGCGGCGTTGAGCTGCCGGAGCTGCTCCAGCGATGCGGCGCCCGCCTCATACTGGGCCAGGCCCGCCTGATACCGGGTCTCGGCCGCGTCAAGCTGTTCTTTTCCGTCCTGCCACTGGGCCAGGCCGTCGGCATACTGGGCCAGGCCGTCCTCATATTGGGTGCGGCCGTCCTCCCACCGGGCCAGGCCCTCCTCGTACTGGCGCTGGCTGTCCCGCAAAACCTGGAGCGCCTGGGCCAGCTGGGCTTCGCCGTCCTGCAGCAGGTCCATATTTTCATAGATCCGGGCCAGGCCGTCGGCCAGCTCGCCCCGGGCGCCGGCGATGGCCGTCAGGCCGTCCTTGACCAGCGCCTCGTTGCCGGTCAGCGCGTTGCTGCCGTCCTCATACTGGCGCCGGGCGTCGTCCAGCTCCCGCTCGCCGTCCGCCAGGGCGTCCCGGCCCTCCTGAAGCTGGCGGGCCGCGTCGGCCAGCTCGGCTTCGGCCTGCTCCCTGGCGTCGTTGTATTCCGCCCAGGCATCGTCAATGGCCTGCTGGGCGTCGGAGCGCACCTCCTCGTACCGGGCCGTG
The DNA here is from genome assembly GCA_004561545.1 of bacterium. Lineage (GTDB taxonomy): Bacteria > Bacillota > Clostridia > Oscillospirales > Ruminococcaceae > Gemmiger. The sequence continues at coordinate 24,282 of SFVK01000014.1, forward strand.
CAGCGGCCGTCCGAGATGGCGTCAATCTCATCGGTGACGGTCCGCACCGTCTCCTTGTATTCGTCGCTCAGGCTGCGCAGTTCTTTTGCGCCGGTGACGGTGCCCATCAGCTCGGTGTAGGCGCTGTAGGCAAAGGCGCCGGGCCGGGCGTAAAAGACCAGCCCCACGCTGCCGCTGCCGATGCTGGCCGGCTCCCGCTCAAAGGAGAAATAGTAGGCGTCCCGCACCCGGCCCACGATGGTGAACCGGGTGCAGGCCATCTTGTCCTCCAGATCCTCGTTGTCCTGCGTCAGGGTGATGGTGCTGCCCACATCCAGCTGCTGGTTGGTCACGCTGCCCCCAGCGCTGACCAGGCACTCGTTGTCGGCCTCGGGCCAGCGGCCCTCCACCAGCATCAGGCGGTTGAGCACCCCCTCCCCCTCCGGGCCGCCCAGCTCCTCCCCGGGCAGGCTGTGGGCGCGGGCCACCAGCACGTCGCCCGACCCGTAAGACACAAACAGATCCGCCGAGTAGCCGCCCTGCACCCGGTCCACCCCGTCCAGCGCGCGGATGGCGTCCAGATCGGCGTCGGTCAGGCCCAGGGTGGAGACCACCCGGAAGTCATAGAGATTGGAATGGTCCAGGTATTCCTCCATGGAATCCTCAATGTCCGGCGAGGTGGAGAGCAGTCCCGCCAGAAAGCCCACGCCCAGCGCCACAATGGCAAAGATGGCCAGGAAGCGGCTGCGGGTTCCCGTCAGGGTGCGCCGGATGTTTTTGGAATAGGTGCGCGCCATTACCATTCAATCCTTTCCACAGGGGTGGGGTGGGGGTTGAGGGTCACATCCACCACCCGGCCGCTGTTGATGCGGATCACCCGGTCGGCCATGGCGGCCAGCGCCGAGTTGTGGGTGATGACGATGACGGTGCGCCCCTTTTCGCGGCAGGTGGACTGGAGCAGGGCAAGCACCTGCTTGCCGGTCACATAGTCCAGCGCGCCGGTCGGCTCGTCACAGAGCAGGATTTTTGGGTTTTTGGCGATGGCCCGGGCGATGGACACCCGCTGCTGTTCCCCGCCCGAGAGCTGGGCCGGGAAGTTGTTGCGCCGATCCGACAGGCCCACCTCCTCCAGCACGGTATCGGCGTCCAGCGGCTCGCGGCAGATTTCGCTGGCCAGCTCCACGTTCTCCCGCGCCGTGAGGTTCTGCACCAGGTTGTAGAACTGGAACACAAAGCCCACGTCATACCGGCGGTAGGTGGTCAGCTCCTTCTGGCTGTACCCGCTCACGAGCTGGCCGTCCAGCCAGATTTCCCCCTCGTCGCAGACATCCATGCCGCCCAGCATATTGAGCACGGTGGTCTTGCCCGCGCCGGAGGGGCCCAGGATGACGCAGAATTCCCCCTGTTCGATGGTAAAGCTCACATGGTCCGCCGCTGCGATGCGGCTGTCGCCCATCTGGTAATACTTGCAGACCTCGTTAAACTGCACAAAAGCCGTCGGATTCATTTGGTGGTCCCCTCCCGCGTCCCGGCGCATGGTTTACTGCACCCATTATACCAAATTCCGGCGGCTTTGTGTGAGTAAGTTGTTTCCATTTTGTTGAATTTTGCGGTTTTTTTCAGGAATTTCACATTTTCAGCGGCGGCAGTCGGGCCGCCGCCGCAAAGACGGCCGTCTGCCGCCGCGTCAGAGCCGGGCCAGGTCGGCTTCGGCGCTGTGGACGGCGGCGGCGCCGTCGGCCACGGCGGTCACAATCTGGCGGACCTCCTTGCTGCGCACGTCCCCCACGGCGTAGACGCCGGGCAGGCTGGTGCGGGTGGTCTCCCCCGCCGCAACGTAACCGCCGTCATCCAGCTCCAGCTGGCCCCGCACCAGGTCGCTTGCTGGTTTGCGGCCCACGCAGACAAACACCCCGTCACAGGCGGCCTGGCTCCGCTCGCCGGTGACATTGTTTTTCAGCGCGACGCCGGTCACGGTGTCGCCGTGGAGCAGGGCGGTCACCTCGGTGTTCCAGCGCAGCTCCACGTTGGGCGTCCGGCGCAGCCGCCCGGCGTCCAGGCGGGAGGCCCGCAGCGTATCCCGCCGGTGGACCACAATCACCTTTTGCGCCACCCGGCTGAGCAGCAGGGCGTCGGCGGCCGCCGTGTTGCCGCCGCCCACCACAACCACCGTCTTGCCGCGGTAAAACATCCCGTCACAGGCGGCGCAGTAGCTCACGCCCCGGCCCACCAGCTCCCGCTCTTCGGGCAGGCCCAGTTCCCGCGGCGCGGCGCCGGCGGCATAGACCACCGTTTTGCCGTAAAAGGTCCCGGCATCCGTCTCGACCTCCTTGGGGGATTGCGCCAGCCGCAGGGCGCGGACCTCCGCCAGCCGGGTTTGGGCGCCGAACCGCTCCGCCTGCTGCTGCATGGCCTGGGCCAGCGTGAAGCCGTCCACCCCCTGCGCAAAGCCGGGGTAGTTGTCAATCTGATGGGTCAGCGCCATCTGGCCCCCGGCGCTGAGCTTTTCCAGCACCAGCACCTCCAGCCCGGCCCGCGCGGCGTAAAGCGCCGCCGTGTAGCCCCCGGGGCCGCCGCCCACCACGATCATATCGTAAATGTGTTCCATTGGTTGCTCCTTTCCCGCATCCGGCGGTTTTCTTGCCCTTATCATACCCCGCAGCCCCGCCGGATTTCCGTGATTATGTCACACAAAAAGGACGCCGCCCTGCGGCGTCCTCAGATTGTCGGGAGGGTTTTCAAAAAAAAAGGGGGGGGGACCGGACACCCCCCTTTTGCAGCGTGTCGGGTTTCCCGACACGCTGAGAATGGTTCAGGATTTTTTCCCCGTCCATTTGCGGTACCACCGCATCCCAAAAAGATAGCACACGGCAAAGATGACGGCCACCGCCGCCACAATGCCGTAGCGGGCGTTGCCCAGCGCGCTGCCGCTCAGGGTGGTGAGCAGCACGGCGGGCAGCCGGCCCACAAAGCAGATCAGCGCCCAGTTGAGCAGCGGAAGCTCGGTCAGGCCGGCCAGATAGGTCACCATATCCTTGGGGGTGCCCGGAATGAGGAAAATAAAGAACAGCACCGACTGAACCTGCTCGGTGTTGCTGAGCACCGGCAGCCGCTCCAGCTTTTCATGGGGCACAAACAGCTCCACAAACTTGACGCCAAACCGCCGCACCATCAAAAACACCAGCACACTGCCGATGGTCATGGTGGCGTCGCACAGCAGGGTGCCGGGGATGACGCCAAAGAGATACCCGGCCGCCACCTCAAAGGGCGCGCCAGGGATGACGGCAAAGATGACCTGCAGGATGTTCAGCACGCTGAACGCCAGCGGTCCCAGTGCCCCCGCCCCGCGGACCCAGTCCCGCAGCGAGGCAGGGTCCGAGACAAAGGTCATGATGGGCTGCCAGAGCAGCAGGGTCAGGCCGCCAAACACCAGCACAAGGACGGCCAGAAGCACAAAACGGTATTTTTTCATGGGCAGCACCTTCGGGGCCGGCAGGCCCTTTGTCCCGCATCGCGGGGCCCCGCGCGTTCCGTGCAGCCGTGCCCGGCCCCGGCAGGGTCCCTTTGTTTGCGCGATGCTTCGGTTCTTTCAACGTTACTATCACTATAAATCAAAACCGCGAAAGAATCAATTGGTTTGTGAAAATCCTGCTTTTCCCGCCGGGGCCTGCCGTTCTTCCCCTTTAAACCCCTAAACCGCGTTCCTGCGGCAAATGGAAGCGTTTCCGCGTGGTTTTTGACGAACGCTGCCAAATCCCCCGCTCTTTTGCACAAAACGCACAGGGCCGATTTGTTTAAATATACAAAGATTATAATTTTTTCCAAATACCGCTTGATTTTTTGAGCAAGTGGGGGTAAGATAGCATTGTAACGAGGTTGGAAACGTTACCAACCCGAGTAAGAACATTGCTTGATTTCTAAAAGGAGGAAATGAACAATGACTGGTAAGAAATGGATTTCGCTGGGCGTGGCCTGCGCCATGAGCGCCGCCCTGCTGGCAGGCTGTGGCGGTGGTTCCAGCACCAGCGCCGCTTCCAGCAGCGAGGCCGCCTCTTCCACTGCTTCCGAGGCTGCTTCTTCCGAGAGCACCGCTCCGGCCGCCGCGGGCAAGGTTTACTACCTGAACTTCAAGCCCGAGCAGGATCAGGACTGGAAGGACCTGGCCGCCAAGTACACCGAGGAGACCGGCGTTCCCGTTGAGGTCGTGACCGCCGCTTCCGGCGAGTACGAGACCACCCTGATGAGCGAGATGGCCAAGAGCGACGCGCCCACCCTGTTCCAGGTCAACGGCCCCGTGGGTCTGGCCAACTGGAAGGACTACTGCTACGATCTGACCGGCACCCCCGCGGCCGGTGAGCTGACCAGCGACGCCTACGCCCTCAAGGACGGCGACCAGACCCTGGGCATCGCCTACGTCATCGAGAGCTACGGCATCATCGTCAACAAGAGCCTGCTGGAAAAGGCCGGCTACACCGTGGACGACATCCAGAGCTTTGCCGACCTGAAGAAGGTTGCCGAGGACATCACCGCCCGCAAGGACGAGCTGGGCTTTGCCGCCTTCACCTCCGCCGGCATGGACGGTTCCTCCGACTGGCGCTCACCTCCGCCGGCATGGACGGTTCCTCCGACTGGCGCTTCAAGACCCATCTGGCCAACCTGCCCATCTACTTTGAGTATCAGGAGGACGGCATCTCCTCCACCGACGCCATCAAGGGCACCTATCTGGACAACTACAAGGACATCTTTGACCTGTACATCAACAACTCCACCTGCGATCCCAAAGAGCTGGCCGGGAAGACCGGCGATGACAGCCGCAATGAGTTCCTGGACGGCGAGGCCGTCTTCTTCCAGAACGGTTCCTGGGAGTACAACAACCTGGTGGGCGACGGCAAGTTCTCCGATGACGACGTGACCATGATCCCCATCTACATTGGCGCGGGCGACGAGGCCAACCAGGGCCTGTGCACCGGCACCGAGAACTTCTGGTGCGTCAACAAGGAAGCCCCCGAGGAAGATATCCAGGCCACCCTGGACTTCATCTACTGGTGCGTGAGCTCTGACGAGGGCACCAAGGCCATGGCCGACATGGGCTTTGTCATCCCCTTCAAGAACGCTCAGGAATCCCAGAACGTCTTTGTCAAGGCCGATAGCGAGCTGACCGCCGCCGGCAAGACCCCTGTGTCCTGGAACTTCACCACCATGCCCTCTGAGGAGTGGAAGAACGGTGTCGGCTCCGCGCTGACCGCCTACGCCGCCGGTACCGGCGACTGGAACGCGCAGTCTGATTCAACGTAAAAAACATCACTGAGGGGCGGGCGATTGCATCGCCCGCCCCTTCTGCTGTTATCTGGGGGAATTTCTGTGGAAAAAGCTATTAAAAAATACTGGCCCGTGTTTGTTCTGCCCACTCTGATCGCCTTCCTCATCGGCTTTATCTGGCCTTTCATCTGGGGCGTGGGGCTGTCCTTCTGCAAGTTTACCACCGTCAAAAACGTCGAGTTTGTCGGCCTGTCCAACTACATCAACCTCTGGAAAGACGCCACCTTCCTTCATGCGTTTGGCTTCACGGTGGTGTTTACCATCGTCTCCACCGTGCTGATCAACTGCCTGGCCTTCCTGCTGGCCGTGCTGCTGACCCGGCACCTCAAGGGCACCAACATTTTCCGTACCGTGTTCTTCATGCCCAACCTGATCGGCGGCGTGGTGCTGGGCTACATCTGGCAGATCCTGTTCAACGGCGTGCTGTCGGCCCTGTCCAAGCCGCTGCTCTCCCTCAACGCCACCTACGGGTTCTGGGGCATTGTCATTCTGATGTGCTGGCAGCAGATCGGCTACATGATGATCATCTACATTGCCGGCCTGCAGAACGTTCCGCCCGACCTGATCGAGGCGGCCCGCATCGACGGCGCCTCCAACCGCCAGATCATGTTCCGCATCAAGATCCCCATGGTCATGCCCAGCATCACCATCTGCACCTTCCTGACGCTGACCAACTCCTTCAAGCTGTTTGACCAGAACCTGTCGCTGACCAACGGCGAACCCGCCAAGGCCACCCAGATGCTGGCGCTCAACATTTTTGATACCTTCTACGGCCGCAGCGGCGCCCAGTGGAAGGGCATCGGCCAGGCCAAGGCCGTGGTCTTCTTCCTGGCCGTCATCGTTCTGGCGCTGGTTCAGCTCCGCTTCACCCGCTCCAAGGAGGTGCAGGCATAATGGAAAACTCCAAAAAGACCCGTCTGTTCAACAACATTCTTTCGGTTGTTCTCGGCGTGCTCTGCGTGGTATGGCTCTACCCTGTCATTCTGATCTTCTTCAACTCCTTCAAGGCCGAGCGTGCCATCAGCACCTCCCGCGTCTTTGATCTGCCCACCGCCGAGAGCTTTGTGGGCTTCCAGAACTACATTTACGGCGTCACCTCGATGGATTTCCTCAAATCCTTCTGGTACAGCCTGTTCATCTCGGTTTCCTCGGTGCTGCTGATCCTTCTGTGCTGCTCCATGTGCGCATGGTACATCACCCGCGTCAAGGGCAAGCTGTCCAGCGGGATGTACTATCTGTGCGCCTTCAGCATGGTGGTTCCCTTCCAGATGGTCATGTTCACGCTGGCCAAGACGGCGGACACCCTCAAGCTCAACAACCCCTACAACATCTGCATCATCTACCTGGGCTTTGGCGCCGGGCTGGCGGTGTTCATGTTCACCGGCTTTATGAAGAGTATGCCTCTTGAGATCGAGGAGGCCGCCATGATCGACGGCTGCAACCCGCTGCAGATTTTCTTCAAGGTTGTCTGCCCTATCCTCAAGCCCACCATGATCTCCACCGCCATTCTGGAAACCATGTGGGTGTGGAACGACTATCTGCTGCCCACCCTGGTGCTGGACATCAAAAAGTACCGCACCATCCCCATGGCGATCCAGTATTTCCGCGGCAGCTACGGCAAGGTGGAAATGGCACCCATGATGGCCTGCATCATGATTACCGTTCTGCCGGTCATCATCATGTATCTGTTCTGCCAGAAATATATCATCGAGGGCGTTGTTGCGGGCGCCGTCAAAGGATGATATAATCAGCAGGGCAAATTCTGCCACGCTGCGGCGCGTGAGTGCCAGCGAGCAACGTTATGAAACCTTGGCGGCAACCGGGCGGCGGGATCTGTGCCGGCCCGGCCGCCGGATAAAGGAGCTGGCTTTTCCATGACCATCAAAGACATTGCGCGGGAATCCGGGTACGCGGTGGGAACCGTCTCCCGGGTCATCAACAACAGCCCCAACGTGAGCGAGGCCGCCCGCGCGAGGGTTCTGGAAGTGGTGGAAAAATACAACTTTCAGCCCAATTCCAACGCCAAGCATCTCAAGCAGCAGTCCAGCCAGGGCATCTCGATGATTGTCAAGGGCACCCACAACCTGCTGTTTGCCCCCATTCTGGAGCGCGCCCAGGCCGTGTGCGAGGACGCCGGGTACAGCAGCAGCGTTTGCTACATCGACGAGGACGAGAACGAGGTGGACCGTGCCCGCCAGATCTGCCGGGAGCACAAGCCCTTTGGCATTATCTTTTTCGGCTCGGACACCAACAACTTCACCCAGTCGCTCACCGACCTGGGGGTTCCCTGCCTGCTCATGACCAACATGGCTGCGGGCAGCCCCATCGAAAACCTGTCCAGCGTCAGCGTGGACGATACCGGCTCGGCCGCCTCGGTGATTGAGTATCTTTACCACCGGGGCCACCGCCGCATCGGGCTGATCGGCGGCGATCCCAAATGCTCCCACCCCAGCGGCGCCCGTCTGGCGGGCTGCCTGAGCAGCTTTACCCGCCTGGGCCTGCCCTTTGACCCGGCGGCCCAGTACGCCTGCACCCGCTTTACGCTGGAGGGCGGCTATCAGGGCATGGAATCCCTGCTGGAGCATTGCCCCGGGCTGACCGCCGTCTTTGCTTACAGTGACATTATGGCCATCGGCGCCATCCGCGCGCTGCAGGACCACGGTCTGCGGGTGCCCCAGGACGTCTCGGTCTGCGGCTTTGACGGCATCGAACTGGGGGATTACCTCTTTCCCCGGCTCACCACCATCCGTCAGCCGGTGGACCGCCTGGCCATGCGGGGGATCAGCATCCTGATCCACTGCATTGAGGAAAGCTCCGACGCCATCCACGAGATTGTCCCCTACCAGTTTGTGGAGGGGGAAAGCGTCCGCGCGCTGACCGAATGAATTTCTTCCTTATTTATAATACAACCTGTTCGCCCCATTTCAACCAAGAAAGGGTGTGTGTTTCATGCGAGAAAGCGGCGTTCTGATGCATCTGACCAGCCTGCCCTCGCCCTATGGGATTGGTACCATGGGCGCGGCGGCCCGGGAATTTGTGGATTTTCTTGCCGCCGCCGGGCAGCGTTACTGGCAGCTTCTGCCCATCTGCCCCACCAGTTATGGGGACAGTCCCTATCAATCCTTTTCCACCTTTGCCGGCAATCCCTACCTGATTGACCTGGATCTTCTGGCGCAGGATGGTCTGCTCCGCCCGGAGGAATACCGGTCCATTGACTGGGAGAGCACCCCCGACCGGGTGAACTACGGCGTGCTTTACCAAAAACGTCTGCCGGTGCTGCGCCTGGCGGCCCGGCGGCTGCTGGCCGATCCCCCCGCCGCCTACGGGACGTTCTGTGCGGCCAATGACTTCTGGCTGCCGGACTATGCCCTCTTTATGGCGCTCAAGGACGCCCACGGCGGCCGCGCCTGGAGCGAGTGGGAGGCCCCGCTGCGCCGCCGCGACCCCGCCGCGCTGGAATCTGCGCGGCAGCAGTACGCGGATGACATTGCGTTCTGGCAGGCGGTACAGTATCTCTTCTTTGACCAGTGGCAGGGGCTGAAAGCCTACGCCAACGACCACGGGGTGCGCATCATCGGCGACCTGCCCATCTATGTGGCCGCCGACAGCGTGGATGTGTGGAGCTCGCCGCAGTCCTTCCAGCTGGACGGCGACCTGCGCCCCATCGAGATTGCCGGCTGTCCGCCGGACGGCTTTTCGGCCACCGGCCAGCTGTGGGGCAACCCCCTCTATGACTGGGACGCCATGGCAAAGGACGGCTACCGCTGGTGGGTGCGCCGCATTCAGGTGCTCAGCAGCATCTATGACGTGCTGCGCATCGACCATTTCCGCGGGTTTGCGGGATACTACGCCATCCCCCGCGGCGCCACCACCGCCGCCGGCGGGCGGTGGCGCAAGGGTCCCGGCATGGACCTGTTCCGGGCCGTGGACGCGGCGCTGGGCAAGCGGGAAATCATTGCCGAGGACCTGGGCTTCCTCACCGACGATGTGCGGGAGCTTTTGGCGCAAAGCGGCTACCCCGGCATGAAGGTGCTGGAATTTGCCTTTGACAGCCGGGAGAGCGGCAACTATCTGCCCCACACCTATCCCCGTCACTGTGTGGTCTACACCGGCACCCACGACAACGAACCCCTCAACGGCTGGTTTGAGACTGCCGACCCCGCCGATGTGGCCTATGCGGTGGAATACCTCCGCCTGACCCCCGAAGAGGGCTACCACTGGGGCATGATGCGCGCCGCCTGGGCCAGTGTGGCCGATCTGGCGGTGGTGCAGGCCCAGGACCTGCTGGGGCTGGGCCGCGCGCTGCCGGGCAGCTTCACCCCGGAGCTGGCGTGGCGGCTGCACCGCCAGATGGAGCTTTACGGCCGCCTGCCCCAAACCGAATAAGCCATTCTCCCCTTTGCGCCGCCGGATTGCCTCCCGGCGGCGTTTTTTGCGAACTTCAACAGCCAGCGCCCGCCGGAACTTCCCGGCGGGCGCTGGCTGTTGGATCGAAGACATCAGGGAACTGTTTTGCCAAAAGAGGCGGGGCCGGGCTCAGTCCAGCCGCACCAGCTGGCCGCCGGGGATCTCCAGGCGGTCGCCGTCCACCTCAATCCAGACCGACTGGAATGCGGGATTGTAGACCGCGTCCCCTGCGGCGGTGAACTGCAGGCGGCGGGCATCCTCCATATAGTCCACAATCTCGATGTTGGTGGCGTACCAGGTGTCCTCCCGGCCGGCCACCAGATCGCAGAACCGTTCCATCACATCCCAGTTGTTGTGCTGGGTGAACTCATAGCTGTGGCCCCAGACATACATCATGTACAAATACTGCGTTTTATACAGTCCGACAAATCTCTGGGCATTTTCCAGCAGATTGTGGTTGTGGTGGCAGGTGGCGGTCCAGGCCATAAAATCCTCCGGCATGGCAAAATCGTCGGTGCTGCCCACGGTGCGTGCGTAGCGGATGCCCAGCGCGGGCAGAACGCCGGCAATCTCGCGGTTCCAGCTGCCGTTGGGGTAGGCCAGGCCGCGCACCGGTCTGCCCATCACACGTTCCAGCTCACGGCGGTCCTGCAGCACCTGCTCCACCACCTGCTCCATGGGGCTGCGGGCGATGGTGGGGTGCAGATAGGTGTGGCAGGCCACCTCGTGGCCGCGGTAAAGCCGGGGATACTCGCTCAGGGGGATGCGGTCATCCATGCGCAGGCCCGCATTGACGTTGAAGGTGCCCTTGATGCCATGGTCGTTGAGCAGTTTGACCAGACGGCGGTCCTCGGGCCGGCCGTCGTCATAGCTCATGGTCAGCACCTTGTGCCGGCCGCCGGGGAAACAGATATAGATGTTTTTCAGCTTGGGAAATTCCATCGGGATGCCTCTTTTCAATCGACGTTCACAAGATAGATGCACGGTTTGCCGTGCTGGTCTGAGGTAAAGATAACATGGTTTCCGTCCGGTGTAAAGCAGGGATGGGGGTGTTTCCGCATGAGTTCCCACGCTTTTCTTAAAATGAAAATTTGTTATTTTGTTTTTGCCATAAGAATAACCTCCAATGGATTGAAATTACGGGCAAGTAAATAGATAGACCTATTCCAGCTCCTGTGTACCGACGCGGATTCCTGATGTTCCCCGCCCAATACTCTTCTTTTTTATTCGGGCATACACTGGCGCGGTGCGTGCGCCGGGCCCCGGAGGGGGCTGACACGCGCAGAGGTTCCTGTTTGCCGCAAAAATGCCCCCGCCGGGCGGATGTCCGGCGGGGGCGGGGTGAGACGGGGTTCAGCAGTGGTATTCCATGGGGAAGGTCAGGTAGCCGATCTCATCCAGCTGGTCGCTGGTAACATACCCGGCGGGGGCGTTCAGCAGGCTGGGGATGCGGTTGACGATGGTGGCGCAGGTGTGCTCCACCGTGGCGGGCTTGACCACATGGAACTCGGTGTTGGGCTCGCCGGTGATCCACCAGTCGCACATATCGCCGTCATCGGGACCGTAGACCTTGCCGATGGTCTCCTCCTCCACCGTGATGCCCTGCATGGTCTCGATGGTCACCACGGCGGACATCCCGATGCAGTTGCCGGCCTTGATGGTCTTGCCCAGCGTGGAAGAATAAAGGTCCTTGTCGATGATATAGGGAACGTGCTTCTGCTCGATGCTCTTGATGGTCAGGCCCAGCTTGTTGCAGATGGCCTCGCTGGCGTTCCAGGCGTAGGAAGGCTCAAACTCGGCGGGATGGGCGATCTGGGCCTCAAACTCCTCGGGGGTCAGGTCACAGCCGTGGGCCTTGGCCAGCGCCAGGCCGTACTCATCCACATTGTAGCTGTAAGCGCCCTTGATCTTCTCGATGCGGTTGCAGCCGCCCGCTACCATGGACACCATATTGATCCAGAAGATATCCTGCATACCGGAACCGGTGATGGTGCAGCCGGTGGCCTTGGCCAGGGCGTCCAGACGGTTGATCTGGGCCGCCGAGGTGGTCCAGGGGAAGATGGCTTCCTCGCAGGTGGTGATGACGTTGATGCCACGGGACACGCACTTTTCCACATGGGGATAGATGTCCTTGATGAAGCTGAACAGCGTGACGATGGCCACATCGGCGTCGCACTCGTCCAGAACCTTGTCGGCATCGTCGGAGATCAGCACGCCGGTCTTGACGCCCAGCCCGGCGTAGTCGCCCACATCCATGCCCAGAATGGCGGGGTTGCAGTCGATGGCGCCGACGATCTGTGCGCCGTGTTCATGCAGATAGCGCAGAATATACTTGCTCATTTTGCCGCAGCCGTACTGTACCACTTTAATCTTGTCCATAACGAACCTCCTTTGACTGGTGTGACAGAGTCAGTATTGACGGATTTTTAACGAACCATTCCCCGGTTCGTCCTGTTGTCTTTAGTATAAACCCTGTTCCAGAGAGAGAGTCAAGGATTTTTTTCAGCGGAACCGGACGGGCACCTGCAGGCGCAGATACATCCGGCGGTCGTCGCTGTCAAAGATGTTGGCCTCGGTCATGACCTCGCACAGATAATCCCCGCAGACATCGTACTGCTGTTCCCGGCAGAATTCCAGCAGCCGCCCGGCGCAGTCGGCCTCATCGGCAAAGCGTTCCAGATAGATGCAGGCGTACATCCCGCTGTCCACCGCCGCAGCGTCGGCCCGGCCGGCCGCCACCCGGTGGTCCAGAAAGACAAAGAGCTTTTCGGGCACAAGGCGGCCCGCCAGAAAATCCGCCCGGGCGATGGAGGTGCCCACATTGTAGGAATAAATGTGGGTAAAGCCCTGCCGCAGCAGCTCGGCGCGCAGCCCGGCCAGCATTTTCTCATAGCCGGAAATGCCCGTCTCATAGAAATTTTCGGTGCAGGGAACCGCCCAAATGAACCGCCGGTCGATATATTCCAGCGAGATGGTTCCCGTGGTGGGAGATTTGCGGCGCCGTTCGATGCCGGCGATGGCCCGCTCCACCATGTCGTGCTGGATCTTGAGGTCCCGGATCTGGCGGTGGATCTGCTCATGCTTGCGCAGCAGCACGTCCTCGATGAGGGTGATGTCCTCCCGGGCCAGAATGTCGCCAATTTCCGCCAGGCTCATGCCCAGCTCCTTCATGTATGCAATCATGTCCAGCCGGGCGTTCTGGCGGATGTCGTAGTAGCGGTAGCCGGTGGCCTCGTCGGTGTACCGGGGGTGGAGAAGCCCCAGCCGGTCGTACAGCCGCAGCGTGGCCACCGTCAGGTTGTTCATTTGAGCCATCTTGCCGATGGAAAGCAGTCCGGGGTCCATGATGCCGTCCTCCTGTTCATGTAAAACTCTCATCCATGGATAGAGTTTACCCGGTTTTCGGCGGCGCGTCAAGGGGAATTTTTCCGGCGCGGCGCCAGGCGGGCGGCGTTTTCATTTTATCGTGTATTTGCCCCCATATTTCCAAAAATTTTACTAACCCCGCCCCGCCGGGCCGTGGTATTCTGGGGATAACAGAAATCCAACCCGGGTCTGCCGCCGTGCGGCGCCCGCACAGGAAAGGAGAACTCCCATGCGCAATGTCATCAACATCAACCAAGGCTGGAAATTCATCCGCGAGGATGCCGGCCTGCCCGACGCCCTGCCCGCCGGCTGGCAGGATGTGAACCTGCCCCACAGCTGGAACGCCGTGGACGGCATGGACGGCAACGGCAGCTTCTACCGCGGCACCTGCTGGTATGCCCGCAGCTTTGCAACGCCCCGCCAGCCCCTGCCCGGCGGCCGCGTCTATGTGGAGGTCAACGCCGCCGGCCAGCAGGCCGATGTCTACGTCAACGGCCAGAAGGCGGCCCACCATGAGGGCGGCTACTCCAGGTTCCGCGCCGACGTGACCGACCTGTGCAGAGAGGACGGCGACAACCTGCTGGTCATCGCCTGCTCCAACGAGCTGCTGGACCGCGTCTATCCCCAGAGCGCCGACTTCACCTTCTACGGCGGCTTGTACCGCGGCGTCAACCTCATCAGCGTGCCGGCGGCCCACTTTGACCTGGACCACCTGGGCGGCCCCGCCCTCAAGGTGACCCCCAAACCCACCGAGTGCGGCGGCGCCCTGTTTGAGATCGAGACCTGGGTGACCAATGGCGACGAGAACTTTACCGTTCTTTACTCCATCAAGGACGCCGACGGCAAGGAAGTGGCGGGCGGCTGCCGTCCCTACGACGATACCGCCATCAAGCTCTTTGTGCCCCGGGCCAAGCTGTGGAGCCCCGACGAGCCCAACCTCTACACCGTCACCGCCACCCTGCAGCGCCGCAACGAGGCCTATGACGAGGTCTGCTGCCGCAGCGGCGTGCGCAGCTTCTCCTGCGAGCCGGACAAGGGCTTCCTCCTCAACGGCGTGGCCACCCCGCTGCGCGGTGTCTCCCGCCATCAGGATATGCTCTACAAGGGCAACGCCCTGACCCGCGAGGATCACTACAACGACGCCCGCATCATCAAGGAGCTGGGCGCCAACACCATCCGTCTGGCCCACTATCAGCACAGCGAGGACTTCTATGACGCCTGCGACGAGCTGGGCTTTGTGATCTGGGCCGAGATCCCCTTCATCAGCGTCATGAACCCCGACCCCGAGGCGCACCAGAACTGCATCAGCCAGATGAAGGAGCTGATCACCCAGGCCTACAACCATCCCTGCATCTGCTTCTGGGGCATCTCCAACGAGATCCTCATCGGCGGCATCAGCCAGAAGCTGGTGGACAACCATCATGAGCTCAACGCGCTGGTCAAGGAGCTGGACCCCACCCGTCTGACCACCATCGCCCATGTGTCCAGCACCCCGGTGAAGGGTCCCATGCACCGCATCACCGATGTGGAGAGCTACAACCACTACTTTGGCTGGTACGGCGGCAAGATCGAGGACAACGCCCCCTGGGTGGACAAGTTCCATGCCGACAACCCGGACATCTGCCTGGGCCTGTCGGAGTACGGCTGCGAGGGCATCATCACCTACCACGGCCCCAACCCCCAGTGCAAGGATTACAGCGAGGAGTATCAGGCGGTCTATCATGAGGGCCTGGCCCAGATGATCGACGAGCGCCCCTGGCTGTGGGCCACCCATGTGTGGAATATGTTCGACTTTGGCTGCGCGGCCCGCAACGAGGGCGGCGTCGCCGGGCGCAACAACAAGGGCCTGGTCACCATGGACCGCAAGACCCGCAAGGACAGCTTCTATGTCTATCAGGCCTACTGGGCCAAGGACCCCATGGTTCACATCGCGGGCCGCCGCTACGCCCAGCGCGCCGGGGAAACCACCCAGGTCAAGGTTTACTCCAACCAGAACACCGTCACCCTCTACCTGAACGGCAAGGTTGTCGGCGTGCAGACCGCCCACCGCGTCTTCAAGTTTGAGGTGGCGCTGGCCGAGGGCCAGAACATTCTGGTGGCCATCGCCGGCAGCGTGACCGACTCCATCACGCTGGAGAAGGTGGACAAGGAGCCTGCCATCTACGTCCTGCCCGAGTTCAACGAGCGCCAGGAGGGCGTGGCCAACTGGTTCAAGACGATGGGCAGCATGGATCTGGAAGCCCCCATGGAGTTCCCCGATGGCTATTACTCCATCAAGGACACGATGGAGCAGCTGGCCGAAAGCGAGGAGGCCTTTGCCATCGTGAGGAAGGCCGTCAAGCTGGCCACCAACTTTGACGTGGCGCCCGGCGTGGGTATGTGGGATATGATGAAGAAGATGTCCCCCGAGAGCATGGGAGGAATGATCTCCGGTATGCCCGACGGCTTCATCGAGAGCCTCAACGCCCAGCTCATCAAGATTAAGAAGTAAGCGCCTTCGCGCTCTCATCAAAACTCCCGTGCGCCCCGACCGGACGCACGGGAGTTTTATCTGTTTTAGGAATTTCACAAAAACGGCGTGACTTGACTCCACCATTCGGGGGAATCATATGGAAGATAGGCCCACGCATCAATCACATGATTTAAAAGGTAACTTTGCGCACCGCAGTTTCGGTAATTTCCATCCAAATCGACATAAGCAATGCTGCATTCCGGGAAATGATCTTCCCAAATACGAATCAGGACAAATGTATCTTTGGGCGGTGGGCTGCTTTTCTGCCACTGAATGATGCTCTGGTCAGACACCATAAAGGCATCCTCCATTTCTGCCCTGTTTTCCATTCCTGTCCCCCCAAACATTTCTGGTTATATTATAAGTAGTATATCACAAATTACACGGTTAGTGAAATATCACTAACATTTTTATTCCATGCATTTTATCCTATTTACATCACACTGTAAACGGAGAATCTGCCATGGATACACAGCAGGCCATTGCGCTTCGCATCCGGGCGCTGTGCCGGGAACGGGGGCTGACCCCCAACGGCATCAGCAACCTTGCGGGCGTGCCGCAGGCCACCGTAAAAAGCATTCTGAACGGGGAAAGCAAAAACCCAGGCTGCGTCACCATCAAAAAGTTGTGCGACGGGTTTGGCATCACACTGGGAGAGTTTTTCTCCACGCCGGAATTTGACGCACTGGAGCAGGAAATTCAATAACACAAAGCGCCCTTCCCGATGGAACCGCATTCCGCCGGGAAGGGCGCTGTTTTTGTTTTGTCTCATTCCACCCGGTCCATGCTGCGGCTGGCGATGAGGTCTGCGCCGGCGCCCAGCAGGTTGGCCACAATCACCTGCCCGGCGGCCACCGGCGCCTGCAGGCGCACCGCTGCGGCCTGTTCCATGGCGGCGCCAAGCAGCTCTTTGGGGATGGGCCTGTTGGTTCGGACGGGCAGGCGGCGGTGGATGCCGCCCGCAATGCAGACGGTGGTGGTCAGCACCCGGGTGGGGTGCTGCAGCTCGTTTGCGCCGTATTCCGCTCCCCTCGGGCAGGAGTTGCCCGTCACACGGTACCCGTTTTCGTCGTCCACCCGCAGGCGGCAGCCCCGGGGACAGACAATACAAACCAGTTCCTTCATGCCTGCTGCACCTCCTCCACGCTGACGGTCAGCGGGCCCTGCGCCCGTTCCAGCGGCGCGGTGGGCAGGGTGATGTGCTCCATCTCGCCGGGGGCCAGATGCACCCGGGCAAAGCGCGCCAGCAAGGCGCCTCCCCCGTCCCGCACCGTGATGACCACCGCTTTGGTGACCCGGTTGACCCGGAAAAACACCTCGGTCTGTTTGTCCGCCGCGCCGGTGCGGATGTGCTGCGGCACGGTGTAGCTCACGCCGCTGCCGTTGCGCAGCTCGATCACCCGGCCGGGGGATTGCGTTTTCCCCAGCACATACGCGGCGGCGGCCGCGCCCGCCCGCTCGCTCTCGGCCGAGACAAAGTCCACCAGATCGTGGACGTGCACCACATTGCCGCAGGCAAAGACGCCGGGAATGCTGGTCTCCATGTTCTCATACACCACCGCGCCGTTGGTGCGCCGGTCCATCGCGGCGCCCGCCTGGCGGGTCAGCTCGTTTTCGGGGATCAGGCCCACGCTGAGCAGCAGGGTGTCGCAGTCAAACACCATTTCTGTTCCGGGGACGGGCCGGCGGTCGGGGCCGACCTCGCTCACCGTGACCTGCTCCAGCCGGTCATGGCCCCTGATGCCGGTGACGGTGTGGGAGAGGTACAGGGGGATGCCGTAATCCTCCAGACACTGGACAATGTTGCGGGTCAGTCCGCCGGAGTAGGGCATCAGCTCCACACAGGCCAGCACCTTGGCGCCCTCCAGCGTCATGCGGCGGGCCATGATGAGGCCGATGTCCCCCGACCCCAGAATGACCACCCGGCGGCCCACAAGATACCCCTCCATGTTGAGGTACCGCTGGGCCGCCCCGGCGGTGAAGATGCCGGAGCACCGCTCGCCGGGGAGGGAGATGGCCCCGCGGGTGCGCTCCCGGCAGCCCATGGCCAGCACGACGGCCCGGGTTTCCAGCACCTGATAGCCCCTGCTCCCGTTGACGGCGTGAATCTGGTGGGGCGCGCCCGCCTGCCCGGGCACCAGCTGGAGCACCATGGTGTCCAGCTGGACCTCCACGCCGGTGCCGCCCAGCATGGCGAGAAAGCGGCCCGCGTACTCGGGGCCGGTCAGCTCCTCCCCGAACCGGTGCAGGCCAAAACCGTTGTGGATGCACTGGTTCAGGATGCCGCCCAGCTCTTTGTCCCGTTCCACCACCAGCACCCGGCGCAGGCCGCACGCCCACGCCTTGCAGGCGGCGGCCAGCCCGGCGGGGCCGCCGCCCACCACAATCAGATCATACATCGCTGCGCACCTCCCTGCCCGGCTGTTTGGTCTCGCCGGCCAGAATCCAGGTTCCCTCCTGGTCCATCAGCACCCGGGTGGGGTCCACCCCCGCCTCCCGGGCGATGAGCTCCACCACCCGGGGGCCGCAGAAACCGCCCTGGCAGCGGCCCATGCCCGCATTGCACCGCCGCTTGACGCCGTTGACGCTGCACGGCGGGATGGGGCTGTGCAGCGCCGCCACAATCTCGCCCTCGGTGACTGTCTCGCACCGGCAGATGACCCGGCCATAGCGGGGGTCCCGGCGGATCAGCCGGTTTTTCTCCTCGGGGGAAAGCGCGCGGAACCGCACCACATGGCGCTCGTCCACAAACGCCTCCTTTTCGCTCAAATCCAGCCCGGCCCGGGCCAGAAGCTCCGCCGCCAGGTTGGCGATGGCGGGGGCGCTGCTCAGCCCCGGCGACCGGATGCCCGCCAGATCCAGGAAGGCCGGATACCGGGCGCTGGGCCGGATGATGAAGTCGCTCTGATCGGTGTTGGCGCGGATGCCCGCAAAGTTGCGGATGTTCTGCCGGAAGTCGATCCCCGGCACGCTCTGCACCGCCCGGCTGCGCACAAAGTCCAGCGCGGCGGCGGTGGTGCCCAGGTCCCGGCGGTCCTCCACCGGCTCGGCATCGGGGCCGACAATCAGATTGCCGTGGATGGTGGGGCCGACCAGCACCCCCTTGCCCGACGGGCCGGGGCACTGGAAAATCACCCGGCTGACCCGGGAATGCTCGCTCTTGTCCAGCAGGAAATAGGCGCCCCGGCTGGGACGCATCGTCCAGTCCACCGGTTCCAGCAGCGCGTGGACCGCGTCGGCCTGCACCCCGGCGGCATTGACCAGAAACCGGGTGGAAAAGGTCCCCTTTGGCGTCTGCACCGCAAAGCCCCCCTGCTCCAGCGGGGTGATGCCGGTGACGGGGCAGCTGCGCAGCAGCTGGACGCCGTTGCGCACGGCGGTTTCGGCCATGGCCAGCGCAAAGTCCCAGGGGGCAATGATGCCCGCCGTGGGGGCCAGCAGCGCGGCGGTGACGCCGGGGCTGAGCTGGGGCTCCAGCGCCCGGGCCTGCTCCCCGGTCAGCAGGCGCAGCCCCGGCACCCCGTTGGCCCGGCCGCGGCGGTACAGCTCCTCCAGCGCGGGCTGCTGTTCGGGGCCAAGGGCCACCACCAGCGAGCCCACCCGCCGGAAGGGAACGTCCAGCTTGCGGGCAATCTCGCCGGTCAGGCGGTTGCCCTCCACGTTGAGCTTTGCCATGAGGGTGCCCGGCCGGGGGTCATAGCCGGCGTGGATGATGGCGCTGTTGGCCTTGGTGGTGCCGTTGGCCACGTCGTTCTGTGCCTCCAGCACCGCCACGCGCAGCCGGCAGCGCGCCAGCCGGTAGGCGGTGGCCGCCCCCACCACGCCGCACCCGATGATGATGACATCGTACATAGGAAATGCCTCCGATTTTCTGTGGATCAAAAAGGAGCAAAGCAGTCGCAGGGCTTTGGTCCCCGCTCCGCCTTGCTCCCGGTATCGCCCGCTGATCTCAGGTGTATCATAGCAGATGATCCACATTTTTTCAAGATGTTTCCGGCTTTTGCGTCAGATTGCCGGTAAAATTTGCCCGTGGTGCTTTACAATCCCCCGCTTTTCTGCAATAATCATGCTAACAGGACGGCAAAACCGTCAAGGAGGGTTTTCCATGAAGAAGTACATCATCGCTCTGGACCAGGGCACCACCAGCAGCCGGTGCATCCTGTTTGACCGGGAGCAGAATATTGTGGAGATGGCGCAGAAGGAGTTCACCCAGCATTACCCCCATCCCGGCTGGGTGGAGCATGACCCGATGGAGATTTACTCCAGCCAGTACGGCGTTCTGATGGAGGTTCTGGCCAAGAGCGGCGTGGACGTGCGGGAGGTGGCGGGCATCGGCATCACCAACCAGCGGGAAACCACCATCGTGTGGGACAAAACCACCGGCCGCCCGGTCTACAACGCCATTGTGTGGCTGTGCCGCCGCACCGCCCCGCTGTGCGAGGAGCTGAAGGCGGACCGGGATTTCACCGCCTATGTGAAGGACCACACCGGGCTGCTGGTGGACGCCTATTTTTCCGCCACCAAGATCCGCTGGATTCTGGACAACGTGCCCGGCGCGCAGGAAAAAGCCGGGGCCGGGGAGCTGCTGTTCGGCACGGTGGACAGCTGGCTGATCTGGAAGCTGACCGGCGGCGCCGTCCATGTGACGGACTACACCAACGCCAGCCGCACCATGCTGTACAACATCCGGGACCTGTGCTGGGACAAGCGCATCTGCGACCGGCTGGGCATTCCCGCCTGTATGCTGCCCGAGGTGCGCAATTGCAGCGAGATTTACGGCACCATGAACATTCAGGGCGTCGAGGTTCCCATCGCGGGCATTGCCGGCGACCAGCAGGCCGCCCTCTTTGGCCAGACCTGCTTTGAGCCGGGGGAGGCCAAAAACACTTACGGCACCGGCTGTTTTCTCTTGATGAACACCGGCAGCAGGCTCTACCAGAGCAAAAACGGGCTGCTCTCCACCATCGCCATCGGGCTGGACGGCAGGGTGCAGTACGCGCTGGAGGGCAGCGTCTTTGTGGGCGGCGCCGTGGTGCAGTGGCTGCGGGATGAGCTGCACCTGATCACCGAATCCGCCGACACCGAATACTTTGCCCGCAAGGTCAGGGACAACGGCGGCGTCTATGTGGTGCCCGCCTTCACCGGGCTGGGCGCGCCCTACTGGGATATGTACGCCCGGGGCGCCATCTTTGGCCTGACCCGGGGCACCGGCCGCAACCATATCATCCGGGCGGCGCTGGAATCCATCGCCTACCAGACCTGCGATGTGCTCCACGCCATGGAGGAGGACACCGGCCTGCCGCTGCGGGAGCTGCGGGTAGACGGCGGCGCCTCGGCCAACAACTTCCTCATGCAGTTCCAGGCGGACATTGTGGACCGCACCATCCGCCGCCCCATGATCCGGGAGACCACCGCCCTGGGCGCCGCCTATCTGGCGGGGCTGGCCACCGGCGTGTGGCGCGACCTGGACGACATCCGCAGCCAGTGGACGCTGGACCGCCTGTATGAGCCGCAGATGCCCGCCGGGCAGCGGGAAACCCTGCTGGCCGGCTGGCACAAGGCGGTTGGCCGCACCCGGGGCTGGGCCGGGGCGGAGTGAGCCGGTTCCGCCCTTCCCCGCCGCTCACCGGCCAGACAACGGCAGCCCCCCTGCGGAACACCGGCTGGGTTCCGCGGGGGGGCTGTTCTGCCGGGCGGCCCGGCACGTTCTGACCGTTTTGCTTTCCCTTTTGGCATCCCCGTCGCCGGGCGCAGGCCCGCCGGCGGGGACGGTTTTTTGACAATTTTACGCGAGGTCCCGGACCTCCCTCAGGATGGCGTCGTAGGGGCGGTTTTGGCCGAACAGGATCTGCCGGCCCAGCACAAAGCCCTCCACGCCCTTGTTCCACAGGCGGCGCAGGATGTCCCGGGTCACGCCGCCGTCAATGACGATGTGAAAGCCGTACTGCGGGCGCAGCGCCGCCAGACGCTCAATCTTGGCTTCCACCCAGGGCAGGTAGTCCCGCCCTGCAAAGCCGGGGTTGACCGTCATGACCAGCACATAATCCACCAGCGGGAAGAGCTCCCGCACCGATTCCAGCGATACGCCGGGGTTGATGACAATGCCGGGGTGTTTGCCCAGGTCCCGGATGAGGGCCAGCGTCTCGGTGGGCACGGCCTCGGAATCCGGGTGAATGTAGATGATGTCCACCCCGCACGCCGCATAGCGGCGCACATACCGCCGGGGGTTGCACATCATCATGTGCAGGTCCAGCGGCAGGCCGGTGTTGGCCCGCACGGTGGCGATCTCGTTGAAGCTCATGCCAAAGTTGGGCACATAGTCGCCGTCCATCACGTCCAGATGGAGGATATCCGCCCCGCTGCGGTCCAGTGCGCGGACCTCGTCCCGCAGGCAGTCATCGGACAGGTTGAGCAGCGAGGGACACAGCAGTTTTTCCATGGAGTCTCCTTACTTGATCAGGCCCGCAGCGGTGGGCAGCGCCATCGAGATGGCGGGAATGTAGGTGACCAGCAACAGCGTCACAAGGATGGCGGCAAAGTAGGGCAGAAGCTCCTTGACCACCGACTCGATGTCCACGCGGCCCACCTTGCAGCCGGTGAAGAGGATGGAGCCGACCGGCGGGGTGATGGTGCCGATGCAGAGGTTCATGCTGACCATGATGCCGAACTGCACGGGATGCATCCCAAAGGTCTGGCAGATGGGCAGGAAGATGGGGGTGAAGATGAGCACCGCAGGGGTGGGGTCCATGAAGGTGCCCACCACCAGCAGAATGACGTTCATGAGCACCAGAATGACGTACTTGTTCCGGGTCAGTGAGAGGATGCCGCCGGCAATCAGATCGGGCAGGCCGGTGAAGGCCATAACCCAGGACATGATGGAGGACAGGCCGATCATGAGGGCGATGATGCCGGTCATCCTGGCGGAGTCCAGGATGATGCGGGGCAGGTCCTTCAGGGTGATGCCCTTGTACAGGAAGGCCAGCACGGTGGCGTAGGCCACGGCCACGGCGGACGCCTCGGTGGCGGTGAAGATGCCGCCCAGAATGCCGCCGATGATGATGACGATGAGCAGCAGGCTGGGGATGGCGTCCAGCACGGTGCGCAGCACCACGCGGGCGGGCATCCGGCCCTCGGCCACATAGCCCCGCTTTTTGGCGGTGATGCTGGACGGCTCCGGCGGGGTGCTCAGCACCGACACCGGCAAGATTGCCGCCGTGGATGAAACGGCGGCGGCGCAGTATGCCCGGCAGGTGTGGGAGTCGGGCAGGCGCAAAGGGTTTTTGGGGGATTACCGCTTTGTCGTCAGCGAAACATCGGGCGGCACGCGGGTGATCTTTCTGGACTGCGGGCGGAGCCTTTCGGGGTTCCGCACCGTGCTGGCGGCCAGCATCGCCCTCTCGCTGCTGGGGCTTGCGGCCGTCTTTGTGCTGCTGGTGATCTTCTCGGGCCGGATTGTGGCGCCCATGGCCCAGGCATATGAAAAGCAGCGCCAGTTCATCACCGACGCCGGGCACGAGATCAAGACCCCCCTGACCATCATCGGGGCGGACGCCGACCTGCTGGAGCTGGAGTGCGGCGGCAGCGAGTGGCTGGCCGACATCAAAGGCCAGGTCACCCGGCTGACCGGCCTGACCAACGACCTGATCTACCTGTCCCGCATGGACGAGGAGCGGCCCCGGTTACAGTGCATCGAGTTTCCTCTCTCCGATGTGGCGGAGGAGGTCGTCCAGTCCTTCCAGGGCCCCGCCCGGGCCCGGAAGGAAACGCTGACGGCGGACATTCAGCCGCTGCTCTCCTTCACCGGCGACGAGAAGGCCATCCGGCAGCTCCTGTCCATCCTGATGGACAACGCGGTGAAATACGCCCCCGAGGGGGGCGCCATCTCGGTGCGCCTGCGGCGGGAGGGGCGCTGCCTCCGGCTGACGGTGTCCAACACCACGGCGCAGCCGGTGGAGCGGGACAAGCTCCCGTTGCTGTTTGACCGGTTCTACCGCACCGACCCCTCCCACAGCTCGGCCACCGGCGGCCACGGGCTGGGGCTGTCCATTGCCCGGAGCATTGCCGCCGCCCACAAGGGCAAGATCCGGGCCGAAAGCCCCGGGGACCGCCTTTTGACGGTGCAGGTCACACTGCCCCTGTGACGGCGGAATTTTCTTGACAGCTTCCCGGGAAAAGAATACAATCGGATCAGAGCCATTTCCCGGATGCTCGAATTCCTGCCGGGAAACCATACGGAATCTTTGCGGGGCCGTCCCCGCCGGAATGAATTCAAGGAGTGTGTTTGTATGGACAAAAAAGCAATGTACAACCTGTCCTACGGTCTGTTTGTGCTGACAGCCCGCAGCCAGGGAAAGGACAACGGATGCATCATCAACACGGCGGGGCAGGTCACCTCCGCCCCCAACCGCATCAGCATCACGGTGAACAAGGACAACCTCACCCATGACATGGTGCTGCAAAGCGGGCAGTTCAACATTTCCATCCTGAGCGAGCGGGCCGATTTTACCCTGTTCCAGCATTTCGGCTTCCAGTCCGGCGCCAATGTGGACAAGTTTGCCGGCTACACCGCCTGCAAGCGCAGCGCCAACGGGCTGTATTACATCACGGCGGGCACCAACGCCTACATCAGCGCCCGGGTGGAGCAGACCATCGATCTGGGCAGCCACACCATGTTCATCGCCGCCGTGGAGGATATGGAGGTTCTGGCCGGGGAGCCGTCCGCCACCTACGCCTACTATCAGTCCTCCATCAAGCCCAGCCCCGCCCGGGACGCCGCGCCCCGGGGCAAGACGGTATGGCGCTGCACCGTGTGCGGCTACATCTATGAGGGGGAGGAGCTTCCCGCAGATTTCATCTGCCCGCTGTGCAAGCATCCCGCCTCGGATTTTGAAAAGGTCACCCAGTAACCGCAAAGCCCGCCGCACGTTGTCTGTGCGGCGGGCCGTTTTTATTCGGGTTTCTGCCAGGCCAGGGTGGGCACCTGGGAGGGGTCTTCGGTCTGATCGGGGCGGATTTCCCCGGCGCGGGTCAGCGCCATCTTGGTCAGGGCCGGGCCGACCAGCTCATAGACCAGCACGCTGAACAGCACCACATTGCGCACAATCTGCCCGTCCGAGAGCTGGGCCGCCGTCTGGGCCATGCCCAGGGCCACGCCCGCCTGGGGCAGCAGCGTGATGCCCAAGTATTTGCGGATGTCCCTGCTGCACCCTGTGGCGGTGCTGCTGAGATATGCGCCGGAAATCTTGCCCAGGGAGCGGGAGAAAATGTAGGCGGCGCCCACCAGCAGAACCAGCGGGTTTTTGAGGATGTTCAGGTCCAGCTCGGCGCCGGACAGCACAAAGAACAAAACCGACAGCGGCGTGGTCCAGCGGTCCAGCCGTTCCATCAGCACATCGCTGGCGGAGCAGACGTTGCAGAACACAGTGCCCGTCATCATGCAGACCAGCAGCAGCGAGAAGCCGCAGTGGACCGGGCCGACGTCAAATTCCACCCCCGACAGGCCGACGGTCAGCAGCACAAAGGCAATGGTCATGGACATCCGGTTGCCGCGGGAATGGAAGTACCGCTCGCTCCAGTCCAGCACCAGGCCGGCCGCAAGTCCCAGCAGCACCGAGAGCACAATCTCCACCAGCGGCTCCACCACCACGGTCAGCAGGCTGATGGAACCGCTCTCCAGCGCGGTCGCCACGCCGTAGGAGATCGAAAAGACAATCAGCCCCACCGCATCATCGATGGCCACCACCATCAGCAGCAGCCGGGTCAGCGGGCCGTCCGCCTTGTACTGGCGCACCACCATCAGGGTGGCCGCAGGGGCGGTGGCCGCCGCGATGGCCCCCAGCGTGACGGCCGAGGGAAGGGAGATCAGCGCCGGGCTGAGGAAGTGCATTCCCACCAGCACCAGATCCACCAGCAGCGTGGTAAACACCGCCTGCACAATGCCCACCGTGACCGCCTGCCTGCCCATGGCCCGCAGGTCATGGATGCGGAACTCGTTGCCGATGGTGAAGGCGATAAAGCCCAGCGCCATGTCCGAGATGATGGCATAGCTTTCCACCTGCTGCAAACTGCAAAAGCCCAGACCGCTGATGCCCAGCCGTCCCACAAAGAACGGCCCCAGCAGCAGGCCGGTGACCAGATAGCCGGTCACTGCCGGCAGATGGACCAGTTTGGCCACACGATTCATCATCAGGCCCACAAACAGGGCCAGCGACATACAGATCAGGGTTTCCTGCACAATTGTTCCTCTTTTCTTACCGGCGGGGTCCGCCGTCTGGTTTCAAGCGTCGGGTCCCGCGTGTGCGCGCCCAGGGCGCCCCGCAAAGGCGCCGCCTCTTATTATAGCACCGGTCCCCCCTTTTTGAATTGCAGAATATTTGTAAAGATATACCGGTAAAACTGGACAAAATGACAGCGCCCGCTTGCCGGCAGGGCGGCGCGTTCCCCGGGCGCAGGGATTCTGCGCGGAAACAGAGCCCCCGCCGGGCATCTGCCCATGCGGGGGTTCTGTGTGTTTCCCGGGGAATGACCGGGTTTTATTGTGCCGGGGAAAAGCCCACCGATTCAAAGACCTGCATGGCCTCCCCGGTGGTCAGGTAATCCAGGAAGGCCCTGGCGGCATCGGGGTTTTTGGCGGTCTTGAGCACGGCGGCGGGATAGATGACCTGGCCGCACATCTCGGCGGTGGCGGTGTCCACCACGGTCAGCCCGGCGCTGAAGGCGTCAGTGCAGTAGATCACGCCGCAGTCCACGCTGCCCTCCGAGACCTGGGTGGTCACCTCCTTCACGTTGGTACCGTAGGTGATGCAGCCCGCGTTGGCCAGCGCCTGCTCATCCAGGGCATAGTAAGCCAGAATTTTCTGGGTGTACTGGCCCACCGGCACGTCGCTGTTGCCCATGGCCAGCAGCACGTCGCCGTTTTTCAGCGCTTCGGCCAACTCGTCAAAGCTGTCGATGCCCCTGGGGTTGCCCTCGGGCACACAGAGGGCGACCTTGTTCTCCAGCAGGTTGATGCGGGTGTCGCCGTCCACAAAGTCCAGGCCGTCGGGGTTCACCGCCGGGTCCGCTCCGATGTCCAGCTGGTTCATCTGCTTCTGGCCGGCGGAGAGAAAGAGGTCGCAGTCGGCGCCCTCCTCAATCTGGGTCTTGAGGGTGCCGGAGGAGTCAAAATTGCAGGTGATGGTCACGCCGGGGTGGGCGGCCTCATAGGTTTCCTTGATCTGGTTGAGGGTCTCAGTCATGGAGGCGGCGGCAAAGACAACCACTTCGCCTTCCGGCGCAGACGTCTCTTCGGCAGTGGCTTCCCCGGACGCAGCGGCCACAGCGGTGCTGTCCGCTTCGGAGGAGGCGGCAGTGCCGGGCGGGGAGCCGCCGCAGGCGGCCAGACTGCCGGCCAGCAGCAGAGCCGGCAGCAGGGACAAAACCTTTTTGTGTTTCATTTTCTTACTCCTTTGCCCTGTCTTTCAATGGCGTTTTCTTGTGCCGGCGTGGATTTACACGCGGGGACCCGGGTTATGCGTCGGGCTGTCCGCCCCGGAGCAGCGCCATGGCGTGGGGGATGGTGTCCAGAAAGACATCCATGCTCTCCATGCAGGCCCGGGGGCTGCCGGGCAGGTTGATGATGAGGGTTTTGCCCCGGATGACCGACACCGCCCGGGACAGCATGGCATTTTTGGTGATGGCCAGCGACGCGGCGCGGATGGCCTCGGCGATGCCGGGGGCTTGGCGGTCGGCCACCGCCAGCGTGGCTTCCGGCGTGACGTCCCGTGGACCGAAGCCGGTGCCGCCGGTGGTTAAAACCAAATCCAACTGGCGCTGGTCGCACAGGCGGACCAGCTGCTTTTTCAGCGCCGCCGCATCGTCGGCCAGCAGCAGTTGTTCCACCACCTCGTAGCCGTTTTCCCGCAGGCGGGCGGCCACGGCGGGGCCGCTTTTGTCCTCCCTCTCGCCGCGGGCGCTGCGGTCGCTCAGCGTGATAACCGCTGCCTGCCAGGGCCGGGGCGCGGTGCGGGGTACAAGCACCATCTCGTCCCCCACGGCAATGGTGCCGCCCTCCAGCACCCGGGCGAACACGCCCTCCCGGGGCATGATGCAGTCCCCCATTGCTTTGTAGATTTCGCAGTGGTTGTGGCACTCCTTGCCGATCTGGGTGATCTCCAGCAGCACCGCGCCGCAGCGCAGCAGCGTGCCCACCGGCAGGGCGCGGAAATCAAACCCCTCCACCACCAGATTTTCCCCGAAGGCGCCGGGGGCGACGTCGGCGCCTTTTTCCCGAAAGGCCGCGATTTTCCCAGCGCTGAGCAGGCTGACCTGGCGGTGCCAGTGCCCCGCGTGGGCGTCGTTGACGATGCCCCAGTCCACCCGGAACTCGGCTTGCTGCACCGGCGTTTTCTGAACGCCCCGCACCGCGCTGGTGCAGATGGCAATGACTTTTCCCATGTTATCCTCCGATCTGGCTCATGCCCCGGCGCTCGGTGATGGCCGTGCGGTCCTCAAAGCAGTGGGCGCGGGGTTTTTGGAAAACGGCCTGCCGCAGCGTCTGTGTCAGGGCATCGGGATTGCCGCGCAGCACCGCCCGCAGGTCGGCGGCGGCCTCGTAGCACAGGCAGGGCTTGAGCTGGCCGGTGCTGGTCAGCCGCACCCGGTTGCACCGGGCGCAGAACTTGTGGCTCACCGCGTCGATGAACCCGATGCGCCCCGTCAGGCCGTCGGCGGCATAGTAGCGGGCGGGGCCGTTGCCCCGGCGCTCCTGCACCGGGTGCAGATTGGGCCAGGCGGCGCGCAGAAGCGCCAGCGCCGCGTCCCGGCCGGGGCCGGGCTGGGCCGCGCCCGCCCCGATGGGCATGACCTCAATGAAGCGCACATCAATGGGCCGGGCTTCGGCATAGCGGGCCAGCGGAACCAGGCGGTCCTCGCAGCCCGCCAGCAGCACGCAGTTGAGCTTGGTTTTGAGCCCCGCCGCCAGCGCGGCATCGATGCCCGCGCGGACCGCATCCAGCCCGTCAATGCCGGTGATGGCGGCGTAGCTCCGGCGGTCGGCGGCGTCCAGGCTGATGTTCACCCCGTCCAGCCCCAGCGCGGCCAGCTCCCCGGCCAGCGGGGCCAGCAGCAGCCCGTTGGTGGTCAGGGTGACCTGCTCCACGCCGGGCAGGGCCTTGAGCCGCCGCACAAAATCCACGCAGCCCCGGCGCACCAGCGGTTCGCCGCCGGTGACCTTGAACCGGGTGATGCCCAGCGTCACCGCCGTCGCCGCCACCTGAAGAAGCTCCTCATAGCTCAGAATGTCCCCGTGGGGCAGCGGCTGCACGCCGTTGGGCATACAGTAGCGGCACCGCAGGTTGCACCGGTCGGTGATGGACAGCCGCATATAATCGATGGTACGTCCGAATTGGTCCTGCATGGTTTGTGCCGGCCTTTCCCCAAAAATTTTTCCTATTATAGCACAGCCGGGGCACGAGGCGCAGCGCCGCCGCAAAAAGGCGCCCCCGCAGCAAAGGCGGGAGCGCCGGCAACAGGCGGAAACAGCAAGGATGCGCCGGATTGCCCGGGCAAAGGGCGTTTACTCGTGGCGGATGGCTTCCAGCGCGCTGATTTTGACGGCCTTGCCCGCCGGGCCGACGCCGGAAAGCAGGCCGATGAGGGTGGCAAAGGCCAGCGCCCCCAGCAGCAGCCAGGGCGGAATGATCGAGATGGCGGTGGAAGACCCGCCGTAATAGTAGTAGCCGCCCATCAGGCCCGAGAGGTCCACGTCGGCGCCGACGCCAAAGACCGCCAGGATGGCGCTGATGTTGTTGAGAATCCAGCCCACCAGAAGGCTGATGGCGTCGCCGATCAAGCCGCCGATCAGGCCGATGAAGCCGCTTTCCATGAGGAACATCCGGCGGATGTTGCCCAGCTCGCACCCCAGCACCTTCATGATGCCGATTTCCCGGGTGCGCTCATAGATGGCCATGGTCATGGTGTTCATAATGTTGAGCGCCGAGACAAAGAGGCTCATGGCGGCCAGGCCACCCAGAATCATCTGGCTGCGGGCCACCTGCTTTTGCATATCATCCCGCTGCTGGGTGCTGGAATAGGTGCTGGTGAAGCCGATGTCGTGGATGGCCTGCTCCACCGCCTCGACGTTTTTCACCTCATCCACCTTGACATAGACCTGATCGTAGGTGGCGGTCTGGGTCATACTGTGGTCTTTGGTCAGGTCGCCGTAGGCTTTCATGAGCATCTTCATGTCCTTGAGGCGCACCACAATGCCGGAATCGGTCCACCAGCCCTTGGAGTAGTCGCTGGCCAGGGTGCCCACCACCTTGAGCTTCCAGGTGCGGGTTTTCTCGGCCCCGGTGTCCGACAGGGCCGAGAGGGTCAGCGTCATGTCGTCCCTGTTCACATCCACAAAGGGTTCCAGCGGGTTGCCGTTGGCGTCGGTCATGCCCTGCCAGCGGTAGCGCTTCTGGCTGTTCTGGCTCTTGCGGGTGTCCTCAAAGTTGTA
This sequence comes from bacterium, assembly GCA_004561545.1. GTDB lineage: Bacteria > Bacillota > Clostridia > Oscillospirales > Ruminococcaceae > Gemmiger. The sequence goes on from SFVK01000014.1 coordinate 54,347, forward strand.
GCCGGTGTTCTCGCAGACCAGAACCGGGATGGTGTCCTTGGCGTAGGTGGCGGAATCCTCCAGCCAGCTTCCGTCCAGCAGCGTGAAGCCCATGGGCTCCAGCGCTTCGGGGGCAAGGCCCACCAGCTGGCCCAGATAGGTGATCTGGTACCGGTCGCTGCGGCCGGCGGCCACATAGCCGTTGAGGTTGTAGGCCTGATAGAAGGGGGTCACGGTCACCACATGGTCGATGGCGCGGATGGATTCCAGCCCCGCATCGTCCAACTTGACCTGCTCCCCGTTCACCGCCACGGCCCCGCCGTTGTAGACCTCGATCTGGGTCAGGTCCCCCCAGGAAGCCAGCATTTCCTCGTTGGCCTGGTTCTGGGCGATGCCCAGCGAGATCATGACCACGATCAGGCAGGTGCCCACCACCACGCCGATGACGGTCAGCGCGGTGCGGCCCTTGCGGCGGGAAAGGTTTTTGGCGGCGAGGCTGATCTGGTCAGAGATCTTCATCGTCGCTGTCCTCCAGTCTGGCGAGGGCGGCGGCCTTTTTCTTTTTGAGCACCACCCGCACCACGATCAGAATGACAACCAGCACACCGGCGGCGATGAGAATCCAGCCCCAGACGGGCAGGCCGGACTTCTGCTCCGGCGCCTCCATCATGGAATCGTCGATGATCATGTCATCATACACCGGCACTTCCTGCACGGTGGCGGAAAACTCCTTGGTGACGGTCTTGTTCAGGCCGTTGGCGTCCTCATAGGTCAGCGTGATGACCCCCTCCATGGGGCCCGGGTCGAGGGGCATCAGGTCAAAGTCCACGCTGTTCTCGGTGCCGGGGCCCATGTTGCCCAGATACTGCTGGGTCAGGTCGGCGCCCAGATTGGTGCCCGAAATGGTGGCCTCCAGGTTGTCAATGCTGGTCTTGCCCTTGTTGACAAAGTTCAGGGTGACCGAGACGGAATCCCCCGCATAGATGGTGTCGGGGACCTCCAGCTGGCCCAGCTCAAAGCGGTCGGGCTGGCTGATGGGCACCGAGATGGTGGTGGACATACCGGAGACAGCGGCGTTGGTGTCGGCGCCGGTGCCCACCAGGCTGACGGTGATGTTGGCCACGCCGCCGGTGAAGCCCGCCGAGGGGGTGAGGTTGAACACCACGTTGCGGGTGCTCTTGGGGGACATGGCGCCGATGTAGTTGGTCAGGCTGCCGCTGGTCATGGTGATGCCGTCGGGCAGGGCGAGGGAAACCACCACGTCGTTGAGGGATTCCTCCCCGGCGGTGGCGTAGACGGTGAGCGACAGGTCAAAGGGCGTGCCGGCCACAATGGCCTGGCTGCCGTAGCCGGATTCCCGGATCATCAGGTTGGGGGTGCTGGGGTCCTCGTCCACGCACTGGCCCAGCGTGACGGTGAGCTGCTGCATTTCCAGCGTGGAATTGAGGTAGCTCAGGTTGATGGAGAGGGTGTTGCCGCCGCCGTTGTAGATCACGTCCCGGAACAGCAGCACATAGCTGTAATAGGGCGCGCCGTTGGGGTCGGTCTCCTCATAGAGCTGGCCCACCTCGGCGTTGCCGGTGAAGGTGAACACCGAGGAATTGACCCGGGCGGAAATCTGGTCCGCCGTGATGTAGTTTTTGTAGGCGCCGTAGTCCGCCACGCGGAGCACCAGGTTGAAGCGGTCATCCCGCTCAATGGCGGAAATCTCGCCGCCCGCCGTGTCGGTGGCGGTCTGGGCGATGAGGTAGGCGGAGCCGGAGCTGTCGGGCGCCGGGGCGGCGGTGGATTCCGGCGCGGGGGAAGCCGGGCCGCCCTCCTCCGCCAAAGCGGGCGCGGCGGTCAGCGAAACGGCCAGTGCCACGGCGGCCAGGACCGATGCGATGCGATGGAACGTTTTCAAGGGGATTCCTCCTTTTTTTACTCCTGCGGGGGCCTGATGTCAGGCTTTGCATAGGCGGCCAGCTCGGCGGCGGTCTTTTGCCGCGCGCGGCCGCTGGCCTTGTCGCCGCCGATCTCGGTGTTGCCCTCCAGCGAGGCCAGAAGGGCGGCGCGGTTTTTCTCTTTGACTGGCTCGGGCTGGACCACATCGGACTGCACCCTGCCGTCCAGAATGGTGACGATGCGGTCGGCGCAGGCGGCCAGCTCGGGCTGGTGGGTGACCATCACAAAGGTGGTGCCGCTGGTCTTGGACAGCTCCAGCATACGGAACAGCACCTGGCGGGAAGTGACCGAGTCCAGGTTGCCGGTGGGCTCATCGGCAAAGATCACCTTGGGCCGGGTCACAAAGGCGCGGGCAATGCCGACGCGCTGCTGCTGGCCGCCGCTCATGGCGGTGGGCATATGGTTGGCCCGGCCGGTCAGGCCCATGCGGTCCAGCTCTTTGGTGGCCAGCGCCAGCCGCTCTGCCCGGGGCACCCCCTTGAACATGAGGGGCAGGGCCACGTTCTCGGCCGCCGTCATGCTGGGCAGCAGGTTGTAGCTCTGGAAGATAAAGCCCAGATGGGCCTGGCGGAATTTGGCCAGCTCGTCCTCGGTCATGGCGCTGATCTCGTGCCGGCCGATGAGCACCCGGCCCCGGGTGGGCTTTTCCAGCCCGGCCAACTGGTTGAGCAGCGTGGACTTGCCGCTGCCCGACTGGCCGACGATGCAGCAGAACTCCCCTTTTTCGATGCAGAGGTCCACATCATCCAACGCCGCCACCCGTTCTTTGCCGGTGACGTACACCTTGCGCAGCCCCACCGTGCGAATGATCGGTGCCATGTCCGCCCTCCTTTTTTCGACAGATTGTACAGTTCTATCATAACACAGTTGCCCCCGCAGGGGAAGGGGGGCCAATTGTAAAATATTGCCGCCGGGTTCCTGTCCAGCCCGGCGGCTTGCTGATTTTTATTGCCATTCTTCCCGCTCCATGCGGCGGGCCCGGGCCTGCTGTTCGGGGGTGCCGTCACAGCGGACCACCAGTCGCACCGGGCGGCCGGGCCAGGCCTGGCGCAGCCGGGCCTGGTAGCGCCGGGCCAGCGCCTCCACGTCGTCGGCGGTAAGGCGCTCCTGCGGGCCTTTTTGCAGCGCCTGCCCCACCAGCGCGGGGCGGTGGGCCGCCGTTTCCAGCGGCAGACCGACGGCTTTGAGGTTGCAGACCAGCAGGATTTCCCCGGTGTTCTCCGGGATGACCGGCTCATGGGGGGCGGGCAGCTTGACAAAGCGGCCCCGCGCGCCGTCCGCCTCCACCAGCACCTCATCGGCGGCGGCGCAGCCCGCCAGGTAGACCTCCCGGGGCAGCGGGCCGATTTTCCCCTCCGCCGCCGGGACGCCCGCTGCGGCATAGCCGGCTGTTTTCAGGGCGGCCGTCAGCTGCTCCGGCGTGGGGTTCAGCAGCATCCCCGGCTCCCGCCGCATATGGGTGGTGGTCGTCACCAGCACGCTGCGGCCCGCGGCGCGGTGCCGGGCGGCCAGCGCGTGAATCAGGGTGGTTTTGCCCCCCGCGCCCACCACCGCCGTCACCACGGCAGCCCCCGCAGGGCGTGGAGGTGCAGCAGGGCCTCCACCACGCCGCCCGCAATGCAGCGGGATTTGTCCGAGATGGTAAAGCAGTTTTTGGCTTCCCCGGCGCGGGGGTCAATGTCGGCGATTTTCAGCCCCTCGGTGACGGGGTAGCCGTCCCGGATCAGCCCGCGCAGCAGCCCGGTCAGGGTGGCGGGCACCGGGGTCCCGCCCACAAAGGCGATGGGCTCCCCCTGCTCCACCACATCGCCGATGCGGCGCACCGCCCGCAGCGTTCCCGCCGCCGGGCTGTGAATGACCCGCTCGGCGCCGTAACCCCCGATAAGGCCGGGCACACCGGTGTTGGGCCGGGCCGCGCCCGCATAAATCACCCGGCCCAGGTCATGGCCGCGCATGGTCTCCACCACGGCGTCCACGTCCTGACCGGCGGTGAAGCCGGGGCCGAGGGCCACCGTGATGGGGGCCATCTGCCGCCGGGTGCCCAGATTTTTCTTGGCCAGAATGGCGTCCACCACCGCCATGGGCCGCAGCGCCGCGATGGACGCCCCTTCCGGGTCCACCAGCAGCGGCAGCTCGCCCTGCGCCAGCAGCGCCCGGGCGGCGTCCGGCGTGCCGGCCCTGCGGCAGGTCATGCCCTCCACGGTCTGGACGCCGGTATACACCGCCTCGCAGAAGGCGACGGTGCGGCGGATGGCCGACGGCGCGGGGACTTCCAGCACCACAACCGGGAACCCGCACTGCCGCAGCCGCGCGATGGTGCCGGTGGCCAGGTCGCCGCCACCGCGCACAATGACCAAATTGTTACCGTTCATTTTGTGCAATCACTCCAAATACAGCGCCGCATCGCCGGGCGGCGTCACATAGCCCACCTGCGCCGCGCCCTCCAGCCGGGCCAGGCAGGCGGCGGCCTCCCGCTCGGGCAGCGCAAAGAGCAGCCCGCCGCTGGTCTGGGGGTCATAGCACAGGTCCTGCATGGCGCGGGGGATGCCCGGCGCCACCCGCACCTGCGCGTACTCCCGGTTGCGGTAGGCCCCCGCCGGCAGAAATCCCATATCCGCCAGTTCCAGCGCCTCGCGGTGGAAGGGGATGCTCCCCGCCGTCAGGTGCAGGCTGCACCCGCTGCCCTGGGCCATCTCAAAGCTGTGGCCCAGCAGGCCGAAGCCGGTCACGTCGGTGCAGCTGTGGACGGAAAATTCCACCATCACATCCCGGGCGGCCCGGTTCAGGGCAGCCATCTGGCGGGTGACCCGGTCCAGCACTGGCGGCTCCACCAGCCCCGCTTTGGCGGCGGTGGTCAGCACGCCCACGCCCAGGGGCTTGGTCAGAATCAGCACATCGCCGGGGTGCGCGGCGCTGTTGGTCAGCACCCGGTCGGGCCGGGCAAAGCCGGTGACGGCCAGGCCGTACAGCGGCTCGGCCCCCTGGATGGTGTGGCCGCCCGCAATGACGGCCCCCGCCTCATAGACCTTGTCATAGCCGCCGCGCAGCACCTCCCGCACCATCTCCCCGGTCATGGCGGGGGCGGTGCACAGCAGGTTCAGCGCCAGCTTTGGCTCGCCGCCCATGGCGTAGACGTCGCTGAGGGCATTGGCCGCCGCGATCTGGCCGTAGAGAAAGGGATCGTCCACGATGGGCGGGAAAAAGTCGGTGGTCTCGATCAGGGCGGTGTCCTCATTGACCAGATAGACGCAGGCGTCGTCGCTCTTGTCAAAGCCCACCACCAGGTTGGGGTCGGTGCGGGTTTTGAAACCCTCCAGCAGGCCGGCCAGCGTGCCCGCGCCCACCTTGGCGCCGCAGCCCGCGCAGGCGGCCAGTTTGGTCAGTTTGACCTGTGTTTCCATCGGTGTCACCCCCTGGCGCGGTAGAGCGGCCGGTAGCCGCCGTCCGTCACTTCCACAATCTGCTCCACCTCTTCGGGCACTGCGGCGGGGCAGCCGCCCTCAAAGCGGACACAGGTGCCGCAGCTGCTGCTCAGGTCCCGGGGCACCGGCATGGCGCGGGCGGGAACGCCCCGGTTCCGGCAGTCCTGCCGGAACCGGATGGCCCCGAAATGGGAATAAAACGTGGCGATACAGATCATCTGCTCATGGTCAGCGTATAGTCGCTGCCCTCCTGCCGCACCGTCACGGCGTAGCCCTGGTGTTCGGCATAGCGGGTCACATTCTCCCTGGCGGCGTGGTTGTCCACCACCATCTCATAGCAGGCGTCGCCGCTTTGCATGGCCTGACGGATCAGAAGAACCGGTTCGGGGCAGGAAAGCCCCCGTGCATCCAGTTGTTTCATTGTGCAGCTTCCTTTCTGAAGGTGTTGAGGCAGGCAATGGCGGTGACCACCGCCAGCCCGATGACCACGGCAATCCGGCCCGCGGCGGTGGGGCCGTCGGCGCTGGAGGCCAGGCCGAAGTTGTGGGCAAAGGCCGCGCCCACCAGCAGGCCCAGCACCGTCACGGCGCTGTCGGCGTTGCCCTCACCGGCCAGCACCAGCTGGCGCAGCGGGCATCCGCCCAGCAGCACGCAGCCAAAGCCGGCCAGCAGCATCCCCAGCGCGTTCCACAGCCCGTCGGTGTGGGCCACCGGCTGCCCCGCAAAGCCGGGGTGGAAGCTGCCGGTGACCAGGTTGGCCGCAAAGGCCGCCGCCAGAATGGCCCCAAAGCCCAGCAGCAGCTTGGTTTCCCGGAAGAGCACAAAGTCCCGGATGCCGCCCACCATGCACAGCCGGGTGCGCTGGGCCAGCGCGCCCACAATCAACCCCGCCGCCAGGCTGAGGAGCAGCGGCGCGTGCCTGGCGCCGGGGCCTTCGGTGCTGAAAAAGACAAAGGACGGCGCGGCCACCAGCAGCACCAGCAAAGCAGCCATGATGGCGGGCAGCGCCGCGCCCTCGGTGACGGGCAGGCGGTAGGTGCGGCGCAGCGTGTAGCCCCTGTTGAGGAAGAACACGCCGCACACAATGCCCAGGACAAACCCGGCCAGCCCGAACAGCGCGTTGCCGTCGCCGCCCGCCAGCCGCAGAATCATGCGGAAGGGGCAGCCCAGAAACATCAGGCAGCCGATCATCACAAAAAAGCCCAGCACAAAGCGGGTCATGGGGGCGCTGCCGCCTTTGGGGGCCCATTCCCTGCGCACCAGCGCCAGAATCATGCTGCCCAGCACCAGGCCGATGATCTCGGGCCGGATGTACTGCACGGCGGCGGCGCGGTGCAGTCCCAGCGCGCCCGCAATGTCCCGCACAAAGCAGGCGATGCAGAAGCCCATGTTGGCCGGGTTGCCAAAAGCCACCAGCGTCACCGCAAGGACGCCGATGGCAAGGCCCGCCAGGGCGATGGTCCATTTTTCTTTTTTGTCGTTCATAGAAATTCCTCCTCCCGATCATGGTTCCATCATACCATGGCGGGGGAAGATGCGCCAATAGGATTTATTGATTATTTCAATGGATTGATTGGTTTTTTCAATCAGTTGCCAGCCGTTCCAGCCGGGCCAGGTCCTGCGGGGTGTCCACGTCCTCCAGCTCGGCGGCGCTGGTGGCGGGGACGGTGCGCACCGCGCCGGGGTGGCGGGCCATGACCTGCCGCCCGCCGCCGCTTTGCAGCGCGGCCAGCTCCCCCAGCGCCCAGCGGGGAAAGAGCACCGGCGCACCGGGCCGCCCCTGCCAGGCGGGCCGCCAGATGGACCGGGGGTCGGCGGCAAAGGCGGCGCGCAGCGCCTGCACCGTGCTGCGGCGCAGCAGCGGCTGGTCGCAGGGGCAAAAGAGCACGCCGTCTGCCCCGTTCGCCAGCGTCAGCCCCAGCCGCATGGCGTCGCAGCGGCGGGGTTCGCTGTGGAGCAGCACCGGCACGCCCCGGTCCCGGCAGAGCTTTGCCGCCGCAGCGCTGCGGGTGAGGACAACGCGGCGGTCAAACACCCCGTCGGTGGCCGCCAGCGCCCGGCAGATCATGGGCTCGCCGCAGAACTCCGCCATCAGCTTGTCGCCGCCAAAGCGGCGGCCCAGCCCACTGGCCATCAGGATGCAGACGGTTGTCATGGCGTGTCCTGCCCGGCGTCAAAGACAAAATGCCCGCTCTTTCCGCCGGATTTTTCCACAAGGTGGATGCCGGAAATCACCATGCCCCGGTCTGCGGCCTTGCACATATCGTAGACCGTCAGCAGCGCGGCGGACACCCCGTTCAGCGCCTCCATCTCGACGCCGGTCCTGCCGTCGCACCGGGTGGTGCAGCGGGCCTCGATGGCGTTCTCCCCCGGCAGAAGCGTAAATTCCACGGTGCATTTGGTCAGGGCCAGCGGGTGGCACAGCGGGATTGTCTCAAAGGTGCGCTTGGCCGCCATAATGCCCGCCACCTGGGCCACGCCCAGCACGTCGCCCTTTTTGGCGCGGCGCTGGGCCACCATGGCAAAGCAGTCGGCGTTCATGGTGATGCGCCCCACGGCGATGGCCTGCCGCCGGGTCACCTGCTTTTCGCCCACGTCCACCATCACGGCGTTGCCGTTGGCGTCAAGATGCGTCAGTTCGCTCAACCCTCACACCCCCTTGCCGAACCCGCAGTTGGGGAAATGGCACTCCGGGCAGTTCAGGCACAGCCCGCCGCTGCCAAGGCCCGCCAGCCACTCCGCCGTCACCGGCTCGTCCGCCAGCAGGCGGGGCAGAACCAGGTCAAAGACGGTGCGCTTTGCGTACATCACGCAGCCCGGCAGGCCGCAGACCGGCCGCCCGTCGGGCAGATAGGCGACCAGAAACATCGCCCCCGGCAGCACCGGCGCGCCGTAGCTGACGATGCGCGCCCCCGTGTTTTTGATGGCCAGCGGCGTGCGATCGTCGGGGTCCACGCTCATGCCGCCGGTGCAGAACACCATCTCACACCCCGCGTCCAGCATCCGCAGCACCTCGCCGGTGATGGCGTCGGCCTCGTCGCCGGGGCAGGCATGGCAGACCATTTCGCAGCCGAACTCCGCCAGCTTGCGCTGCAAAATGGGGGTGAATTTGTCCTCAATCAGGCCGTTTTTCACCTCGCTGCCGGTGGTCACCACGCCGAACTTTTTCTGTTTCAGCGGCACAAGGCGCAGCAGCGGGGTGTCCCCGGCCAGCGCCCGGGCCTGCTCCATCCGCTCCTTTTGGATGACCAGCGGAATCACCCGGGTACCGCAGAGTTTGTCCCCCTTGCGCACCACAAAGCCGCCGGGGCGGGTGGCGATCATCAGGTCCCCCATGGCGTTGAGGGCGCGCAGCCGGGCCGTGTCCACCAAAAACAGCCCGTCGCAGGCGGCGGTCAGCTCAATCTTGCCCTCCTTGGCCTCGCTGGCCTCCATATTCTCGTTCTGGCAGAGCTGGCGCAGAATTTCGGCGGCTTCGTTCTCGTGGAGCATCGTCTCGTCATTTTCCCAGACATACAGGTGTTCCTTGCCCACCGAGAGCAGCACCGGGATGTCCTGCGGCTGCACAATGTGGCCCTTGCGGAACACCGGGCCCTTGAACCGGCCCGGTATGATCTGGGTGATGTCGTGGCAGAGGACCTGCCCCACGGCGTCCTGGGTGCGGATCAGTTTCACAGCGCATTCCTTCTTTCTTTCGTTTTATTATAGTACGGCGCCGCGCCGCTGCGCAAGGCAAATCCCCCTGGTTTTTTTCGATGGATTGATTGGTTTTTTCAATCCCGCAGCGGTGTGCTCCGGCAGATGCCCGGCAGGCGGGGAAGCAAAAAGGCCGGCACGATGCTTGGATCGTGCCGGCCGGCTGTGTTTTTGCAAAAATCAGAATTACCAAGTGCGGCTGCCCATGGCGCGGAACTGGGCCACGGTGGGCACATGGGAGTTGAGGCCGCCGTCCACGGTCATGACCTGGCCGGTGACATAGGTGCTCTCGTCAGAGCCGAGGTAGACGCACAGATGGCCGATGTCCTCGGGGCAGCCATAGCGGTCCACGCAGATGTTGGACAGGAAGATGTCCTTCAGGGCCTGGGGCACGTTGGCCTCGTTCTGCGGGGTGACGATCAGGCCGGGGCGCACGCAGTTGCAGCGAACACCGGTCTTGCCGTACTGGGTGGCCACCATCTTGGTCAGCATATCCACGCCGGCCTTGGCGCAGGCATAGGCGGTGGAGCTGATGTCGCCGTTGCAGGCGGCCATGGAGCCGATGTTGATGATGGAGCCGCCGCCCACCTTCTGCAGGTAGGGGATGGCAGTCTTGGTGGTGTAGAAGGTGCCGCGCATATCGCTCTCAAAAATGGCATCCCACATCTCCACGGTCAGCTCGTCCACGCGGCCGTCCTTGAGGGCCACATTGGCGGCGTTGTTGACCAGGATATCCACCTTGCCCCACTCCTTCTCGGTGTCGGCAAAGAGGGCGTCGATGCTGGACAGGTCGGTGATGTCCATAAAGTGATACATGGCGGTGCCGCCGGCGGCGGTGATCTCATCCACCACAGCCTGGCCCTTGGCCTGACGGCGGCCGCAGATGACAACCTTGGCGCCCTCCGCCGCATACAGCTTGGCGATGCCGATGCCGATGCCGCTGGTGGAGCCGGTCACGATGGCGACTTTTCCTTGCAAACGATTCATGAGAGTATCCTCCTTGTTTCTGGTGCAGGGGAATTGATCAATTCAGTGGTCCCTGCCGGTTTGTACCGGATCGTTCCCGCATCCGGCAAACTTCCTGTTCAAAGTATACACTGTTTTGCCCTGTGCGTGCAAGAGGGAAATTGAAGATTACCCCGGTTATCATAGAAAGCACCCGATCCCTGTTGTGCAGGCAGGAAAAGGATTTTCCGTCCCCGCAGGGGCAGGTCTTGCAGCGCACCCCGTCCTGCGTTATGATAGAGGCATCCGGTTTCATGAAAGGGAGACGGTCGCATGAAAGAAAAAGGCGCCGTGGGGTGGGCCGTGCTGGCGGCAGCGCTCTACGCCGTCAGCACGCCGGTATCCAAGCTTCTGTTGCGGGAGGTCGCGCCCGCCATGCTGGCGGCTCTGCTCTATCTCGGCGCGGGGATCGGGATGCTGGGGCTGGGGATGGCCCGGGGCCGGCGGGGCAGTATGCGGCGCGGGCACCGGCTGGACCGGCGGGATCTACCTTACACCGCTGGCATGGTGGTGCTGGATATCGCAGCCCCCCTCTGCCTGATGGCAGGGCTGACCCGCACCACATCCGCCAACGCTTCTCTTTTAAACAATTTTGAGATTGTTTCCACCGCGCTCATTGCGCTCCTGATTTTCAAGGAGCGCATCGGGCCGCGGCTTTGGCTGGCCATTGGGCTGATCACAGGCGCCTGTATGCTGCTGTCCTTCGAGGATGGGTCCAGCCTTCAATTCTCCTCCGGGTCGCTGTTTGTGCTGCTGGCCTGTATCTGTTGGGGACTGGAAAACAACTGCACCCGCATGATCTCCCAATGCGACCCGCTGGAAATCGTTGTCATCAAGGGCTTCGGCTCGGGGCTCGGTTCTCTTGGGATCGCGCTTGCGATGGGGCAGCAGATCCCCGCCCCGCGCAGCCTTCTGGCGGCGCTGCTTCTGGGCTTTGTGGCCTACGGGCTGAGCATTTTCTTTTATGTTTACGCCCAGCGCACCCTGGGCGCCGCCAAAACCAGCGCCTATTACGCGGTGTCGCCGTTCCTTGGCACCGCCCTGTCCCTGGCCATCTTCCGCACCCCGCCGGCCCCCTGTTCTGGGTGTCTCTGGCCGGCATGGCTCTGGGCACCTACCTGGCATCGATCTGAAAGGGTTGCAGGGCTTTTCCGAGCTGCTGCACAAGCAGCCGGAGACCGAAACGCAGAAAGACGCCTACATTCATGAATTGCAGAACGCAGTGCAGGTCCTGCTGGACGAGGTGCGGAACCTGGACGAGATGGTGGCCCTGCTGCGCAAGAAGCAGTTTGGCAGCTCCAGCGAGAAAACGCCTGTCCCGGAAGAAGAGCCTTTGGGGATGTTCACGGAGGCGGAGGCGGAATACCAGCCGGACGCCCACCGAGAACCGAGTCCATGACCTGGACCCGGAGAAACAGATTTGCCCGCAATGCGGCGGCAGGCTGAACTGGATGGGCAAGGAACTGGTGCGGGAGACTTTTGAGTACATCTCTGCCCAAATGAAACTGGTTCGTCACTGGCAGACAGCGTACCAGTGCCCGCACTGCCGGAAGAACGGGCGGACGGTCATTGTGCGTGCTGCGGTGGAAAAGCCGCTGCTGAATCACAGCATGGTGTCCGCGTCGGTGGTGTCGGAGGTCATGTACCAGAAGTACGCCAACGCCATGCCGCTGTACCGTCAGGAGGAAATGTGGCGGCAGTTAGGAGTGACCTTCAGCCGGACCTGCATGGCCAAGTGGGTCATCCGGTGCGCCGAGGACTGGCTGGAGCCGCTGTGGGACGCCATGCACGCGGAGCTGCTGAAACGGCAGGTCCTGCACGCGGACGAGACGGTGGTGCAGGTGCTCAGGGAGAAGGGCAAAGCACCGCAGTCCAAGTCATACATGTGGGTGTACCGCACCGGGAGGGACGGCAAGCCGCCGATCATCCTGTATGAGTACCAGCCGGGCCGCAGCGGAGAATACCCGAAGAAGTTCCTAAAGGGCTTTCACGGGTATCTGCACACGGATGGGTATGCGGGGTACAACCAGCTGGAGGGCATCACCCGGTGCGGCTGCTGGGCGCATCTGCGAAGGAAGTTCGTGGAGGCGCTGCCGCCGGTGACCAGCAATCCGCTGGG
>SFVK01000005.1 GCA_004561545.1 bacterium
TCCAGATAGGACTGCCAGATGTGTCTCGTCAGGAGCTTCTGCCCTTTCTCATTTGCTCCACATTTCGCTTTGTAAGGGCAGTCCCGGCAATTCTTTGGCATGCTGCGGTAACTGCGCTTTCCGTCCTTGTCGGTGGTGGTATGTCTGAGTTCTTCTCCCTGCGGGCAGAGGTAAACATCCTTCTCAGGGATATAGGTGTAGTCCCAGGGACGGTAGGCGTCCTTTGCACCCTTGTATCGGGTATAAGGCAGAACGGGAACAATCCCGTCATCGATGGTTCTTTTGGCAATCCAGGGGGTCTTGTAGCCTGCATGGAGATCATATAGGTGCCCGAATCGTTCGTGCTCTTGGTGTAAATATCAACTCCATCGCCGGTGAAGGTGAACGTAACCACACCGCCGCTTGTACTGGACGGGGCGTTTTCGCTCATGGCATTGGTAGCATAGGCCGGGTCGTAGCCGTAGTTGTTAATCTTCTTTACATCGTTCTGGTCTGCAACTTCGGTCGCCTGGGTACCGGTACCCTTGGAACCGTCGGTAAAGCCGTTCAGTTTGGCAAAGTCTTCCTCATAGTAGACGGTGGTGGCGGGGTAGATGGCTACGGTAAAGCTTTGTGTTTCTTCTGTGTTGTAGGTCACGTCCACACGGATGGTATCTAGACCTTTCACAACTTTGTTCGGAGTATATTCAGCGTCAGATTGCATCCTGCAATATGCTGTGCCAATTCAAAGCTCTCAAAATAAAGTTCCGGTTTTACATAGGGTTTCATTTCCAGAATTCCTCCTTTATGTCAGGCGGCCGGGTCTGACTGGATGCAGACCACATCTGCCTGGCCCAAATAACAATCATCGGCCTGTATGGTTACGCTGCTTCCTGCTGTAATACAATCAACAGCGTAATTGTATGTCACACCGCCAAAATATGCCCCGTCAAACAGGCAATGGCAGCCGACTGCCAAATTGGTCAGATCCGTGCTCCCCGTATTGGTCAGGGTCACGGTGGTTTCCTGCACATCCACGGCAATGGTATCGGCCATCACCGGCGCGGCGTCCCCATAGACGGCGCTGCAGGTCACGGTATCGCACAAAACGGTCATATCCGGGTAAGCGGCATTGTCCACGGCGAAGGCCAGCACGGTCTGCCCGGCCGGAACGTTGGTGATCACAAAATTCAGCCCGGTGCCGTCCAGCAGCGTCGCGGTGAGCTCCGCCCGCTCCACAAACCGGTCCGAGAGATTGGTCACCTGCAGGGCGGCGATGTCGTCGCCCATCTCGCCGTCACAGTCGGGGTTGATGCCGCTGTACTGGAACAGGGAGTCTACCTGCAGATTGCCGTCCTCCACAACGTAAGGCCAGGACAGCCCGGGGTTGGGCGTGGGCGTGGGTTCCGGCGTTGCAGCCGGGGCGGACTGTGCCACCGACGCGCCGGACTGCCCGGACGCGGCCGACCCGCAGCCCGCCAGCACAGCCGCCGCCAGGACGACGGCCAGCAGTGGGAAAAATCGTCGTTGTCTTTTGCGTGTCATTGGGGAACCTCCTCCAGCAAATCAACCTTGCGCAGCTGATCCAGAAATTCCTTCACATCTGACGCGGCCGTTTCGGGGGATACCTCATACTCGGCGACAAGCGCCTCGGTGAGCGCGGACTCCTCACAGCCCTGCTGCAGGCGGTTCCACAGCAAAAGGCCGCTCTCGCTCAGGGTAATCATGCCGTGTACCTTGCCGGCGGTTTCCCCGGTGGGAACCAGAATGTGCTCCCCGGCAATTTCGCGCAGAATCAGATCCTTGGATACTTTCAGCGTTTTCCTCCACCCCCGTTCTGTTTCGGACAAGCATTCCTGCAAATGGGCATAGGTACACTTATCCCAATATTTATTCTTCTTTATCATACCCTGTGGTTCGCCGTTTGTCAATCGCATTTTCCGGTTTTGGGCGGAATTTTTGGCATTTCTTTCTTTTTTTAGATTTACGGTTCGTATTATACACAAATAAAACTCTCTTTGTAAAATTCAGTGTGGTGTGCCGGGGGGCGTTTGCGACAAAACTTTGTAAAATGTTCAAAAAATTGTCAACCTTTCCTTGTCCAGCCATTGACAAGCCCCCCTGGCCATGGTATACTCGCCTTACTTTTGGAGAGCGCGGAAACGGGTCTTTTCAAAGCAATTCCCCGGACCACTCCGTCAGGGAGTCAAGGCCATACGGACAGCCGGGTCCACTGCCGAGGCGGCGATGAGCCGCATTATTGATTGAGTTAAAAGCTCACATTTTATAAGTTGGTTACTTCATAACCGAAATGCGCTGTGCGCAGACTTGTGAAACGGTCAATAAGAGTAGTAAAAGTGGTATTGCTGTATAGACTCTGTCAATCCGTAGGAACTCTCCTGTCAGCCCGGGGCCCTGGGTCCGCCGGGGTGTTTTCCGGGAATTTTTCACGCAAGCTGTGTATTGCCGCACAGCTTGCGTTTTTTGTTTTGGAGCAACCCGGTGAGGAGTGAATGCGTTGGCAAACAATCGTTCCCGGCTGGACCAGAACCGGGCGCCCATCTATGAGGCGCTGGAGCAGTTCCGCCGGATGCGGGTGGTGCCCTTTGACGTGCCGGGCCACAAGCGCGGGCGGGGCAACCCCGAGCTGGCCGCCTTTCTGGGGCAGCAGTGCGTGGGGGTGGACGTGAACAGCATGAAGCCGCTGGACAATCTGTGCCATCCGGTCTCGGTGATCCGGGAGGCGGAGGATCTGGCGGCGGACGCCTTCGGCGCGGCCCACGCCTTTCTGATGGTGGGCGGCACCACCAGCAGCGTGCAGAGCATGGTGCTGGCGGCCTGCAAGCGGGGGGACGAGATCATTCTGCCCCGCAACGTCCACCGCAGCGTCATCAACGCGCTGGTGCTCTGCGGCGCTGTGCCCGTCTATGTGAACCCCGAGACCGACGCCCGGCTGGGCATCGGGCTGGAGACGTACAGTCCCTACCAGAACGCCGACCTGACCGACTTTGACATCTTTGACAGCGGCGACCTGGAACTCTGCTTTGGCAGCGCCGAAAGCGCCCTCAACGACATTGAATCCCGGGCGGCGGAAATCCTGCGGGACAACAAGCTGCCGCTGCTGCTGGGGGGCGAGCATCTGGTCACGCTGGGTGCGGTGCGGGCGGTGCTGCGCCGCTTTCCCGACCTGCACATCGTCCATTTTGACGCCCACGCCGACCTGCGGCAGCATTATCTGGGGGCACAGTTGAGCCACGCCTGCGTGCTGCGCCGCTGCCACGATCTTTTGGGGGACGGGCGGATCCACCAGTTCTGCATCCGCAGCGGCGAGCGGGAGGAGTTTGCCTTTGCCGCCGCCCACACCGATCTGCACCCCTTTGACTTTGACGGCCTGCCCGCGCTGGCGCACTGGCTGCGTCAAACCGCCGTGCCGGTGTATCTTACCATCGACCTGGACTGCCTGGACCCCGGGGTGTTCCCCGGCACCGGAACGCCGGAGGCCGGGGGCGTGAGCTTTGTCCAGCTGCTGGACGCCATCCGGCAGGTCTGCACCGCCCGGGTGGTGGGGGCCGACGTCAACGAGCTGGCCCCCATGCTGGACCCGTCCGGCGCATCCACCGCCACCGCCTGCAAGGTGGTGCGGGAACTGCTTCTGGCTTTGTGTACCCATCATTCATGAGGAGGAATTGATTATGAGCAAAGTACTGGTCATCGGCTGCGGCGGCGTCGCCAACGTGGCCATCCGCAAATGCTGTCAGGTGAGCGGGGTGTTCACCGAGCTGTGCATCGCCAGCCGCACCAAAGCGAAGTGCGACGCGCTGGCCGCCGAGCTGGCGGGTCAGACCGCCACCAAAATCACCACCGCCCGGGTGGACGCCGACAAGGTGGAGGAGCTGATTGCCCTGATCCAGAGCTATCAGCCCGATCTGGTCATGAACATTGCCCTGCCCTATCAGGACCTGACCATCATGGAGGCCTGCCTGGCCTGCGGCGTCAACTACATGGACACCGCCAACTATGAGCCGGAGGATACCACCGACCCCGCCTGGCGCGCGGTGTATGAAAAGCGGTGCAAAGAGCAGGGATTTTCCGCCTATTTTGATTACAGCTGGCAGTGGGCCTACCGCAAACGGTTTGAGGACGCCGGCCTGACCGCCCTGCTGGGCTGCGGCATTGACCCCGGCGTGACCCAGGCCTACTGCGCCTGGGCCAAAAAGCATGAGTTTGACACCATTGACACCATTGACATTCTGGACTGCAACGGCGGCGACCACGGCTATGCCTTTGCCACCAATTTCAATCCCGAGGTGAACCTGCGGGAGGTGTCCGCCCCCGGCAGCTACTGGGAGGACGGCCGCTGGGTGGAGGTTCCCGCCATGAGCATCAAGCGGGAATACGACTTTGACCAGGTGGGCCGCAAGGAGATGTATCTGCTGCACCATGAGGAGATTGAGTCGCTGGCCAAAAACATCCCCGAGGCCCGCCGCATCCGGTTTTTCATGACCTTTGGCCAGAGCTATCTGGACCATATGCGCTGTCTGGAGGATGTGGGGATGCTCTCCACCGTGCCGGTGGAGTTTGAGGGGCGGCAGATTGTGCCCATCCAGTTCCTCAAGGCGCTGCTGCCCGACCCCGCCAGCCTTGGCCCCCGCACCCACGGCAAGACCAACATCGGCTGCATCTTCACCGGCAAAAAGGACGGGAAGAACAAGACCTGGTCTATTTATAATGTATGCGACCATCAGGAATGCTACCGGGAGGTCAAGAGCCAGGCCATCAGCTACACCACCGGCGTGCCGGCCATGTGCGGCGCGCTGATGCTGCTCACCGGCCAATGGGCCGCCCCCGGCGTCCACACCGTGGAAGAGTTTGATCCCGATCCCTTCCTGGAGGCGCTGGACCGGTACGGCCTGCCCCGCCGTGTGAACCGCGCCCCGGCGCTGGTGGACGGATGAAGGCCGAGCGTCGCCCGCCCTTTGCCGCCCTGGGCGGGCAGGACCCGGCCCGGCTGTTTGCCGCCCTGCCCACCCCCTGCTATCTGCTGGACGAAGGGGCGCTGCGCCGCAACGGCGAACTTCTGGCCGGGGTGGCAGAGCGCACCGGATGCAGGATTCTGCTGGCCCAGAAGGCGTTCTCCAACTATGACTGCTATCCCCTGCTCGCCCGGTACCTGGCGGGCGCCGAGGCCAGCGGCCTGTATGAGGCCCGCCTGGGCGCAGAGGAAATGCCCGGAAAAGAGGTCCATGTGTTCTGCGCCGCCTACCGGGACGACGAATTTGGCAAACTGCTGCAATATGCCGACCATATTGTGTTCAATTCGCTGAACCAACTGGCGAAATTTGGCCCGGCAGCCAAAGCGGCGGGCAGGCAGGTGGGGCTTCGGGTGAACCCCGAATGCTCCACCCAGCAGGGCCACGAGCTCTACGACCCCTGCGCCCCCGGCAGCCGCCTGGGGGTGACCCGCGCCCAGTGGGACGCCGCCATGACCCCCGGCCTGCTGGCGCTGCTGGACGGGCTGCACTTTCACACCCTCTGCGAGCAGGACGCCGACGCGCTGGAGCGCACGCTGGCGGCGGTGGAGGCCCGGTTTGGGGAGGTTCTGCCCCGGATGCGGTGGCTCAACATGGGCGGTGGGCACCACATCACCCGCCCCGGCTACGACCTGCCCCGGCTGGAACGGTGCCTGACCGGGGCGCGGGACCGGTGGGGGGTGCAGGTCTATCTGGAGCCGGGGGAGGCGGTGGCCCTCAATGCGGGGTTTCTGCTGACCCGGGTGCTGGACGTGGGGCGCAACGGGGACACCGCCTTTGCCATTGTGGACGCCAGCGCCGCCTGCCATATGCCCGACGTGCTGGAAATGCCCTACCGACCCCCGCTGTGGGGGGACGACGGCGCCGCCCCCTGCCCCGTGCGGCTGGGCGGGCCGACCTGCCTTGCGGGGGATGTGGTGGGGGATTACCGCTTTGCGTCGCCGCCCCGGGTGGGGGACCTGCTCTGCTTTGGCGACATGGCCATCTACACCACCTGCAAAAACAACACCTTCAACGGTATGCCGCTGCCCGCCCTCTGGCTGCGCCGCGACGGCGGCGCGCTGGTCCCTTTGCGCAGCTTCGGCTATGACGATTTCAAAGCCCGCCTGGGCAGCGCCCGGTGAGCGCGCCTGGATCTGGTCGCGGCCTTCGCAGCGCCGCCCCGCATTCCTGACAGTTCAACAAAACCCCCGCCCGCAGCAGCACGCTGCGGGCGGGGGGGTTTTTATGCGTCGGAGCGGGAGAAGGCGTTTTTCATGCCGTTGCTCAGCTCGTCCAGAACCAGCTTGAGGGTCTCGGCCCCGGCCTGCTCTGCCATGGCGGCGATCTCGTCGTTGGCCTGATGGCGCAGGGCCAGCCGGGCGGCATCGTCCGGCGCGGCGGCCAGCAGGGCGTCATAGCGGTTGAGCAGGGCGTGGCCCCTTGCGGCCACCCGTTCCTGATAGTGCTCGATGTGGAACTGGGATTTTTTGTAGGAGGCATCCGCCATGGCAGCAATGAGGCGGCTGCACCAGTAGTAATTGCCGGTGGAAACCGCGCCGGTGGTGTTGGCCAGATAGTCCGGCGTGTGGGTCACGGCGGCGTACATGGGCACCGACACGCTGAAGGCGTTGGACGCGAAGGAGAGCCACTCCACCGTATCGCGGCCGGGGCGCATCTGGATGATGGCCAGAAAATCGTTGCGGTTGATGCCGATGGTCCGGTATTTGCCCCGCTGGCTGCCGTCACCGTAGGCGCCGTAGGGGTCGTAGGGCGTGCCCTGATAGTGGGAGGACAAAACGTATTTCACGTCCTCCACCGTGATCTTGCGCTCGGGCACCATGCACCAGGGCAGATCGTCGGATTCGGGGGTGCAGTCCGCCTGGGGGCCGTCCCACCGCCGGGTGTGGGGGTTGAGGGTGCGCAGCATATACCAGGCGCGGGGGGTGTTGTACACATGGTCCGCATCGTCATGGCTGCCAAAGGCGTCCCGGGGGTTGAGCACCCCGTTCAGCGACAGATCCAGATGATAATCCTCCATCCACTGTTTCAGGCCGGTGCTGGCCATAAACGCTTTCTGCTCCCCCAGGGCGTCGTCCATGTCAAACCGGTCGATGCCCAGCTGGTTGGGCATGACCACATAGCAGTCGTCGGGCACCCGGCGGGCCATCCAGTGGTGGCCGCCGATGGTCTCCAGCCACCAGATTTCATCGCTGTCCTGGAAGGCAATGCCGTTCATCTCATAGGTGCCGTACCGTTCCAGCAGCGCGCCCAGGCGGCGCACCCCCTCCCGGGCGGTGCGGATGTAGGGCAGGACCAGGCAGACCATGTCCTCCTCGCCGATACCGCCGGGCACTTCGGGCCGGCCGTCTTTGGGGGGAAGATACTCCACCAGCGGGTCGGCGCCCAGCACCCGGGGGTTGGAGGTGATGGTCTCGGTGGCGGTCATGGCCACGTTGGCCTCGTTGACGCCGCTGGCCGCCCAGATGCCCTTGCCCGCCACGGCGTTGGGCACGGCGGTGTAGCGCAGGGGATTTTCCGGCAGGTCCAGTTCCAGGTGGGAGAGCACCGACCGGTAATGCCGGGGCTGCTGCTCCGGCGCGACCGAGACAAATTTTTTGGGGGTGAAGGAGCCGGAACCGGAATCATCGTTGCGGGCAATCATGGTGGACCCGTCATAGGATGCGTTCTTTCCGACAAGCATTGTGGTGCAGGGCACGGGTAACATCTCCTTTGTTGCATTCCGCTGTAAATTGTAGCACCGGCGGCGCGGAAAGGCAAGAGGGCGGGGACTGGCGGGTTTTCCACATTCCAGGCCGGTTTTGTGGAAAACTTTGGCGGTTCAAAGGTTCATCTGGTGCAATGCGGCCAGGGCGGCGCGCAGCGCGGCGGCGTCGGGCTGGCCGGGGGCGCTGGACACCCCGGCGGTGGCAAACCCGGCACAGCTGCCAAAGGCCGCGCCGCACACCCGGGTCACGGCGCCCAAAGGGCCCATGGACATGGTGATGAGGGGGGTGTGGGGCATTGCGGCAGCGGCACCGGCGGTGGCTTGCAGCAGCGCGGCGGCGTCGGCGGCGGTGCGGGGCATGACCGCCAGCTTGGCGATGTCGGCGCCCAGCTCCCCCATGCGGCACAGGCGGCGGGTCATGGCCCCGGCGTCGGGGGTTTTGTCAAAGTCGTGGCTGCTGAACACCACCGCCATGCCGGCGGCGTGGGCGGCGTCCCGCAGGGCGCAGGCCGTCTGTTCCCCGGCGGAAAGCTCCACATCCAGCAGGTCCGCCGCGCCGGTGCGGCAGACCGCCCGGCACAGCGCGGCGTATTGTTCCGCCGTAAGGGGCGCCAGGCCGCCCTCCCGGGCGGTGCGGATGGTGGCCAGCAGCGGTTTGCCGGGACCGATTTGGTCCCGGGTTTTCAACAGGACGGTGGAAAGGGTCTCCTCCTCCAGCGGGGCGAGGGCGTCCAGGCGGAGCTCCACCAGATCCCCGGTCCGGGCGGCGGCGGGAAGCGGGGCCAGGTCGCCGGCCATGACCGGAACAATGACCCGGAACTGCCCCGCCGTGACCTGGCAGGGGGGCAGCAGCGTGACGCCGCGCACAGTGATTGCAGACATTGCGGTTCCTCCCAAAACAACATTTTTTTCATTATACCCACGGCGGGGAGCCAGTGCAAGAGAAACCGCAGCAGAGGGAGGCCGGGGGACGGAAATCTTCCCTTTTTTGGGGGACCCATGCTGGCAAAAATTGCAAAAGAATCGGCAAGATTGTAAAACTTTTCCGGCAGTGTTTTCAGTATAATGTGGGAAGCATAAAAACCCCGTTCGCAAGATACAAGAGGAGAACAAAACATGAAATACAAGGTGCTTGCCTTGAAGGAAATGGACCCTCTGGGCCACAAAATTCTGGAACAGATTGGCGCCGAGGTCCTCACCGCGCCGGAGACCGCCAGCGAGGAGGAAATTCTGGATCTGATTGCAAAAAATCAGGTGGACGCGATTTATTCCCGCACCGACAAGGTGGACCGGGCCATGATGGATACCAGTCCGCGGCTGAAGGTGGTGGCCAAGCAGGGCGTCGGGCTGGACGTGTTTGAGCAGGAGCCGCTGCCCCTGTCCAGCGAGCTTTTTACCATGGAGAACGTGGTGCTCACCCCCCACACGGCGGCCAGCACCAACCAGAGCGTCAGGAACTGCACCTATCTGGCCTGCCAGGGCATGGTGGACGCCCTGCTGGGACACCAGCGCATCTCCAACCAGGCAAACCGGTTCTGAACCCGGAGTTTTTGAAACGAAAAAGTTAAAATCCGTCACCATCGGCGGACCTGCGCCGACGATGGTGACACCGACAGGGAAATTTTGCGGGAAATTGTGTGCGAGGAGCAAAGCGACGAGTGCGCGATTTAAAGGGGGAACTGGACGGTCAGGCGAAGCCGTGCCGGACAGATCCCCCTTTTGCAGCGTGTCGGGTTTCCCGACACGCTGAAGAGCCCTGCACAGAACATTCCTTCTGCACAGGGCTCTTGTTGTTTACGGATTACAGCTCAATTTTGCCGAACATCTCAAAATCATCGCCGTCATGGATGCGCTCGGTGCGGGCAGGGGCCTGGGGGCGGGCCTGCGGGTCACGGGGGACATCGGCAAACTCGCGGGCGGGCACCTGGGAGGGGCGGGGGCCACGGCGGTCATTGCGGGGACCACGGCCGCCGCTGCGGGACCCGTCCCGGCGATCATTGCGGGTGCTGCGGCCATTGCCGCTGCGGCCCGAACGGCCGTTGCTGCGGCCCGCACGGCCATTGCGGCTGCGGCCGCTCTGACGGTCGGGCAGGTTGCTGGCGTTGGGATCGGTGGAATACAGGACCACACGGCGCTCGGAGCCTTCGCCCTTGCTCTCGCTGCGCACGCCGTCAATGGCGGCCACTGCGGTGTGGATGATGTGGCGCTCATAGGGGTTCATGGGCTCCATCTCATAGCAGCAGCCGGTGCGGATCACACGGTCCGCCATGCGGCGGGCCAGCGCGGCCAGGTCGTCCTCCCGCTTGGTGCGGTAGCCGCCCACGTCGATGCCCAGCTTGACGTAGGGGCCTTCCATCCGGTTGACCACCAGGCTGGCCAGATAGGACAGGCTCTCCATCGTCTCGCCGCGGCGGCCGATCAGGCCGCCCAGGTGGCTGCCCTCCACATGGAGGATGGTTGCCTCGCCCTTTTTGGCGGCGGTGAAGGTGAAGTTGCTGGCGCCCATCAGGGTAAAGATGGGGGTCAGGTACTCCACGGCGGCCTGCAGGCGGGGGTCGGCGGCAATGTCCAGCGCTTCCTCGGCAGGTTCCGCGGGTTCGGCGGGTTCGGCGGCGGGCTCCTTGTTTTCCACAGCGGGGGCGGGTTTGGTGGAATCCTCCTGCGGCGCTGGCCGGGCGGCGGGCGTCTGCGGCGCGGCGGGCGCTTCCTTTTGGGCAGGGGCGGCTTTGGCGGGTTCCGGCTCGCTCACCGTCACCTTCACCCGGGCGGGGGTGCTCTTGAACAGGCGGCGGGTCGGCATCTCCAGCACCTCGTAGCTCACGCCCAGGTCGTTGCGGTCCACGCCCAGATCCCGGCAGGCGGCGTCCACAGCCTCCTCCACGGTCTTGGCGGTTGCGATCATTTCACGCATGGTATTCAACCTCCTGATTCGGGTTTATTTGTTCTTCTTCTTTTTGCCCTTCTGTTCGGCTTCCCGCGCGGCGCGCTCGGCGTCGGTCAGGGGCACGGTGCGGTCAAAGGCGTCGCGCTCGGCGTCCAGCTTGCGGGCATACTCCAGGCGCATACGGTCCAGCTCCTTTTTGTTGACTTCCTTCTGGACGGTCTTGCCGTTTTCCTCAATCTGGACGGTCTTCTTTTCCTTCTTTGCGGCCTTTTTGGCGGCCAGCTCGGCCTCATACTGGGCCTTGAACTTCTCGGGGCTGTAAACGGTGTAGGTCAGGGCGCTCTGGATCATCATGCAGATGTTGGAGGTGCCGTAGTAGACAGAGAAGCCCACAGGAAGCTGGAAGCACATGACCACAAACATGATGTTCATGGCCCACATCATAATCTTCATGCTGCCCTGCATCTGGCTCTGCTGGCCCGAGAGCTTGTTGGTCAGCCAGTAGCTGACAAGCATGGTGACGGCGGAGATGATGGGGAAGATGATGATGGGATCCAGGCGGAAGCCGGGGATGGTGCACATATCCATGCCAAAGAACACGGTGTTGAAATTGGCGATGGAGCTGAGCTGGTCGGCGGTCAGGCCGGTGGCAATCCCGGCGGCGGCGCCGGCATGGATGCGCTCAATGAGCTGGGTCTGCATCATCGTGGCGTTGTTGGTGGCGATGCCCAGCGCCTCACAGGCGGTGGTGATGGCGTCCTTGGGAATGCCCAGAATGTACTGCACCGGGCGGTACACCACCTCGATCATGCCGAACAGGACCAGGAAGTTGACCGCCATGGGCAGGCAGCCGGCGGTGGGGCTGTAACCGTACTCCTGCTGGAGCTTCATCAGCTCCTCCTGCTGTTTTTCCTGATTGTTCTTGTACTTTTGCTGGATCTCGTTGATCATCGGCGTGAAAACCGACATCTTGGCCATGGACTTTTGCTGTTTGATGGCCAGGGGGAAGGTGACCAGCTTGACGAGCACGGTGAAAACGATCATCGTGGCGGCGAAGTTGGGGATCACCTGATACACAAGACGCATCAGTGGTCCCAGGATTGCTGCAAGAAATCCCATAGTTGTTCCTTTCGCTCCGCCCGCACGCGGAGTAGTTATTTTATCGTAGGTCTTCGCCGTGCGGGGGAAGACATGAGGAGCAGAGAAAATGCGGTCACGGCCGGGTCAGGCGGCGGTCAGGGCTTGTCCAGCGGCCCCTGGGGGGCACCGGATCAAAGCCGAATTTGCCAAAGGGATTGCAGCGCAGAATGCGCCAGACGCTGAGCAGCGTTCCCTTGAGGGCGCCGTGCACCTGCAGTGCCTGGATGGCGTACTGGCTGCAGGTGGGAACAAACCGGCAGTTGTGACCCAAAAGCGGGCTGATGAACCGCTGGTACCAGCGGATTGCCCCGATCATGGCCCGGGCGATCATGATCCGGCCCGGTCCCCGGGGGCAGGGGGCTGGGCCGCCTTATCGGGCAGGCCGGCCTTTTTCATGAGCGCGGCCAGCGTTTTGCTGACCTGGGTGCTCTTGAGGGAGGGCGTGCGGCCCCGCGCCACCAGAATTATATCATATCCGCCGATATTTTGCGAGAGGTGTTCTGACAGCGCCGCGCGCATGACCCGCCGCGCCCGGTTGCGCTGGACGGCATGGCCCACCTTTTTGGTGGCGGTCAGGCCGACGCGGGTATATCCCAGGCGGTTTTTGGCCACATACAGCACCAGATGGGGGTGAACGTAGCTCTTGCCGCGGGAATAGACGCGGGTAAATTCCTTGTTTTTGGTGATGGTACGGTAGCGCATAAGCAAATCTCACAAAAAAATACGGTAAATTTGGCACATTTAGCAAAAAAGGCCACTGACAGTATCAGCAGCCTTGTTTGCGGTATGAACTTTGTCCTGATCAGACGGTCAGGCTCTTGCGGCCCTTGGCACGGCGGCGGGCCAGAACCTTGCGGCCGTTCTTGGAAGACATGCGCTTCAAAAAGCCATGGACGCGGCTGCGCTGACGCTTCTTCGGCTGGAAAGTCTGCTTCATCGGTATTCCCTCCTTCAAAGTTTCCCCATACATGGGCTGTTCGGCAATTTGCGCTTGGCCAATGCCCGTGGATACAGGGGCAGCCTTGCAGACTTTGATTATAACGTAGGGAAGGGGAGTTTGTCAAGTGGGAGCAAGAAAAAAACGGGAAAAATTCGTCGGGGGAACGGGATCTGCGGCGGAGCGTTACTCTTTTGTGACCAAAAGAGTAACCAGAAAAGTCTCGCTGTTTCGACGCAGCGAACCCCGAGCAGGGGGGCCTGCCCCCCTGCACCCCCAAATAGGTTAAAAATTTTGGATTTCACCCCAAAAGCCACACCCGGACGGCTTTTGGGACGAAATTCAAAATTTTTGTTTGGATAAATGCCCGCCTTAGCGGACATTTCCCCCTTATGGAAAGGTCTCTGCTTGATTACAAAAAAGTTCGACCTGACTTACACCACGCCGCAGATACCGTTTTCCCGGCAAGATGCCGTCCGCCCCTCCACCCGCAATCCCCATTTTTCAACATTTATTGCTCTCCCCGTTGAAAAATCACTACATATTATAATTGTATTCTATCGCGATTTGTGCTATACTATATCTGTATCTTTGTGTCTAAAATTTTCACTGAAGTGGGGAGTATCATGGATTCATTCAACGACGTACTGGACGCGGCGAAGGAATACTGCCGCGAACATACCGCCGATGCGACGTATCAGTATTACATCAGCGGCCTGAAAGCCGTCAGCTTTGAGAACTCCAACTGCATCACGCTGGAGGTCCGCAACGATTTTATCTGCAAGATCGTGTCGGACCGGTATACCGGCCTGCTCAGGGAGGCGTTCAAGGCAGTTCTGGGCTTTGATGTGGATGTGAAATTCACCGTGCCGCACGCCGAGGAACCCGAGAAGGAGAAAAAGCCGCTGGACGAGGCAAGCCTGCCCTCCGGCCGGTATGATTTCACCTTTGAAAACTTCATCCGCGGCCCGTCCAATCAGTTCGCCTTTGCGGCGGCGCAGGCCGTGGCGGCCAACCCCTCGGGGGCGTACAACCCGCTGTTTATCTACGGCCCGTCGGGGCTGGGCAAAACCCATCTGCTCAACGCCATCCAGATTGAGATCCACAAGAACCACCCGGATTTCAACATTGTCTATGTGGACTGTGAAAAATTCACCAACGAGATCATCTCGGCCGTCAAAACCGCCACCACCGAGCAGTTCCGGCAGAAATACCGGGAGGCCGATGTGCTGCTGATCGACGACATCCAGTTTCTGGCCGGCAAGGAGAGCACCCAGGAGGAGTTTTTCCACACCTTCAACACGCTGCACAACGCCGGCAAGCAGATTGTCATTGCGTCGGACCGCCCGGCCAAGGAGATCAAGAGCCTGGAGGAGCGCCTGCGCACCCGGTTTGAGTGGGGCCTGACCGCCGACATTCAGCCGCCGGACTTTGAGACCCGTGTGGCCATCGTCAAGCGCAAGGCCGAGCTGCTCAACCTGGATCTGCCGGATGATGTGGCGGAATACATCGCCAACCATCTCAAGCAGAACATCCGCCAGCTGGAGGGCGCGGTGAAAAAGCTCAACGCCTACTATATGCTGGAGGGCATTGCCCCCTGCATCGGGGTGACCACCACCGCCATCAAGGATACCCTGAACGACACCCAGCCCGTCCCGGTGACCATCGAGAAGATCATCAACGAGGTGGCGCGCACCTACAACGTGATGCCGGCGGACATCCGGGGCAAAAAGCGCAGCGCCAACGTCAGCGCCGCCCGGCAGATGTCCATGTATATCATCCGGGAGATCACCGGCATGAGCATGGAGGCCATCGGGTCGGAGTTTCAGCGGGATCATTCCACGGTGGTCTACTCCATCAACACGATGGAAAAGAACATTGCTAAGGACCGTCATCTCAAGGAAATGGTGGACGACATCATGAAAAATATCCGCACCTGATGGCGGAGAACGGCCCCTGAGCGGCGGGTTTTGACGTTTTCAACATTTTCAACCGTTTTTTCAACAATTAACATGAGTTTTCCACCGGCCGGGTGGATAACCTGAGTTGTCCACATTTTACTTTGGACTTTCCACCGCCTGCGGCGGAAAACTTTTTGGCCGCAAATCCCGGCAGAATCCGGCTTTCCCGGCTTTTCCACGGTTTCCACATCCCCTACTACTACTACGATCAAAGTATTCTGTTACTGCTTCATTTTTTAAAGTTCTGCCCCCAAACAGCCCGTCCGGCCATCAGAATAAAACCATGGGACAGAGCCATCCTTTGTTAAGATACTCTAACCAATATTTCAGTTTTCTGTAAGAGGTGACATCCTTGAAATTTACCTGCGACAAGGCCCTGCTCTCGGCCGCCATTGACGGCGTGTCCCGGGCCATCACCAACCGCTCCGCCATCCCGGTGCTGGAGGGCATCTATCTGAAGGCGGAGGGGTTCCAGCTGACGCTGACCGGCTACGATATGGAGATGGGCATTACCACCACCATTGAGTGCAACGTGCTGGTTCCCGGCGAGACGGTGCTGGAGGCCAAACTGCTGGGGTCGATGGTCAGCCGGATGCCGTCGGGCGACGTGCGCATCGAGCTGAACAATGAGGGCATGGCCGTCATCAGCGGCGGGGTGGCGGAGTTTGAGATCCCCGCCATGAACGCCAGCGACTATCCCAGTCTGCCCAACACGGCCGCCGAAAATACCATGACCATCCCCACCTCCATGATGCGGGAGATGATCGAGAAGACCATCTACGCGGTGGCGGTAGAGGACAAAAAACCCGCCCACACCGGCGAGCTGTTCGTCATTGAGCCGGGCAGCCTGACGCTGGTGGCGCTGGACGGATACCGGCTGGCCATCATCCAGCGGGATGTGGAGTGCAAACGGGATATCCGCATCATCATCCCCGCAAAGACGCTGCAGGAGCTGCTCAAGATCCTGGGCGGGCCGGATGACCCCGTCAAGATTGACGCCAACCGCCGCTATGTGGTGTTCACCACCAACGGATACACCATCATGAGCCGCCTGATTGAGGGCGAGTTCCTCAACTATGAGAGCGTCATCCCCAGGGAATGCCGCACCCATGTGGTGGTGGACTGCAAAACCTTCATCGACACGCTGGAGCGCGCCTCCCTCATCATCACCGACCGGCTGAAAAACCCGCTGCGCATCACCTTTGCGCCGTCCAAGATCACCGTGCGGTGCCAGACCCCGCTGGGCAAGGTGGTGGATGAGTTCGCCCCCGACAAGATGGAGGGGGACACCATGGAGATCGGCTTTAACAACCGGTATCTGCTGGACGCACTGCGGTACTCCAAATGCGACAAGATGCTCATCGAGATGAATGGGCCCTTGAGCCCCGTCAAGCTCCTTCCGGTGGAAGGCAACGGGTTCATTTATCTGGTGCTGCCGGTGCGGTTCAAGAACGAGGGGTGACGGCCATGGAAACCATCAGGATTCACACCGCGTTCATCAAGCTGGATGCCCTGCTCAAGTTTGCCGGCCTGTGTGAGACCGGCGGCGAGGCCAAGGAGCTGATCCAGGGCGGGGAGGTGCTGCTCAACGGCGTGCCGTGTACCATGCGGGGCAAAAAATGCGTGCCCGGCGATGTGGTGGAGCTGGAAGGCCGCAAGGTCAGGATTGCGGAGGGCAGCTGATGCGGCTTGACCGTCTGGTTGTCACCGACTTCCGCAACATTGCCCGCGCAGAGCTGCAGCCCGCCCCCCGGCTGACGGTGCTCTGCGGGGCCAATGGCCAGGGCAAAACCAATCTGCTGGAGGCCATCTGGCTGCTGACCGGGGGCAAGAGCTTCCGGGGCGCCAGGGACGCCGAGCTGATCCGCCGCGGGGCGGAGTTCTCGGTGCTGGAAGCGCAGTTCAGCGCGGACGGCCGGGACCAGCAGGCCCGCCTGACGGTGGGCGCCAAGGGAACGCAAAAGCCGGGACGCACCGTGCGGCTCAACGGTGCGGACAGGGGCCGGGCGGCCTCCATTGCGGGGACCTTCACGGCGGTGGTCTTTGATCCCAATCATCTGAGCCTTGTCAAGGGCGGCCCGGAAGGGCGGCGGCGCTTTCTGGACGCCGCGCTGTGCCAGCTTTACCCAGGGTATCTGGCAGCATCGCGGCGGTATCTGCGGGTGGTGGCCCAGAAAAACGCGCTGCTCAAAGCCTACGACATTACCCCCGGCGGCGACGTGCTGCTGGAAACCTACAACGAGGCGCTGGCCGGTTACGGCAGCGAGGTGATGCGGCGCCGGGCAGAGTATCTGACCCGGCTGGCACCCGCCGCCGCGGCCAATTACCGGGATATTTCCCGGGGCGCCGAGACGCTGGAACTGCGCTATTGTCCCTGCTGCGAGCCGGGCAGCCCCGAACACCTGGCCGCAAAGCTGCGGGAGATGCGCAGCGCCGAGCTGCGGGCGGGGTTCTGCCTGACGGGACCCCACCGGGAGGATCTGGATATCCTGATTGACGGGCAGCCCGGCAAAATTTACGGCAGCCAGGGCCAGCAGCGCAGCGCGGTGCTGAGCATGAAACTGGCCGAAGCCAGCGTGGCGGGCGAGGTTCTGGGCGAACATCCGGTGATGCTGCTGGACGATGTGCTCAGCGAGCTGGACGATGCCCGCCAGACTTATCTGCTGACCCGGATTGAGGATAAGCAGACCTTTGTGACCACCTGCGATTCCGCGGCGTTTGCGCGGACAAACGGCAGGCTGGTATTTGTGGAAGGCGGCTCCGTGAAGGAGTGATGCGGCCTTTCCCTGATTGGATTGTATGGAGATTTTTGGTAGGAATTGATCGTGCATTGAGCGGGAAGGAGAAGCTGCGCCGTGTATCTTCATGTTGGGCAGGATTTTCTCATCAATACCCGCGACATCATCGGGGTCTTTGACCTGGACACGGCCACAGATGCCGGTCAGAAACCCAAGATCACCGATGAATTTCTCCGCCACGCGCAGCGGGAGGGCGCGGTGGTGGACGTGAGCGGCAATATGCCCAAGAGCTTTGTGGTGACGGATTTCCCGGAACCGACGGTGTATATCACCCAGGTATCAACGGCCACCATCCGCAGCCGCGCCGCAAAGTTCGAAATTTTGTGAGGGGCCTTTGCGCCCCCGCAGCCGCCCGTTGACTCCCGAGAGAATGGAGGAAAGCATTCCATGTCAGAAGAAATCATCACCGAAACCAACCGCGAGACGGCCACCGACCATGAATATGGCGGCGCCCAGATTCAGGTTCTGGAGGGGTTGGAGGCGGTCCGCAAGCGGCCCGGTATGTATATCGGGTCCACGGGTCCGTCCGGCCTGCACCACCTGGTCTATGAGATCGTGGACAACGCCATCGATGAGGCCCTGGCCGGATACTGCACCCACATTGAGGTGAGCATCAAGCCGGGCAACATCATCGAGGTCAGCGACAACGGCCGCGGCATTCCGGTGGACATTCAGCCCAAGATGGGTATTCCCGCTGTGACGGTGGTCTATACCGTGCTGCACGCCGGCGGCAAGTTCGGCGGCGAAAATTCCGGCTACAAGGTGGCCGGCGGCCTGCACGGCGTGGGCGCCAGCGTGGTGAACGCCCTGAGCGAGTGGCTGGTGGTGCGCGTGCGCCGCGACGGCGCCGAGTATGAACAGCGGTTCCAGCGGGGAAAGCCGGACGGCGACCTGAAAAAGATCGGTCCCGCCGCGTCCACCGGAACCACCGTCACCTTCAAGCCGGACCCCGTCATGTTCACCGAGACGACGGTCTATGACTATGAAATTCTGCTCAAGCGCCTGCGGGAGGAGAGTTTCCTCAACGCGGGCGTGCGCATCACGCTGACCGACGAGCGCCCCGAGAGCATTGAGAAAAATGAGGGCGTGATCCCCCGGGAATCCATGTGCTATGAGGGCGGCATCCGCAGCTTTGTGCAGTATCTGCACGAAAAGCGGGACCTGGCCCCGCTCCATCCCCAGGTGATTTATATGAAGGGGGAGGCCAACGGCGCGGTGGCCGAGGTGGCGCTGCAATACTGCGACAGCTTTAATGAGCTGATGCTTTCCTTTGCCAATAACGTCCACACCCCCGAGGGCGGCACCCATGAGGAGGGCCTGAAAACCGCGCTGACCCGCGTGTTCAACGAGTTTGGCCGCGCCAAGGGATACCTGAAGGAAAAGGACGAGAACTGGCAGGGCAGCGATGTGCGCGAGGGGCTGATCGCGGTGGTCAGCGTCAAACTGCAGGAGGCCCAGTTTGAGGGCCAGACCAAGGCGAAGCTGGGCAACACCTATATCAAAACGCTGGTGTCCGGCATGGTGTACAACAAGCTGACCGAGTTCTTTGAGGAGAATCCGGCGGTGGCCAAGGTGATTTTTGAGAAGGTCACCCAGGCGGCCCGCGCCCGCGCGGCGGCCAAGAAGGCCCGCGACCTGGTGCGCCGCAAGAGCGCGCTGGAGAGCAACCGGATGCCGGGCAAGCTGGCGGACTGCCATGAGAAGGACCCCGCCAAGACCGAGATCTTTATCGTGGAGGGCGACTCTGCCGGCGGTTCCGCCAAGCAGGGGCGGGACTCCAACATTCAGGCCATTCTACCGCTGTGGGGCAAGATGCTCAACGTGGAGAAGGCCCGCGCCGACCGCATTTACGGCAACGACAAGCTGATGCCGGTGGTGACGGCGCTGGGAACCGGCATCGGGGATGAGTTTGACATCACCAAGGTGCGGTATCACAAGATTTTTATTATGGCGGATGCCGACGTGGACGGCTCCCATATCTGCACCCTGATGCTGACCTTCTTTTTCCGGTATATGCGGCCGCTGATTGAGCACGGCTATGTCTATGTGGCACAGCCGCCGCTGTTCAAGCTGCAAAAGGGAAACACCGTCAAGTATGCCTACAATGACGAGGAGATGAAGATCCTTTCGGCCCAGATGCCGGGCGCCAAGGTGAACCGGTACAAGGGCCTGGGTGAGATGAATCCCGATCAGCTGTGGGAAACCACCATGAACCCCGCAAACCGGGTGATTGTGCAGATTAAGATTGAGGACGCCGAGCGCGCCGATGAGGCGTTCAGCATCCTGATGGGCGAACAGGTGGAGCCCCGCAAACAGTTTATTGAGAAAAACGCCAAGTATGCGAATCTCGATGTGTGAGGACGGGGAGAGTTGGGTGTTCTTTCTTGAAAGAAAGAACCAAAGAACGTTCAAACAAAATCGAACATACGTTCGATTTTAGAATAAAATAAAATACGAGAGAGCGATTCAGAAAAGCCGGGCGGATTCTGGACGGGGCGGACCTGTTTTGTGGTCAAAAGAGGTTCCAGAAAAGTCCCGGAGGTAAGATTCAGCCGGTGCCTTCTATCAATGCCTGCCGAGCGCGGGCAACCAATTTTGGAACAATCGCTGCAAAAGGGCAGACGGCATCCGGGGCGGGGCGTTACTCTTTTGTGACCAAAAGAGTAACCAGAAAAGTCCCGCTGTTTCGACGCAGCGGACCCCGAGCAGGGGGACCCGTCCCCCTGCACCCCCAAAGAGGTTAAAAATTTTGAATTTCACCCCAAAAGCCACGACCGGACGGCTTTTGGGACGAAATCCAAAATTTTTGTTTGAATAAATGCCCGCCTTAGCGGACATTTCCTGAATTTGGGGAAAGGCTGTACTGTTTTGTTTATATCGCTTTTACGTTATATTTTATATATTTCTGTTTGAAAGTTTTTTCGCCGAGGCCTTTTTTTCAAAAAAGGCCGGAAAACCCCCGTAATAAACGAAAAGGTGAATTGAATGGAAGAAAATGTTATCATGGTGCCCGGCTCGGGCACCAAGGTGATTGTGCGGGACGTGAAGCAGGAGATTGAGACGGCGTTTCTTGATTACTCGATGTCCGTCATTGTATCCCGTGCCCTGCCCGATGTGCGGGACGGCCTGAAACCGGTCCACCGCCGCATCCTGTACACCATGCATGAGCGCGGCAACGATCCCGGCCACCCCTACCGCAAATCCGCCGACACCGTCGGCGCGGTGCTGGGCTCCTACCATCCCCACGGCGACGCCAGCGTCTATGACGCCATGGTTCGTCTGGCACAGGACTTCAGCCTGCGCTATCCCCTGGTGGACGGCCAGGGCAACTTTGGTTCGGTGGACGGCGACCCCCCTGCCGCCTACCGTTACACCGAGGCCCGTATGTCCAAAATTGCCTGCGAGATGCTCACCGACATCGAGAAGGACACCATCGACTGGGACCCCAACTTTGACGAGACCAAGAAGGAGCCCCACGTTCTGCCCAGCCGCTTCCCCAACCTGCTGGTCAACGGCAGCCAGGGCATTGCGGTGGGCATGGCCACCAACATTCCGCCCCATAACCTGAGGGAAATTGTGGGCGGCATGGTCGCCCTGATCGACAACCCCGACATTGACCTGGCCGGGCTGATGGAATTTATCAAAGGCCCCGACTTCCCCACCGGCGGCGTCATCATGGGCCGCAGCGGCATCCGCGCCGCCTACGCCACCGGCCGCGGCAAAATCACGCTGCGCGGCCGCGCCGAGATTGTGGAGAAGAAAAACGGCCGGTTTGAGATTGTCATTACCGAGATCCCCTATATGGTCAACAAGACCCGGCTGCTGGAATCCATCGGCGACCTGGTCAAGGACAAGCGCATCGAGGGCATCAGCGACCTGAACGACCTGTCCTCCAGCCGCACCGGCATGAAGATTGTGGTGGAGGTCAAAAAGGACGCCAATCCCCAGGTGGTGCTCAACCAGCTCTACCGCTTCACCCAGCTGCAGGATACCGTGGGCGTTATCATGCTGGCGCTGGACGACGGCGTGCCCAAGATCATGAGCCTGAAAACCATGATGCAGCGGTATCTGGACTTCCAGTTCCAGGTGATCCGCCGCCGCACCGCGTTTGAGCTGAAAAAGGCCCAGGACCGGGAACACATCCTGGAGGGCCTGCGCAAGGCCGTGGACATTGTGGATGATATCATCGCCACCATCCGCGCCTGCAAGGGCGGTTTCGCCGAGGCCAAGGCCGCCATTATGGAGAAGTTCGGCTTTGACGATCCCCAGGCCGACGCCATTGTTAAATTGCAGCTGGGCCGCCTGGCCGGGCTGGAAATCCTTAAAATTGACGAGGAGCTGGGCCAGCTGCGTGCCGCCATCGCCAACTACAAGGACATTCTTTCCAACGACAGCCATACCATGGAGATTGTCAAGACCGATCTTCAGGCACTGGCCGACAAGTACGGCGACGAGCGCCGCACCTCCATTGAGTCGGTGTCCGGCGAGGTGGACATCGAGGACCTGATCCCCGAGGAGACCTGCGTCTTTACGCTGACCCATGAGGGCTATATCAAGCGCACCGCCGCCGACACCTACACCGCCCAGAACCGCGGCGGCCGCGGCGTGGCCGGCATGACCCAGAAGGACAACGACTTTACCGAGGAGCTGTTCATCGGGTCCACCCATGATTTTATGCTCTTTATGACCAACAAGGGCCGCGTCTACCGCCTGAAGGGATACCAGGTGGCGGAGGGCAGCCGCACCGCCAAGGGCACCCACATTGCCAATCTGTTCCCACTGCAGGAGGGCGAAAAGGTCACCATCATGATGCGCCAGCCCGCCAATATGGACGAGGACAGCAGCTATATCACCATGGTGACCCGTCAGGGCCTGATCAAGCGCACGCCGCTGTCCCAGTTCCGAAACATCCGCAAGGCGGGCCTCAACGCCATCGCCCTCAATGAGGATGATGAGCTGGTCTGGTGCCACCTGACCGGAGGCGAGGACGAGCTGATTGTGGCCACCCATGACGGCGCCGCCCTCCATTTCAGCGAGGCGGGCGCCCGCGCCATGGGCCGCACCGGCCACGGCGTGCGGGTCATCAAGCTGCGGGACGGCGATTATGTGGTGGGCGTGGGCGTTTGCCGCCCCGGCGCCACCGTGCTGACCGTGTCGGAGGACGGCAAGGGACGGCGCAGCCTGATCGACGATTACCGCATCACCAAGCGCGGCGGCCTGGGCATCCGCAACTATTCGCGGGGCAACGTGGCCGGCATCAAGATTGTGGACGACACCGACGACCTGATCCTCATCAGCCAGGACGGCATTCTGATCCGCCTGCACGCCGATGACATCAACATCCAGTCCCGGTACGGCAGCGGCGTGCGGGTCATGCGGCTGATGAACAACGACAAGGTGGCGGTGCTGGCCCGCGTGGACCGCGATGCCACCGCCGAGACCGCCAAGCCCGAGGAGGACGGCGAGGCTGACCCCACCCCCGAGGAGCTGGAGGCCATTGCCGCCGCCGAAGCGGCGGAAGAAGCCGGCGAGGATGAGGAATAATTTTTCCGGCCTTTTTTGAAAAAAAAGGCCTCGGCGAAAAAACTTTAAACAAGATCAATTATAAAAAAGGAAAGGCCCTGCGCGGATGGTGAAGCATCGCGCAGGGCCTTTGTTATGGAAGAAATTTGTTATTTTTGATCCTTGGGGATGAGCACGCTCTTGCCGCCCATATACGGCTGGAGCACGGCGGGAATGGTGACGCTGCCGTCGGCCTGGAGATGGTTTTCCAGGAAGGCGATGAGCATCCGGGGCGGGGCCACGCAGGTGTTGTTCAGCGTATGGGCCAGCTGGGTCTTGCCGTTCTCATCCTTATAGCGGATGCGCAGGCGGCGGGCCTGAGCATCGCCCAGGTTGGAGCAGCTGCAAACCTCAAAGTACTTCTGCTGGCGGGGGCTCCAGGCCTCGATATCGCAGCTCTTCACCTTCAGGTCGGCCAAATCGCCGGAGCAGCACTCCAGCTGGCGGACGGGGATTTCCAGCGAGCGGAACAGCTCCACCGAGTTGTGCCACAGATTGTCATACCACTTCATGCTGTCCTCGGGCTTGCAGACGACGATCATCTCCTGCTTCTCGAACTGGTGAATGCGGTAGACGCCGCGCTCCTCGATGCCGTGGGCGCCCTTCTCCTTGCGGAAGCAGGGGCTGTAACTGGTCAGCGTCAGCGGCAGCTTGGCGCCGTCGATGGTCTGGTCAATGAACCGGCCAATCATGGAGTGCTCCGAGGTGCCGATCAGATACAGATCCTCGCCCTCAATCTTGTACATCATGGCGTCCATCTCGGGGAAGGACATGACGCCCTGCACCACGTTGCCGTGGATCATAAAGGGGGGAATCACATAGGTGAAGCCCTTGTCGATCATAAAATCGCGGGCGTAGGCCAGCACCGCCTCGTGCAGGCGGGCAATGTCGCCCAGAAGATAGTAGAAGCCGTTGCCGGACACACGACCCGCAGCGTCCAGGTCGATGCCGTCAAAGCTCTCCATGATGTCCACATGGTACGGGATGGGATAGTCCGGCACCACCGGCTCGCCAAAGCGCTGGACCTCCACGTTGCAGCTGTCGTCCGGGCCGATGGGCACGCTGGGGTCGATCATCTGGGGGATGGTGTACATGATCTGTTTGATCTTTTCCTGCAGCTCGGCTTCGCGGGTTTCCAGCTCCTTCAGCCGGTCGGCCTGGGCGGTGACCTGCTTCTTGATTTCCTCCGCCTCGGCGGCCTTGGAGGGGTCCTTTTTGGCCTGGCCCATCAGCATACCGATCTGCTTGGATAGCTTGTTGCGGTTGGCGCGCAGCGCGTCGCCCTCGCCGATGGCGGCGCGGTACTCGGCGTCCAGCGCAATGACCTCATCCACTAAGGGAAGCTTTTCGTCCTGGAATTTCTTTTTGATATTCTCCTTGACCTCATCGGGATGCTCGCGGACAAAACGAATGTCTAACATGATTCCAAAATCCTTTCCTCTGTCTTATTTGTTTTCGGGGTCATACTGGCCCAGTAACCCGGCGAACTGCCGGAGCTGATCATCGGAGTAAAACGCAATGTGCAAGGTGCCCTTGCCGTCCTTGTAGTCCACCCGGACCTCGCTGCCCGTCACTTCCCGGAGGGCGGCTTCCACCTCGGCGGCCAGCACCGGGCGGGTGAAGGCATCCTCCTGTTTGGGGGGCTTGGGGGGCCGGGACAGCTTGCGGCACAGCGATTCTGTCTGGCGCACGTTGAGGCCCCTGGCCGCGACCTGATCGGCGGCGGCGGTCATCAGCTCCTCGCTGGCAAGGCCCAGAATCGCCTTGGCGTGGCCGGCGCTGATGGCCCCGGTGCGCACCTGCTCCCGCACCGGCTCGGGCAGGGTGAGCAGACGCATCGAGTTGGCGATGGCGCTGCGGCTCTTGCCCAGGCGGTTGGCGGCCTCCTCCTGGGTCAGGCCATAGCGGTCAATGAGCTGGCGGCATCCCTCGGCCACCTCGATGGGGTCCAGGTCCTCCCGCTGCAGGTTCTCGATGAGGGCCAGCGCGGCGGCCTGCTCGTCGGTGACTTCCTTGACCAGAACCGGAACCTCCTCCAGCCCCGCCATGCGGGCGGCGCGCCACCGGCGCTCCCCCGCGATGATGATGTAGCCCGGCCCCGCCTTTTTGGGGCGCACCGCGATGGGCTGCAGCAGGCCGTTCTCGGCAATGCTGGCGGACAGGGCCGCCAGCGCTTCCTCGTCAAAGTTCTTGCGGGGCTGGTCGGGGTCCGGCTCAATCTCCCGCAGGGGCAGCCTTGTCACCTCGGACTCGGCGCCCTCCTCGGGGGGCAGATCCTCAAACAGACTGTCCAGCCCTTTGCCCAGACCGCCCAGCTTGCGTTTTGCCATGGATGCTCACTTCCTCCCTCACGGCGGGGGTTATTCCCGCTCGTTGTTCTGCAAAAATTCCCGCGCCATGGCCATGTAGGCGTCGCTGCCCTTGCCGTTTGGCTCATAGAAGTTGATGGGCATCCCAAAGCTGGGCGCTTCGCTCAGCCGCACCGTGCGGGGCACCACCGTCTTGTAGACCTTGTCGCCGTAATACTTCTTGACCTGGGCCACCACCTGCATCGTCAGGTTGAACCGGCCGGAATACATGGTAAAGACCACGCCCTCGATGTCCAGATACCGGTTGTACTTTTTGCGCACAATCTTGAGGGTATTCATCAGCTCGGACAACCCTTCCAGCGCGTAGTATTCGCACTGGATGGGGATGAGCACTGTGTCGCAGGCGCACAAGCCGTTGATGGTCAGCAAATCCAGCGAGGGCGGGCAGTCAATGAAGATGTAATCATAGAGCGGCACCACCGGCGCCAGAACATTGCGCAGCCGGTTTTCGCGCCGGGGCAGCTGAACCAGCTCCACCACGGCGCCCGCCAACTGGGTGTTGGAGGGGATGAGGTCGGCATTAAAATTGGTGTGGACGATGGCCTGACGCACATCGTCGTCATCAATCAGACAGGTGTAGATGTTGGATTCGGCACTCTT
Source organism: bacterium (assembly GCA_004561545.1). Classification (GTDB taxonomy): domain Bacteria; phylum Bacillota; class Clostridia; order Oscillospirales; family Ruminococcaceae; genus Gemmiger. The sequence continues at coordinate 25,968 of SFVK01000005.1, forward strand.
TTTGGCCACGCCGTAGCCCGAGGTGGTGTTGCCCTGGGGGTCCAGGTCCACCACCAGCACCTTTTTGCCCAGCGCCGCAACGCAGGAAGACAGGTTGACGCAGGTGGTGGTTTTGCCCACGCCGCCCTTCTGATTTGCAATTGCAACGACCTTTGCCATGGTTTTTCCCTCCTGTTCAGACGTCTTTTTCAATTATAGCATAGTTTGCCCCCAATAAAAAGGGCTGTGACCGAAAAAGTTGCGCCGATTTTGTTCCACGTGGAACAAAAAAAGCCCAGAGCCGGGCCATCCCCCGCTCTGAGCCTTGCTCTCTTCCCCATGCCTTTTCTTAATCCCTCTCTCCTTTGCCTGTCACTTTCATTCTCCAATTTTATAAAATCGAACAAGGTTCGATTTTGTTTCAAAGTTCTTTGGTTCTTTCTTTCAAGAAAGAATCCCCCTCGTCCCCCCGTTCCCCCGTCCCTCACACCTTCACCTCCTCGGGCATTTCAGGCGCGTGGCAGGGTGCTTCCGTGAAGTCGGGCACCGGCAAAGGCGCGGGGGCGTCGATGGGGATGCGCACGGTATATTCCAGATACCCATCCCCCTGCCCGCAGCTGGTCACGGCGTTGATGCCCTTCTGGGTCATCATATCCACCGCGTGCTGAAGGGTATTGACAAAGAGCCGCACATCCCCCACCATGGGCACGGTGCGGCGGCATGGCCCCGGCGCGTCTTTGGGCGCGGCCAACATGGTATCCACCAGACGGTCCGCCTCCCGGACGCTGAGTTTGTCCCGCACCATCTTTTCCAGCGCAGCGGTGCGGCGGCTCTCCGGCAGGCGCAGCACCGCCCGGGCATGGCGCTCCGTCAACCCGCCGCCGGTGCAGAGCTGCTGCTGTTCCGGGGTCAGGCTGAGCAGCCGCAGCTTGTTGGCCAGCGCCGGCTGGCTCAGCCCCAGACGTCGCGCCGCCTCCGCCTGGGTGCAGCCCCACAGCCGGATGACCTCCCGGATCCCCCGGGCGGTGTCAAAGGGGTCCAGCTGGGCCCGCTGGATGTTCTCCAGCAGCCCCAGCGCCGCAGACTCGGTGTCATTATAGTCCGTCAGGATGGCCGGTACCTTTTCCAGCTTGGCCAGGCGGCAGGCCCGCAGCCGCCGCTCCCCCGCCACCAGCTGGTACTTGTGAATCCCTGTGCGCCGCACGCTGATGGGCTGCAACAGGCCGTTCTGCAAAATGCTCACCGCCAGGGCGGCGATCTCGGTCTCATCAAAGGCGGTGCGCGCCTGATAGGGGGATGGTTCAATCTGATCCACCGGCAGCATGACGATCTTGCCGGGCTTGTCTTTCTTGGCCATGGAAACCTCCATATGTAACTGTGGGGAACGATCCCGCCCCCGTCCGGCGTGCGGCCGGGCCCGGCGCGGAATTGCCCAATCAAAAACCCTGTGCTCCTATTCAAAAGGATAGCACAGGGTTTTTCCCAATTCCAGAAATTTCGTTCGACGCCATTCGGGCCGCAGCGGGGGGTTAAAGCGGTTTTTTTGCAATTTTTCCGCCGTTCCGGGGATATACGGTCGGAGTCTGCGATATTTTTTTGCAGACCACCAGCCGCCGCTCGCTGCCGTCCGGCAGCGTGAAGGCCCGGGTTTCCCGATACTCCCCGCCCAGGCGGCGCAGGGCGTTGGCGGACCCGGCGCGCTCGGCATCGGCGTCCGGCCCCTTCATGGCAAGGAAAGTCCCCCCCACCCGCACCAGCGGCAGGCAGTATTCGCAGAGCACCGGCAGCGCGGCCACCGCCCGGGCGCTGGCCACGTCAAAGACTTCCCGCCACTGTTTGCGGGCGGCCTCCTCGGCGCGCTCTTTGGCAAACTCCACGCCGGTCAGCCCCAGTTCGCCGCAGAGATATCGCAGAAACTCCACCCGCTTGCCGGTGGGTTCCATCAGGGTCAGTTGCAGCTCCGGCTTGTAGATTTTGGCCACCACGCCGGGGAACCCCGCGCCGGTGCCCACGTCCACCAGCCGGCCCGCCACCTCGGGCTGGGCGGCAAAGAGCAGGCTGTCGACAAAATGGCGGTCCTCGATACCCTCGGGGGTGGTGATGGCGGTGAGGTTCACCTTTTGGTTATAGTCCACCAGAAGCCGGGCGTAGCGGTCCAGCAGATCCAGCTGCGCCCCGGTCAGGGCAATGTTCCACGTGAAACATTTTTCGGCCAGGCGGTTTTTGTCAATCATGGGTTTCTCCTTCCCTGTGGTTGCGCCGCAGCAGCGCCACCGACAGCTGGGCCACATCGCTGGGGCTGACCCCCGGGATGCGCCCGGCCTGGGCCAGCGTGCGGGGGCGGATTTTGCTCAGCTTCTCCCGCGCTTCCAGCGTCAGCGTTTCCAGCGGGGCATAATCAAAGTCGTCGGGGATGGCCACATTCTCGTGGCGCTGCACCTCCCGGATGGTGCGCTGCTCCCGGGCAATGTACCCGGCGTAGCGCAGCTCCGTCTCGATGCGCAGCGCCATGGTGGGGGTGACGCCCTCCCCCCGGCCGATGACCTTCGCCACCAGCCCGTAATCGATGCCGGGGCGCTTGAGCAGCTCGGCCGCGGTGCCGCCGCTCTCCCCCAGGGCGGCGCGCTGCGCATCGGTGGCCGCCGCCCTGAGCCGGGCCAGGGGAACCTTGGTGGTCTCCAGCCGGTGGACCTCGGCGTTCTTGACGGCCATGTCCCGGGTGAAGGCCGCCCAGCGCTCATCGTCCACCAGACCGTATTCCCGGCCGATGGGGGTCAGCCGCTCGTCGGCGTTGTCCTGCCGCAGGCTCAGGCGGTACTCGCTGCGGCTGGTCATCATGCGGTAGGGGTCCATGACGCCCTTGGTTACCAGGTCATCCACCAGCGTGCCCAGATAGGAGGTGTGCCGCGCCAGCACCAGCTCGGATTGGCCCAGCGCGTGGCGGGCGGCGTTCAGCCCGGCCAGCAGGCCCTGGGCAGCGGCTTCCTCGTAGCCGGAGGTGCCGTTGAACTGCCCCGCACCGTAGACGCCCCGCACCACCTTGCTCTCCAGCGTGGGCAGAAGGCTGGTGGGGTCCACGCAGTCGTATTCGATGGCGTAGGCGGGGCGCATGATTTCCAGATGCTCAAAGCCCTCGATGGTGCGGTACATGGCGTTCTGCACGCTCTCGGGCAGAGAGGAGCTCATGCCCTGAAGGTACATCTCCTCGGTGTCCTCACCGCAGGGCTCCACAAAGATGGGGTGACGGTCCTTGTCGGGAAAGCGCACCACCTTGTCCTCAATGGAGGGGCAGTAGCGCGGGCCCACGCCCTGAATGTCCCCGCCGTAGAGCGGCGATCGGGACAGGTTGTCCAGAATGACCCGGTGGGTGGCGGCGTTGGTGTAGGCCACATAGCAGTCCACCTTGTTGTGCATGGCGCCGTGGGTCAGAAAGCTGAAGGGCTGCAGCAGCTCCTCGGGGTCGCCGGGCTGGCATTCCAGCCGGGAAAAGTCAATGCTGCGCCGGTGGACCCGGGCGGGGGTGCCCGTCTTGAACCGCCGCAGCGGAAAGCCCTTGCGCACCAGATCCCGGGTCAGCGCCGTGGCGGCGTGCTGGCCGTCCGGCCCGCCGTCATAGTGGGTCTCCCCCACAAAAATCCGCCCGCCCAGCGCCGTGCCGGTGGCAATGACCACGCACTTGCAGGCATAGTAGCCGTTCAGATTGGTAAAGACGCCGCACACATGGCCGTCCCGCACATCAATGCCGGTGATCTCCCCCTGATGCAGTTCCAGGTTGGGGGTCTGTTCCAGCGCGTGCTTCATCCAGATGTGGTACCGCTTGCGGTCGGTCTGTACCCGCAGGCTGTGTACCGCAGGGCCTTTGCCCCGGTTGAGCATTTTGCTCTGCAAAAAGGTGGCGTCGGCGGCCAGGCCCATCAGCCCGCCCAGCGCGTCAATCTCCCGCACCAGATGCCCCTTGGCGGTGCCGCCGATGGAGGGGTTGCAGGGCATATTGCCGATAAAATCCAGCGTCAGCGTAAAGACGGCGGTCCTGGCCCCCAGCACGGCGGCCGCGTGGCCTGCCTCGATGCCGGCATGGCCCGCGCCGATCACAATGACGTCATAACTTCCCAAACAATCCATGAAAAAAGCCTCTGTCTGTGTTCGTGTTATTTGCCCACGCAGAAGGTGGAAAATACCTCATCCAGCGTGGCCTCGGTGGCGTCCTCGCCGGTCAGGCGGGCCAGCGCCCGCTGGGCGTCCGCCAGGCAGACCCCTGCCGCGTCCAGCCCATAGCCGCCGCGCTGGCTGTCCAGCGCCTCCTGCAGAGCGTCCCGGGCTTCCCGGGCAGCGGTGAGCTGGCGGGCACTGCACAGCGCCGCCGCGTTGGGGTCCAGATGGGCGGTGCCCAGCAGCCGGGCCACCGCGTCGCACAGCGGCTGCAGGCTGGCGCTGTCTTTGGCACACAGGGCCAGTACGGTTTTAAAGTAGGGCGCCAGCGCCTGCCGGGCGGCGGCCACCGCCTCCCCCTGCCCCGCCAGATCCTGCTTGTTGAGGATGGCCAGCGCGGGGCGGCCCTGGCAGCGGCGGGCAATCTCCAAATCCTCGGGGGTCAGCGGCTCGCCCAGGTCAAAGACCGCCAGAACCAGACCGGCCTCCTCCAGTTTTTTCCAGCTGCGGCGGATGCCCTCGGCCTCCACCGCGTCGGCCCCGGCGTCCCGCACACCGGCGGTGTCAAAGAGGTTAAGCCGGATGCCGGTATCCCCCAGCATGACAGCCTGCTCCAGCACGTCCCGGGTGGTCCCGGCGATGGGGGTCACGATGGCCCGGTCAAACCCGGCCAGCAGGTTGAGCAGTGTGCTCTTGCCCACGTTGGGCCGGCCCAGCAGCACACAGTCCACCCCGTGGCGCAGCACCGCCCCCGCGCCGTAGGAATCAATCAGGTCGTTCAGCGCCCCGATCTGCTCCTCCAGCGTGAGGGTCAGCTCGCCCTCCGAAAGCTCCGGCACATCCTCCTCGGGATAGTCAATCCAGGCGGTCATGTGGGCGGCCAGCGTTTGCAGCGCCGCCTGGATGCCGCTGATGCGCCTTGCCAGCGACCCGTCCAGCGCGGTTTTGGCCAGCGCCGCGCCCTGACGGCCATTGGCGGAGATCACCTCCATCACGGCCTCGGCCTGGGTCAGGCTGAGCTTGCCGTTCTCCAGCGCGCGGCGGGTGAACTCCCCCGGCCCGGCCGGGACGGCCCCCGCCAGATAGAGCGCCTCCAGCAGCCCCCCGGCCATGGCGCTGCCGCCGTGGACCGAAAGCTCGATGACATCCTCCCCGGTATAGCTGTGGGGCGCGCGGTAGAACAGCGCCACGGTCTGGTCCATCTCGACCCCGCGCAGCAGATAGTGGCCCAGCAGGGCGGTGTAGCCCCTGGCGGCGGCCACGGTTTTGGCGGCGTGGACCGGGCGGAACACCCGCTCCACAATGGGATAGCTTTCCGGCCCCGAGACGCGCACCACCGCGATGCCCCCCTCCCCGGGCGGCGTCGCCAGCGCACAGATGGTGGACGGCATTTCCCTCTCCCCTTTCGCAAACTTTCTCATCCTAAGAATACCACAAAATTGAAGAAAAAAGAAGAAAGGAGCAGCAAAAAATCCGATCCTTTCTTCAGGGCTGGAATTTTTACCGGCAGGCAGCAAAAACGGCCCCGCAGACCGGAAAGCAACCGATGCATGGGGCAAGGGTTCTTCCGGCACGCGGGGCCGCAGGGGCGGGGTTACGCTTTGATTTCCAGCAGCTTCTGCCCGGCTTTGACGGGACCGGTGGCGAGGGGCTGAATGGATTGGTAGTCGTCGGTGTTGCAGACAATCATGGGGGTGGTACACAGATAACCGGCGGCCTTGATGGCGTCCATCTCAAAGGTCAGCAGCAGGTCGCCCTGTTTGACCTTCTGGCCGGCGGAAACCCCGACTGTAAAGTGCTGGCCTGCCAGCTTGACGGTGTCGATGCCCACATGCAGCAGCAGCTCGACGCCCTCTGTCGTGGTCATGCCGATGGCGTGTTTGGAATCAAACACATTGTCAATCACCCCGTCGGCGGGGGCAAACAGCTTGCCCTCCTCCGGCTCCACGGCCACGCCGTCGCCCAGCACGCAGGCGGCAAAGGCTTCGTCCTTCACCTCGTTCATGGGCACCACCACGCCGTTCATCGGCGAGACCAGCACCGCGTCCTTCGCGTTGGCGGTGGGGGCGGATTCCCTGGCGGGCGCGGGCGCGGCAGCTTTGGCGGAGGCGGGACCGATGGCGGCGGCCTCCGGGGTTTCCATAAAGTCCACCAGGTTGGATTTGATGACCGCCACCTGGGGCCCGTAAATCACCTGAATGCCGTTGCCCTTGTGGACCACGCCGGAGGCGCCCGACGCCTTGAGGGTGGCGTCGCTGACCTTGTCCGCATCCAACACCGTCACGCGCAGACGGGTGGCGCAGCAGTCCACATCCGAAATGTTGGCCTTGCCGCCCAGGCCCTCCAGAATGCAGGCGGAAACGGGATCGCTGACGGCAGGGGCGGAGCCGTCGGGGCCGACGCCGGTCTTGGCCTTGAAGTCCGAGCGGGTGTAGAGTTTGGTCTCCTCGTCGTCCTCCTCCCGGCCGGGGGTCTTGAGGTTCATCTTGGTGATCATGAAGTAGAATGTGAAGTAGTACAGCAAGAAATACCCGATGCCCACAATCACAATCCAGATCCAGTTGGTCTTGGCGTTGCCCTGCATGATGCCGAACAGCGTCAGGTCAATCAGGCCGCCCGAGAAGGTCATGCCGACGCCCACGTTCAGGATGTGCATGAGCATATAGGAAAGGCCGGCATAGATGCAGTGGACCACATACATGGCGGGCGCCACAAAGAGGAAGGTAAATTCCAGCGGCTCGGTGATGCCGGTGAGCATGGAAGTCAGCGCCGCCGAGATCAGCAGGCCGCCCACCGTCTTGCGCTTTTCCGGTTTGGCGGTGCGGTACATGGCCAGCGCGGCGCCGGGCAGGCCAAAGATCATCAGCGGGAACTTGCCCGCCATAAACCGGGTGGCTTCCACCGAGAAGACGGTGGTGTTTTTGGAAGCCAGCTCCGCAAAGAAGATGTTCTGCGCGCCCTGAACGGTCACGCCGTCCACCACCGCAGTGCCGCCCACGGCGGTCTGCCAGAACGGCATATAGAACACATGATGTAGGCCAAAGGGGATCAGCGCACGCTCGGTCACACCGTAAATCCAGGTGCCTAGGTACCCCGAGCGGATGACCAGGTTGCCCAGCAGCGTGATGGCGTTCTGGACCACCGGCCAGACATAGAACAGCGCGATGCCCACCACCAGAAAGACGGCGGTGGAGATGATGGGCACAAACCGGGTGCCGCCAAAGAAGGAGAGAACCTGGGGCAGCTGAATTTTATAGAACCGGTTGTGCAGAGCCGCCACGCCCAGGCCCACAATGATGCCGCCGAACACGCCCATCTGCAGCGTGGTGATGCCCAGCATACTCGTGGTGGAGTTGGGGGCCATGGCCTCCACGCCGCCCCTGGCGTTGATCATGGCGCTGATGGCGGTGTTCATGACCAGATAGGCGATGGCGCCGGACAGGGCCGCCACCTCCTTTTCCTTTTTGGCCATGCCGATGGCCACGCCCATGGCAAAGAGCAGGGCCAGGTTGTTGAAGATGGCGCTGCCGCACTGGTTCATGATATCCAGCACGGTATAGATGACGGTGCCTTCATGGATCAGCCCGGTCAGGCCGTAGGTTTCCAGCATGGTCTGGTTGGTGAAGGAGCTGCCCACACCCAGCAGCAGGCCCGCCACCGGCAGCAGGGCGATGGGCAGCATAAAGGACCGCCCCACGCGCTGCAGCACGCCAAAGATTTTGTCTTTCACGAAATGATTCCTCCCTTGTTTGTGAGATGGGCAGGGGCTTTTCCTGCCCTTCTATGACGTCCGCCGCACCCGGTCAGGGCTTGGCGGCTGGTCCCGGTTCCAACGGAATTTCTTCCGTGCTGCCTGCCACCCGCTTAAGATGGATGGTCAGGTAGATGAGCTCCTCGCCGGAAAGCTCTTTGCCGCAGCTGCTGCGCACATAGTCCGCAATGCAAAGTGCGCACCGGTAGTGCTCCTTGCAGTTGCGGGCAATGAGCTGGCGGAACATTGCGTCATGTTCGTCGCTGGAATCCGACATCATCTTGCCCTGGAACAGCCGCTGGGCAAAGTAGCGCAGATGAACCACAAACCGGCTGAACGCCAGCGAGTCCCGATCAAAGCTGCGGCGGTAGTAGGCTTCCACCACCCGGATGACACTTTCGATCAGGCGGGTGATTTCATACATCTCGCTCATCTCGGTGTTGAGCTCAGCGTTGACGATGTGCAGCGCCAGAAAGGACGCTTCCTCCTCGGGCAGCGCCACGCCCAGGCGGCGGTCAATCTCCTGCAGGCACCACCGGCCCAGGGCATATTCTGCCGGATAATAGCTCATGACGGCGCCCTGCAGAGGATTGTCAAAGGCAATCCCCTGTTCCTGGCGGCGGATGGCAAAGCTGATATGGTCCGCCATGGTGATGAGCAGTGACTCGTTCAGCGGCTGGCGAAGCTCGCTGCGGATATGATCCACCAGCGTCTGCGTCAGTTCCAGATGCTCCAGCGGGATCTGCTCAATCAGTTCCCGCAGCCGCTGCTGTTTGATTTTGTCTACCATGCGGTAGACCTTCTCCACCCGGGACTCATCCACCCGCTCACCGGTCTTGCGCTGGTAGCCGATCCCGCGCCCTGTGACGATAATCTCGGACCCGTCCTCGTCCACGGCACAGAGAATATTATTATTGATGACCCGTTTGACCCGCAAAAACCGTGCCTCCCCTAAAAAAACAGACCAGCCCCGCCCCGCCTCCGAAAAAGAAGACTTTGGAACAGAGTTGGTCTAGCCCGCATTATCGGTAACAATCCAACGGTATTATGTACAATAAAAATATCATATCCGGGGGGAAAAGTCAATTGGTTGAAGAGAGGAAAGAAATTTTTGGGGAAAGCGCACAAATGGGGAGGGTGGAGTTTGGGAAATTAGGCGGAAGGCTGCGGGCGGGGCAAGGTTACTTTTTTCTCTTTGCCATGCCCAGGAGTTTTTGGAGCATGGTGAAGACCTCGCGGAAGTTGAGTGCGCAGACCAGGGCGGTGAGGAGGGTGACGGGGAGGACCCAGTTTTCCAGGGTGAAGAGAATCACAATTTCCACCAGGATCAGGGACAGGTTGAGCAGCATCCAGCCGGGGTGGAAGTCGATGACCAGCAAACCACGGGTGGAGTAGGCGCGGAGCAGAAAAACCAGAAGAAGCGACAGGAAGCTGGCCAGCGTGACACCCCAGGGGCCGAGCCACTGGATGAAAAAGAAGTTGAGAATCAGGTTGACCACGGCGCCCGCCAGCATGGTGTACAAAGAACTGGTGGAACGTTTGTACACAACGTAGACGCTGTTGAGAAAGTTGTTCAGACAGGTACACAGCGAGGCCAGCGTCAAAAAGGGCACGAACTGCCAGCCAAGGAAGTAGTCCTGTCGGAAAATGTGCATCATGGGCTGGCACAGCCAGATCACGCCGGCGGCGCAGCAGAACATGACGCTGGCGTAAACCCGGAAGACCCTGCTGAAAAACTCCTGCCGATCGGATTCCTCCGTCACGGCGGAGAGCTGCCACGCTTCATAGAAAATCTGGCCCACAATGGTGATGATCTGGGGCAGATAGTACCCCGATTTGAGCAGTCCCACCCACCAGGAGCTGGAATGGCCGCCCACGCCGTCGCACATCCCCTGCACAAAGAACAGATCCGACGCGTTGATGACCCAGAAGCTGATGGAGGCCGGAATCATGGGGATGCAGTACCGCAGCATCTCTTTCCAGAGGGACTGATTGAACTTTTTAAAATTAAAATAGGTAGAGCAGCGTCCCGCCACAAAGACAAAGATGGCGGAACAGGCGTCGGAGCAGAGCATGGCCAGCAGATAGCCGTTGGCGCCCAGGTGCAGCACGTTGAGGAACAGCACATAGAAGCCCAGCAGCGTGGCCGAGGTCAGCACGCCGTCCACCGCCACAAGCCGGTTGAGCATCCGCGCCCGGATAAACTGGGTACACAGGGTGCGCAGGCAGCTCATGAGCACGCAGAGATAGATGAGAACCAGATAGTCCCCCGCGTTGGGGATCAGCCGCACCAGCGGCCAGCACAGAACCATCATGGCAAAGCCCACGCAGATGGTGGCCAGACCGTTCATAAAAACGCTGGATTTGTCCACCGACTTGTCCAGGCCAAAGCGGATGACCGCGTAGCTCACCCCCAGGCTGACCACCGGGATGAGCAGGTTGGCCACCGACTGCATCAGGCTGGTCACGCCCATCACGTCGGGGCTGTCCAGCGCATAGCTCAGGTAGGGCTGGATGATCAGGCTCAGAATCTTGGAGCCAAAGTTGGAGATGGCAAACAGAATTGTATTGCTGACCAGTGTGGAATATCGTTTGGAATCCGCCAAGGGCAATCCCCTCCTTTTTCTATTCTATGCCGGTTTGCGCGGCTGTCACCTGCCCCGCAGCTGGCGGCGGCCGGTCTCGAAGTCCGGCAGGGCCGCTGCCACGGCGGCCCAGAACGCCGGGCTGTGGTCGGGGTGGGCAAAGTGGCAGAACTCATGGACCACCACATACTCCTGCGCCGCCGGCGGCATCACGCAGAGCCGCCGCGCAAAGCACAGCGTGCCGGTTTTCAGGCTGCAGCTTCCCCACCGCGTGGTCATGTCCCGCACCCGCACGCGGGGCATGGCGCCCCCCGGGCAGCTGGCGGCAAAGACCGGGTACCATTTTTGGCACAGCGCCGTCATGCGGGCCAGCGCCTCGTCCCTGCCGGGCAGCGGCGGTTCGGCGGCCCGGGCCTCTTCCCGGTCGGCCATCCGCGCCCGGGCGCTTTGAATCCAGCATACCCGGTCTGCCACAAAGTCATCCACCACCCGCGCCGGAACGCTGCGCGGCGCGCTCACCGCCACCGTGCCGTCGGGCCGAACGCGCAGATTGATGTTGCGCACCCGCCGCCGGGTCAAAGTATACTCCACCCCGCCCGCGCTCCGCCGCGCTCCACATCCGCCGTCCATAAGCCCGTACCCCCGACAAAATCTGTTCCCAACCATTGTACACGTTTTCCCATCAAATGAAAAGAGAAACAAAGAAAAAAGGATTACACCCTGCCCCATGGCTGATCCTTTCCCCGTCCCCGAAATGTCCGCTAGGGCGGGCATTTATTTAAAGGAAAATTTGAAAATTCGTCACCAAAACCGTCCGGTCGTGGTTTTGGTGGTGAATTTTCAAATTTTCAACCTCTTTGGGGGTGCAGGGGGGCTGGCCCCCCCGGGGAGGGGTCTTTTTGCCTGCGCGGCTATGCCGCGCAACGGCGCGCAGCGCCGTGCAAAAACAATCGCGCAGCGATTGTTCCGAAATTGGTTGCCCGCGTTCCGCGGGCATTTATAGGAGGCACTTACCTGATCTTACCTCCGAGACTTTTCTGGTTCCTCTTTTGGTCACAAAAGAGTAACGCCCCGGGCCAGATGCCGTTCCCCCCGGCCAGAAGCCATCCCCTCACCCACATCATCCCAAAATTTTCCTCATTCACCCAAAAATATTCCTCATTTATAAAAAATTCGCCCATTGTCCCGGTAAAACCCTTGTGTTATAATGAGTGTACCTGAGAAATTTGACAAAAGTTTTATCCATCCCCCCGCGTGCTTTGGACGTATTGCCGGGGCGTCACCCCGTATTCCGAGCGGAAGGCCCGGTAAAAGTTGGCATAGTCGCCAAACCCGCAGTAGGCGCAGGCCTCGCTGGGGGCCACGCCGCCCGCCAAAAGCTGCTTGGCGTTCAAAAGCCGCTTTTGCAGGATGTACCGGTGCACCGTGGTTCCCACCTGACTCTCAAACTTGCGCAGCAGATGGTATTTGCTGATGAAAAACCGTTCCGCCAGTGCGTCCAGCGTCAGCGGTTCGCTGTAATGCGCGTTGATGTAGCTCAGCACCGCGTCCACCACCTGGTCCGAAGAGGTGTCCGCCGAGAGCGACTTCTCCATGCTCCGGTCCGCCGCGCCCCGGTTCAGACCCACCATCAGCTCCATCAGGCTGCACTGGGCCAGCAGGTCGTTGCCGTAGGCGGTGGAGCTGTGCAGCTCCCGCAGCCGCTCCAGCACCCGGCGGATTTCGGCGCTTTGGGTGCCCGGCAGCCGCAGCAGATTGGTGTGGCCCGGCACCGTGGTGTCAAAGCACCGCGTCAGGCTGGTGCGCGGGCTGGAAAGATTTTCCAGGTACCCCCGGTCAATCCAGAGCACAATCCGCTCGTAGGCGTCGCCGTCCGGCTTGATCCGCGCCTGGTGCAGTTCCAGCGGGCTGACCAGCATCAGGTCGCCGGGCCGCATATTGTATATGTGGTTTTCCACCGTGTAGGCCACCTCGCCCCGCAGCAGCAGATAGACCTCGTAAAAGTCGTGGTGGTGCAGTTCCACCTCGTTCAGGTAGGAGCTGCGGTAGCGGTAGATCTCAAAATCCTTTCGGATCATGGTCTGCCGCCGCGTGTAGGGCTGATAATTGTTCCCCGCCATCCCGGGTCGCCTCCCCTTGTGTCATTCGATTTGGGATGCCTCTATACTACCGCAATTTTTACAATCATTCAAGCAATTCCGCCAATTTTATTTGCAAAAAATTCGTTGTATACTCATACCAGACCCAGCAAGGAACCCTGCCGTGCCGGGCACGGCCAAAGATAAATCATTTTTGTGTGATTGATAAAAGGAGTGTTTCGCCATGAAGATGAATGCCGCATCCATCAAGAACCAGAAAGCCGAATGGGAAGCCCTGGGCGTCAAGCTGCCCGCCTTTGACCATGAGGCCATGACCGCCAACACCAAGGCGCATCCCATGTGGGTCCACTTTGGCGCGGGCAATATCTTCCGCGGATTTATCGCCGCGCTGCAGCAGCGGCTGCTCAACGAGGGCCTGTCTGACCGCGGCATCATCGCGGCCGATACCTTTGACTACGACATCATCGACAAGATCTACACCCCGTTTGACAACCTGACCATGAACGTCACCCTCAACCCCGACGGCACCACCAGCCGCGAGATCATCGGCTCGGTGGCCGAGGGCCTGCGCGCCAACAGCGCCGAGCCCGAGATGATGGCCCGGTTCAAGGAGATCTTTACCGATCCCGGCCTGCAGATGATTTCCTTCACCATCACCGAGAAGGGTTATGCCCTCTACCGTCCCGACGGCAGCCTGATGCCGGTGGTTCAGGCCGATATGGACGAAGGCCCCGCCAAGGCCCGCCACGCCATGAGCATGGTGGCCGCGCTGCTGTTCGAGCGGTTCAAGGCCGGCGCCTATCCCCTGGCCGTTGTCTCGATGGACAACTGCTCCCACAACGGTGAAAAGCTGCAGTCCAGCGTCATGACCGTTGCCAAAGCCTGGGCCGACAAGGGCTTTGTGGGTCAGGACTTCATCGATTACCTGGAGGACGAGAGCAAGATCGCCTTCCCCTGGTCCATGATTGACAAGATCACCCCGCGCCCCCACAAGATTGTGGAGGAGGCCCTGGTCAAGGACGGCATCGAGGATATGACCCCCATCGTCACCTCCAAGAACACCTTCATTGCCGCCTTTGTCAACGCCGAGCGTCCCCAGTACCTGGTGGTGGAGGACAAGTTCCCCAACGGCCGCCCCCCGCTGGAGAAGGCCGGCGTCTACCTGACCGACCGCGACACCGTCAACAAGACCGAGCGCATGAAGGTCACCACCTGCCTCAACCCGCTGCACACCGCCATGAGCGTCTACGGCTGTATGCTGGGCTACACCCTGATCTGCGACGAGATGAAGGATGAGGACATTGTGGCCCTCGTCAAGCGCCTGGGCTATCAGGAAGGCCTGCCCGTCGTGGTCGATCCCAAGATTCTGGACCCCAGGGCCTTCATCGATGAGGTGGTGGGCCAGCGCCTGCCCAACCCCTTCATGCCCGACGCGCCCCAGCGCATTGCCACCGACACCTCCCAGAAGGTGGGCATCCGCTTTGGCGAGACCATCAAGAGCTACATCGCCGAGGGCCGCGACCTGGACAGCCTGGTGAGCATTCCCCTGGCGCTGGCCGGCTGGCTGCGCTACCTGCTGGCCGTGGATGACAACGGCAGCGCCATGGAAGTCTCCGCCGATCCCCTGAAGGACGACCTGCAGGCCAAGCTCGCCGGCATCGAGGTGGGCAAGCCCGAGACCTACCACGGCCAGCTGAAGGAAATCCTGGCGAACGCCTCCATCTTTGGCGTGGACCTGACCTCCACCGTTCTGGCCGACAAGATCGAGAAGTTCTTTGTGGCCGAGCTGGCCGGACCCGGCGCCGTCCGCAAGACCCTGCACGAGGCCCTGGCCTGATCCCAACCCGTACCCCCCGGGGCAGCCGGCTGCCCCTTTGAAATATGATGCAAGGAGGATAACAATATGCCAATGCAAATGGGCTGGCGCTGGTATGGCGAGGGCAACGACCCCGTCACGCTCGGCGACATCAAACAGATCCCCGGCGTTTCCACCATCGTGTGGGCACTGCACAACAAGATGCCCGGCGAAGTCTGGGAGGTGGAGGAGATCCGTCCCGTCGTGGAGCAGATCCAGGCCGCCGGCTTCAACGCCGAGGTGGTGGAGTCCGTCAACGTCCATGACGACATCAAGATCGGTCTGCCCACCCGCGACGCCCTCATCGAGAACTACAAGCAGTGCATCCGCAACCTGTCCCAGTTTGGCGTGAAGGTCATCTGCTACAACTTCATGCCCATCTTTGACTGGACCCGCACCGACCTGTTCCATCCCGTGGGCGACGGTTCCACCGCCCTGTTCTACGAGAAGGCCGCCATCAAGGAGGACTACAAGTCCATGGCGGAGTACATTCTCAGCTTTACCGAGAAGTACAACATGACCTTCCCCGGCTGGGAGCCGGAGCGCATGGCCAAGCTGGACGAGCTGTTCAAGGCCTACGCCCCCGTCACCAAGGACAAGCTGTGGGACAACCTGTTCTACTTCCTCAACGCCATTATGCCCACCTGCGAGGAGTGCGACATCAAGATGGCCATCCACATGGACGATCCGCCATGGGACATCTTTGGTCTGCCCCGCCTGATGGTGGACGAGGCCGCCTGCAACAAGCTGCTGACCACGGTGGACAACCCCTACAACTGCCTGACGCTCTGCACCGGGTCCCTCAATGCCAACCCCGCCAACAACTGCGCCGACATCGTGCGCAAGCACGCGGACCGCATTGCCTTTGCCCACATCCGCAACATCCACCACTTCGAGAACGGCGATTTCAGTGAGGCCGCCCACCGCGACTGCTGCGGCGAGACCGGCATCATCGATGTGCTGCGCGCCTACCACGACGCCGGCTGGGAGGGCTACATCCGCCCCGACCACGGCCGTCAGCTCTGGGAGGAAGGCCCCGGCACCTGCCGTCCCGGCTACGGCAAGTATGACCGTGCGCTGGGCATTCAGTATATGCTGGGTGTTTGGGATCTGCTGGACAAGCTGGATGAGGAGAAAAAGCAGAAGTAACTCAGGGAGTTTTCCAGAAAAATTTGGGAGCCGCGTTCCTCTTTTCTTAGAGTAAGGGGGGAGCGCGGCTCCTTTTTTGGGGGGCGTGGGCGGTGGGCGGACGGCGGGGGGGCGATCAGGCTGATGAGGTCCAGACCGTACAGTTTGCACAGGCCGTCAAATTCCTCTTTTTCCTCAAAGGGGATGTCGGGCAGAATCAGGCCGTCCATGCCAACCTCGGCGGCGGTGGCGGTGGCCACGCCGTGCTGCCCGGCGCCTGTCTCGGCAATCAGGCGGGTCTTGCCCATCTTTTTGGCCAGCAGCGCCTGGCCCAGAACGTTGTTGATTTTGTGGGCGCCCGTGTGGTTCAGGTCCTCCCGCTTCAGATAAATCTTTGCGCCGCCCAGGTCCCGGGTCATCTTTTCGGCATAGTACAGCCCGGCTGGGACGGTTGGCGTAGTCGTTGAGCAGCCGGGTCAGCTCGGCGTTGAATTCGGGGTCGTCCTTATAATGGTTGTAGGCCTGCTCCAGCTCAATGACGGCGTTCATCAGCGTCTCGGGGATGTACTGCCCGCCATGGATGCCAAAGCGTCCGTTGGGGTTGGTCATGGCGACTGCCTCCTTGTCTGTTATGGAAATTGGCGGACCGCCGCGGCGAAGGCCGCCATCTTGGCGGGGTCCTTGCGGCCGTCGGTCTCGATGCCCGAGCTGGTGTCCACCCCAAAGGGATGGGCCAGCCGGATGGCGTCGGCCACGTTACGGGGCGAAAGCCCGCCCGCCAGCACAAAGGGCCGAGGTGGTGGAAATGTTGAAACTGTGGGCGCCGTCGCCGCCGGTCCCCACAATCTCCAGCACCTCCATGCCGGGGTGGGCCACCGGAATGGCCCGTTCCCGCATGGCGGCGGCGCAGCCGCTGATCTCGTCAATGGTCTCCGCCTTGGTGCTCTTGGTGGACAGCGCCGCCAAAAACGCCGCGTTCTGGGTCTGGGTGGTCTCGCCGTTCATGATCTCGCTCATGACGGCGTAGGCCTCGTCATAGCTCAGGTCCTGCTTGTCCACAATCTTTGCGATGGCTTGCTGAATCATGATACACTCCCTCTTTCGTGATGGTGATAAGGTGTTTGCGCATCTGCGGCCCCGGCGGGGCCGGGATGAATCGGAACGGCGCCCCAAAGGCGGGGCGTGCCGGCAGACAAAACAAAAACGCCCCCGGCAGAATCCTTGTGATTCTGCCGGGGACGAATGAAACTTCACCCGCGGTGCCACCCAGGTTCGCCGCCTTTGGGGCTCTCTGTGGGGTCCTGCGCGCCGTTATCTCCGCCTCAACGGTTTGGTGTTCTGTTGGGTTTACTTTAACGCATTAAATGAGCAAAGTCAAGCCCTTTTGCAAATTTTTTTGGCGAACATTGCCAGACCTTGACCGGCAGGGTACAATAGAAAGAAAACGAAAAAGGAAACCTGTTATGAAAGACAAAAGACAGAACCGGCTGGTCCTTGCGGCGCTGGCAGTGCTGACGTTGGGGGCGATGGCGCTCAGCCTCTGCGTGGGCAGCCAGGGGGTGGCGCTGCCCCGGCTGCTGGCGGCGCTGCGCGCCGGGGACCCCGCCGATCCGGTGCGGCGCATTGTGCTCTATGTCCGGCTGCCCCGCATGGCGGCGGGGCTTTGCTGCGGCGCGGCCATGGCGGTGGCGGGGGCGCTGCTCCAGGCGGTGCTCAACAACGCCATGGCCAGCCCCAACGTCATCGGCGTCAACGCCGGGGCGGGGTTTTTTGCCCTGCTGGCCGGGGTGCTGCTGCCCCAGCGGGCGGTGCCGGGGGCGGCCTTTGCGGGGGCGCTGGTCACGGCGCTGCTCATCTATCTTCTGGCGCTGCGGGCGGGGCTGGCCCGCACCACGCTGGTTCTGGCGGGCCTGGCGGTGAGCGGCATCCTCACCGCCGGGGTCAACACGATGCGTCTGCTCTTCCCCGAGGGCGTCACCGGCGCCGACGGCTTCCTCATCGGCGGGCTGTCCGGCGTCAGCCTGACGGCGGTGGGCAGCGCCCTGCCCTACCTGGCGGCCGGGGGGGTTCTGGCGCTCTTTCTGGCGCCCGAGCTGAACATTCTGGCCCTGGGGGAGCAGACGGCGGTTTCGCTGGGCCTGCCGGTGGGGCGCACCCGGCTGGCGTCCATTTTGGCGGCGGCCCTGTTGGCGGGGGCGGCGGTGAGCTTTGCGGGGCTGATCAGCTTTGTGGGGCTGCTGGTGCCCCACATCGCCCGGCGGCTGGTGGGGGTGGACCACCGGGTTCTGCTGCCCGCCTGCGCGCTGCTGGGGGCCATCTTCCTGCTGGTGTGCGACACGGCGGCCCGCACCCTCTTTGCCCCCTATGAGCTGCCGGTGGGAATCCTGCTCAACGTGATCGGTGGGGTCTTTTTCCTCTATCTGCTGCTGGGACGCAAACGGGGGCGGGTGTATGATTGAAGTGAACGGCCTGACCGCCGGCTATGGCGGGCAATCCATTTTGCAGGGGGTGAGCCTGACGGTTCCGGCGGGCGCCGTGACGGTGATCCTTGGCCCCAACGGCTGCGGCAAAACCACCCTGCTGCGGGTGCTGGCCCGGCAGATCAGACCCACCGGCGGCGCCGTGCGGCTGGAAGGCCGGCCCCTGGACCATTATGGCCGCAGGGAATTTGCCCGCAAGGTGGCCTTTCTGCCCCAGAGCCGTCCGGTGCCGGGCATCACGGTGGGGGCGCTGGCCGCCCACGGGCGGTTCCCCCACCTGGGGCTTTCCCGCCAGATGACCGCCCGGGACCGGCAGGCGGTGGCCGATGCGCTGCGGCAAGCGGGCGCGGCGGAGCTGGCTGGGCGGGACCTGCGCACCCTGTCCGGCGGGCAGCGGCAGCGGGCCTATCTGGCCATGGCGCTGGCCCAGCAGGGGGATGTGCTGCTGCTGGACGAGCCCACCGCCGGGCTGGACATTGCCGCCCAGCTGGAATTTCTGGCCCTGTGCCGCACGCTGGCCGACGCCGGGCGCACCATGGTTCTGGTGCTCCACGACGTGCCCCAGGCATTGCGGTATGCCGACCACATGATCCTGATGCAGGGCGGACGCCTGTTCGCCGAGGGCACCCCCGACGCGGTTTTTGCCAGCCGGGCGGCGGAGCAGGTGTTCGGCGTCGCCTTCCGCCGCGCAGAGGACGGAAATTACTATGTGGCCGCCGTCTGATACAAGTTTGTGACATTCGGCTGCTACGATGGGAGAAAACAGGAGGGTTGCCGGAATGAATCAGATTCTGGTTGTGGAGGACGAGGAGACCATCTCCCGCCTGATCTGCGCCAGCCTGCGCCGTGCGGGATACCACTGCACGGCGGCGTACGACGGCGCGGCGGCGGCGGACCTCATCGAGAAGCGGGACTTTGACCTGGCGCTGCTGGACATCATGCTGCCCGGCCTGGACGGGTATGACCTGCTGGACTATCTGCGGCCCATGGGGGTGCCGGTCATCTTTCTGACCGCGAAGGGTTCCACAAAGGATCGGGTGAAGGGGCTGCGGCTGGGCGCCGACGACTACATTGTCAAGCCCTTTGAGATTGACGAGCTGATGGCCCGGGTGGAGGCGGTGCTGCGCCGCACCGGCCGGGGCGGGCAGACGCTGTCCGCCTTTGACGTGACCATGGATGTGGTGGCCCGCACCGTGAAGCAGAACGACCGGTTCATCGAGCTGACCCCCCGGGAATTTTCGCTGCTGGAACAGCTCATGCGCAACCGGGGCGCGGCGCTCTACCGGGATGTGCTCTACGAGCGGGTGTGGGGCGGCGAGCTGCTGGACAGCCGCACGCTGGACCTGCACATCCAGCGCCTGCGCAAAAAGCTCAACTGGGGCGACAAGATCGAGACCGTTTACCGTGTGGGATACCGCCTGAAGGCGGAGTGACGGAAGGAAAAACGCCATGAAATTCTCCCAGAAAATTGTCTGCATGATGCTGCTGGTGCTGGCGGCCTTCTTTTCCATCGGCGGCTATGTGCTGGTGGACGGCAGCTTCCGGGACCGGATGAACAACGCCGCGCAGCAGGAACAGAGGATTCACGCCATGCTCTGCGGCGTGGTGGAGGACCGCTATCTGGACGCCAGCGGCCAGGGCGAGGAGACCGGCACCGCCTTCTGGGCCGGCGCCCGGCTGCAGGAGCAGGCGTGCAGCTTCCGCCTGACGCGCAGCGGGGAGCTGCTGTGCACCGGCGGCGACGCCATGCCCGAAGCCGCCGCCCTCGCCGCGCTGGGGGACGGCCAGAGCCTTGTGACCCGGCTGGACGGCAGGGTGCTGCGCTGCTACCACAGCGAGCTTTTGGGCGGTATGACGCTGGATTCCGCCTTTGATGTGACCCAGATCTTCACCGAGCGGGAGCAGAGTTTGAACCGTTTCCTGGTGCTGGAAGCCGCCGTGCTGCTGGCCGCCGCCGTGGTGGTCTGGTTCCTCAGCTGCCGCCTGACCCGGCCCCTGGCCGATCTGACCGCTGCCAGCGAGCGCATTGCGGCGGGGGATTACGCCCTGCGCACCAACGTCCGCACCGGGGACGAGATCGGGGTGCTCAGCGACGGGTTTGACCGCATGGCCGCCGCCGTGCAGGACAAGGTGGCCGCGCTGGAGCTTTCGGTTCAGCAGCGGGATGATTTTGTGGGGGCCTTCACCCATGAGCTCAAAACCCCCATGACCGGCATCATCGGCTACGCCGACCTACTGCGCACCATGCAGCCCGACCCCCTGGAGCAGCGGGAGGCCGCAGGGGCCATCTTCCACGAGGCCCGGCGGCTGGAATCGCTGAGCGGTAAGCTGCTGCAGCTCATGGGCCTGGACGAGAGCGCCGTCGCGCTGGCGCCGGTGGAGCTGGACCGGGTGCTGGCCGGGGCCATCGGGGCCGCCCGGCCCGCTCTGGACGGCCGCCGGGTGGACTGCCCGCTGTGCGGCGCGGTGGTTCTGGGGGACGCCGACCTGCTCACCGACCTGTTCCTCAACCTGCTCACCAATGCCGCCAAGGCCAGCGGCCCCGACCAGGGCATTGCCATCCGCACCGCGCCGGCGGACGGAAACCGGCTGGCCGTCACGGTCAAGGACCACGGCCGGGGCATCCCCGCCGATCAGCTGGACCGGGTCACCGAGCCCTTTTACATGGTGGACAAATCCCGCGCCCGCCGCCAGGGCGGCAGCGGCCTGGGGCTGGCGCTCTGCGGCAAAATCGCCGCGGCCCACGGCGGCACCCTGACGCTGGCCAGCACCGAGGGCGAGGGCACCGCCGTCACCGTCACACTGGCGCTGGCGCCCCAAAAGGAGGAACAGCCGTGAAAACCACAAAGCGGGGAAAATGCCTGATTGCCCTGTGTGCCGCCGCCGTGCTGGTGCTGGCCTGCCTGCCCGTGGCGCTGCTGCGCGCCGGTGACCAGGAGCTGTTTGGCCGGGCCGGGGCGGTGGAACAGCCCTACGCCTCCCGCCAGACGGATCTGGAGGATTTTCTTTTGCTGCGCCAGCTCCGGGACCGTACCAAAGGCTGGGAAACCGAAACCTACGGGAACCTGAACCTCACAAGGAATGACCAGGGCGTTTATGCCGGAAGTTCCTCCTGGGGCAGAAACAACGAGGCCGGTTCCTCCCTGACCCGGTCGGTGATCAACCTGTTGGGGGAGATGAACGCCAGCGGCGTTCTGCCCGACGAGTGGTACCACATTGCGGTGGACGACATCGCGTTGTATGACTCCCGGACGTATTATACGACCGACTCCCTGGGGCTGATCACGGTGAACCGGTATCCCCACGCGGCCTTTAGTTACGCAGACGACAATTACTATGAGCTTCCCGAGATGAGCCTGGTCATGGACCCCCAGACCGAAAAACTGCTCTCGCTGTACATTGTGGGGCCAGAACCGTCGGAGCAGAGCGGGGACGGCGAGGCCGCCGCACAGGACCAGCCCGTGCTGACCGGGGAGGATGCGCAGGCCGCCGCAGAGCCGCCGTTGGACCCCCCGGAGGCCGCCCGCCGCTGGGTGACCTGGGAGGGGCTGGACGATCTGGGCGACTGGGCCGACCCGGTGGGCACCGGCTATGAGGGCCAGGGCCTGTACAGCGCCCGGGGCCAGACCCTGATCACCTGCTCCTCCGCGGTGGCCGGGAACTGGGACGCATACAGGGGGCGCCCCTATTACCGGATGGACCTGACCTGGATGCCCTGCTTTGAGATGCCGGAAAATCTGGCGGCGGACAACACCATCGGCGCACTGCCCGACACCCTGCCGGCCTGCGACGGCGACGGCGAGGGCTGCTACTATATCGAGAACCGGTTTGACCCGAACAGCGACGGGGTGGTGAACCAGGCGTACAGTGTGTTGATGCGGGTGGACTATGCCACCGCCACCGCCGCGCCCTACTGCACGGTGCCGGGCTGCACCCACAGTGACCCCGACTGCCCGGCGTGGATGCCCCAAAACTGGACCGAGGTCTGCGTCATCGACGGCCGGGTGCTGGTGGCTGTCTCGGGGTCGAACCAGAGCAGCCTGACGGTACCGATGGTGGACGCCATGGATG
The DNA here is from genome assembly GCA_004561545.1 of bacterium. GTDB lineage: Bacteria > Bacillota > Clostridia > Oscillospirales > Ruminococcaceae > Gemmiger. The sequence continues at coordinate 48,065 of SFVK01000005.1, forward strand.
GCGAGGAGATCATCGGCCGCTATCTGGCCGAGCAGAGCGGCGTGCCCTATGAGCTGTACAGCGAGGCGCTGCCGGAATACACCGAGCTGGATGTCAAGCTGGCCCGCCTGTGGTTCCTGGCCATGACGCGGGGCAGCCGGGTGCTGACCACCGACGGCCAAACGGTGACCACCGTAGCGGAGTTCCCCCAAAACGAGATGTACGACCAGCTGTTCACCGACGGGACCTGCCTGTATACCCATCTGAGCGGCCGAAGGGAGGACTGGAACCGGTGGGTCCAGATAAACCCCGCCGACGGAAGCTGCCAAAGCTGCCGCATTCCCGAAACGTGCGCCATTTACGGGAGCTACGGCGGCCGGCTGATCCTGAGGCCCCAACGGGACATCAATACGATGAACCGCACCGATGCCCCCCAGGAGAGGGTCTGGCTCACCATTGAACTGTATGACCCCGTCACCGGCCAGTCCCGGGAGCTGCTGCGCTACCCGCAAGACAGAGCCATCGAAGGCGCTTACAGCGCAGTCACACGGGCGGACAATCAACTGCTGATGGAATACCGGGGTCCCGACGGGAACAACGGATATGTCATGATGAACCTGGACAGCGGCGAAAAGCAGGACGTCACCCGGTCCCTTTTGGGCCTTACCATGGAAGACTACGCAAGCTGGTGGATGACAAAGATCGGGGGAACCTGGGTCCAGTTCTGCGGCTGGAACGCCGCCGGAACCGTCGCGAAGGACAACCGTCTGGTAGATTTGGCCACCGGGCAGATCATAGATCTGACGGCGCCTGACGGGATCACCCCCATCCTAGTCGAAAGTCTGGCGCCGGACGGGCAGATGCTGATAAACTTCTACAAAAATAACAATTATGTGCGCGCCGTGGCCCCGGTGGAGGATGTCACCCGGTATACCGAGGTGGAACTCCTGGACTGAGTCCCCGTCCGCCCCGGAACGCGGCGTGTTCCCCGCTACCGCAAAAAGAGACCTCTCCATCCCCCGCCGCAACGCCCGCTGTTGCGGGCCGGGAAGCCCCCCGCCGCGCCCTTTGCCCGGCGCGCCTTGCGCGCCGGGCGGACAAAAAGTACGCCCCGCCAACAACAAACCGCCCCCGCACAACAGTGCGGGGGCGGTCTTACATTTCAGGCATTTCGGGAACGCTCAGGCGGCGTGCCGCAAAACCATTACTTGTACAGCTCGACCAGCTTGGTCAGGTGCTCGTAACGGTCCTCGGCGGCCTTCTGGTTCTTCTCGAACAGCTCCTTGGCGCGATCCGGGAAGGCGCGGCTCAGGCGGCTGTAACGGGTCTCGTTGGCCAGGAAGTCCTGATACTTCTCCATGTTGCCAGCCTTGGAGGTCAGGGTGAAGGGATTCTTGCCCTCGGCCTTCAGAGCGGGGTTGAAGGTGAACAGGTTCCAGTAGCCAGCCTCGACGGCCTTCTTCATCTCGTTCTGGCAGTTGGTCATGCCGCCCTTGACACCATGCAGCTCGCAGGGCGCGTAGCCGATGATGATGGAGGGGCCGGGATAAGCCTCGGCCTCGGCAATGGCCTTGACGGCCTGGGCCATGTTGGCGCCCAGAGCGATCTGAGCAACGTAGATGTAGCCGTAGGTCATGCAGATCTCGGCCAGGCTCTTCTTGCTGATCTCCTTGCCGGCAGCAGCGAACTGGCAGACCTCGCCGATGTTGGAGGCCTTGGAAGCCTGTCCGCCGGTGTTGGAGTACATCTCGGTGTCGAAGACCATCACGTTGACGTCACGGCCGGCAGCCAGGACGTGATCCAGTCCGCCGTAGCCGATGTCGTAGGCCCAGCCGTCGCCGCCGAAGATCCAGAAGCTCTTCTTGGCCAGGAACTGCTTGTCCTTCAGGATCTCCTTGGAGGCGTCGCAGCCGCAGGCTTCCAGCGCAGCGATCAGGTCCTTGGCGGGCTGGTCGTTGGCCTTGGTGTTGTTCTTGGTCTCCAGGTACTTGTCGATGACCGCATCCAGCTCGGCGTTGTTGCCCTTCAGGGCCTCAACCTTGGCGATCAGGTTCTCACGAACGGTCTCGTAGCCGATCTGCATGCCCAGGCCGTGCTCGGCGTTGTCCTCGAACAGGGAGTTGATCCAGGCGGGGCCATGGCCGGACTCCTTGTTGGTGGTGTAGGGGCTGATGGAAGCGGTGCCGCCCCAGATGGAGGAGCAGCCGGTGGCGTTGGAGATGAACATCTTCTCGCCAAACAGCTGGGTGATCAGGCGGGCATAGGAGGTCTCGGCACAGCCGGCGCAGGAGCCGGAGAACTCAAGCAGCGGCTGGTTGAACTGAGAACCCTTGACGGAAACTTCGGAAACCACGCCGGGGATGTTGTCCTTCTTGCGGATGTTCTCGACACAGTAGTCGAACGCAGCCTGCTGCTCGCTCTGGGAGGCCTGGGGCTTCATCTCGATGGCCTTGGTCGGGCAGACGGTGACACACTCGCCGCAGCCCATGCAGTCCAGAGGAGACACCGCCATGGTGTACTTGTACTCGCTGGCCTTGGGCTTGGTGTCCGCCAGCTTGGTGGAAGCGGGCGCAGCGGCAGCCTCGTCGGCGGTCAGGCAGAAGGGACGGATGGTGGCATGAGAGCACACAAAGGCGCACTGGTTGCACTGAATGCACTTGCTGGGGTCCCACTCGGGAACCATGACAGCGGTACCGCGCTTCTCGTAGGCGGAAGCGCCCTGCTCCCACTCGCCGTTGGCGTTGGCGGCAAAGGCGGAAACCGGCAGGCTGTCGCCGTCCATACGGGCGATGGGCTCCATGACCTCGCGGATCTGCTTGACCAGCGGGGCGGGACCCTTCAGCTCCTTGGCGGGGGCGTCGGGAGCGGGGTTGGACCAGGAAGCGGGAACCTCGACCTTATGCACAGCCTCCAGGCCGGCGTCGATGGCCTTCCAGTTCATCTGGACAACGGCGTCACCCTTCTTGCCGTAGCTCTTCTTGGCGGCTTCCTTCATGTAGCCGACGGCCTCGTCGATGGGCATGACGTCAGCCAGCTTGAAGAAGGCGGACTGCAGGATGGTGTTGGTGCGCTTGCCCATGCCGATTTCGATGGCCTTGTCGATGGCGTTGATGGTGTACAGCTGAATGTTGTTGTCAGCGATGTACTTCTTGTCAGCGGCGTTCAGGTGCTGATCCAGCTCCTCGTCGGTCCACTGGCAGTTGATCATGAAGACGCCGCCGGGCTTGACGTCCTGGACCATCTTCATGCCCATGTGCAGGTAAGCGGGGTTGTGGCAGGCAACAAAGTCAGCCTGGTTGATGTAGTAGGGGCTGCGAATGGGCTTGTCGCCGAAACGCAGATGGCTGATGGTCACACCGCCGGTCTTCTTGGAGTCATACTGGAAGTACGCCTGAATGTACTTGTCGGTATGGTCGCCGATGATCTTGGTGGAGTTCTTGTTGGCGCCGACGGTGCCGTCACCGCCCAGACCCCAGAACTTGCACTCCTTGGTGCCGGGGGCGGAGGTGATGGGCGCGGGCTTGACCTCGGGCAGGCTCAGGTTGGTCACGTCATCGGTGATGCCGATGGTGAACCGGGGCTTGGGATCGTCCTTGGCCAGCTCGGTGTACACAGCAAAGACGCTGGACGGCGGGGTGTCCTTGGAGCCCAGGCCGTAGCGGCCGCCGGTCAGCACGATGTCGTTGAGGCCGGCCTCACGCAGGGTGGCGGCGACATCCAGGTACAAAGGCTCGCCCAGGGAGCCGGGCTCCTTGGTGCGGTCCAGAACGGCGATCTTCTTGGTGGTCTTGGGCAGGACCTTCAGCAGGGCGCTGGAGACCCAGGGACGGTACAGACGGACCAGGATCAGGCCGACCTTCTCGCCCTTGGCGGTCAGGTAGTCAACAACTTCCTCGGCCACGTCGCAGATGGAGCCCATCGCGATGATGACGCGCTCGGCATCGGGAGCGCCGTAGAAGTTGAACAGGTCGTAGTTGGTGCCCAGCTTTTCGTTGATCTTGGCCATGTACTTCTCGACCACGGCGGGCAGAGCGTCATAGGCGGAGTTGCAGGCCTCACGATGCTGGAAGAAGACGTCGCCGTTCTCGTGGGAACCGCGCATCTTGGGATGCTCAGGATTCAGTGCCTCGGCGCGGAACTTCTCCACAGCCTCCATGTTGCACATTTCCTTCAGATCCTCGTAATCCCACTTTTCGATCTTCTGGATCTCGTGGGAGGTACGGAAGCCGTCAAAGAAGTTGACAAAGGGAACGCGGCCCTCGATGGCAGACAGGTGAGCGACAGGGCTCAGATCCATGACTTCCTGGGGGTTGGACTCGGCCAGCATGGCAAAGCCGGTCTGGCGGGTGGCGTAAACGTCGCTGTGGTCGCCGAAGATGTTCAGGGACTGGGTGGCGACGGTACGGGCAGACACGTCAAAGACGCAGGGCAGCTGCTCGGCGGCGATCTTGTACATATTGGGGATCATCAGCAGCAGGCCCTGGGAAGCGGTGAAGGTGGTTGTGATGGCGCCCGTGCCCAGGGAGCCGTGGACGGCGCCGGCGGCGCCAGCCTCGGACTCCATCTCAACGACCTTGACCTGGTTCCCGAAAATGTTCTTCCGGCCGGCGGCGCTCCACTGGTCAACAGTGTCGGCCATCGGGCTGGAGGGCGTAATCGGGTAGATGGCAGCCACATCGGTAAACGCATAAGCAACATGCGCAGCCGCGGTATTGCCATCCATGGACTGTTTTGCTCTTGGCATTTTTCTTCCTCCGTTTACTGAGGGAGTGCCGGAGGGACACTCCCCTTTAAATTAGCACCTGCTCACCCGCACCGCGGGCTGCGGCGAGAGGCTTGCAGGCCGGTACCTTTTGCGGGGCACACGGTCCCCCTTAAAAAGGCACTCTTGCTTAAGCCTATTTTACCAAAAAAGGGTACCGATAGTAAAGCCTATTTGGTTAGAATGTTGCACAAAAATTTCCGTTTGTTGTGTGCAATTTGACCATTTTGCTCAAACGCGCCGCCCGTTCCCGATTTTGCGGGGCGTTTTTTGGGACTTTAGCACAGTTTTCCCGCCCTGTGCCGCACAAAATAGGGAACAATCCCCACAAAACGGGAAAGATTGTTCCATCATTTGGCATTGCGGCTTGACACCGGCTTTCCGGCGCTTTACAATGGGAATCAGAACCATCCGCGGCGCTGACTGCCGACAATTTAAATAAGGAAAAGGAGCTGCCCTGTATGCCTCATACCGAAAAAACGCTGGAATCCCGGGAAATGTTCAATGGCCATGTGATCCGTGTCACGCTGGATAAGGTGGAGCTGGAAAACGGCGGGACCAGTATGCGGGAGATTGTACACCATCACGGCGGCGCCTGCGTGCTGGCCGTCACCGACGACGACAAGGTGTATCTGGTGCGCCAGTACCGCTACGCGCTGGAGGAGGAGCTGTGGGAGCTGCCCGCCGGCAAGCTGGAAGCCGGGGAGGACCCCTTCGAGGCCGCCAAGCGGGAGCTGAGCGAGGAGTGCGGCGTCACCGCCGACCGGTTCCTCAACCTGGGCGTGCTCTATCCCACCGTGGGCTATGACAGCGAAAAGATTTATATCTGGGCCGCCACCGGCCTGCACGCCGCCGCCCAGCACCTGGACGAGGGGGAGTTCCTGGACGTCACCCTCATGCCCTTTGAGGAGGTCCTGGACCTGGTGATGACCGACAAAATCCGGGACAGCAAGACGGTGGCCGCCGTGCTGAAATATGCCCTTCTGCGGCAAAAAGGGGAAGCCTGAGATGGCCGAAAACACCGTCCGCCTGGCGCTGTGCGACCTTGCGCCGGACTGGGACCCAAGGGACAACTATCTGACCCGGGCCATCGCCCATGCCGGGTGGACCATCGAGTTCTGCGCCTCGCCGCAGGACCGCCCGGATTTTGTGCTCTGCGGCACCTTCGGCCATGACTTTCTCCGCTATGACTGCTGCCGCATCCAGTTTTCCGGCGAGGACAGCTGGCCCGACCTCAACCTGTATGACTACGCCATGGGCTTTGCGCTGCTGGACTACGACGGGCGGTATCTGCGGCTGCCGCTCTACGCCATGCGGGACACCTGGGCGCCGGCGCTGGCCAAGCACACCCTGCCCGACGCCGAATTTCTGTCCCGCAAAAAGTTCTGCAACTTTGTGGTGAGCAACGATTTCTCCACAGAGCGCAACGAATTTTTCGAGGCCCTCAACGCCCACCGCCCGGTGGACAGCGGCGGCGGCTACAAAAACAACATCGGCGGGCCGGTGGCCGACAAGCTGGCCTTCCAGAAAGCCTATAAGTTTTCCATCGCCTACGAGAACAGCCGCGGCCCCGGCTACTGCACCGAGAAGATTGTGGACGCCTTTGCGGCGGGTACCGTGCCCATCTACTGGGGCGACCCGCTGGTCAAGCAGGAGTTCAACCCCGACGCCTTCCTGTGCGCCGACGACTACCCCGACACCGACGCCCTCATCGCCGCCATCGACGCCGTTGACCGGGACCGGGACGCCTATCTGGCGCTGTGCCATGCGCCCATCCTGGCCCCCGGCGGTGGGTCCCGGGCGCAGCGCTACGTCACGGATGCGCCCTGCGGGCAGTTCCTCTGCGGCATTTTTGCCAAAGGCCCCCACCTGCGCCGCAACCGCAGCTGCTGGGGAACCATCTATGAGGGGGATTGGAACTATTATCTCCGCCTGGCCGGGGAGGCCCAAAAGCCCAAAACCCTGATGCAGAAACTGTTTGGACGGTCCTGATATGCCTGAAACCTACACCCTGACCCCCATCGCCCATATCCAGAACGATTTCCCGGAAAAATTCGGCATCCCCCGCCAGAGCGGTCTGGTGGAGGAGCTGCGGGCCCGCATTGTCTTTGAGCCGGCGTTCCGCAGCGCCGACGCGGTGCGCGGGCTGGAAACCTACAGCCATCTGTGGCTAATCTGGCAGTTTTCCGCCGTGGTGGACGCCGGGCAGGACGGGGCCAACTGGCGGCCCACGGTGCGCCCGCCCCGGCTGGGGGGCAACACCCGCATGGGGGTGTTTGCCACCCGCAGCCCCTTCCGGCCCAACGCGCTGGGGCTTTCCTGCGTGCGGCTGGTGGGGCTGGACGCCCATACGCCCCAGGGCCCGGTGCTGACGGTGGCGGGCGCCGACCTGATGGACGGCACCCCCATCTATGACATCAAGCCCTACCTGCCCTATGTGGACGCCCGCCCCGACGCGGTGGGCGGCTTTACCGATACCACAAAGGACTACGCCCTGACGGTGCGCTTCCCGCCCGAGTTGCTGGAAAAGGTGCCCGCGTCCCGCCGCGCCGCCCTGGCGGGCGTGCTGCGCAGCGACCCCCGCCCCAGCTACCAGCACGACCCGGACCGGGTGTACGGCCTGAGCTTTGCCGGGCTGCGCGTCCGCTTTACGGTGGACGGCACAACCCTGACCGTCACCGCCGTGGAACCGGAAGAATAAAAGAAAACCGCCCTGTCTGTCAAAAGGCAGGGCGGCATTTGTGTGTCCGGCGTTAATTGTCCAGCAGGTAGGGCAGGAAATAGCGGATCTGTTTTTTCCACCAGGGCCAGTCGTGGTCCACATCGTAGCCCCACAGGTCCACCCAGGCGTGGATGCCCTTGGCGGCCAGCACCTCCCGCATGGCGCGGGTGGTGTTCAGACATTCGCCCTCCCAGCGGCCCTGGCCCACGCACAGAATGATCTTGCGCTGGTTGTACAGCTCAATGTAGGGGTGGTCGGCGGGCATATTGGGCAGAAAATCCAGCGGGGAATTGTTGTACACCAGATCGTTGCACCAGCCATTCCAGAAGAACTGGGCGCTGTAACAGCCCGACTGGCCCAGCAGACCGGCGAACAGGTCGGGGCGGCGGAAAAACACAATGGCCGCATGGGTGGCCCCCAGGCTGAACCCGGTGACCAGCGGCAGGTAATGGGTGGGGTTCATGCTGTGGATCAGCGGCACCACCTCGTCCACAATGTAGTGGTAGTACTGCTCCTGCACCCAGGCGCGGTGGGCCGGGTCGCCATAGGTGTCGGACCAGCTCTCGGTGTCCACCGTGTCCACGCAGAAGAGCTGAATGCGGCCGCTCTCGATGTAATCGCTGAGGGTATTGGGCATATCAAAGCTCTCCCAGTTGTTGCACATACCGTCCTGGCAGGGGAAGGCCAGCACCGGCACGCCGTCGTGGCCGTAGACCAGCAGGTGCATCCCCCTTTGCAGGCACTGGCTGTACTGGGCAATGAATTCGCGTTTCATGGAAACCACCCTTTCACTTCACACAGATATTGGTCTGATTATACACCGGCCGGTTTTTTTGTGCAATCCCGGATTTTGTCCAGGTCCTGTCTGCGGGTCAGGAAATAGCAGGGGACCTCGATGCAGAGCATGACGGTCCAGCCGATGGCGCAGGCAAAGGAGATGCCGTAGATGCCGTACCGGGGCGCCAGCAGGCAGGTGAAAATCACCCGCAGCGACGTCTGGGTGAAGGTGCCCAGCAGCGTCATGGACATCCGCCCCATGCCGCGGTAATAGCCCTGGAAGCCGTTGGTCATGGCGGGCAGCAGATAGAACACCGCCATGGTGCCCAGATACTGGCTGGCCAGCGCCACCACCCGGGCGGCGCCCTCGCCGGTGACGAACAGGGCGGCCAGCGGCGTTTTGAACAGCCCCACCAGGGTGCCGATCACCACCCAGTAGCAAAACTCCATGCCCAGCCCCACCGCAAAGCCGCGGGAAATGCGCTCCCGTTTTCCCGCGCCGCGGTTCTGGGCCAGATAGGTGGTGATGGCCTGGGCGATGCTCTGTTCGGGGGTGAAGGCGAAATCATCGATGCGGGTCACGGCGTTGAAGGCCGCGATAACCTCCACGCCCAGGGCGTTGACCCGGCCCTGGATGAGCACCTTGCCGATGGGCTGCACCGCCTGCTGCAGGGCGGTGACCCCGCCGTAGCGCAGCGTGCGGCCCAGCAGGGCGCGGTCAATGCGCCATTCCGCCCGGCGGGGGCAGAGCTCCGGCGTTCTGCGCACCAGCCAGCACCCGGCCAGCGCGGCGCTGACCGCCTCGGCCACCACGGTGGTGACGGCGGAACAGACAATGCCAAAGCCCAGCCCGCCGATGAAGATGAGGTCCAGCACGGCGTTGAGCACCGAGGAGAACATCAGAAAGCGCAGCGGGGTTTTGGCGTCCCCCACGCTCTTGAAGCCGGCGGCCAGGGCGTTGTAAAAGCAGGTGAAGGGCGCGCCCGCAAAGGTGATGCGCAGATAGACGGCGGTGATGCCGAAAATCTCCTGCGGCACGGCCAGCGCCCGCAAAATGAGCGGCGTGAACGCCATCCCGGCCCCCGCCAGCAGTGTGCAGAAGCCCAGGCCGAAAAGGACGGTGGTGGCCAGCTCCCGGCGCAGGCGCGGGGTGTCCTTTGCGCCAAAAAACTCGCTCATCAGCACCCCGGCGCCCAGGCAGATGCCGGTGATGCCCAGAATGACCAGGTTCATCACCGGCCCGGCCACGCCCTCTGCCGCCAGCGCGTCCTTGCCGATGAACCGCCCCGCAATGATGGAATCCACCGCGTTGTAGGCCAGCTGGAACCAGTTGCCCAGCATCAGCGGCAGCGCGTAGCGCCAGATGTGGCCCGCCGGGGCGCCCCGGGTCATGTCACGCATGGGGCGCCTTTCCGCCGCGGCGGGCATCCCGGTCCTGTTCGGTTTCCCGGGTCAGATAGATGGGGCGGTGCTTGACTTCCAGATAGGTCTTGGCCAGATACTCCCCCACAATGCCCAGGCAGAACAGCTGCACGCCGCTGCACAGCAGGATGATGCAGACCAGACTGGGCCACCCGGCGGTGGGATCGCCGAAGAGCAGCGCCCGCACCACCACAAAAAGGATGCCGATGAAGGCCGCCACACAGAAGATGACGCCGGCCGCCGCCGCCACCAGCAGCGGCGTGGTGGAAAAGCCCACAATGCCCTCGATGGAGTATTTGAAGAGGCTCCAGAAATTCCACTTGGTCTGGCCGGCCACCCGCTCCACGTTCTCGTAGTCAAACCACTTGGTGGAAAAGCCCACCCAGCTGAAAATGCCCTTGGAGAAGCGGTTGTACTCCGCCATGTCCAGCACGGCGTCCACCATGCGGCGGCTCATCAGGCGGAAATCCCGGGCGCCGTCCACAATCTCGGTGTCCGACATTTTGTTGATGATGCGGTAGAACAGCCGGGCAAACCAGCTGCGCAGCCGGGGCTCCCCCTTGCGGGTGGTGCGCCGGGTGGCGGCGCAGTCATAGTCCCCGGTGAGCAGGGCGTCCAGCATTTCGGGCAGCAGGGCGGGCGGGTCCTGCAGGTCGGCGTCCATGGTGGCCACATAGTCACCCCGGGCCGCCTGAAGCCCCGCGTAGATGCCCGCCTCCTTGCCGAAATTGCGGCTGAAGGAGACATACCGCACCCGGGGGTCGGCGTCGTGCAGCTCCCGCGCCACCCGCAGGGTGCCGTCTTTGGAGCCGTCGTCCACAAAGATAAACTCAAAATCCGCGCCGTGGCTCGCCTTCATTGCGGCGGCCACGCGGCTGGCTTCCCTGTAAAAGAGGGGCATGGCCTCCTCCTCGTTGTAACAGGGGACAATCAGACTGATAAGCATGGGGGTTCCCCTTTCCCGTTTGGTGATTCAACCATCAGAAGTTGACCAGTATGTAACCGTCCTGCACCGTCACCCCGGGCTCCAGCGTCTCGGCCAGCGCGCTGGCCTCGGCCTGCTGATCGGGGGTCACGGCGGTGCAGGGGCGGCCGATGTACTCCATCAGAAGATACATCTGTTCCTTGCCGCCAAAGGCGTCCTGCGCCCAGTTGATGACCAGTGTCTGGGGGTTCTCGTAGCGGTACAGCTCGCCCTGCGGCCCGCCCAGCACGGCGGCAATCAGGTAAGCTGCCTTGTAGGCGGGGTTGGACGGGGGGATGACCAGCCGCTGCGCCAGCTCGGGGGGGAGCGTTACCTCCCCCGCAAAGGCCACCGGCAGGGTTCCGCCGGGGTCCAAAGCGTCCAGCCGGGCGGCGGTGCCGGTGAGGATGTCCGCCTCATACTGCCAGCGGTCCCGGTTGAAGCGCAGCGTGCCGGTGAGCGAGACAAGCTCCACCGCCAGCACCGCCGCCGCGCACACCGCCGCACCCCGCTGCCGGACGCGGCGGGGGGATGCCAGCGCGGGGTCCAGCCACAGCCAGAGCACAAAGGGCACAAACACCGCAAAGCACTGGGTGGTGCGGGCCATCTGCGCCCCGGTGCCCTGCAAAAGCCCCAGCGAAAACTGGGCCAGCAGCAGCCCCGCCGCAAACAGCGTCTTGCCGTTGCCGCAGTGGCGGCGCGCCGCCCACACCACCAGCCCCAGGCAGGCCGCCGCCAGCAGCGCCAGCGCGGGCACCCCGAAGGCGGTGGCCACATAGTTGGTCAGCCATTCCCGCAGCGGGATGATCAGCGCGTCCCGCAAACTGTCCCGCCGGAACCAGAAGATGGTTTTGGAGGCGGTGCCGTTTTCCCCCGTCACGCCGCAGACGGCGCACAGGGCGGCGGTCAGCCCCTTGCGGACCACCAGCCCCGCCGCCAGCGGCCACAGCCCCCGCACGGCGGCGCACAGGGCCTGCCCGGCGCTGCGGGTGTAGGGGTCCCGGGCGGCGGCGTCCAGCAGCAGGGCGGCAAAGATCAGCGTCAGCCAGACCGGGGCAAAGGACTCATAGAGCCCCAAAGCGAAGGCCAGCAGCACCGCCGCCCCCGCCGCGCCGGGCAGCCCCTGGCGCCAGCCGCCCAGAAGGTGGGGCAGCGCCAGGGCCAGCGCCCCGGCGCAGAGCAGAAAGCCCAGCCCCACGCCGCACTGGTTGGAGTAGATGAGGATTTCGCCGTGGTAGGGCCAGACCAGCAGCCCCCCGGCCAGAACCAGCGCCCCGGCCCGGTGGGCGGGGCGGCGGGCTGCGGTGAAAAACCCCGCCGCCAGCACAACGCCCGCCCCCAGCAGGCTGAGGGCAAAAAAGAACTCCGGCCAGAAGCGCTGGCAGGTCATGATGCCGGTCAGCGCCTGAAGCAGCCAGACGGTGAACCGGCCCTGCCGCAAAAACTCCCCGCCCTGCTGGTAGGTTGCAATGGCCAGGTCGTCCATGTCCACGGCGGGGACGGCCATCGCCGCGCCGTAGCCCAGGGCGGCCAGCGCCGCCAGCCCCGCCCACAGCCAGGGGCTGCGGGCCAGCGCGGCCAGGCTGCGGCAAAACAGCCCCGAAACAGGCAAAGCCCCCGCGGGGGCGGAGGCTTGCCGGGTGGAAATGGAATTGTCCAGAACTGTCTGTGCCATAGAAGATTATCCCTTGACGGCGATGTTGACCAGGCGGCCTTTGACGTAGATCTCCTTGGCGACGGTCTTGCCCGCAATGGCTTCGGCCACGGCGGGATCGGCCTTGGCGGCGGCGATGGCGGCCTCGCCGGTGATGTCGGCGGCCACATCGATGCGGGCCTTCACCTTGCCGTTGACCTGCACGGCGATCTGGATGGTCTGCTCCACGCACTTGGCCTCGTCATACCGGGGCCAGGGGTGGTAGGCCAGCTGATCATCGTGGCCCATCTGCTGCCACAGTTCCTCGGTGATGTGGGGAACAAAGGGGTTGAGCAGCTGGAGCACAATCTCGAACTCGGCCCGGGTGGCGCCGCCGTTGTCGTACAGCGCGTTGACCAGAATCATCAGCTGGGCAATGGCGGTGTTGGCCTTGAGGGCGTCGATGTCCTCGCCCACCTTCTTGATGGTGCGGTGGATCAGCGCTTCCAGCGCGGGGCGGTAGCCCTCGCCGGGCACAATCTTGTCGCCCAGCGCCCAGATGCGGTCCAAGAACCGCTTGCAGCCCTTGATGGAGCTGGTGTTCCAGGGGGCGGCTTTCTCAAAGTCGCCGATGAACATCTCGTACAGGCGCAGCGTGTCGGCGCCGTACTCGTTCACCACGTCGTCGGGGTTGACCACGTTGCCCAGGGATTTGCTCATCTTGACGATGGGGTGCTCGGCCATCTCGCCGTATTGCTCCACCAGATGGGCGCGGGCGGCCTTCTCGCTGCCGTACTGCGCCACCAGGGCCTTGCGCTCGGCGTCGGGCAGATTCTCGAAGGCATGGGGGTTGAGGCCCAGGATCATGCCGTGGGAGGTGCGCTTCTGGTACGGCTCCGGCGTGGGCACCGCGCCGATGTCATACAGGAACTTGTGCCAGAACCGGCTGTAAAGCAGGTGAAGGGTGGTGTGCTCCATGCCGCCGTTGTACCAGTCCACGGGACCCCAGTATTCCAGGGCCTCCTTGCTGGCGATGGCGTCGGGGTTGTGGGGGTCCATGTACCGCAGGAAGTACCAGGACGAACCGGCCCACTGGGGCATGGTGTCGGTCTCCCGCTTGGCGGGGCCGCCGCAGCAGGGGCAGGTGGTGTTGACCCACTCGGTGTGGCGGGCCAGCGGGCTTTCGCCGTCGGGACCCGGCTCAAAGTCGGTGATTTCGGGCAGGCGCAGCGGCAGCTCGCTCTCGGGGATGGGCTGCCAGCCGCACTTCTCGCAGTAGACCATGGGGATGGGCTCGCCCCAGTAGCGCTGGCGGCTGAACACCCAGTCGCGCAGCTTGAAGTTGACCTGCTTGTGGCCCTTGCCGTTGTCCTCCAGCCACTGGTACATCTTCTCCTTGGCGTCCTCCACGGACAGGCCGTTGAGGAAGCCGGAATTGACCAGCGTGCCGGTGGCCACGTCGGTAAAAGCCTCCTTGTCCAGGTCGGAGGGGGTGCTGCCCTGGACCACCTCGATGATGGGCAGGCCGAACTTTTTGGCAAACTCCCAGTCGCGGGTGTCGTGGGCGGGCACCGCCATGATGGCGCCGGTGCCGTAGGTGGCCAGAACGTAGTCCGAGATAAAGATGGGCACCCGGGCGCCGTTGGCCGGGTCGGTGGCGGTCACGCCGTCAATGCGCACGCCGGTCTTTTCCTTGTTCAGCTCGGTGCGCTCAAAGTCGCTCTTGCGGGCGGCTTCCTCCTGATAGGCTTTGACCTCGTCCGCGTTTTTGATCAGCCCGGCGTCCATCCATTTCTGGATGTAGGCGTGCTCGGGGGACATGACCATGTAGGTCACGCCGAACAGCGTGTCGGCGCGGGTGGTGTAGACCGTCAGGGGATCGCCGGCGGAGGTGTCAAAGTTGATCTCGGCGCCGTGGCTGCGGCCGATCCAGTTGCGCTGCTGGGTCTTGACCCGGTCGATGTAGTCCACCTGATCCAGGTCGTCGATGAGCCGGTCGGCATAGGCGGTGATTTTGAGCATCCACTGGCTCTTGCGGCGCTGGACCACGGGGCTGCCGCAGCGCTCGCAGACGCCGTTCACCACTTCCTCGTTGGCCAGAACCACCTTGCAGCCGGTGCAGTAGTTGACGGTAGTCTCTTTCTTGTAGGCCAGGCCGTGCTTGTAGAGCTGCAGGAAAATCCACTGGGTCCACTTGTAGTAGTCGGGATCGGTGGTGTTGATCTCCCGGTCCCAGTCAAAGGAGAGGCCCAGGGATTTGAGCTGGCCCTTGAACCGCGCCACGTTTTTAGCGGTCACAATCTCGGGGTTGATGTGGTTTTTGAGGGCGTAGTTCTCGGTGGGCAGGCCAAAGGCGTCCCAGCCCATGGGGTACAGCACGTTGTAGCCGCACTGGCGCTTTTTGCGGGCTACAATGTCCAGCGCGGTGTAGCTGCGGGGGTGCCCCACATGCAGGCCCGCGGCGGACGGATACGGGAACTCCACCAGCGCGTAGAACTTGGGCTTGGAATGGTCAATCTCGGCATGGAAGGTGTGCTCGTCCTCCCAGACCTTCTGCCATTTGGCCTCCACGGCCTTGAAATCATACTTCATAGACTTACCTCTCCCCACACAAGAATTTGGGTTTTATTCCTCCGGCTGCTGCCACTCGCTCTGCGGCAGGGCGGTGGCATCGGCCCACAGATGCTCCAGGTCATAGTAGTCGTGGGCCTCGGGGGTGAATACATGAACAATCACGTTGCCGTAATCCAGCAGCACCCAGCGGTTGCCGTCGTGGCCCTCGGTGCGCAGCACGTTGACCCCCTCGCGGCCCAGCTGGAAATCCGCCTCATCGGCCAGGGCGCCCACATGGGTGGTGGAGGTGCCGGTGGCGATCACAAAATAGTCGGCCACGGTGGTCAGGTCCTCCACATGGAGCACCCGGATATTCAGCGCCTTCTTGGCGTCCAGCGCGCGGGCCAGGCGGATGGCTAATTCTTTGCTTTCCATTCAATCCTCCTTATTCTGTCACATCAGGCGGCGGGCTGCTCCCCGCTCTCTTCCCCGTCGGTCGCGGCGTCGGGGCCGGCCACGTCGTACACGTCGGTGGTGGCCGAGCCGTCAATGTTGTTGTTGGTCTGGGCGTCGGCAATCTCGGCGTTGAGGGAACCCATGAACTGCACGTTGGGGTCCGATGGGGTTATGCCGCCCACGTTGTGAACGTCATCCCGCACGTTGAGCCGGGAGGCGTCCACAAAACCGGTGTTCTCCCGGAAATAGGTGTTGAGCAGGTCGGCAGTCTCCTGCCGGGCCACCACAACCACGCTGTTGGGGTGCGGAACGTTGAAGGGATAGACCAGATCCCCCATATAGACGGGGACCTGGGCCAGCATGATTTTTTCGCTGGAGACATTCTTGAGGCTCAGCGCCACGCTGACCAGGTCGTTGATGTTAAGGCTGGTTTCCACCATGCTCAGGTAGAAGGGCAGGTTCTTGGCGATATCCCAGATGGTCATGGAGCGCAGCTTGGCGAACATGGCGGCGTAGAAGTAGCGCTGCATATTCAGCCGGCCCAAGTCGGAGTTGGAATAAATGTGGCGGGTGCGCAGGAAAAACTCGCAGGCCGCGCCGTCCAGCGTCTGGTAACCGGGGTCCAGATGGCTTCCGCCGTAGTCCATCACCTGGGGGACGAGCATCCGCACGCCGCCGATCAGGTCCACCAGCTCGGTGAGCTTTTCCATAAAGATGCAGACGTAGCCGTCAATGGGGATCTGGAAGGCGTCGGACACATACTTGCACAGCGCGCCGATGTCGTTGTAGCCGCTGGCGCCCTGGGTCTTGGCGATGGCGTTGATCTGGTAGTTGCCCGAGAAGCCCGCGTCGGTGGTCACAAAGATGTTGCGGGGGATCTGCAGCATTTTCAGCTCGCCGGTCTCGTTGTTGAAGTGCAGCCACATAATCATGTCGGTCAGGCCGTCGTTGACCTCGCTGTCGCCGCCCGCCGTCTCGCTGGAGCGGTCCACGCCCACCAGAAGGACGTTGAACTCCTTGCCGGAATACTCCTTGGGGGTGTTGATGAGCTGGTTGATGCTGATGGAACCGGCCTCGGGCGCGATGGCCCGGGTGATCAGATAGAGCGTGCCCATGAAGATCAGCACAATGGCGGCCACGGTGCCCAGCAGAACCTTCCACCAGGTGCCCTTCTTTTTCTTTTTGCCGCCCTTGCCGCCCTTGCCGTTTTTGCCGGAGGCGCCGCCCCCCCTGCGGGGCGGGTTGCCGCCGCCGGAACCGCCTGCGGCGGCTCCCTTGCCGGTGCTGCGGCCTGCGCCCTTGGCGCTGCCGCCCCGGGAAGCCCCCGAACCGGAGCGTCCCGCCGTGGCGGCTGCCGCGGCGCCGGCTGCGGAAGCCACAGCGGCGCCCTCCCCGGCTGCGACGTCTGCCGCAGGGGCCTGGGCGCCGCGGCGGGCCATCCGGGCCTGATAGTCGGGATCGTCGTTCATATCATAGTGGGCGCGGGCAGCCCTGGTCTCGTTGAGGTCCAGGTGGCGCACCTGGGCGCCGGCAGCGGCGGACCGGTTGACGGTGCGGGTGCCGCTGCGGCCTGCTGCGGCGCGGCGCTGCAATTCCATGGCCTGGCGCTGGGCGGTGGTCATGGGCTGGGCGGCCGCGCCGTTGGGGGCAGATTGGTGCGCCGGGGCGGGAGCGCTCCGGGTCTGAGCGGGCTGCGCGGCGCTCCGGGCGGCCTGGTAGCGGTCAATATCGCTCTGCTGCACCCGGGCAAAGCTCCGGGTGCGGCGGCTGTTGCCGGCGGCGGCCGCCTGGGCGCGGCGGCGCTCGGTTTCGTATTCTTCCTGGTTCAGCATCCCGCCGGCGGCGGAGTGCCGGGTGTTGACGGTACGCGCGTCCCCGGCGTGGTAGACGGTTCTGGTTCCGTCGCCGGTGTTCAGCCTGCGTGGCTCACTCATAATGTTCCTCCCTTTTGTTCAAAAATACGGGAACAGGCCCGATCAGAGATTTTGATTTCCCGGCAGGCGGTCAGTGGGTTACGGCCCCGCCTGCACAGACGGCGCGGATGTCCTCCAGCGCCGCCACGGTCACGGGGTCCAGCGGCCCCCCTTTTTGTTTGACAAAGGTCACGCTGCGTTCCAGCGCGTGGCACAGGGCCAGGTCAAGGTTTTCCATCTCCTCGGCCCGCAGCGCCTCCACGCCGGGATAATCCCGCTCCGCGCTGGTCATGTCCGCCATATAGATGATTTTGTCCAGCAAACTCATGCCGGGCTTGCCGGTGGTGTGGCACGCAATGGCGGACAGAATTTCGGGATCGGTGACGCCCCACCGGGTCTGGCACAAAATGGATGCGGCGATCCCATGCCAGACCGGCGCAGGGCGCTCGGCGGCATTTTTAGCTATTATATCATTATCAGCAAAAATCTGCAACATTTCTTCGCGGGGCAGTTCCTTCGCACTGTCGTGCAAAATCGCCGCAAGAGCGGCCTTTTCGGGGTCTGCGCCGTAGCGCACGGCCAGCTTGACCGCCATTTTTTTTACATTCATGGTGTGCCTGTAGCGCTTTTCCGAAAGGCGGGATTTGACCAGCGCCTTGGCCTCTTCGAGGGTCATTGCCAATTTCCTCCTTGGATGTTGGGATACAGCCCGCAGGTCTTTATGATCTCGGGCACCGGCGGGGGCAGCAGCTCCCGCAGCCGTTCGGGCGGGATTTTGCCGGCGCGGATGTCGCTGGAGGCGCATTCCAGCGCCGGGGCGCGGGCAAACACAATGCGCCCGCCCGCCTGTTCCAGCGGCGCGGCGGCGCGGCGCAGTGCGTCCTCGTCCCCGGGGCTGCGGCTCTGCACCACCAGGGTGGCCAGGGCCAGAATGTCCCGCCAGCGGTACCAGGTGGAAAAGCTTTCCAGCATATCGCTGCCCACCGTCAGAAAAAGCTCCGCCCCGGGATGGGTGTCCCGCAGCATGGCCAGCGTGTGGAAGGTGTAGCTGCGGCCCTGACGGCCGATCTCCCACCCGCTGACCTCCACACGGGGGTCCAGCGCGGCAAAGCACTGGCACATGGCCAGTCGCACCGCGCCGGGGGTGGCGCTGGCCTGCTTGTGGGGCGGGATGCCGGCGGGCATCACCACCACCCGGTCCGGCTGCACCGCCGCCATGGCGGCGCGCAGGTTGTTCATATGGCCCATGTGGGGCGGGTCAAAGGTTCCCCCGAACAAAAGCAGCTTCATGTTATTTCTTTAACAGCTCCGCGTAGGCGGAGTCCTTCGGCTTTTGGCGGTAGAGCACGAACCGGCGGCCGATGACCTGGACGCACTCGGCGTTCAGGGCCTGGCACAAAAGGTCGGCGGCCTGACGGGGCGTGTACTCGCTGGTTTCCAGAACGCTGAGCTTGATCAGCTCCCGGGCGGCGATGCAGTCCTCCACGCCCTGGATGAGGGTCTGATCAATTTCACCCTTGCCGATCGGAAAGACCGGGTCCATGGTGTTGGCCATGCCGCGCAGAACGGCGCGCTGTTTGCTGGTCAGTGACATTGGATTCTCCTTACTTTATAATGGATGATTCTTCCGGCAGGAAGTCCGGCAGTGCGGCTTCCAGTTGTTCCAGGGCGCGGCCCCGGTGGCTGATGGCGTCCTTCTCGGCGTCGGCCAGCTCGGCGTAGCTGCGCCGCTCGGTGTTGGGCCGGGTGGCGCCGCCGGGCAGGCCCACCCGGTCGGGGATGAACAGCGGGTCATAGCCAAAGCCGTTGTCCCCCCGCAGGGCGGTGCCCACGGCGCCGGGGCATTCCCCGGTGACGGTCAGCGACCGGCCGCCGGGCAGCATCAGGCAGACGGCGGAGACAAATTTTGCCCCCCGCGCGCCCTCGGGCACGTCGGCCAGGGCGGCCAGCAGCTTGCGGTTGTTGGCGTCGTCGTTGCCGTGCTCCCCGGCGTAGCGGGCGCTGAACACCCCCGGCGCGCCGTCCAGCGCGTCGACGCACAGGCCCGAGTCGTCGGCCACGGTGGGCAGCCCGGTGGCCCGGCAGAAGGCGGCGGCCTTGAGGGCGGCGTTTTCGGCAAAGGTGGCGCCGGTCTCCTCGGGGTCCAGCGTGACGCCCAGCTCCCGCAGGCTCCTGACGGTGTGGCCGCAGCGGGTCAGGATGCGGCGCAGCTCCCTGAGCTTGCCCGCATTGTTGGTGGCGGCACAGACAATCATACTTCACCCTCCTGTGCCGCTTCCGGCGCGTCGCGGCGGGGTACCTCGGGCAGAAGCGCCTCGGCAAAGTCGGTGGCCGAGAAGAACAGCAGATCGTCAATCTGCTCGCCCACGCCCACAAAGCGGATGGGCAGGCCCAGCTTTTCGTGCACGCCGATGACGCAGCCGCCTTTGGGGGTGCCGTCCAGCTTGGTCAGCACCACGCCGGTGGCCCCGGCGGCGCGGCAGAACTCCTGCGCCTGGCTGATGGCGTTCTGGCCGGTGATGGCGTCCAGCACCAGCAGCACCTCCAGGCTGGCCTCGGGGCTGGCCTTGCGCACACTGCGGGAAATCTTGGACAGCTCGTCCATCAGGCCCTTCTTGTTGTGCAGGCGGCCCGCCGTGTCGGCAATGACCATGTCGTAGCCCCTGGCGCGGGCGCTCTGCACCGCGTCAAAGATGACGGCGGCGGGGTCGGCGCCCTCGCCCGCTTTGACCAGCGGCACCCCGGCGCGGTCGGCCCAGGTTTCCAGCTGTTCGCTGGCGGCGGCGCGGAAGGTATCCCCTGCGGCCAGCATGACCTTTTTGCCCAGGTCCTTGTACAGGGCGGCCAGCTTGGCGATGGTGGTGGTCTTGCCCACGCCGTTGACGCCCACCACCAGAATCACCGCCGGGGAGCCCGACAGATCCATGTCGGTGGTGGGGCTGATCTCCCTGCGGATGATCTCCCGCAGGACCTTGAGGGCTTCCTCGCCGGTTTTGAGGTGGTCGCGTTCCACGGTGTCCCGCAGTTCGTCCACCAGCCGCACGGCGCAGGCGGGGCCGACGTCGGCCAGAATGAGCTGTTCCTCCAGATCGTTGTACAGATCGTCGTCAATCTGGGAGTTGGTCAGCGTGTTGACGATGGACTGAAAAAAGCCCGTGCGGGTCTTTTCCAGGCCGGTTTCCAGCTTTGTCTTTTTGAGTTTGTCGAACAATCCCATGGGCTTCCTCCTTTGGGTTTGGGGTCAGGAAATCAGGTCGGCGGACACATTCTCCAGGTCCAGGCGCAGGATCTTGGAAACGCCGTCCTCCTGCATGGTCACGCCGTAGAGCACGTCGGCGGCCTCCATGGTGCCGCGGCGGTGGGTGATGACGATGAACTGGGTGTGCGACGTCATGCGGCGCAGGTACTGGGCGTAGCGGGTGACGTTCACATCGTCCAGCGCGGCCTCAATCTCGTCCAGAATGCAGAAGGGGGCGGGGTTGACCGCCAGAATGGCAAAGTAGATGCTGATGGCCACCAGCGCCTGCTCGCCGCCCGACAGCGCCGACAGGTTCTTGATGACCTTGCCCGGCGGCGAGACCTCGATCTCGATGCCGGACTCCAGCACGTTGGATGCGTCGGACAGGTACAGCCTGGCGGACCCGCCGCCGAACAGCTCCCGGAAAATCTGGCCGAAGTGGCGGTTGATCTCCTTGAAGCTGGCGGAGAAGAGCTGTTCCATCTCGCCGGAAAGCTCCCGGATCATGCGGGTCAGCTCGGCCTTGGATTTCTCCACGTCGCCCACCTGGGCCTTCATGAAGTCGTAGCGCTCCTTGACCTCCTTGTATTCGTCAATGGCGCCCACGTTGACGTTGCCCAGCGCGCGGATTTTGCCGCGGACCTCGGCCACCTGGCGGCGCAGCTCGGTCACGGTGGTAAATTCCACGCAGAGCTTGCGGGCCTCGCCCTCGGTGAGCTGATACTCCTCCCACAGCTTGGCGGCGGTGGTGTTCAGCTCGTTCTCGGCGGCGGCGCGGCGCTCGGCCAGGCGGGCCATCTCGCCGCTCATGCGCTCCCGCTCGTCGGTCAGGGCGCGGTTCTCCTGGGCCAGCCGGGTCACGGCGGCCTCCTTCTCCATGCGCTGGGCGTTGGAGGTGCGGATCAGCGCCTCGGCGGCGGCGATTTTCTGCTGGTTTTCGCCCCGGGTGCGTTCCATCTCCTGCACCCGCAGCTCGTTGGCGGCCATCCGCTCCCGGGCGGCGTCGATGGACGCCTGCAGCTCCCGGGCGCGGGCCTCGGCCTCGCCGGTGCGGCCCCGCAGCGTTTCCAGCGCGGCCTCGTGCAGATTCACGTCCTTGGCGGCGGTCAGCCGGTCCATCCGGTTTTTGGACAGCGTCTCGGTCAGCTCCTCCCGCCGGCGGGTCAGGCCGCTGGTGGACTGGCCCAGGGTTTCCAGCTCGGCGCGCAGGCGCTCCATCTCGGTCTCCGCCTGGCGGCGGGCGGTCTCGGCCCGGGCCAGGGCGGCGGCGTTGTCCCTGAGCTGGGCTTGCAGCTGTTCCAGCTCGGCGGCGCGGGCCGCAGCGGCGGCCGCGCCTTCCTCCAGCGCGGTGTTGAGCTGGTCCAGCTCCATGCCCGCCTTGAGCTTGGCGGCGGCGGCGTTCATGCCCTCGCTCTCGGCCCCCGCCAGCTGGGCGGTCAGATTGTCCACCTCGGCCTTGCGGGCGTCCGCCTCTTTGGCGGCGGCGGCGCGGCGGCCGTCCAGCGTTTTCAGTTTGGCGCGCAGCTCCTCCAGCTCCTGTTTGCGGCTGAACACGCCCACGCTGCGGGCGGTGGAGCCGCCGGTGAAGGAGCCGCCCGCGTTGATGACCTGGCCGTCCAGCGTCACCACCCGGTTGCGGTAGCCCAGGTTGCGGGCCACGGCGGAGGCCTCGGTCAGGTCCTCCACCACAATGATGCGGCCCAGAAGGTTGTCCACAATGCTGCGGTATTGGGGGTCGGCCTCCACCAGATCGGCGGCCACCTCGGCGGTGCCGGTCAGGCGTCCGGTGAAGCAGCTGCCCTGGACGGTGTCCAGCGGCAGGAAGGTGGCGCGGCCGGCCCGCTCTTCCTTTAAGAATGTGATGGCGGCGCGGGCGCAGCCCTGGTCGGCTACCACAATGTTTTGCAGCGCAAAGCCGAGGGCAGTCTCGATGGCCGTCTCGTACCCCTTGCGCACTGTGAGGATGCCGGCCACCGGGCCGATGATGCCCCGCAGCCGCCCGCCCCCGGCGGCCCGCATGACCGCCTTGACGCTCTGCTGGTAGCCGTCCATGTTGCGCTCCAGGTCCTCCAGAATGTGGATGCGCTGGGCGGTGCTGGATTTTTCCCGGTCGGCCTGCTGCAGGGCCTGGGCGGCCTGCTGCTGCTGGCGGGTGCGGCTTTCCAGCTTGAGCTTTAAGCCGGATTTGATGTTGTCGTTGCGGGTGACGGCCTCCTCGCACTCTTTCAGGTGGGCGGCGGCGGCGTCCCGCTCTGCAGTCAGCTTGGCGGCGGCCTCCCCCGCTGCGGCGTTCTGGGTTTTCAGGGTCGAAAGCCGGGTGTTGGCGGCCTCGGCGGCGCTGGAAAGCCCGGCGGCCTGCACCTGCAGCGCCGTGGCGTTCTGCTGTGTCCGGGCCAGCGCGGCGCTGGCCACCTCCCGCCGCTCGCCGCTTTGCAGCGCCTGCTGCTCCAGCGCGGTCAGCTCGTCGCGCAGCCCGGCGGCGGTGTGGTCCAGCGCTTCCATCCGGCGGTTCAGCTCCTCGATGGCGGCGCGGTGGCCGGCGGCCTCCTGCTCGATGCCTTTGGCGCCCTCCCCCGCCCGGGCCAGCTCGGCGGATGCCTGTTCCATCTGCTGGCGGGCGTGGTCGTTGTCGTTGCGCAGCACGGCAATCTGGCTTTCGCTGGCGGCGCCCGCCTCGGTCAGGGCGCGGATGTCGGCGTTGGCCTGCTCCACGGCCAGCATGAGCTGCTGGGCCTCGGCGCGCAGGGCCTCGGTGCGCTCGTCAAACTCGTCCAGCTGGCGGGACAGCCGGGCGTGGTCCGCCTCGGCGGCCTCGTACTTGCGCTGCTGGTCCCGCAGGGTGTCCTGGGCGCGGGCGATGGAATCCACCCACAGGGTGATTTCCAGGCTCTTGCGGGTTTCGGAGTATTCCAGAAACTGCTGGGCCTTCTCGCTGTCGCGGCGCAGCGGGCCAACCCGCTTTTCCAGCTCGCCCAAAATGTCCCGCAGCCGCTCCAGGTTGCCCTCGGCGGCCCCCAGGCGGCGCTCCGCCTCGTTCTTGCGGTAGCGGTATTTGGCAATGCCGGAGGCTTCCTCAAAGATTTCGCGGCGCTCGGTGGATTTGGCGCCCACAATCTCGGCAATGCGGCCCTGGCTCACGATGGCGTAGCCGTCCCGGCCCAGGCCGGTGTCCAGCAGCAGCTCATAGACGTCCTTCAGGCGGACGCTCTGGCCGTTGATGGTGTACTCGCTCTCACCGCTGCGGTAGTACCGGCGGCCGATGATCACCTCGTCGGCGTCCATGTCCAGCCCGTGGTCCGAGTTGTCGATGGTCAGGTTCACCGAGGCAAAGCCCATGGCCCCGCGGGTCTGGGTCCCGCCAAAGATGACGTCCTCCATCTTGCCCGCGCCGCGCAGCTGCTTGGAGCTGGTCTCGCCCAGCACCCAGCGGATGGCGTCCGAAATGTTGCTCTTGCCCGACCCGTTGGGCCCCACCACGCCGGTGATGCCGGCGCCGATGGTGATTCTGGTCCGGTCCGGGAAGGACTTGAAGCCCTGAATTTCCAGTTCTTTTAAGCGCATGGTTCTCCCTTACAGTTGGTTCAGTTTGCGCAGCGCGGCCTTGGCGGCCTGCTGCTCAGCGGCCTTTTTGCTGCGCCCCGTTCCGGCGGCCATGGCGCTGCCGTTGAGCAGGACGGTGACCTCAAACCGTTTGTCGTGGGCCGGGCCGGATTCGCCGGTGACGGCGTAGCTCAGCTTGTCCTCGGGGTTTTGCTGGATGACCTCCTGCAGCTTGGTCTTGTAGTCCTCCTCGGCGGTCTTGCCCTCGGTGATAAAGGGCAGGATAAAGCTGCGGGCGGCCTCCATGCCGCCGTCCAGATACAGCGCGGCGATCACCGCTTCAAAAGCGTCGGACACCACGCTGGGGCGCTCGCGGCCCCCGCCCAGCTCCTCGCCCCGGCCCAGGCGCAGGTAGGCGCCCAGGTCAATCTCTTTGGCAAACTGGAACAGCGCTTCCTCGCTGACCAGCGACGCCCGCATCCGGGACAGCTCGCCCTCCGGCCGGGTGGAGTGGCGGAACAGATAATTCGCCACCACCAGCGAGAGCACGCTGTCCCCCAAAAACTCCAGCCGTTCGTTGTATTTGGTGGGGGCCTTGGCCTCGTTGGCGTAGGAGCTGTGGGTCAGTGCGGTGATCAGCAGGTCCCGGTTCTTAAAGTGGTAATGCAGCTTTTCTTCCAGCTCTTCCGGCGTGCGGGTGGTCATTGGGCGGTGTCTCCTTTGCTGTTCAGTTCGGCCAGAGCGGCCTCCATGGTGCCGCACAGGTCGTTCTCCACACAGGTCTTTGCCTGGCGGATGGCGTTCTTGATGCCCTTGGGCTTGCTGGAGCCGTGGGCCTTGATGACCGGCCTGGCCGCGCCCAGCAGCGGCGCGCCGCCGATCTCCTCGGAGTCCATCTTGTGCTTAAGCCCCCGCAGGCCCTTCTTGACCCCCAGGTAGCACACCTTGGTGACGAGGTTCTGCATAAAAATATCCTTGAGCATCCCCAGCAGTGTGCCGGCCACGCCC
The DNA here is from genome assembly GCA_004561545.1 of bacterium. Classification (GTDB taxonomy): domain Bacteria; phylum Bacillota; class Clostridia; order Oscillospirales; family Ruminococcaceae; genus Gemmiger. Next base: position 73,032 of record SFVK01000005.1, read on the forward strand.
TCGGTGAGCTTGAGCACCACGTTGCCCACAAAGCCGTCGCAGACCACCACGTCCACCTCCCCGGCCATGATGTCCCGGGGTTCAATGTTGCCCACAAAGCGGATGGAGGGGTTGCGGCGCAGCAGGCCGTGGGCCTCGCGGTACATGGGGGTGCCCTTGGTGTCCTCGGCGCCGTTGTTCACCAGCGCCACCGACGGGTTCTGCCGCCCCATGACCCGGTTCATATAGACGCTGCCCATGGTGCCAAAGGCGTTGAGCATCTCGGCCCGGCACTCGGCGTTGGCGCCGCAGTCCAGCAGCAGAAAGGGCAGCTTTTTGCCCGGCATACAGGTGGCCAGCGCGGGGCGCTTGACCCCCTTGACGGTGCGCACAATCAGGCTGGTGCCCACATGGAGCGCGCCGGTGGACCCGGCGGACACAAAGGCGTCGCCCTCGCCGTTTTTGAGCATCGTCAGGCCCTTGACCATGCTGGAATCCGTCTTGTGGCGCACCGCCTTGACGGGGTCGTCGTGCATATCAATGTCCTCGGTGCAGGGGATCAGCTCAAAGGGGGACAGGTCGATGTTCAGCTCTTTGGCGGCTGCCCGCAGCTTGTCGGGGTCGCCCAGCAGCGCGATGGTCATGCCGTCGCCGAACTCGCGCAGGGCGTCGGCCGCGCCCTGAAGGGTGGAATAGGGCGCGTTGTCGCCGCCCATGGCGTCAAGAAGAATTTTCATGATGGTACCTCACTGTTCAACGTCCGCGGCCCAGGCGTCCATGGCGGCCTGAGCGGTCTCGGAAAGAGCCAGATAGCGCTCCCGCTTGTCCCGGATGGCGTCAATTTCCCCGCTCCGGGGCAGAATGCCCATATTGGCCCCCATGGGCTGGAAATCCCTGTTGGGGGTGGTGATGTAGCGCAGCAGCGCGCCGCACATCGTCTGTTCGGGGGGCGGCGTAAACGCCCTGCCCCGCAGCCGGGCGTACAGGCTGGCCGCAGCCAGAAGACCGCAGGCCGCGCTCTCCATATAGCCCTCAAAGCCGGTGATTTGGCCGGCAAAAAACACGTTGGGATGCTCTTTCAGGCACAGCGCCGGGGTGAGCACCGCCGGGCTTTCCAAAAAGGTGTTGCGGTGCATGACGCCGTAGCGCACAAACTCGGCGTGTTCCAGGCCGGGAATCATCGAGAACACCCGCTTCTGCTCGCCCCATTTGAGGTTGGTCTGGAACCCCACCAGATTGTACAGCGTGCGGGAGGCGTTCTCGGCCCGCAGCTGGACGTTGGCCCAGGGGCGGTGGCCGGTGCGGGGGTCCCGCAGGCCCACGGGGCGCAGCGGGCCGAACCGCATGGTGTCCGCCCCGCGCCCGGCCATGACCTCGATGGGCATACAGCCCTCATAGACCGTCAGATCGCCGTCAAAGTCGTGCAGCGGCGCCCGCTCGGCGCCGGTGAGCGCGGCGTGGAACGCCTCGTACTCCGCTTTGCTGAAAGGGCAGTTGAGATAGTCCGCCTCGCCCCGGCCATAGCGGGAGGCCGCAAAGATGCGGTCCATGTCCAGACTTTCCGCCGTGACGATGGGGGCCACCGCGTCGTAAAAGCTCAGCCGGTGGGAGCCGGTCAGCGCCGCGATGGCGTCGGCCAGCGCACCCCCGGTCAGCGGGCCGGAGGCCACCAGCACCGGGGCGCTCCCGTCAATGGCGGTCACTTCTTCACGGTGTACCGTGATGTTTGGGTGGCTTTCCACCATTTCGGTGACGGTGCGGGAAAACACGTCCCGGTCCACCGCCAGCGCGCCGCCTGCCGCCACCCGGGCGGTTTCGGCGGCGGTGAGCAGATGGGAGCCCATGCGGCGCATTTCCAGCTTGAGCAGGCCGGAGGCGGAATCCGGCCGCTCCGCCTTGAGGGAGTTGGAGCAGATCAGCTCGGCAAAATCCCCGCTCTTGTGGGCGGGGGAAAAGCGCACCGGCTTCTGCTCGTACAGCTCCACCTGCACCCCATGGTCCGCCAGCCACAGCGCGGCCTCGCACCCGGCCAGGCCCGCGCCGATGATTTTACATTCCATCGTTTCCTTTTTTCTCCACGTTCTTCACAAAGCCGCAGCCCTCGCCGGCGCAGTAGAGCTGGCCCCGGCGCTTGAAGAGGGTTTTGCCGCAGTTGGGGCAGGTCTCGGTCACCGGCTCGTCCCAGGTCATATAGCTGCACTGGGGGTAGTTGCTGCACCCGTAGTAGATGCGGCCCTTGGCGCTCTTGCGCAGCAGCATATGGCCGCCGCACAACGGGCACAGGCCGCCGGTGTCCTTGACCAGCGGGTGGGAGTTGCGGCACTCCGGGAAGCCGGAGCAGGCCACAAACTTGCCGTACCGGCCGCTCTTGATGACCATGGGCCGGCCGCACTTGTCGCAGATCTCGTCGGTGGGGATGTCCTCCACCTTGACGCGCTTGCCCTCCATGTTTTTCTCGGCGGCTTCCAGGCTTTTGGCAAAGCCCTGGTAAAATTCGTCCACCGTCTGGACCCAGTCGGCCTTGCCGGCCTCCACCACGTCCAGCTTCTTTTCCATGTCGGCGCTGAACGCGGGGTTCACAATGTCGGGGAACTGCTCCAGCATGACCTGGTTGACCGCCTGGCCCAGGGGGGTGGTGCGCAGTTTTTTCTGGTCCTTCTCCACATAGCCCCGGTCCACGATGGTGGTGATGATGGGCGCATAGGTGGAGGGCCGGCCGATGCCGTTCTCCTCCAGCGTGTGGATGAGGGTGGCCTCGGTGTAGTAGGGCGGCGGCTGGGTAAATTTCTGCTCGGCGGACAGCTTTTTCAGGTCCAGCACCTGGCCCGGCTCCAGCGGGGGCAGGGCGGTGGCCTTCTTCTGCTTGTCGTCGGTGGATTCCTCATACAGCGCGGTAAAGCCGTCAAAGGTCACATGGTAGCCCGACGCGCGGAACAGGTAATCCCCCGCCGCGATGGTGGCCGAGACGGTGTCCATCACGCAGTCCGCCATCTGGGAGGCCATGAACCGGCTCCAGATCAGGCGGTAGAGCCGGGCCTCGTCCCCCGAGATGCTCCCCTCCACCTGCTCGGGCGTCAGCTCGGGCATCGAGGGGCGGATGGCTTCGTGGGCGTCCTGGGCGGCGGTGGCGGAACGGGACTTCCACACCCGCTTTTTGGCGCAGACATAGGGCTCGCCCCAGTTGTTGCTGATGAAGGTCCGGGCGGCGGCGGCGGCCTCGTCGGCGATGCGCAGGCTGTCGGTGCGCATATAGGTGATCAGACCGATCTGACCGTAGCCCGCCACCTCCATGCCTTCGTACAGCCGCTGGGCGGCCCGCATGGTGCGGGTGGCCGAGAACCCCAGCGCGCGGCTGGCGTCCTGCTGCAGGGTGGAGGTGATGAACGGCGGCTGGGGCTGGCGGCGGCGCTGGCCCTTGTCCACCCTGGTCACGGTGTAGGGCTTGCCCTCCAGCGCGGCCACAATGGCGTCGGCCTCCTCCTTGTTCCTGACCGTCAGCTTTTTGCCGTCGGCGCCGGCGGACAGCCGCGCCGTGAAGGCGGCGCCGCTGCCCCGGGGCTTGAGGCTGGCGTCAATGTTCCAGTATTCCTCGGGCTTGAACTGCTCAATCTCCAGCTCCCGGTCCCGGATGATGCGCACCGCCACGCTCTGCACCCGCCCGGCGGACAGGCCCTTGCGGACCTTGTGCCACAAAAAGGGGCTGAGCTTGTAGCCCACCAGCCGGTCCAGCTCGCGCCGGGCCTGCTGGGCGTTGAAAAGGTCCATGTCGATGGCGCGGGGATGGGCCATGCCCTCCTGAATGCCCTTTTTGGTGATCTCGTCAAAGGTGACCCGGTTGGGCGCGGCGGGGTCCAGCCCCAGCACGCTGGCCAGATGCCAGCTGATGGCCTCCCCCTCGCGGTCGGGGTCGGTGGCCAGATAGACCGTCTCGGCCTGTTTGGCCTCGGCCTTCAGCTCCTTGACCAGGGCGTTTTTGCCCTTGATGATGATATATTTGGGCTGATAGTTGTTCTCCACGTCGATGCCCAGCGTGCTGGCGGGCAGGTCGCGGATGTGGCCCATGCTGGCCGTGACGGTGTAGCCCCGGCCCAGATATTTGCCGATGGTTTTGGCCTTGGCGGGGGACTCCACAATCACCAGCCTGGTGCCGCCGGCCGCTTTTTTGGCGGCGGGTTTCCTTGCGGCGGTCTTTTTGGCCGCCGGCTTTTTTGCGGTTCCTTCCCCTTTGGGGGCCGCCTTTTTGGCGGCGGGCTTGCGGGCCGCGGGCTTTTGGGCGGCGGCCATGGATTCTGCGGTTTGCTTTGGCATAGATTGCTCCACGTTTCTCAAAGATGGGCGGCGGTCATACCGCCGCAGTGTACCGCCCGCCCGGCTGGGGCGCGGCGGCGTCCAGGATTTCCAGTTCGGTCAGGGCGGCCAGCACCGTCTGCACCGGCAGGCCGGTGGCGTTTACCAGCTCGTCGGCGGTTTGGGGCGCGGGGCCCAGCGCGGCCAGCACCGCCCGGGCGCCGGGGCTCAGGTCCTGCGGGCGGAACGCCGGTGTGCGCCGCACCGGGTCGGGGGCCCGCCCGGTCATGCCCAGCGCCTGCAAAATGTCCCCGGCGCGGCACAGCGGCTCGGCCCGGTGGGTGCGCAGCAGCTCGTTGGTGCCCTCGCTGGTGGCGCTGTAAATGCTGCCCGGCACGGCGAACACCGGCCGGCCGTACCGCTCGGCGTGCTCCACCGTGTTCATGGTCCCGCTGCTGGCGCGGGCCTCCGCCACACAGACCGCCTCGCTCAGGCCGGCGATCAGCCGGTTGCGGGCCAGAAAGGTGCCGGTGGCCTTGCCGGTGTAATCCGGCGGGTATTCGCTCGCCACCGCGCCGCCCAGGCGCTCCAGCTCGGCGCGCAGCGGCTTGTTGGCGGCGGGATAGGTCCGGTTGATGGCGGTGCCCAGAAAGGCAACCGTGGGAGCGCCGGCCTCCACGGCGGCGCGGTGGCCCACCCCGTCCAGCCCGTCGGCCAGGCCGCTGACGATGACCACCCCCTGCTGCGCCAGCGCCAGCGAAAGGTCGTGGCAGGAGTTGGCGCCGTAGCGGGTGGGGCGGCGGGTGCCCACCATGCCCACATACCGCCGCCCGTTCAGGCAGGCGGGGTCGCCGGTGACATAGAGCACCGGCGGCAGGTCGGGCAGATCCCGCAGCCGGTCAGGGTATTGCGGGTCCTGCGGCGTCAGCACCGCGATGCCGCAGCCGTTGCAGTAGTCCAGCAGGCCCCGCAGATGTTCGGGGCGCACGGCGCGCAGCTTTTCGGCGGCTTTGGGGCTGACGCAGGCGGGCAGGGGCTGCCCCGCGCGCACGGCCCGGTCCAGGTCCCGGGGGTCCGGCCATTCGGCCAGCAGCTCCCCGGTATAGCGGCAGGCGGAGCCCAGGGCTTCGGCCAGCCACAGCCAGCAAAGTGTGCGGTCCATACCTTATTATACACCTCTGAAATGCCAAAGCAAGACACTGCCCGCCACCCCGGCGTTCAGGCTCTCCACAAGGCCGGTCATGGGGATGCGCACCGCCATGTCGCAGGCGGCCACGGCGGCGTCCGAAAGCCCCTGCCCCTCGCTGCCAATGACGGCGCACAGCCCGCTGGGGCAGTCCCGGGGGGCCTCATCCAGCGGGCGGGAATGGTAGAGCGCGGCGGCCAGGCAGGTCACGCCGCGGCCCCGCAGCGCGGTGAGCGCCGCCGGCAGGTCGGGGACCGCCGCCACCGGCAGCCGCCCCGCCGCGCCCATGGACGCCCGCAGCGTCTTGGGCGAAAAGGGCGCCGCGCACCCCGGCGAGAGCAGCACCCCGTCAAACCCGAAGGCGGCGGCGCTGCGCAGCAGGGTGCCCACGTTGCCGGGGTCCTGCACCCCCTCCAGCGCCAGCAGGCGGCGGGCGCCGGCCAGCAGCGCCTCGCTGCTCCAGCACGGCGTCTCAAAAAGGCCGAACACATCCTGGCTGGACTTGGTGCCCGCCAGCTTTTCGGCCACCGGCGCGGTGATTTCCACCGTCCGGCCGTCAAATTCCGCCAGCTCCGGCGTGCGGTCCAGCGCCCGCCGGGTGGCGTACAGGGTGCGCAGCGCGCAGCTTTTGGCCAGCTCCAGGCAGAGCTTGGGGCCTTCGGCAAAAAACAGGCCATCGGCGGCGCGGAGCTTTTCCTCCTCCCGCAGGCGGCAGGCGTATTTGATTTTCGCGTTGTCGCGGCTGGTGATAAGGTCCATGATCCACCGCCTTAAAATAAAATGGACGCACGCGCGAGGGGCGCATGCGTCTTGGTTCGGATTGTTCTTACAGCGCCTTCCTGGCGGTCTCCACCAGAGCGTTGAAGCTGGCGGGATCGTTGATGGCCATCTCGCTGAGCATCTTGCGGTTCAGCTCGATGCCGGACTTCTTCAGGCCGTTCATGAAGGTGGAGTAGTTCATGCCCTGGGCGCGGACCGCGTTGTTGATGCGGGTGATCCACAGGTTGCGGAACTGGCGCTTCTTGAGCTTGCGGCCCACGAACGCGTAGTTGCCGGACTTCATCACGGCCTGCTTGGCCATGCGGAAATGCTTGGACTTGGAGCCATAGTAGCCCTTAGCCAGCTTGAGGGTTTTGGTGCGACGCTTGTGCGTCATGGTAGCGCCTTTGATACGAGCCATGGTAATCTATCTCCTTTTACACAGTCACATTTTCTTCAGGGTTGGCGGGCCGATCAGCCGCCGTAGGGCATCATCTTGCGCACGGCGCCCTCGTTGGTCTTGTCAACGTACTTGGGCATACGCAGGCCGCGGGTGAGCTTGGTGGTCTTTTTGGTCAGAATGTGACGGCGCTTGGATGCGTTGCGCTTGATCTTGCCGGAGGCAGTCATCTTGAAGCGCTTTTTGGCACCGGAGCAGGTCTTGAGTTTCATTTTAGCCATTTTTGTTTCCTCCTACATACATTTACTTGTTCGGGCTGGGGGACAGGAACATCATCATGCTGCGCCCTTCGAGCTTGGGCTGCTTGTCAATGACAGCCTTGCCCTCAAGCGCCTGCGCAAAGCGCTGCTCCACATCGATCCCCAGATTGGTGTGCGCCATTTCGCGGCCGCGGAACCGGATGGAAACCTTCACCTTGTGGCCCTGCTGCAGAAACTTTGCGGCCTGGTTCACCTTGGTGTTGAAGTCGTTGGTGTCGATGTTGAGCGAAAGGCGGATCTCCTTCAGCTCGATCACTTTCTGGTTTTTCTTGGCTTCCTTCTCCTTTTTCTGCATCTCGAAGCGGTACTTGCCGTAGTCGAGAATCTTGCAGACAGGGGGCTTGGCCTGGGGGGCCACCTTGACCAGGTCCAGGTCCAGCGCCTGCGCCATCTTGAGCGCATCGCGGGGGCTCATAACGCCCTTCTGCTGGCCGTCCGCACCGATCAGGCGGACTTCCTTGTCCCGGATCTGTTCATTGATTTCCAGTTCCTTGGAATTGCTGTTGCTGGCGATTGGAATACACCTCCGTAACAAATCAGATGAGTCATTGAAAAAGCGGCCGCCCCAGAGCAGCCGCCGCACACAAAACCCGCCCACCCAAAGGTGCGCGATGGATCTGTATAACCCGGGGCGATGAACCCGCAAGGTGAACGGCGGAAATACCGGACGCTGCTTTTTTTACCGTTACCTACTATACCACGCCCCGGCCCCCCTGTCAAGACCCCCGGGACGGATTTTCTGCGCCGGAACCGCCTTTAAAATTTTGCAAAGCAATTGCACATTGCCCCGCTGCGGACTATAATGGGTGAGGTGTGCGGGCGCCGGACGCAAGGGCCCCGCAGCGGGAGGAATTGGAATGAAAAAAGTATGGATCAGCGGCGCCAACGGGCACATCGGAACGGCGCTTTGCGCACGGCTGGACCGGAACCGATACGACCTGATCCCCACCGATGTGGAGGACGTGGACGTAACCGACATGGAGGCGGCCCGGGCGTTTGCGGAAAAGACCCGGCCCGACGTTATCATCAACTGCACCGGCTTCAACGACGAGGACGGCTGCGAGACCCACCCCGAACGGGCGTTCCGGGTCAACGCGGTGGCGGCCCGCAACCTGGCGCTGGCGGCAGACGACCTGGGCGCGAAGCTCCTCCAGATGTCCACCGACGATGTCTTTGCCGAGCCGAGCCATCATCCCTACAACGAGTTTGACAACCCCTGCCCCAAAACCCTCTATGGCCGCAGCAAGCTGGCCGGGGAACGCTTTGTGATGACGCTGTGCCACCGCTATGTCATTGTGCGCAGCGCCTGGGTGTACGGCATCGGGCAGGACTTTGTCTCCACGGTTCTGGGCTGCGCCAGGGACCCCAACTGCCCCTGGCTGGCGGTGGCCACCGACCGGGTGGCCTCCCCCACCGGCGCCGACGACCTGGCCGCCGCGGTGGAACAGCTCATGGACCGCCCCGCCCTGGGCATCTACCATGTGGTGTGCCAGGGCCATTGCAGCCGGTACGACTTTGCCCGGGAAATCCTGCGGGACGCCCACCTGGAGGACCAGCTGGTGCTGCACCCCATCCGCGCCGCCGACGCCGGCGGCGCGCCCAGCTACACCGTGCTGGACAATATGATGCTCCGCCTGGACGGCATTCCCCAGCCCCGCCCCTGGCGCACGGCGCTCCGGGCCTACATTGAGGGGCTGGAACCCTGAACGGAACAACCGGGCAACAAAAAATCGTGGAGCGTCTGCGCCACGATTTTTTTGTGGCTTACAGTTTTTCGCTGACGCTGGCCAGCACGGAGCCGGTGACGGCCATGCCCAGCGCCACGGCCAGCAGAATGCCCACGCCGCAGGCATCCAGCACCCAGCCGCCCACCAGGTTGCCCACCACGGCGCCCGCCGTGATGGTGCAGCTCATGCAGGCCTGGCCGGTGACCTTGTCCTGCTCCTCCATGGACTCCTCGGCATAATAGACCGAGGCGGAGGCAAACAGCGCAAAGGAGAACATCTGCAAAATCTGGGCCGCCAGGATGCCCCACACGCTGCCCGACATCAGGTACCACACGCCCTTGGCCACAAAGGCCATGCCCGCGATGGTCAGCAGCGACCCGGCGGACCACCGCCGCGCAATGCGGGAAAAGCCGAACATGACGGGAAGCTCCATGACGGCGGCCAGCGCGATGGCCACGCCCAGGTCGGCGCTGTCGCCCCCCACGGCCCCCAGAATCTGAATCAGGTAGGTGTTGGTGATGTTGTGGAACGCCAGCATCAGTGTGGAGGCCCCCAGCATCACGCAGAACGCCGGGTAGCGCACAAGAAATCCCCGGCGCTTGTCCGCTTTCGGTTCGGCTTTGGGCTTTGCGGGCGCCGGCTTGCAGGGCATGAGCAGCACAAACAGAAGGAACAGCGCCGCCGCGCCCAGCACCGCCAGCGGCACAATGCCCCCGCCCAGCCGGGCGGTGAGCTGGCCCAGCACCAGCGAGAGCACCGCGTAGCACAGCGACCCCACGCCCCGGGCCGAGCCGAAATCCACCGGCTTGCCCTGGCTGCGGTAATGAAAGCTGGCCGCGTTGACCAGCGGCATCATGGCGGAGATGAGCATCAGCAGCGCGCCGAACAGCACGCCGGTGACCGCCTGCGGCGGGCGCAGGCAGAGCAGCACGGCGTCGCCCAGGCCCAGCGCCGCCAGAAGCAGCAGAAGCGGTTTCCAGCCAAGGCGGCCGCCCCGGTCCGCCAGCCGCCCCAGCCAGGGCTGTAACACGGCGGCAAAAATGCCGAACAGCGCCGTGATGACCCCGATTGCCCCGGCGGAGAACCCTTCCGCCAGCAGAAAGACCGTCACATAGCCGTATCCGGCACAGAAAAGCATCCAGTATCCGCCCTGCAGCAGGCGGTAGCGCGCGTTGACCGACATGAGCAGTATGCCCCCCTTTGGAACCGGGCGGAACGTCCGGTCATAGTGTCCGCTCCGTGCGCAGGCGCAGCAGGATGTCCTGCGCGCGGCAATGTGAAATTATATCAATTATAGCACAGTTTTTTTCCACTTGACAACCATTTTTTTGAAAGGTTTTCCCGGCAGGACGCCGCCCCGCAGGGCCTGCCGGCATTGCAGGGTTCGGCAATGCCGCCCCGGCTTAACAATCTGTATCCGCTGCCATGGTTGATAACATTCTGTATTGCCCTTTTCCACGGTGCAAATGTTGAAAACCCTGTGGAAAGTGTGGAAAACTTCCCGGGTTTTCCACCAACAACACGCAAAAGTTGTTTTTTCATGTGGAAAACAGGGTCTTCGACAACAAAATATTGAACTCCCGCCGAGAAAATGGTACAATAAACAGACAGACCCAGGTGCAACGCTGTGGAAAACTTCCCACGCGCCGCCCGGGTCCACATTAAACCATCTGGAGGGCCTATGCGCTGGATTGACAAGCTGGAACGCCGCTATGGGCGGTATGGAATCCCCAACCTTATGAATATTCTTCTGGTGGGCCAGATCCTTGCCTGGTTCATCATCATGTTCATCAACCAAAACCTGATGTACTGGATTTCCCTCAGCCGCAGCGGGCTGCTGTCGGGCCAGATCTGGCGGGTGGTGACCTTTGTGTTTATGCCGCCCATCGCCGGGGCCTTTGAGCTGCTGCTCACCCTGTATTTCCGCTGGTGGGTGGGCAACGCGCTGGAGCGGGCCTGGGGCGATTTCCGCTTTCTGGTTTATGTGCTGGTGGGCATGGCGGGCGCCGTGCTCAGCTGCCTGATCACCGGCTCGGGCAGCGCGTCGGGCATTTTTTTGAGCCTGTTCTTTGCCTATGCCTGGATGTGGCCGGACCAGCAGGTGCTGCTGTTCTTTATCCTGCCCATTAAAATGAAATGGATGGGCGCCGCTGCGGCGGTGGTCTGGGTGCTGGAATTCCTGACCGGAGGTTTTTCCACCAAGGTCAGCCTGATTTTCGGCATTGCGGGCTTCCTGGTCTTTTTCGGCAGGGAAATCTTCTTGCAGATCAGGGATGCCATCGTCAGCTACAAGCGCCGCAAGGATTGGGAGCGGCGCGTCAACCGGAAATAACACTCTGTACAGGGAGGAACTGTTTTATGAAACTGGTTACTGCGATTGTCAACAAGGAAGATTCCAAGGCCGTCTGCAACGAGCTGCTCAAGGCCAAATTTTATGTCACCCGGCTGGCCACCACCGGCGGCTTCCTCATGGCGGGCAACATGACCCTCATGATCGGCACCGAGGATGAGCGGGTGGACGAGTGCATCGCCTGCATCTCCAAGTGCTGCAAGCAGCGCACCGAGATCGTGCCCGGCACCGCCTCCCTGGGCGTGGGGCTGGAGAGCACCATGCCCATCCAGGTCACGGTGGGCGGCGCCACCGTCTTTGTGACCAACGTGGAGCGCTTTGAAAAACTGTAATGGCCATGCTGGACCGCATCGCGGGCAACCGTGAGCTGAAACAACATCTCAAAACCGCGCTGGCCTGCGGCCGGCTGGCCCACAGCATTCTGCTGGTGGGGGAGCCGGGCTGCGGAGCGGGCTTTGCCGCGCGCTGCCTGGCGGCGGATTATCTGTATCCCGCCGGCGGCCCCCACGCCGAGGCCGTGCTCCGGGGCCAGGACCCCGAATCCATCACGGTGCAGGGGGAGGGCGCTTCCGGCCAGATCAAAGTGGAGCGCATCCGGGAGGCGCGGGAGGCCATCCTGCGCTCCGCCATGTCCTGCGACGCGGCGGGCCGGGCGCTCTTTGTGTACGGCGCCCAGAACCTCAACGGCCCTTCGGCCAACGCCATGCTCAAGACCATCGAGGAGCCGCCCGACGGGGTGCTCTTTCTGCTCACCGCCTCCAGCGCGGCGGCGGTGCTGCCCACCATCCGCAGCCGCTGCGCCGCCTACACCGTCGCGCCGGTGGAAACGGGGGAGTGCGCGGCCTTTCTGCGCACGGTGCGCCCCGAACTGACCGAGCCCCAGGCCGCGGACCTGGCGTTCCTCTATGAGGGCCACATCGGCAACTGCCTGCGGGCCGTCAGCGACCCCGATGCCAAAGCCGCCCGGGCTGCGGCGCGGGAGCTCTGCCGCCAGGCCCGGCAGCAGGATACCTACCGGGCCGAGGCGCTTCTGGCCGGTTACGAAAAGGACAAGGAGGGCGCCGCCGCCCTGCTGTGGCAGACCACCCAGGCGGCATCCGCCGCGCTGCGCCGCCCCGGCTTTGACGGCCTGGACCCCGACACCGCCGCCCGGGTGCTGCGCGCCGCCAACCGCGCCGCCGCGGCCATGCGGGCCAACGGAAACCTGCGCCTGGCGCTGGCGGTCTGCGGCATGGAAATGACACAAACGGATCAGTAAAGGGGGAAACCCATGAAAGTTATCTCAGTCAAATTCAAGGAAAGCGGCCGGTCCTACTACTTTGACCCCAGGGACCTGGCCATCCGGGACGGGGACTATGTGATTGTCGAGACCGCCCGCGGCGTCGAGTGCGGCGAGGTGGTGCGCGGCATCCACGACATCCCCTCCGGCAGTTTTCCCCGGGAAATCAAGCCGGTGGTGCGCATGGCCGACGGCATCGACATCCGCCGGATGCGCCAGAACCGCGCCGACGAAAAGACCGCCTTTGACCTGTGCGAAAAGCGCATCGCCGCCCACAAGCTGGAGATGAAGCTGGTGGACGCCGAGTATACGCTGGACCGCAACAAGCTGGTGTTCTATTTTACCGCCGACAACCGGGTGGATTTCCGGGAGCTGGTCAAGGACCTGGCCAGCCAGTTCCACACCCGCATCGAGCTGCGCCAGATCGGCGTGCGGGACGAGAGCAAGATGCTGGGCGGCCTGGGCGTCTGCGGCCAGCCCTTCTGCTGCAGCCGGTTCCTCAAGAACTTCCAGCCGGTCTCCATCAAGATGGCCAAGGAGCAGGGCCTGAGCCTCAACCCCGCCAAGATCAGCGGGGCCTGCGGCCGCCTGATGTGCTGCCTGGCCTATGAGCAGAAAAGCTACGAGTATCTCAACTCCATCACCCCCCAGCCCGGCAGCGTGGTGCGCACCCCCGACGGCGAGGGCACCGTCCTGGAGGTCAACGTGGTGGCTGGCACCCTCAAGGTGCGCAGCAATGTGGAGAGCCTGGCCCCCAAAATCTATTCCCGCAGCGAGTGCGTCTATCTGCGCGGCGGCCGCCGCGCCCCCGTGGCCCCCGACCCCGACCCCGAATGATCGGCCCGGCGGTGAATCCGCGCAAAACAAAGGAATGACTTGCCAAAGGTTGAAATTCCTTTGAATTTGCCCAAAGACCTTGCAAAAGGCCCCCCGCCGTGATACAATATGACAAACGCGAAATGCGTACCCGGCCGGGGCGATCCCACCGCACAGGACCCGGGTGGGCTTACATACAAGGGTGCGGAGATAAGGAGATAGATCATGGCTCATAAGGTTACGGACGAGTGTGTTGCCTGCGGCGCTTGTGTTGATACTTGCCCCGTCGGTGCCATCAGCCTGGAAGACAAGGCTGTCGTCGATGCTTCCGCCTGTGTTGACTGTGGTGCCTGCGAGGGTGCCTGCCCCACCGGCGCCATCCAGCCGGAATAATCGGTTGAAACCAGGGTCCCCTGCTGCGGCGTCGCCGTGCGGGGGATTTTCTTATACCGCAGCCCGTTCATTCCCCCGCCGCCCGCCGGCCGGGGCCAACAGCAAGGAGCGTCCGCAATGAAATATGATTTTACCTCCCTCATGGACCGCCGCGGCCGGGATGCCATCGCGGTGGACCTGCCCGGCACCGGCGGCGATTTCGCCCCCGGCGGCCCCAAGCCCGGCTCGGGGTTTGACGTCATCCCCATGTGGGTGGCGGACATGAACTTCCCCACGGTGCCCACCATCCCCCGGGCCATCGCCGAGCGGGTGCAGCACCCGGCCTTTGGCTACTTCAACCCCCGCCAGGAATACTTTGATTCCATCATCCGGTGGCAGCAGACCCGCAACGGCGCCACCGGCCTGTTCGCCGGCTGCATCGGCTACGAAAACGGCGTGCTGGGCGGCGTGATTTCCGCCCTGAACGCCTTCGCCCGGCCCGGCGACCCCGTTCTGCTCCACAGCCCCACCTACATCGGCTTCACCCACAGCCTGGAGGACAACGGCTACAAGATCGTCCACTCCCCCCTCAAGCAGGACGAAAACGGCGTCTGGCGCATGGACTATGAGGATATGGACGCCAGGATCAAGGCCAACCGCATCCATGTGGCGGTGCTTTGCAGCCCCCACAACCCCTGCGGCCGCGTGTGGGAGCGCTGGGAGCTGGAAAAGGCGATGGAAATCTACCGGGACAACGACTGCCTGGTGATCTCGGACGAAATCTGGTCCGACATCATTCTGCCCGGCCACACCCACATCCCCACCCAGATGGTCAGCGAGGACGCCCGCCGCCGCACCGTGGCGCTCTACGCCCCCAGCAAGACCTTCAACCTGGCGGGTCTCATCGGCAGCTACCATATTATCTATGACCCCTATGTGCGGGACCGGGTGAACGCCTGCGCCGCCAAGAGCCATTACAACTCGATGAATGTGCTGTCCATGTACGCCCTCATCGGCGCCTACCAGCCGGAGGGCTACGAGTGGGTGGACGAGCTCTGTCAGGTCCTGGGCGGCAACGTGGACTATGCCTGCGATTTCATCGCCCGCAACTTTGAGGGCGTCCGGGTCAGCAAGCCCCAGGGCACCTATATGCTCTTCCTGGACTGCTCCGGCTGGTGCGTCGCCCACGGCAAAACGCTGGACGAGCTGCTTCAGGCCGGCTGGGATGTGGGAGTCATCTGGCAGGACGGCCGCCCCTTCCACGGCCCCTGCGCCATCCGCATGAACCTGGCCCTGCCGCTCAGCCGCGTGCAGGAGGCCTTTGACCGGCTCAAGCGGTATGTCTTTTGACCCTGCTCCATAAAAACAAAAACCGCGCCGCTGTGCCCGCAAAGCACGGCGGCGCGATTGTTTGGTTCAGCTCTCGGCAATGCCGAAGAAATATTTGTTCAGGCGGAGCTTGTTTTCCTCATACAGGCCCAGATGCTTGTACAGGTCCTTGTAATACCCCGAAAGCTCCAGCCGGGTGGTCAGCGCGTCGATGGGGTTCAGGTGATGGATGGCGCTGTCGGGGTTCTGTACATAGTTGTAGACGGGGGTGGACAGGGCGTAGAACTGCTCGGCGTAGCGGATGAAGCTCAGGTTGAAATACAGATCCTCGCTGTAATCCAGATCCTCGTTGCAGCGCACGTCCTCATGCTCCCGCACAATGTCGGCGCGGTAGAGCTTGTTCCACATGACGCCGTAATAAAAGCTGGCCGGCTCCTGCATCAGCCCGCAGGCGAAAGAGTACTTGTCCATCGGGCCTTCCATCAGAAAGCCGAAGGACTGCACCCGGTGGCGGGGGTCCAGAATGGGGTCCAGCGCCCGCTCCACCACGGTGTCCCGCACGGCCTCCGGCAGGCGCACCGGCGGCTCGATGCGGTTGTAATGGGCGATCACCATGTCGGTGTGGTATTCCTCGGCCTTTTCCACCATCCTCTGGGTGGCATAGGGCTGGATGAAGTCGTCGGCGTCCACGAACTGAAAATACTTGCCGGTGGCGCGCTGCATTCCCAGGTTGCGGGTGGCCGAAACGCCGCTGTTCTCCTTGTCGATCACCGTGATGCGGCTGTCCACCCCGGCGTAGCTCTGGCACACCTGGAAGCTCACATCCCTGCTGCCGTCATTGAGCAGCAGAATCTCCAGATTCTGATAGGTCTGGCGGCGGATGCTCTCGATGCACCGGGCAATGTGGTCGGCGGCGTTGTACACCGGCACAATGATGCTGACCAGCGGCTGGTTCTGGGGTTCGTTGGGCATGGCGGTGGCCTCCTTGCGGCATATAGTTTGATTTTACTATACCGCAAAACCGCACAAAAGGCAAGGCTGTGACAGGCGGCGGAATTTCCCCCCCGCCCTGGCGGAATTACCCGCCGTAGCCCTCCACGGCGGCCAGATCCACCGCAGGAACGCAGAAACTCTCATACTGGTGCAGCGTCTGGTCGCAGTCCTCCCCCAGCGGGGCGGCTCCGGTGTCCACCACAAATTCCCAGCAGGGCACCAGCCAGGCGGCCCGCCCGTTGGGATAAACCAGCCGCACGCAGGCCAGCGTTTCGGGGTCGGCGGCCAGCGCGGCGGCCTGCGCCCCGGTGACGTCGCTGCCGTTGGGCAGAAATTCCCCGGCGGCCAGAAGCTCCTGCGCCGCATCCCGGGAAATGACGGCGCAGCGGCCCGTCTCTTCCACCGGCCGGTCGGTGAGGTGCAGCGCGCAGAGCGTGCCGTCCTCCTTCAGGCTGACCTGCACAAAATGCCACGGGCTGGCGGCAAAGCGGACAAAGAGGGAGGCGGGCTCCCCGTATATGCTGCGGTCGCCGCCGTCGGTCTCGTCGGTGCAGTCTTCGCCCAGCAGGGCGGTCAGCACGTCGCCGTACTGGTCCCGGATGGCGTCTGCCGCCTGTTGCTCCTCCTCCCCGCTGGCAAAAGTCCGTACCTCGCCGGAACTGCCCGCCAGAACGGTGGCGTAGCCATCGTTGGAAACCTGAATGCGCAGCCCCTCCGGCCAGCGCTCCCCGGCGGGAACCTCCAGCGTCAATTGGGCCGCGCCGCTCCAGAACACGTTGAGAATCGCGTCGTCCTCGCTCAGCTGGGCGGCGATGTCCTCCAGCGCGTCCAGCCCACCGGCGTAGGTGCTGCCCAGCACGGCGCTTTGCGCCAGCGCCGGGTCAAGCCCCAGCGCGCCCAGCACCCGTTCCATCTGGCGCATCATGGCATCCTCCCGCAGGCTGTCCACCGTGCAGCGATAGACCGGCAGCGCTGTGGGCAGCGCCGTGTCATCCTCCCCCAGAAGACCATCGGAAAAATACAACTCCGACCTGCTATGGGCCAGCAGGGCCGCGCTGCCGCCGTCCCCGCTGCCCAGAATCCGGGCCGCGTCCTGTTCGGTGTACCGCGTTGCGCCGGCGCCCGCCCCGGTGTCCGCCTGGGCGGAAAGGCTCTTCTCCCCGTAGGCGGCCCCCGCAGTGTCCGGGGCGGCTGCGGCAGTGTCCGGGGCGGCCTCGTAGGTCACGGCGGCGCTGCTTTCGGCCGGCGCGCTGCTGCCCGCCCGGAACAGCCCGCTGCGGCCCAGCGCCACACCGCCCAGCAGCATCACGCACAGGCAGGCCGCCGCCGGAAGCGCCCGGCGGACCCACACCCGCACCGCCGGCCGGCGGTGAACCGGGGCGTCGGCGGCCAGGATCAGGTCGTCGTCCACCTGCCCGATGGCTTCAAACAATTCCCGCGCAGTCACAGGACCACCCCCTCTTTCTCTAAGTAGACTTTCAGCTTTTGCCGGGTTCGGTGCAGCGTCACCCGGACCTTGCTCTCGCTCACGCGGTACCGCCGGGCGATGTCGGCGGTGGCGTCGCAGTACCAGTAGCGCCGCAGAAAAATGTTGCGCGCCTCCTCGGGCAGCTCCCGCAAAAAGGCGCTGACGGCCCGGGCGGTCTCGGCGGATTCCACCTCGCGGGCCACATGGTCGGCGGCGGGCAGACAGTCCGACAGCTCCTCCAGCACCGCCTCGGCCTGGCCGCCGCCCCGCTTGGCCGCACTGCGCCGGTCCCGCAGGTCCAGCGCCAGGTTGCGGGTGATCCGCCCCAGGTAGGGCGCCAGCCGCTGGGGGCGGTTTTCCGGCATACTGTTCCAGGCGGCCAGCCAGGTGTCGTTCTCGCACTCCTCGGCGTCCCGGGCGCTGCCCAGCAGATTCATGGCGATCTTGCGGCAGTAGGCGCCAAACCGCTCCGCCGTGCGCGCAATGGCCTGTTCATCCCGCGCCCAGTACAGCGCCACAATCTCCTGATCGGTCATAGGCTCCACTTCCTTTCCTATTATATAAAGTCGGGAAAAGCCGCCCGGATGTTACACCCCGCAACAAAAAAAGGCGGGTGCCCGGCGGGGCACCTGCCTTGGGGAAAATCCGGTCACAGCATATGCTTTTTGTGCAAAATCCAGGCCGCCACCGCGCAGACCGCCAGCGTGAAGCCGCAGACAATGGCAAAGCCGTAGGGCGAGCCGGCAAAGGGCATCCCCGCCGCGTTGACGTTCATGCCGTACAGCCCCGAAATCAAGGTGGGCAGCGCCACCAGCAGCGTGATGGAGGTCAGGTACTTCATGGCGTTGTTCAGGCGGTTATCCAGGATGGAGCTGAACAGCTCCCGGGTGCCCTTGATGTCGTCCCGGTAAATGCCGGTCATCTCGATGGCCTGACGGATCTCGACGATCACGTCGTCCAGCAGCTCCATGTCGTCGGGGTACTGCTCCAGCCGCTTGTACCGCGTCAGGCGGTCCAGCACCGTGTTGTTGGCCCGCAGCGAGGTGGCAAAGTAGACCAGCGTAGATTCCAGCCCGTGCAGCTCCATCAGGTCGCTGTCCCGCAAGGTGCCGGTCAGGTGCTTCTCCAGCTCCTGGCGGCGGCGGTCAATGAGCCGCAGCTCCTGCTGATACATCGTCGCGGCGCGGTAGAGAAGCTGGTAGACAAAGCGCATCTTTTTCCGGGTGGAAAAGCCCCGCACCCGGCAGGACGCGAAATCCGACACCACCGGCGTGTCCACCGAACAGACCGTGATGATCAGGCTCTGGGTCAGCAGAATGCCCAGGGGGATGGTGGTGTAAATGCCTTCCCCGGCGTCCCTGACCTTGACGGGGATATCCACAATAATCAGGGTATAGCCGTCCTCCAGACTGATGCGGGCGGATTCCTCGGGGTCCAGCGCGGCCCGCAGGTCGGCCGGCTCAATGTCCAGCTGGCAGGAAACCTCCCGCACTTCCTCGGCGTCCGGCGCGGTCAGGCAGACCCAGACCCCTTCGTGGATGTCCTCCGCACGGGTCAGCCGCCGCTCCACCGTCTCATAAATTGCCATCATCGTCCCATCACCGTCCCTGTTTGTCTTTTCTTAGTATACCTATTTATAGAGCAAAGCGCAAGAGGTGTGCCGCGGGGAAAGGCAGAGTGCGCCGTTTTTTCGCCGGGCCTTGTGCGCCCCCACATCCTGTGCCCCGCCAAAGCACCGGCCCCCAGATGCAGACGGGGAAAAAATAAGTCGAAAAAAATTAAAAAAAGGGGTTGACTTTGGCGGAAAGTGTGGTATTATAAATAAGCTGTCGCGCAAGACAGCGGGTCGCTGAAAAGCTCATTTCCGGCGCTGCACCGCAGAAAAAACCATTGGATTGGCACTTTTGCGGCACAGGCGGAACAGAATTTTCCGAAAAAAGAAATTCAAAAAATATCAAAAAAGTGCTTGACAAAAAGAACTTGACCTGATATAATAAATGAGCTGTCCGGGAGACCGGAAGCGACCACAGGACCTTGAAAATTGAACAATACTGAAACTTGTGGAACCTTAAACGTGATGGAAAATCACGATAAACAATTCCAAACAAACAAGTAATT
>SFVK01000021.1 GCA_004561545.1 bacterium
AGAGCACTGTCATCCGGGGAATTTTTATGGTTTTATCAGACGGAGCGAACCGGTTTGCTTACTTGCCAAACACCCGGGTGTAGTCCGCCTTGAATTTCTCAATGCCCGCATCGGTCAGGGGGTGGTGGAGCATCTGTTCCAGCACCTTGTAGGGCACCGTGGCGATGTCCGCCCCGGCCAGGGCGCAGTCCGTCACATGAATGGGGTTGCGCACCGACGCGGCGATGATTTCGGTGTTGAGATCGGGGTAGTTGAGGAAAATATCGTGGATCGTCTCGATCAGCTCAATGCCGGGCTGGGAAATGTCATCCAGACGTCCCAGGAAGGGGCTGACGTAGGCAGCGCCCGCCCGGGCCGCCAGCAGCGCCTGGTTGGCCGAAAAGATCAGCGTGCAGTTGGTGGGGATTCCCTCGGCGGACAGCACCCGGATGGCCTTGAGCCCCTCGGCGGTCATGGGAATCTTGACCACCATATGCCGGGGGTCCAGCGCGTAGATGGCGCGGCCCTCGGCAATCATGCCCTCCGCGTCCCCGGTGGTGGCCTTGACCTCGCCGGAGATGGGGCCATCCACAATGGACGCGATCTCCCGCAACGTCTCGGCGTAGTCGCGGCCCTCTTTGGCAATCAGGCTGGGGTTGGTGGTGACGCCGGCGATGATGCCCATATCGTTGGCTTTGCGGATTTCCTCCACGTTGGCTGTGTCAATGAAAAATTTCATCTTGTTTCCTCCATTCCATCAGGCAAAGGGGTTCTCGGTGGGGTATGGCAGGCTTTTGGGCTGGTTGTAGGCGATGTCGGCGATGCCCAGATACTTGAACACCTCGAACAGCGCCTTGCCGTAATGGCCAAAGGCCACCGCTCCGTGGTGGGGGTAGCGCTTCTGAATGAGCACATGACGGTAGAAACGGCCCATTTCGGGAATGGCAAAGATGGCGATGCCGCCAAAGCTGCGGGTGGCGACGGGCAGGATTTCACCCTGAGCGATGTAGGCGCGGAGCCGGCCCTCGCTGTCGCACTGTAACCGGTAGAAGGTGATGTCTGAGGGGGCAATGTCGCCCTCCAGCGTGCCGCGGGTGAAGTCCGGCTCGCTGCCGGCGGGCTCCAGCAGGCGGTGCTGGATGAGCTGATATTTCACCGCACGGTCGGCGCACATCTTGCAGGACGGGGTGTTGCCGCAGTGGAAGCCCATGAAGGTATCGGTGAGCTTGTAGCCGTACTGAGCAATATTATCCTCATCGTAAATGTACCGGGGCACACTGTTGTTGATGTCCAGCAGCGTCACGGTGTCGCCCGAGACACACATCCCGATGTACTCGCTCAGCGCGCCGTAGATGTCCACCTCGCAGGAAACGGGGATGCCCCGGGACGCAAGGCGGGAGTTGACGTAGCAGGGCTCAAACCCGAACTGGGAGGGGAACGCGGGCCAGCACTTGTCGGCAAAGGCCACATACTTGCGGCTGCCCTTGTGCTTTTCCGCCCAGTCCAGTAGCGTCAGCTCAAACTGGGCCATGCGGGCGCTCAGCTCGGGATAAAACCGGCCCTCCCCCATCTCGGCGGCCATATCGGCGCAGACGGCGGGAATGCGGGGATCGCCGGCGTGTTCCTTATAGGAAACCAGCAGGTCCAGCTCGGAGTTTTCCTCAATTTCCACCCCCAGCTCATACAGGCCCTTGATGGGGGCGTTGCAGGCAAAGAAGTCCTGCGGGCGGGGGCCAAAGGTGATGATTTTCAAATCTTTCAGGCCCAGAATGGTGCGGGCGATGGGGATAAACTCCGCCACCTTGTCGGCCAGCTCCTCGGCGGTTCCAACGGGGTATTCGGGGATATAGCCTTTGAGGTGGCGCATTCCCAGATTGTAGGAGCAGTTGAGCATCCCGCAGTAGGCGTCGCCCCGGCCGTTGATCATGTCGCCGTCACCCTCGGCAGCAGCCACAAACATACAGGGACCGTCAAAGTATTTGGCGATGAGGGTCTCCGGCGTTTCGGGGCCGAAGTTGCCCAGGAACACCGTCAGGGCGTTGCAGCCCGCATCGGTCACCTCCCGAACGGCGGCCAGCATATCCTTCTCGTTCTCCACGGTGGTCTTGGCCTCATAGACCGGCAGGTTTCTGGCGGCACAGGCGGCTGCGATGGCGGCACGGCGTTTTTTGCTCAGTTCAATGGGGAAGCAGTCCCGGGAAACCGCAATCAATCCCAGGCGCACTTCGGGAATATTTCTCAGATACGGATATTTTCACCGGACAGGCCCACATAGGCGCCAGCTTTTGCCTCATTGCTGTCAGGATGGGCCAGTAGCCATTTGTTGCAGGCCCACAGCATCTTATCCTCGGCGGTCAGCGGCGTGATGTCCGGCTTTTCGGTATTGGTGCCTTTGGGCAGCGCCACCAGCACCCGGAAGCCCTTGTCCGCGTCCACATGGCAGGGGGCGTAGTGCAGCGTGGTGGCGTAGACCTCCACCAGCGTGCCCGCCGGAACGCGGAACGCTCTCACCAGCGAGGTGTCCAGCGTTCCCTCACTGATTTCCTCCTGTTTGGCCAGAAGCAGAATGAAGTCCTCTGTGCCCAGATTGAACTCGCTGTCCCGGTGGTATTCCAGACAGTTCAGCCTGGTGTTGTGACCGTTGCACCAGCCAAGCTGCACCGGCATACCGCCGTAGCAGTGTTCAGAAATTTCCACTGCGGCGGGCAGCTCCTGCAGCAGCGGTTCTTCCGGCACATAGCCGGTACCCTCCGGCAGCGGGGTCTTTTGCAGGGCCTCCAGCAGCTCCGAGACGGTGTCGGGCAGGCCCTCCACCACCTGACCGTAGCGCTTGAATGCCGGGTCGAATACGGAATGAATTTTCATAGACGAACTCCTTTCAGCGCGGGATACAGCTGACGCCATCGGTTGTACTTTCCCTCATAGGCGGCGGTCAGCGCCGGGTCCGGCTCGTTGACGGTTTTGACACTGGTCAGCGCTTTGGCGCAGCTCTGTACGTCCGGGTAGGCGCCGCAGCCCACCGCCGCCAGCATGGCGCCGCCGTAGCCGGGGCCCTGTTCGGTCTGGGGCAGCTCCAGCGGAATGCCCAGCACATTGGCAAGAATGGTGCGCCACAGCGGGCTTTTGGCTCCGCCGCCGCAGACCCGGCTGCGCTCAATGGCAATCCCCTGCGCCCGGGCGATCTCCACACAGTCCCGGATGGCAAAGGCCACGCCCTCCAGCACCGCCTGCGTCATGTCGGCGCGGGTGGAATCCATCCGCAGGCCGACAAATGCGCCCCGGGCGGCGGGGTCGTTGTGGGGGCTGCGCTCCCCCATTAAATAAGGAAGGAAATACACATCGTTTTTGCCCAGGCGGTCGGGGGTGATGGGGCGCGGCGGAGAGGATGCACCCCATCAGGTGATACCCGCCGTCGGCGTGGTCAAAGCTGTGCAGGGCGTTCTGGCTGTCCACCCGGAACTGCTTACTGGTGATGAACACCGTGCCGGAGGTGCCAAGGCTGATGTTGCAGCCGCCGTCCCCCACCACGCCGCAGCCCACCGCCGCAGCGGCGTTGTCCCCCGCCCCGGCGCAGACCTTCACATGGCTGGAAAGCCCCATCGCCGCCGCCATGCCGGGCAGCAGGGTGCCCACCGTCTGCCAGCTTTCGTACAGGGCGGGCATCTGATCTTGACGCACGCCGCACAGTTCCAGCATTTCTTTGCTCCAGCGCTTGTTTTTTACGTCCAGCAGCAGCATCCCGGAGGCGTCGGAATAGTCGGTGCAGTGTACGCCGGTGAGGCGGTAGTTGATGTAATCCTTGGGCAGCATGATTTTGCGGATGCGCGCAAACAACTCCGGCTCGTTTTCCCGCATCCACAGCAGCTTGGGCGCGGTAAAGCCCGCAAAGGCAATGTTAGCGGTGCGTTCGCTCAGCGTCTCTTTGCCGACCGTCCCGTTCAGATACTCCACCTGCGTTTGGGTGCGGCCATCGTTCCAGAGAATGGCGGGGCGAATGACCTTGTCATGCTCGTCCAGCACCACAAGGCCGTGCATCTGGCCGCCTGCGGCAATGCCCGCCACCTGTGCGGCGTCAAAGCCCTGCAGCAGCTCCGGCACGCCGGACAGAACGGCCCGGAGCCAGTCGTCCGGGCTTTGCTGGCTCCAGCCGGGCTGAGGAAATTCCAGCGGATATTCTTTGGTGACGATGTTGAGAATCCGGCCGCCCTCGTCCATGAGCAGCAGCTTGAGGGCGGAGGTGCCCAGATCAAGACCGATAAAATACATGGCAGACTCCTTTCCTTTTTTTTATTGTAGCGCGGCGGTGGCTTGGTTTCCTTGACAATCCTTTTGGATTATTAGACTATTTTCATCTTTTTGGCAGTTTTGGAGTTCTGCACAAAAAAGCACGACGCTTTTTAGGCATCGTGCAGAAGAGTTCGGTATTGTTCCAGCAAGCACAGACTTTGCTCTCTGGTATAAAACCGTTCCAGCGAGTGCAGACTGTGATGGATTTTGGCAGGGATGGGCCTGTTTGCGCTGTTCTGGCTGCGGAATTCCTCCGGCGTGCCGCCGGTGCGCTGTTTGAACGCTTTGGAAAAATAACG
The DNA here is from genome assembly GCA_004561545.1 of bacterium. Lineage (GTDB taxonomy): Bacteria > Bacillota > Clostridia > Oscillospirales > Ruminococcaceae > Gemmiger. Next base: position 4,566 of record SFVK01000021.1, read on the forward strand.
GTAATCCGAGAATCCCGCCTCATTACAGATGTCCAGCAGGTTTTTGTCCTGGGTAAGGATGCAGCGGCAGGCATAATGAAACCGCACAGTCGTCACATACTCCTGAAAGGTTTGGTTCAGCGTCCGTTTGATGTACATGGAAAGATACCCCATTGAAACGCCCTCCTGCGCGGCGAAATCGCTGAGCAGGATTTTTCTCTGGAAATTCTCATCGACATATTTCATCAGACGATTCAGCCGGGCGTTGCTGCGGTCCCGCGCCGCCGCGTCCGCTGCACTCAGTTCCCGGCAGGGCAGCACTTGCAGCAGCCGGTATAGCACCGCCCCCGTCTGCGCGGCACAGCTCAGCGCAAAGTGCGGGGGTTTTGTGAGATAGCATTCCAACAGCGCAAACAACGCCCGTTCCAGCTCTGCGTAATCCGTCCGGGACAGCAGCGTGTGGGGTGGAATGGTGTCCACCTCCAGCCGGTCCAGCCCCGGCATCAGGCGGTCGGAGCATTGCAGGCACAAAAAGGTGGCGCTCTGGTGTTTTTTTTGAAATTCATGGGGCTGGCGGGGATTGAGCAGCAGCATCTGTCCCGGCGCAAGCGACTGATGGGCCGCGCCGGTGGTGATCAGCAGTGTACCCTCCATGTCCCAGATCAACTCCCATTCCGGGTGGATATGGGGCGTGCGGTAGTCCACCGTGTCAAAAAACAGGCTTAGACCCTCAATTTCCGGGTGCTGAATGATCTCATATTCGTTCATGCGTTTTCCCCTCAGAACGGTTTTTCTGTATCCATGATAGCAGGTTCATGGAAGAGATTCCAGCCCCTTTGATGGATACCACGGTCTTTCATGCCTGATATGCCCCTTTTATGGAGAATGCACCGCTGCTTGCCGGCAGGAACAGGCTGCCCCCGGCGGCTCCAAATTCATAGGGTGTTACAAAAAAGTTCTGTTCCTTCGTTCAATTCCTCGCCAACAGTGCCGCACCGATGACCCCGGCCCGGTAGCCCAGCGTGCAGGCGGCGATTCTGGTTTTCTTTTGGGCGAAGTCATGGCCGAACACCAGATGTTCCACCTCGGCGCGCAGCGGGGCCAGCAGCGCCTCGCCCTGATTGGCCACACCGCCGGAAAGCCCCACCACCTCCGGGAAGAACACATTGATGAGGTTGGCCACCCCCACTGCCAGAAAATGGATGTACTGCGCCGTCACCGCCTGTGCTGCCGCATCGCCCTGTTCGGCGGCGTCAAAGGCGGTGCGGCCGGACAGCTTCATGTGATGCATGACGCTCTCCGGGCGAGCCTTCATAGCCTCCTTTGTCATACGGATAAGCGCGGTAGCACTGGCGTAGGCTTCCAGGCAGCCCCGCCGACCGCAGGTGCAGCGCGCCGCGTCGGGTGTGTCCAGAATCACCATGTGCCCCGGCTCGGCGGCGGCGCCGGTGTAGCCGGTGAGCAGCTTGCCCTCCAGTACCACACCGCCGCCCACGCCGGTGCCCAGCGTCAGAATCACCGCGCTGTGGGCGCCACGGGCGCAGCCGGCCAGCGCCTCGCCCAGCGCCACCGCGTTGGCGTCGTTGGCAATGCGTACCGACAGGCCGGTTTTGGCGGTGAGGTAGTCCCCCATGTCAAAGTTTTTCCAGACCAGATTGTTGGAGTACAGCACGATGCCGCCGTCCACGGTACCGGGACAGCCCACGCCGATGCCTGCCATCTGCTGTCCCCCCGCCAGTTCATTACACAGCGCGGCAATGTCGTCGCAGACGCGTTCCGCCGGGCGGGGCAGGTTGGTCTTGACGCTCTTTTCTTTGAGGATTTTGCCCTGTTCGTCCACAAGGGCAGCCTTGATGTTGGTACCGCCCAGATCCACACCGATGGTTTTCATAAAAGTCCCTCCCAGTTTTCCTGCCAAGGCAGGGTCAAAAACCGTCCGCCTTCCTGGATTGGCAAAGCGGTATAGCCGGAATGACGAAGATCGTCCGGCTGTCAGTGGTCCAGCAGGGCATACAGCCTGCCCTGTGCCTGAAACGCATGGGCGCTCTGTGCGCCAAAGGTCTGGCGTGCGCCGGGGCCAGCCGTCCACCCATTCAATTTCCTGCAGGGCGGTCTCCCGGCCAAGGGTGCAGTTTCCCCGTTGGGTCAGCGGACGGGCGCAGATGTGGGTGATGTACCAGCGGCCGTCCTTTTCCAGAAAACAGGCGTGTCCGCTTTTTTGCAGGGGATTTTCCGGTGCGTCCCATGCGGTGAGCAGCGGATGATACGGCGAGTTCTCCCACGGCCCGTCCAGCGTCCGGGCGCGGGCCACCGTGGCCGCATGGTGGTAGCCGGTGCCGCCCGCCGCGCAGAGCAGATAATACCAGCCGTCTTTCTGCAAAATATGCGGGCCTTCGCAGACGCCCCAGTCGGTGCCCTTGTAAAAATGCTTTCGCTGGCCCACAAGGCGCATGGTTTGCGCATCAAATTCCTGAATGACGGTGCCCGCAAAACCGGGGCGGTCCAGCCGCCAGTCAAACAGCATATTCAAAAAGTAGTGCTTGCCGTTGCGGTCGTGGAACAGCGCCGGGTCAAAGCCGCTGGCGGTGACAAAGACCGGGTCGCTCCAGGGGCCTTCGATGTCGGGGGCGGTGATAACGTAGTTCAGCGTGTCCTTGAAGGCGGTGCTGCTCTTCACATCGGTGTAGACCAGCCAGAACTTACCTTCCGCGTAGGACAGGTGCGGCGCCCACAGGCTGCCGGAATTGTAGTTTCCCGGCAGGCCGCTGGGGACCTGCTCCGGCCGGGTGATGGGCGCGGCGCACCACTGCCAATGCACAAGGTCACGGGAATGGTAGATGTCAATGCCGGGCCACCACTCAAAGGTGGAGGTGGCAATATAGTAGTCCTCCCCCACCTGCACCGCGCTGGCGTCGGGGTGAAAGCCGGGCAAAATCGGATTTTTCATAGTCTCAGTCCTCGTTCTCCGTCAGAATGGCCACGCCGTCAAAGTCCGTCAGGCCGCAGACGGTCTTGCCGTCAAGGGCAATGTCGGAGCGGGCGAACAGTTGGGGGTTGCTGCCGATGTCCGGCAGTTCCACCCGGTCAGGAGCCTCGTGGAAGGTGTGCAGCACCGTCAGGGTCTGGTTTTTTCCCCGGCGCACCACCGCCTGCCAGCCCCTGGGGTAGCGGTAACTGGCGATTTTGGGGCCGTACCGTTTGCTGAACCCTTCGGCAATCACCGGGGCGGCCCTGGCGTAAAAGTCACAGCCTGCCTGCATGACCTGCCATTGTTCCTCCCGCAGGGCGAAGATATCGCCGGAGTAGCACAGCCGGCCCAGCAGGCCGCTGCAAATCTGGTAATACAGCTTTTGCAGAGTGTGTTCCGGGTGGACCACCGCCCAGATCCGGCTCTGGCGGGGCAGTAAGATGCGGTGCATATTGGCCGCAATGATGGGAATTTCGTCACATTCATGGGCGTCGGAAATGCTGGCCATGGGGCAGAGGTTCAGAAAGCTGTGTACCAGCCGGTGCCCGCCGGAGGAGCAAAGCTCGATGACCAGCTCCGGCAATTCCCGCTGGATGCGGGCAAAAAACGCCTGTGTGGCCCCGATCTGCTGACGCAGACCCTCGCCCAGACTCTCCGCGCCGTCACAGCCGATGCCGATGGTCTCGTTGTAGTCCACCTTCATGTAGTCAAAGCGGTTGTCCCGCAGAAAGGCAATGACCTTTTCGGCCAGATACTCCTGCACCTCCGGCTTGCGCATATCCCAGAACCGGCGGTCGCCCGCCGTAATGGGGCGACCGTCCCGGTGGAGCAGCCAGTCCAGCTTTTGGAAACAGACCGCATCGTCCCGGCCCGCCACCTCAAACTCAAACCAGATGCCCGCCTTCATGCCCGCGTCATGGATGGCGTCCACAACGGGGCACAGACCGTGGGGGAAGGCTTTCCGGCTGACCTGCCAGCTTCCAAGGCGGCTGGCACTCTCGATGGCGGCGTCATCGTACCAGCCCGCGTCAATGACGTAGGTGCCCAAGCCCCGTCCTTTGAGAAATTCCACCTGACGCAGCACGGTCTCCTCGGTGGGAACGCCCCAGGTGGTACAGAACTCATTGAAAATCACCGGCATATCCGCGTCGGCGGCGGGGATTTTCACATGGCGGCGAATATCCGCGGTGAGGGCCTGCGCGGCCTCGTCCACACCGCCGCGCACCGCAGTGAGCAGGGCGGGCGGCACGGCAAATTCCTCGCCGGGGGCCAGTGTTTTGCACCAGTGGCCGAGCTCCCGGTCCGCCAGACCGCCGGACAGCGACAGGCCAAAGTCCTGCCGGTACAGTTCCATCTGCCAGCTGCTGGCCTGCGTGGTGGCTGCCGCCCAGGTTACGCCGTGGGCGGTGTCCTCCACCGCGCAGAAGGGCACATACCCCCGCACCGGAAAGCTGCCCACGCTGCCAAACCGCAGGCTGTTGGCGGAATACTGCTTCCAGCTGGGCTCCAGTTGCAAATCCTCGGCGGGTTCGCTCACAAGGCGACCCTCGCCACTCCATGTGGAGCGCAAGCGGTGAATGGTCAGCGTCTCGGGGGCCAGCCCCTCGGCAAAGGGCGACAGGCTGCCCAGCGTGAAGCTGGACAGCATTTCCAGCGTGACGGGACTGCCGCCGATGTTGCGCACCGTCACCGACACCTCGGCGGCGGGGGAATTTTCAAACAGGCGCAGCGTGTGGACCGCCCGCAGGCTGCGGGCATCCTCCAGCGTGGTGACGATGTTCACGCCTTCCCCGGTCCGTTCCACCGTCTGCTCCCGATAACGCAGTGCTCTGGTGCCTAGGCTGTTCCGCATGGTGCGGCCCCCGCTGAAAAAGGCGGGCGCGTCATCCTCGGCGCATTTGAGCTGCACCAGCGGCTCGGCGGCGCAGTCGGCGCGGCAGGCGGCGTGTTCCATGCCCGTGGGAACCAGCAGCAGTTCCACTGTGCCGGTTTCGTCCTTGCGGTACAGGGCGGTCAGGCCGCCGCAGACGGCAGCATACAACGGTTCTCTCATCTTCCCTGCTCCTTTACCAAAGATACACGCCCCGGCCGGTCAGTTTCAGAATTGCCTCAATGAAAAAGTAATCTCCGTAAGTGTAGTTGACGTTGTGCAGCGGGCCATGATAGTCGGCGCTGCAATTGCGCAAAAGGCCGTCGGTGTCGGGGCTCCAGTCGGCGGACACGTCCAGCGTATGCAGCAGTTTGAGCGCCGGGGCCATGTATTCCTCCGCCCGCTCCGGCACCAGCCGGGCCAGTTCAATGAGGCCTCAGGCGGCCACGGCGGCGGCGATGTCATCCTGATAGAACGGCTCGGCGGGCTGGCAGAAGTCCACCGGGATGCGCCCGTCCGCCGGGATATGGCGAATAAAATACTCCGCCACCTTTTGCGCCGCCGCCAGATACCGCACCGACCCGGTGTGCTTGAAGCTCATCACAAAGCCGTACAGTGCCCAGGTCTGGCCGCGTGTCCAACTGGGCCCCTGCGCGTAACCCTGCCCGCCGTAGTCCCGCACAAAGGCGCCGGTTGCGGGGTCAAACTCCACGATGTGGCGCACGCTGCCGTCAGGACGGATGAAGTTGGCAAGCACCGTGTCGGCGTGGCGGACGGCAATGCCCGCAAAGCGGGGATCTTTGGTCTCCTCGCTGGCCCAGTAGAGCAGCGGAATATTGAACATGGAATCAATGATGACCCAGCCTCGGGTGTCGCTGTCCTGACCGGGGATGTCGTTCCATGCGCGGATATGAAACCGCCGCCGTTAGCGGGGTGTTCGTAAGACAGTTAAATAGGCAAAAGGCGTGACGAAAGTGATCACGCCTTTTTTCATGTAAGGATAGCCGCATAGCGGCGCAAGGGATGGATCCCCTTGTACGGAACGCAGTGACGCACCCCAGATATTCAGGGGGCCGAGCTGTTCGGTCTCGCAGAGCGCACATACGGGTTTAACCCGTATAGAAGTGCGCCCTTAGTATCAGTTCGACAAATCTTAATTTGACTTACTTCTTCACTCTTTTTGATAAATGAAGTTCATTATCATCTACATATCCAAGTTTATTATATACAGTTTGTGCAACAAGATTTTCTTGTCCTGTTAGAAGTTCATATTTGTCAATTCTTACTGCAATAAGCCTCTGCAAAAGTAATCATCTCACTCGCTAAGCCTCTTTTTCTGTATGCTGGTTTAACATACACTTCTGTAATTTCAGGCATATATTCATCATAGCAGAACGATTTTTTAAGCTGAACACAAACAAATCCAACTAACATATCATCTTCATCAGCAACGATAACAACTTCCTGTTTATTATTCATAAGGGAATTTCTAATATTGTCTATGCTTGT
>SFVK01000003.1 GCA_004561545.1 bacterium
AGCGCCCAAAACCTCACGGTATCCATCCTCATTTACCGCGATTGCCACCAAAATCGCAACATTTTCGTACTCTCCGCCCCAGTTGCGCCGCAGGTAGATACCGTCCACATAGACATACGGATATTTTCCGCCTTGTAAAGGGCGGTTCCGCCAATCCTCAATGTGGATATAGGCTTTCTTGTTCAGCTCACTAATGGTGGCAGGAGATACCTTGCTGCCCCACAGGGCCTCGGTGATATCTTCTACACGGCGTACAGAGACGCCGGCAAGGTACATCTCAATGAGAGCCTCCTCCACGCTGCTCTCTCGACGGCGATACCGCTCAATGATGGCCGTTTCAAAAGAGACGCCCTTGAGGCGGGGCACATGGAGCGTTACGTCTCCGGAGGTGGTGGTAAGATTCCGGTCATAGTGGCCGCTACGGTAGCCCTGGCGGGCTTCATTGCGCTCGTAGCGGGCGGCCTGGGTCAGTTTCTCCGCTTCCTGCTCCAGCAGCTCGTTCAGCGTTTCTTCCACGCTACCCCGGACTAATTCTTTGAGCTCAAATTTTATCGGCCCGCCCCCTTGACGCACCGTGGCGGGTATGCTATTATGATAGTACCTCTTTTGCGGGTTTATTTTTTTGTGCCCATTTTTAGGCGCAGGACCCGCAGGCGCGAAGGGCGGCAACCCCAAGCGCAACGAGGGAGGCTGAATAAACCGTTAATTGGAGGTGCCGAACAATGACTGTCAAGATCACCCTGGCCTGCACCGAGTGCAAGCAGCGTAACTACAACAAGGAAAAGAACAAGAAGAACAACCCTGACCGCCTTGAGATGAAGAAGTATTGCCGTTTCTGCAAGAAGCATACTGTTCACCGCGAAACCAAGTGAGTTGAAGGAGCTTTTAAGATGGCAGATAAGAAAGCGGTAAGCCAGGCTGCCGCCAAGCCGGAGGAAGCCAAGACCGAGACAAAGGCCAAGAAGGCTGACAACGGCAAAAAGAAAGTTCCCTTCACCACCAAGGTCAAAAACTTTTTCAACCGCATCGTCAAGTATTTCCGTGACACAAAGAGCGAGCTGAAAAAGGTTGTGTGGCCCAGCAAGCAGGACGTCAAGACCAACACCATCACCGTTATTGTGGTGGTCGCCATCGCGGCGGTGGTTCTGGTTCTGCTCGACCTCGCCTTCGGCGGGATCATTCATCTGCTGATCGGCGCGTGAACCGGCTTTTGAGCGGAGGCAACAATGGCTGAACAAGCATACTGGTATGTTGTGCATACCTATTCCGGCTATGAAAACAAGGTCGCAACGGACCTGATGACGATGGTGGAAAACCGTCACATTCAGGATCTGATCTGCGACGTCAAGGTCCCCACCGAGACGGTTCTGGAAGACCAGTTTGACAAGACCGGCAACAAGATCGGCGAGAAGGAAGTTCAGCGCAAGATCTACCCCGGCTATGTCTTTGTCAAGATGGTAATGAACGACAACACCTGGTATATCGTCCGCAACACCCGCGGCTGCACCGGCTTTGTCGGCCCGGCTTCCAAGCCGGAGCCCCTCTCGGAGGAGGAGGTTGCCAAACTGGGGGTCGATAACGGCGTTGCCGCGCCCGAGGTCGATTACGCAGTGGGCGACAGCGTCGAGATTACCTCCGGCCCCATGGAAGGCTCGGTGGCCACCGTGGAGGAGATCAACCTCGACGAGCGCAAAGTGCGCGTGCGGATCAATATGTTTGGCCGCGAGATCCCTGCGGAACTCGCTCTGCATGAGGTCAAACTGCTGTGATTCATCGCGCAGTGTATTTCCGGTAAGAACCGCGCGTCAGCGGTTTTTATAGAGTGTGCGGGGTTCGCGCACTCGTGGGAGGCCTGCACCGCGGGCCGCAACTCACCACAAATTTTGGAGGTGCAAATATCATGGCACAGAAAATCACTGGCTACATCAAGCTGCAAATCCCCGCCGGCAAGGCGACTCCGGCTCCCCCTGTTGGTCCCGCTCTGGGCCAGAAGGGCGTCAACATCATGGCCTTCACCAAGGAGTTCAATGAACGCACCAAGGGCCAGATGGGCATGATTATCCCCGTCGTCATCACCGTCTATGCGGACCGTTCTTTCAGCTTTATCACCAAGACCCCGCCGGCTCCCGTTCTGATCAAGAAGGCCGCCGGCATCGACACCGCCTCCGGCGTGCCCAACAAGAACAAGGTCGGCTCCATCACCCTGGCCCAGGCCGAGGAGATCGCCAAGACCAAGATGCCTGACCTGAACGCCGCTTCCCTGGAAGCCGCCGTCAGCATGATCAAGGGCACCTGCCGCAGCATGGGCGTCACCGTTGAGGGTTGATAAGCCCCTTTTCAGTGGGAGGATATATCCGATAACTACCACAATGGAGGAATAAAGAATGAATCACGGGAAACATTATGTCGACAGCGCCAAGCTGGTCGACCGTACCAAGACTTACGAGCCCCGGGAAGCCCTGGAACTCTGCTGCAAGACCGCCACTGCCAAGTTTGACGAGACCGTTGAGCTGCACGTCCGTCTGGGCGTTGACAGCCGCCACGCTGACCAGCAGGTTCGCGGCGCTGTGGTTCTGCCCAACGGCACCGGCAAGAACGTTCGCGTTGTTGCCATCTGCAAGGGCGACGCCGCCAAGGCCGCTGAGGCTGCCGGCGCGCAGGAGGTCGGCGATGACGACCTGATCGCCAAGATCCAGGGCGGTTACCTGGACTTTGACGTTCTGGTTACCACCCCCGATATGATGGGCCGCGTTGGCCGTCTGGGCAAAATCCTCGGACCCCGTGGCCTGATGCCCAACCCCAAGGCCGGCACTGTGACCCCCGACGTTGGCAAGGCTGTCACCGACGCCAAGGCCGGTAAGATCGAGTACCGCCTGGACAAGCAGAACATCATCCACGTGCCCGTGGGCAAGGCTTCTTTTGGCGCTGACAAGCTGATGGTCAACCTGGACACCGTCCTGGAAGCCATCGCCAAGGCCAAGCCCGCCGCCGCCAAGGGCCAGTACTTCAAGAGCGCCACCGTGGCCACCACCATGGGCCCCGGCATCCGCGTCGCCACCAACAAGTACGGCGTCTGAGTAAAAAATCCTTGACAAACGCACGTTTTCGTGCTACACTAATTAAGCTGTTTTTAAGACAGCAGGTGCCCGCAAGGGCCTAACGGGTGATCCCCGCCTGCCGAGAAACGTGCGTTTTGAATTTGCTTCAAAGCCCCTTTCCCGGCAACGGGTCAGGGGCTTTTTCTGTTGGGAAAAAGCCGCTTGCCTGTTCATCAACTTACAAGCGGAATGAGGTGAAAAAGAAATGCCCAGTGCAAAGATTCTGGAATCCAAGAAGGCTTATGTTGCAGAGCTGAACACCAAGATCGCCGGTTCTCTGGCCGGTGTCGTTGTTTCCTACAACGGCATCAGCGTGGCTGACGATACCAAGATGCGCAAGGAGCTGCGTGAGGCTGGCGTGGAATATATGGTCGTCAAGAACACCATGCTGCGCCGCGCTGTTGCCGGCACCCAGTACGAGGCTTTGGTCGAGTACTTCAAGGGTGATACCGCCATCGCGCTCTCTGCCGAGGACCCGGCTGCTGCCGCCCGCATCCTCTGCAAGGTGGCCGATGCTGACAAGACCAAGCGCTTCGCCGTCAAAGGCGGCTTCTGCGATGGTCAGGTGCTGGATGCCGCCGGCGTCAAGAGCCTGTCCACCATGCCGAACCGCGAGGGCCTGCTCTCTATGCTGGCCGGCTCCCTCAACGGGATCATCGGCGGCCTGGCTGTTGCGATCCAGGGGATCGTCGACAAGCAGGAGGAAACCCCCGCTGCCTGATGCGTGCAGCATAAGGAATGCGGCGTAACCTTTTGTAAAACCGCCGCGACATTACAAAACAAATATGGAGGTAACTACCATGGCTTCTGAAAAGATCACTGCCATTGTCGAGTCTGTGAAGACTATGACCGTTCTCGAGCTGAAAGAGCTCGTCGATACCATCTGCGAAGAGTTCGGCGTTTCCGCCGTTGCCGCTGCCGCTCCTGCCGCTGCCGCTGCCGCTGCTCCGGCTGAGGAGGAGAAGACCGAGTTCGATGTCATCCTGGCTGACATCGGCGCCAACAAGATGCAGGTCATCAAGGCTGTCAAGGAGCTGACCGGCGCTTCCCTGATGGAGGCCAAGAAGCTCGTTGAGACCCCGAACGCCAAGCTGAAGGAGCAGGCTTCCAAGGCTGACGCCGAGGAGATGAAGAAGAAGCTGGAAGACGTCGGCGCCAAGATCGAGCTGAAGTAATTCCCTTCTCTGATCCAGATCAACACCCTGCCACCCCGCCATCGCGCGGGGTGGTTTTTCTGTTATGCCCAAAATGCACTGGGCAATTTGGACAAAATGACCAATTTGTTCGGTTAATTAGACGAATGTTCAAATTCTGTTAATGGAAAATCGGACAGGAACTCAGTATAATGGCATTTGGAAAACCGACAGGGGGCATTTGTACATGAAGGAAAAGAAACAACAGCAAAGTGGAATGGAAAAGATTGCCACGTTCATTGTGGATAAACGCAATCTTTTCTTTCTGCTCTATATTTTTGCGTTGATTTTCAGCGTGGTGGCCATCGGCTGGGTGAAGGTGGAAAACGACATCACCGCCTATCTGCCCGCCGACACCGAAACCCGTCAGGGCCTGACCGTGATGAACGACAATTTCACCACCTTTGGCTCCGCCCGGGTCATGGTTTCCAATATCACCTATGAGACCGCCGAAGAGCTGTGCGATCAGATCAAGGCGGTGAATGGTGTGGATACCGTGGAATTTGATGACACCGAAGACCATTACAAAAATGCCTCCGCCCTTTACACCGTCAGCTTTGACGGGACCGAGACCGATCCGGTCAGCATTGATGCCCGCAATGAGATAGCCAGCCTGCTTTCCGGCTATGACAGCTATATCGACAGCGAGGTGGGCAAGGATATGTCCGCCGAGCTGGCCAGCGAGATGGGGGTGATCCTGGCGATTGCCGCCGCCATTATTGTGGTGGTACTGACCCTCACCTCCCGCTCCTATGCCGAGGTCCCCGTGCTGATTCTGACTTTTGGCGCCGCGGCCCTGCTCAATATGGGCACCAACTTCCTGTGCGGGACCATTTCCTTTATTTCCAACTCGGTCACCGTCATTCTCCAGTTGGCTCTGGCCATCGACTATGCCATCATTCTCTGCCACCGGTTCAGCGACGAGCACGAAACCAGGGGCACGCGGGAAGCCTGCATCGCCGCACTGTCCAAAGCCATCCCCGAAATCAGTTCCTCCTCCCTCACCACCATTTCCGGCCTGGCGGCGCTGGCGTTCATGCATTTCGGCATTGGCCGTGACCTGGCCACTGTGCTCATCAAGGCCATTCTGTTCAGCCTGCTGTCGGTATTCACCCTGATGCCCGGCCTGCTGATGCTGTTCAGCAATAAAATTGACAAGACCAAACACAGAAAGCTCATCCCCAAAATTACTGCACTGGGAAAGTTTGACGTCAAAACCCGGTTCCTTGTTCCGCCGGTGTTTGTGGTGGTGGTCATTGCGGCGGCGGTGTTTGCCAACAAATGCCCTTACTGTTACAGCTTTAACGATCTAACCACCGCCAAACAGAGCGAAAGCCAGATTGCCCACCAGACAATCAAGCAAACCTTCGGCAATTCCAACATGGTGGCCATCCTTGTGCCGTCGGGGGATTACAGCGCGGAACGGGCGGTCCTCAACGAGCTGGATGCCTGCCCCGAGGTGAAATCCACCACCGGTCTGGCCAACATTGAGGCGATGGACGGCTACAAGCTGGCCGACGCCCTGACCCCCCGCCAGCTGGCGGAACTGGCGGGGATGGACTATGAGGTGTCCAAGGCGCTGTATACCGCATACGCCGTCAACCAGGACCAGTACGGCGAAATCCTTAACGGCCTGACAGATTATAAAGTGCCGCTCTTTGATATGTTCCTGTTCCTCGAGCAGGAAATGCAGGACGGCAACATTACGCTGGAAGGTGAAATCCAGGACACGCTGGATGATCTCTTTGACCAGCTGGACAAAGCGAAGATTCAGCTCCAGAGCGACAATTACAGCCGCCTGGTAGTCTATCTCAATCTGCCCGAGGAGAGCGAGGAAACCTCCGCCTTCCTCGCCAAAATTCACGCCATCCTTGCCCAGCACTATGACGGCGGCTATTATGTGGTGGGCAACTCCACCAACGCCAAGGATCTGGCTTCCTCCTTTGAACAGGACAATGTGGTGATCAGCATTCTGTCCGCCCTTTTTGTCATCATCATTCTGCTGTTCACCTTCAAGTCGGCCGGTCTTCCGCTGCTGCTCATTCTCGTCATCCAGGGCAGTATCTGGATCAATTTCTCTGTGCCTACCCTGCAAAATGAGCCGCTGTATTTTCTGGGATACCTGATTGTCAACGCCATTCAGATGGGCGCCAATATTGACTATGCCATCGTCATTTCCAGTCATTACAGCGACCTGAAAAAACAGATGCCCATCAAGGACGCCATGATTGCCGCCCTCAACGAGGCATTTCCCACCATCTTCACCTCCGGCTCCATTCTGGCGGTGGCGGGCAGCCTGATCGGCGTCATGACTTCCAATCCGGTCATTGCGGCCATCGGCTCCTGCCTGGGCCGGGGCACCATCATCTCCATTGTGCTGGTTCTGGCGGTGCTGCCCCAGATTCTGCTGGTGGGCGATTCCATTGTGGAGCGCACCAGCTTTGAGATGCGCGGTCTGGAACTCAGCGGCCGCACCCATTCCGCCAGCGGCACGGTGCGGGTCAACGGTCGGGTGCGCGGCTATGTCAGCGGCGTGGTGGACGCCGAAATCAACGGAACCCTGCGCGGCACCATCAACGCCGCCGTGAGCAACGGCACCGCAGTAGAGATTTCCGAGCCGGACTATTATCTGCCGGATGCGTCCCCCACGGCGGACGAACCCGACCGGTCCGGGGAAAACAAATCCCAGGAAGGGGAGGAGATGCAACAATGAGACAGACAATGAAAAAGTTCCTCCCGGTCTTTCTTGCGCTCAGCCTGTTTTTTGCGATGGTTCCGGTTTCGGCGCTGGCGGAGGGGGAACAACCTCTCAAAGAAACCATCCACATTGCCAGCGTGGAAGATCTGGAAGGGCTGGCGGAAAACTGCCGGCTGGACAGTTGGAGCCAGGGCCGCATTGTGGTGCTGGACGAGGATCTGGATCTGCGCGGCAGTGATTTTACCGCCATTCCCACCTTCGGCGGGACCTTTGAGGGCCAGGGCCATACCATCCAGAATTTCAAGCTGGAGCAGGACGGCAGCGTTCAGGGCTTCTTCCGCTATGTCCAGCAGGGCGCAGTCGTGCGCAATCTGAACGTCAGCGGTCAGACGGTGCCCGGCGGCAGCCGCACCGATGTGGGCGGCCTGGCCGGGAGCAACGGGGGCCGCCTGGAAAACTGCACCTTCCGCGGCATTGTCTCAGGAGCCAGCCGGGTGGGCGGCATCGCGGGAACCAACACCGTCACCGGCGTGATTTCCGGCTGTACCGTCGGGGGCAGCGTTTACGGCAACCACTTTGTGGGCGGCCTTGCAGGGCAGAACAACGGTGTGATTTCCGGCTGTACCAACAACGGCAGCGTCAACACCACCGTCAGCCAGAATGAGGTGAACCTGGGGGATCTCAAGCTGGAGGACCTGCTGGACACCGAAAAGGCCAACGATATTACCGACATCGGCGGCGTGGCGGGTGCCTCTGCCGGTGTGATCCGGGGCTGCGTCAACCGCGGCGCCATCGGTTATGCCCACATCGGCTATAACGTGGGCGGCATTGCAGGCAGCCAGACCGGCTATGTGGAAGGCTGTGTCAATTACGGCGCCATCAACGGCCGCAAGGAAGCGGGCGGCATTGTGGGACAGATGGAACCCTCCAGCGTCCTGCAATACAGCGAGGACACCCTGCAGATTCTGCAGGGGGAACTGGACACCCTGCAATCGCTGGTCAACCGCGCTTGCAGTGACGCGGCTGCGACCTCCAGTGAAGTGACCGCCCAGCTCAACGACCTGAAAAACCGCGTGGACGAGGCCCGCCAGGCGGTGGATGCCCTCATCAACAATACGGTGGACGGCATCACCCCGGGCAGTACCACAATCACCATCACCGATCTGACCAAACTCACCGGGCAGAGCGGCAGCACGGGCAATGTTGCGGGCAGCGGATCGGCACAGAGCGGGCAGGACGCCTCACTGGAAGTGGGTCCCGGCCCCACCGCCCTGCCTGAACTGACGCCCGAACCCACACCGGAACCCTCTGTTCTGCCCGAAGAAACCCCAGAACCCATCCCCACCGAAGAACCCACCCCCGAACCCTCGCCTGCTGAACCTGCCCCGGAGGAATCTGGGGAGGAGGGACGCACCGCTGTGCCAGTGGAGCGCCCGCTGCGCCATGCACCCTCCCTGGAGGTGGATTACGAGGCAAACCAGAGCGTGGAAGGCAGCTTTGAGGGAACCGGCGAAACCCTGCACAATGTGGAAGGCCAGCTGGACAGCCAGATGGCGCTGGAAATCCCCACTCTGGAACTGAACAACCGGGATTCCATCACGGCGGCGCGCAGCAGCCTCAACGGCAGTCTGGCCTCCATCGTGGACAGCGTCGGAAACCTGAACGCCAACACGGGGGACCATGCCCAGGCGTTAATTCAGGACATTCAGGCCATCACCCGGCAGCTCAACAAGATTGCCGGCACGCTGGCCGGCGCGGCGGAAAATACCGGCAGTGACACCGACCTGTTTGAGGATGTCTCCGATGAGGACACCGAGGGCGATACCGAGGGCAAGGTGTTCAACTGCATCAACGCGGGGGAAATCCACGCGGACATCAACGCGGGCGGCATTGCCGGCGCTATGGCCCGGGAGAATGATCTGGACCCCGAGGATGATGTCAAGGTTGCGGGCAGCGATTCCCTCAACTTTACTTACAAGAGCCGGGTGGTGATCCGCGGCTGCGTGAACCAGGGCGCTGTGGCGGGCAAAAAGCAATGCGCGGGCGGCATCGTGGGCCTGATGGATATGGGCTCGGTGCTGCAATGCGTCAATTACGCCGATCTGGAAAGTGACGATGCGGATTATGTGGGCGGCATCGCGGGCCGCAGCAAAGCGGTGATCCGCAGCTGCGCCGTCAAGGGCCGCCTGACCGGCGGCGACTTTGTGGGCGGCATTGCGGGCAGTGGCTCCACCGTCACCGACTGCCGCAGCCTGGTGCAGGTCAGCGGCGGCGAGAACGTGGGCGCCATCGCGGGCGCCATCGAGAGCGGGGAACCCCTCGCTGACGCCGGGGAGGGGGAATGGTCCCGGAACTATTTCCTGGGCGAAACGCTGGGCGGCATCGACGGCATCAGCTATGACGGGCAGGCCCAGCCCCTTTCCGGTGATGAGTGGAAGACCCTGACCGAGGAAGAAAACCTTCCCGATGCCTTCCGCCGGATGACCCTCCGCTTTGTGGCGGACGGGGTCACGGTGGACAGCTTCACGCTGGAATACGGGGCTTCCTTTGACCGGGCCAGTGAGCCGGAGGTCCCCCGGAAATCCGGCAGTTCCGGCGCCTGGGCGGAGTACGAGAGTGCCCGCGTGGTCTTTGACCAGACGGTGGAGGCGGTTTATACCCCGCTGCGCACCGTGCTGGAAAGCGATGACCGCAGGGACGGCCGCGCCCTTGTGCTGGTGGAAGGGAGCTTTGGCCCCGATGACAGCCTGACCGTGACACGGGCCGCAGAAAAGCCCGCTTCCGCCGCCGAATCCTGGCAGATTGCCATGGCGGACGACGGCAGCGCCAGCCATCTGGTGCATTACCTGCCGGACGGCCCGGCCGGCGAGACAGTGATCCGGGTCCTTCAGCCGGATGGCAGCTGGCGGCAGGCGCCTGCCACGCAGGACGGCAGCTACCTTGTCTTTGCCCTCAACGCGGGGGAAACCACCTTTGCCGCTGGGACCCGCTCGAGCATTCCGGGGCTTGCGATGGGCGGCGGGCTTGCCGCTGCCGCGCTGCTCTGCATCCTGATGGCTGCGGCGCACCGCAGGAAAAAGAACCGCTCCTCCAAAGTGACGCCCGGCTCTTCCCAATAAAAGAACGGTCCCCCGGCTGTGCGGCGGCACGACCGGGGGATCGCTGATTGCATGGGAAAGGATGGATTCCGGGTTTAGACGCAGGCGGTCTCCTTCCGGGGGTTTGCCTGGGGCTTTCCCTTGGCGGGCGTTTCATACTGCTTCGCCACCTGGCGCAGGATGGCGGTCCGGCGCACAATGCCGATAAAGACATTCCGGTCATCCACCACCGGAACAAAGTTCTGGTCAATGGCGGCGTTGAGCAGCGCGTGCATATCGGTGGTCACCGGCACAGCCTTGTAATCCCGGCGGCGGGCAAAGCTGGAGATGGGCACATCCTCGCTGGCGTCCAAATCCAAACCGTGCAGGTTTTTGATGCCCCACAAAATGTCCCCCTCGGTGATGGTCCCCACGTACTGCCCGTCGCGGCGCAGCACAGGGATGGTGGCAAATCGCTGGTTGGCCCATTTTTCAAGGGTCTGGCGCAGGGTAAAATCCTCATAAATATACAAAACATCCTGTTTTGGCGTCAGGAAAAACAATAGATTCATAGCGGAAAGCTCCTTTGCGGCTGCCTGAGTTCGGTGGGGAAGGGGCGCCCCCTCCCGCATCTTTAGTATACGCGGCGTCCGTAGTAACTTTGTGAATGGAATGTTAAAACGGATGTAAAAAATCAAAGGGCAAATTTTATGCCCGGTTTTGCAAAAAAGGCCTGTTCAAAACGGGCGAAATCGTGTATAATAAAATCGACTGAACTGCAATACGGCGCATCACACAGCCGACAAGGAGGATCGCCAATGATTACAAAAGTGAATCCTTTGGGACATATTTCGCTCACCAATGATTACTTTTCCGGTCTGGTGGCCGAGGCCGCCAAAAACTGTTACGGCATTGCCGCCATGGGCCAGACCCCCCCGTCCCGCACAGTCAGGGAGACGCTGCGCAATGGTTCCCTGCCTGAAAAGGGCGTGACCATCAGTCAGCAGGACGGCCATCTGGTCATCACGCTGCACATCAAGGTCGGGTATGGGCTGAACATCTCGTCCATCACCCAGAGCATCACCCACCGTGTCAAGGATGAAGTGGAACACGCTACTGGCCTGAAAGTGGCCCGCATCGACGTTTTCGTCGATGATATTATCGACGACTGAAAACTGAATGAGGAGCATCTTTCAATGATTACTGGTAAGATTCTGCGCGACGCCATTCTTTCCGGCGCCAACAACATTTCCAACCAGCGCACCCGCGTGGACGAGCTGAACGTTTTCCCTGTGCCGGACGGCGATACCGGCACCAACATGAGCATGACCATCGGCGCGGCGGTCAAGGAGTTGACCGCCATGCCCGATACCTGCACGGTGGCCGAGGCCAGCAAGGCGGCCGCCTCCGCCATGCTGCGGGGTGCGCGGGGCAACTCCGGCGTCATCACCAGCCTGCTGTTCCGCGGCTTCTCCAAGGCGCTGTCCGGCAAGACCAACGCCGAGGCCGCCGATCTGGCCCGGGCGCTTCAGATGGGCGTGGAGGCTGCCTACAAGGCCGTGATGAAACCCACCGAAGGTACCATTCTGACCGTCACCCGCCTGGCCGCCGAGGCCGGCACCGCCTGCGATACCGACGACGTTCCAACCCTGTGGGCTGCCGTCTGCGCCGCCGGCCAGACCTCCCTGGAAGACACTCCCAATCTGCTGCCGGTGCTGAAAAAGGCCGGCGTTGTGGACGCGGGCGGCCAGGGCATCATGCTGGTCTTTGAGGGAATGCGCCAGGTCTTTGAGGGCGGCGACATCATCGCCGGCGCCGAGGTGGCCGCCAAGCCCAAGCTGGATTCCAGCGCGGCGGGCAAGGGCGTCTTTGCCGATGACCTGATGAAAGTGGAGGACATCAAGAACGGTTATTGCACCCAGTTCCTTGTCCACAAAAATGAGGGAGCCAGCATCACCCGTCTGCGGGCTTTCCTGGAGTCCAACGGTGATTCCGTCGTGGTCATCGAGGATGACGATGTGGCCAACTGCCATGTGCATACCTCTGATCCCGGCATGATGCTCAGCGAGGCCATCAAGTACGGCTACCTCACCGACTTCAAGATTGAGAATATGCACGAGCAGTTCCTGGCCCGCCAGAAGCAGGCCAAGGGCCTGGAAAAGCAGGCCGAAGCGGAGGAAAAGGCCGCCGAGACCGGCGCAAAGGAAACCTTTGTCTATGCCGCAGTGGACCCTGACCGCGATTACGGCTTTGTGGCTGTGGCGGCCGGCGACGGTCTGCGCTCGGTGTTTGAGGATCTGGGGGTGGACGCGGTGGTTTCCGGCGGCCAGACCATGAATCCCGCCACCGAGGATATTCTGGCCGCCATCCAGAGCGTGCCCGCCAAGACCGTTCTGGTGCTGCCCAACAACAAGAACATCATCATGGCCGCCGAGCAGGCGCAGAAGCTGGCTGACCGCAAGGTTCTGGTGCTGCCCACCCGCACGGTGCCCCAGGGCATGACCGCCATGCTGAATTTTGATCCTGATGCCGCCCCCGAGGAAAACGCCGTCAACATGATGGATGCCGCAGGCAAGGTGGCCACCGGCCTGATTACCTACGCGGCCCGGGACAGCGAATTTGACGGCAAGCCCATCCGCAAGGGCGAAATTATGGCGCTGGAAAACGGCAAAATCGTTGCCACCGGCTCCGACATCACCAAGATGACCTACCGTCTGGCTCGTTCCATGAAAAAGAAGGACAGCCAGTTCATCACCGTCATCTCGGGCGCCGACGTCACCGATGAAGAGGCCGAGCGCACCACCGAGCTGGTTCAGTCCAAGTGCGGCTCCAGCGTGGAGGTCAGCCATATCAAGGGCGGTCAGCCGGTATACTACTACATGATCAGTGTAGAATAAAAACAAGGAAAAATTTCCAGCCATCCAAAGGACGAACCTGTGTGCTCCGCATGTTCGTCCTTTTGGTCATTTACGCAGCAGAAAGGAGGCAGGACCGTGCCGGATTTGGACAGCGACATTCAATACCTCAAAGGCGTTGGCCCTGCCTTTGCCAAAAAGTTTGCCAAACTGGGCATCCATACCATCCGGGACCTGCTGCTCCATTATCCCCGGCGGTATATCGACTACTCCAAACCCTATACGGTGGTGTCGGCTCCCTTTGACGTGGACTGCTGCGTCAAGGCCACCGTACTGCAGCGGGACCCCGACCGGCGGGTCAAGGGAGGGCGGATGCTCTCCCATGTTGTGGCATCGGACGATACCGGAATCCTTTCCCTCTCCTGGTTCAACGCGCCCTATGCCGCCCAGAAGCTGGAGCCCGGCACCGAGTATTACTTTGAGGGCAGGGTAGGGGGGACCCTGACCCGGCGGGAAATCCTGCATCCCATCATCCGCACCGAAGAACAGGTGGCCGCCGTGCCGCTGCTGCCGGTTTACGGCGCCACCGAGGGTTTGCCCGCCGCCCGGATCACCCGCTGTGTTCAGACCGCGCTGGCCTATGTGGATCAGCTGGAGGACCCGCTGCCCCCCGCGCTGCTCACCAAATACCGGATGCCCGCCAAAGCGGAGGCCGTGCGGGCCATTCACAGCCCCCGGGATGCCGCCGATGCCGCAGCGGCCCGCCGCCGCCTCATCTTTGAGGAGCTGTATCTTTTGCAGCTGGGGATTTTTCTTTTGCGCGGTCATGGCCGCCAGGCCACCGGCGCGCCCATGCGGCCCATGGATCTGGAACCGTTCTGGCGCAGTCTGCCCTATGCGCCCACCGGCGCCCAGCGCCGCGCCGCCGCCGAGATCACCGCCGACCTCTGCGGCGAAACCCCCATGAACCGCCTGCTGCAGGGCGATGTGGGCAGTGGCAAAACGCTGGTGGCGGCGGCGGCCATCTGGTTTGCCGCCCAGAACGGCTGGCAGAGCGCCATGCTGGCTCCCACCGAGATCCTGGCCCGCCAGCATGCCGCCAACCTGGCTGACCGGCTGGAACCCTTCGGCGTCAACGTCACGCTGCTGGTGGGCGGCATGAAAGCCAGCGAAAAGCGGGTGGCGCTGGCCGCCATCGCGGACGGCCGGGCCGGGCTGGTGGTGGGCACCCATGCGGTGCTCACCGATTCGGTGGTGTTCCATAACCTGGGGCTGGCCATCGTGGATGAACAGCACCGCTTTGGTGTGCGCCAGCGGGGCATCCTTGCGGGCAAGGCCCGCAATCCCCATCTGCTGGTGATGAGCGCCACCCCCATTCCCCGCACGCTGGGCCTGCTGATGTACGGCGATCTGGACATTTCGGTGCTGGATGAGCTGCCCCCCGGCCGCAAGCCGGTGCGCACCTGGTTTATCACGGGCCGCAAGCGCCGCGATATGTACGGTTATCTGGAAAAGCAGATTGTCGCCGGTCATCAGGTTTATATCGTCTGCCCCGCCATCGAGGAAAACGAGGTGGATTCCGGCATGAAGGCGGTCAAAAAATACTACGAGGAGACGGTCTGCCCGCTGCTCCCCGGCCGCCGCATCGGCCTGCTCCACGGCAAGATGAAGCCAAAGGAAAAGGACGAGGTGATGCAGCGCTTCAAAAACGGAGAGCTGGATGTTCTGGTCAGCACCACCGTCATTGAGGTGGGCGTCGATGTGCCCAACGCCACCGTGATGGTCATCGAGAACGCCGAGCGCTTCGGCCTGTCCTCGCTGCACCAGCTCCGGGGCCGGGTGGGGCGCGGCTCTGCGGATTCCTGCTGCATTCTGGTTTCGGACAATGAGAGCGAGGGGGTCCGCAGCCGGCTGAGCTTTCTCTGCCATACCCCGGACGGGTTTGCCGTGGCAAAATATGATCTGGAAACCCGCGGCCCCGGCGATTTCTTTGGCGAGGCCCAGCACGGACTTCCCACCCTGCAAATTGCTGACCTTGTACAGGATACCCGCACCCTCACGGTGGCCCAGGCCGAGGCAAAGGCCCTTCTGGCCGTGGACCCCAGCCTGAGCCGCCCGGAGCACAAGGTGCTCTCTGACGAGGTGGAACGGCTCTTTTCCACAACCGGTGCCATGAACTGAGGGAAACCAACGAATTTTATAGGAATTTCAATCTGATCAATTATTCAATTTTCCCCTTTCAAAGCAGGGGAAAATTTGTTATACTAAAACACAAACAAGAATCACCTGTTCGCAAAGGACAAGCCATGAAACGAATTCTCCCCGCTCTGTTTACTATTCTTCTGGTTGTCGCGCTGGCGCTGCCTGCGTCGGCTGAGGGCGTTGCGCCCCAGCCTGAAATTACCGCCGAGGCCGCCTATGTGGTGAACCTGGACACCGGTCTGGTGGTCTATGAAAAAAACAGCGAAACTCCCATGACCGCAGCCAGCCTGACCAAGCTGATGACCATGATTCTGCTGCTGGAAAACTACCAGGATCAGCTGGATACCGTCACCCTCACCGCCCCGGGCTATATCTATGACCTGATCTGGGAGCAGACCCGGGACGCTTCCACCGCCGACATCCGACGCGGCGAGACCCATACCCTGCGCAGCCTGCTCTATGCCATGGAGCTGCCCTCCGCCAACGAGGCGGCCTATATTGTGGCGGATTATCTGGGCGGCGGCAGCATGGAAAACTTCATCGCCATGATGAACGATGAGGCCGCCTGCATCGGCTGCACCGGAACCGTATTTACCGACCCCTGCGGCCTGGACCCCGGCAACCAGATCACCGCGCGGGACGCCTACCTTTTGCTGCGTGTCGCCCTTGGGTACGATGCCTTTGTGCAGGCCGCCGGGTCTGCCACCTATGAAATGCCGGCCGCCAGCGCCCATACCGATCCCTATCCCATTCTGACCACCAACAAGATGATTACCAACACCGGGTACTATCGGAGCTATACCCAGGGCGGCAAAACCGGCAGCCTTGACAACTGGATGAACTTTGCCAGCTGGCACACCCAGGACGGCGAGACTTATCTCAGCGTGGTGCTCCACGCCCCCAAGACGGACGAGGACCCAAGGCCCGCCCTGACGGAAACAGCAACCCTGATGGACTGGGCATTTGCAAACTATACGGTGGCCCCGGCGCTGGATACCACCCAGCCCATCACCGAGCTGCCCATTGCCTATTCCACCCAGACCGATACCGTCATGATCTATCCGGCCAGCGATATGCAGACGCTTCTTCCCCGGGAGGGCGGCGCCGAGCTGACCGAAAAAACCTTCCAGGTGCCGGACCGCCTCACCGCGCCCATTCAGCAGGGTGATGTGGTGGGCACTGTCACCCTCACCATTGAGGGGGAGCAGATCGGCACGGTGGATCTTCTGGCGGGCAGCACGGTGGACCGCAATCAGGTGCTCTACACGCTGGCCCGGGTCAAGGAATTCTTCTCCAGCACCTACTTTAAGGTGGTGGTGATTCTCACCATGATTGTGGTGGCGGTCTATCTTTTCCTGTGGGTGGTCGCCATGCTGCTCACCATCAGCCGGGCCGGAGATCCCGGCCACAAGCCGCACAGGCATTGACACGGTTCCCCATTCCGCCGCGGGCGGTTTCAATAAAACAATCCATGATTTTGTATCGAAAATCATAAGGGGGTAATAGTTTACTATGCTGGATGTGAAACGCAATCTGACCACGATGACCGATTTTTATGAGCTGACGATGTCCGCCGGGTACCTGGATGAAGGGTACAGGGATAAAATTTCGGTCTTTGATATGTTCTTCCGCCGCGTGCCCGATGGTGGCGGCTATGCCATCATGGCGGGTCTGGAGCAGTTCATCAACGCGGTGGACAGCCTGGAATTCACCCAGGAGGACATTGACTACCTGCGCTCCACCGGCGCTTTCAACGAGGCGTTCCTGGACTATCTCAAGAACTTCCAGCTCCACTGCAACATCTGGGCCATCGAGGAGGGAATGCCCATCTTCCCCCAGGAGCCCATCGTCACGGTGGAAGGCCCTGCCATTGAGTGCCAGCTGCTGGAAACGCTGCTTCTTGTGACCTTCAACCATCAGTGCCTGATTGCCACCAAGGCCAACCGCATCTGCCGCGCCGCTGCGGGCCGCCCCGTGATGGAGTTCGGCGCCCGCCGCGCCCAGGGGTACGACGCCGCCTATTTCGGCGCCCGCGCTTCCTACATTGGCGGCTGCGGCTCCACCTCCTGCGTCATGGCGGCCCGGGATTTCGGCATCCCCGCCTCGGGCACCATGGCCCACTCCTGGGTCCAGATGTTCCCCACCGAGTACGATGCCTTCAAAAAGTACGCCGAACTCTACCCGGACAACTGTGTCCTGCTGGTAGATACCTACAACGTTCTCAAGCACGGTGTGCCCGACGCCATCCGGGTTTTTGACGAGGTGCTCAAACCCATGGGCAAACGTCCCAAGGGCATCCGCATCGATTCCGGCGACATTGCCTACCTTTCCAAGAAGGCCCGCAAGATGCTGGATGAGGCCGGCTATCCCGACTGCACCATCTGTGCCTCCAACTCTCTGGATGAGTACATTGTCCGCGACCTGATTCTTCAGGGCGCCCGGGTGGACAGCTTCGGTATCGGGGAAAACATGATCACCGCAAAATCCGACCCCGTCTTTGGCGGCGTCTATAAGCTGGCCGCCGTCCGGGAGGAGGACGGCACGTATACCCCCAAGATGAAACTCTCGGAGTCAGTGGAGAAGATGACCACACCCTGCCTCAAGAAGGTGTGGCGCATCTATGACGAGGACGGCAAAGCCCAGGCGGACCTCATCACCATGGCGGACGAGGAGGTGGATACCAAACACGGCATCACCCTCTTTGACCCCATCGAGACCTGGAAGGAATGCACCTACGTCAACTGCACCGCCCGCTGCCTTTCCACACCCATTTACCAGAACGGCAAGCGCGTCTACACCAGCCCCAGCCTCAATGACATCAAGAAGTTCTGCAAGGCCCAGGTGGGCACGCTGTGGGACGAGGTGAAACGCTTCGAGAATCCCCACCGCTACTATGTGGACCTGAGCACCAAACTGTGGCAGACCCGCAGCGACCTGCTCAAGCAGCTCTCCAAATAAAATCTTACAAAACGGTTACAAAGACCGCCCCCTGCACAGACTATGGGTATCCTGATCTGTACAAGGGGGCTTTTTTATGAGAAAACCGAAAAATCGCATTTCGCCCGGCGAACTGCTGGCCATGTTCCCGCTGGGGGGCACGGCCTATCTTGCGCTGGAGATTGCCTGGCGGGGCACCACCCACTGGACCATGTTTTTTGCGGGTGGGATCTGCCTGTGCGCGCTGGATGAGCTGGACCGGGTCCGGCTTCCGCTGCCCGTTCGGGCCGCCATCGGCGCGGCGGGCATTTCCGGCGTGGAGTTTCTTTTTGGCCTGGTCTGCACCCGGGTATTGCACCGTCAGGTCTGGGATTACAGCCGGGAATGGGGCAATGTGGCGGGCCTTGTCTGTCCCAAATATTCCGCGCTCTGGTTTGTGCTCTGCCTCTGGCTGATGGCCGTCATGGATGAGCTTGGGCGCAGACTGCCCCACGCGCGAACCGCCAAGGTGTAGCAGTCCCTAAAATCGGACTGACTCCTGCGGCAAAGAAAACGAAAAGTCCGGTTTATCTCCCTTGCCTTCCCGTATAATCAAAGTATACCAAAGGAAAGGCAGGGGTTCCCATGACCGCTCAATTCAAGTATGTGGCAGGACACGTCGAGGTCTATTCCGCCGCCGGGGAGTTTCTCTTCTCCGCAGACACCATGCAGGAGGCGTGGGAGGATTACCGGGATGAGGTGTCCGCGTAGTGCGTACAAACGTGACTGCGCTATGTACACTTTGACGAAACAGTGGAAAATAAACAAAAAACTTTTGTAAGATTGTACAAAATGCGCCTTGCAAAATGCACCCGGCGCGGATATAATGAAGACAGAAAGGAGATGGGGTTGCCATGTTGAATCTGCACACAATCGCCAAGTGGATGCGTGGAATTTTCGAGACGGAACAGACCTACGGCCTGCCGGAAAATGTTTACAACGACGTGATCCCGTCCGGCGTCCATGATTTCAATCGGGATGACTTCTAAAACGTAAGCCCGCATTCTCTCTGGCCCACCTGCCGGGAGATGTGCGGCACCGGCGACAAAATCTGTTTCACTCCAAAGCAAGTAGCCGTTCCCCATGCGGCGCAGCCCTCCCCGGTCCGTTTTGGCCGGGGAGGGTTGTTTTTTCTTGCAAAATTTGGTATCCTTAATGCGTATATTTTTACAGGGGGGAATGGCCAATGCAGTTGACACCCTTCGCGATTTTTGATATGGACGGCACCCTGCTGGACTCCTCCGGGATGTGGGACCACGTCACGGACCGGGTTCTGGGCCGGTTCGGCAAAACCATCACCGCAGCCCAGCGCCTGGAGAATATGACACTGACCATTGACGGGACCGCCATCATGTTTGTGGAGGAACTGGGCGTGCCCCTCACCGGGAAGGACTGCGCCGCGCTGATCCGCGCCGAGGCCCGTGCCGGCTATGCGGCGGAGTCCCGCGTCAAACCCGGGGTGCGGGAGGTGCTGGCAGCCATGCAGGCCCGGGGCGTGCGGATGTGCGTGGCCTCGGGAACCGAAAAGGAGCTGGTGGATGCCGCACTTTCCGCCCATGGCCTGCTGGACTTTTTTGCGTTCACACTGGCCTGTGAAAACCCCGAAGGCAAGCTCAAGCCGGATGTGTACCGGGAGGCACAGCGCCGTTTTGGTGGTCCAAAGCCCGGTCAGATCACGGTTTTTGAGGATTCCCCCGCAGCGCTGGAAACCGCCCGCGACGCAGGCTTTCGCACCGTGGGCATTTACGATGCACCCATTGATGAATGCTGGCCCCGGGTTCAGGCGGCTGCCGATTTGGCCTGCAAAACCTGGCAGGACTGGCTCAGCCAACTGTGACAAACAAGAGAATTGAGGAACTTACATGAAACTGATTACATTTACCGTGCCCTGCTATAATTCCGCCGCTTATATGGACCGCTGCATTGAGACGCTGCTGCCCGCCGGGGAGGACGCCGAGATCATTCTGGTGGATGACGGCTCCAAAGATGACACCGGAAAAATTGCCGATGTCTACGCCGAAAAATACCCCACCATGGTCCGGGTCATCCATCAGGAGAACGGCGGCCACGGCGAGGGGGTCAACCAGGGCATCCGCAACGCCAGCGGCCTCTATTTCAAGGTGGTGGACTCCGACGACTGGCTGGACGGCGACGCCCTGCAGAAAGTGATGGAGAAGCTGCGGGAATTTGCCAAAATGCCGGAGCCGGTGGATCTGCTCATGTGCAATTATGTCTATGAGCACACGGTGGACAACACCCATCACACCGTCAGCTACAAGGGCATTCTGCCCCAGGACCGGGTCTTTGGCTGGGACGAAATCGGCAAGTTCCCGCCCAGCCAGAACATCCTGATGCACACTGTCATCTATCGCACCGAGGTTTTGCGCCAAAGCGGTCTGGAGCTGCCCAAGCACACCTTCTATGTGGATAACATCTTTGTCTATCAGCCGCTGCCCCTGTGCGAACGTCTGTATTATATGAACCTGGATCTCTACCGCTATTTTATCGGCCGCGAGGACCAGAGCGTCAACGAGAGCGTCATGGTCAAGCGGGTGGATCAGCAGGTGCGCATCACCAAAATCATGATCGATGCCGTGGACCTCTATGCCCTGCCCGAACGTCAGAAAAAGCTGCGGGCCTATATGTTCAACTACCTTTCCATGATGATGGCCATTTCCAGCGTGTTCCTGACGATGGACGGCAGCGAGGAAGCCTTTGCCAAAAAGGTGGAGCTGTGGCAGTACCTCAAAAATCACGATGAGCGTGTCTATCAAAAGTGCAAGCACTCGGTGGCAGGCGCCTGCAACCTGCCCGGCACCCTGGGCCATAAACTGACCCTCTGGGGCTACCATGTGGCCCAGAAAATCTTCAAGTTCAACTGACAGGGTTCCGCTTTCCAATTGACCTGCCGGCAAAACCCGGGATGCTTTCCGGGAAATTGCTTCAAAACAGCCCGCCCCCGGTTTTGCTGAGGGCGGGCTGTTTGTACAGGAATCAGTGGTGGGACCGGTTCGTTTTGCCGTTTTCGTTATAAATGTAGTAATAATTGTATGCTGCGTTATAAATTCCCATTGAGGCAAATACCAGGATCAGTCCCCACCCCCACCAGGTGGTAAACAGCTCGGTGGCAATGCCCCGCGGCAGCAGAATTAAAAGATCTATGGCAAGAAAGGCCAGCAGCGGCCAGGCGTAGTGCAGGATTTGCTGAATCTTGCGGCGGGAGGGCGAGACATCCGGTTCAAAATCCTCGGGGTGTACCACCGTGCATTGCACGGTGGCCACCGGAAGATTCCGACAGTGAGCGTACCGCCGCACCGCCTTGTATTCCACCCCATCGATGGTAAACCGTGGGTTCATGCTTTCGTGGACAATGACAAGATTCAAATTTTCTTTGGCGGCATAGTCCAACAACGCGTCTGTGAATTCCCGCGGGTTTGTGACCGGTCCGTCAGGAAAAAAGCTGAACCGTTTGTTGTGCTCCGCCCAAGCCACAGCACGGTAATCTTCCACCCAGTGGGTGAAAAAGCTTCCCGGCTGCGGGTCCTGACTCATGCGGGCCAGGTATTCGTCCACATTCAGTTCACGGGTGGTCTGGCTGCTCCCGGCCAGAATCCCGCAAAAACGGATGGCGGAATCCAATTGCTCTGCCTGCTCTTTGAGCCGGTCCCGCTGTGCCAGCGCCGCTTCAGTCAAAGACAGTTCGTTGTGCAGAATGCGGCGGATCTCGGGCAGTGGCATATCCAACATACGGAGCATACGAATGAGTTTGAGAATGCGCAGATCTTCTTCTGTATATTCCCGGTATCGATTGTCGGGATTGCGGGCCGGACATAGAAGCTTTTCCTTCTCATAAAATCGGATGTTTTGCGGCGAGACGCCACTGCGCTCCGAAACCTGTTTGATGTTCATGGCAGTTCCTCCTTTTGGACTCCATTCTATACCCTCGAGTTGGTATAAGGTCAAGATGTTTTTTGCCGCGACGGGAAAAATCCTGCCTTGGCCGCAGGAATCGAACCATTTTCAAGATTTCTTTGCCTGATTATAGCACAGCCGCAGGATTCGTGGTATACTGGAATCAGCTTGAGGAAAGGCAGGAAAAACCATGTATCAGTTGGGAGATAAAATGTTGGAGGTTCGGGAACTGCTCATCAAGGCATTCGCCACCGCGTGGGCGTGTGGAAGCCAGGAAGTGGACCGGGATACCTATATCACCAGCAGCATCAATGTGATTGATTCCATCCAGATTCAGCCCGAGATGATTTACGCCGAGGAGGGCCAGGGTCTGACCGACGGCGAGGAACTGGACCATCTTGCGGATCTGGTTCGCACGGACGGCGCCTGGGTGTACTACGGCGTCCCCGCCGAGAATTTCTTTCTTGTGACATGGATGCCCGATGAGGCTGCCGCCGATGCCAAGGTGGCTGACCTGCAGGCGGAAGGGGACTGCGTGGCCTGCCGGGTCGACCTGACCCAGCAGTGGCAGTTCGGCTGACCGGGCCTGTTCCGCCCGGAAGGAGGTGACGGCCCATGCAGGACCCGAATGTGAAGATTGCCCTGCCTCCGGTGGTTTCCCGCCTGCTGGGGGCCTTGCGGCGTGCGGGGTTCAGCGCCTATGTGGTGGGTGGATGTGTGCGGGACAGTCTTCTGGGCCGGACCCCGGGGGACTGGGATATCTGTACCTCCGCCCGGCCGGAGCAAATCCGCCGCGTTTTTGCCGGGTACCGCCAGATTTTGACAGGGGAGAAACACGGCACGATTGCCGTCATTGTGGGCGGCGTGCCCTATGAGATCACCACCTACCGGGTGGACGGTGCCTACCATGACGGGCGTCACCCCGATTCGGTCCGCTTTGTGCCCGATGTGCGGCAGGACCTGGCCCGGCGAGATTTTACCGTCAACGCCATGGCCTATGCCCCCGGCGAGGGGCTGGTGGATGCCTTTGGCGGACGGGCGGACCTGCGCGCGGGGATCATCCGCTGTGTGGGAAATCCCCGGGAACGCTTTGAGGAAGACGCCCTTCGTGTCCTGCGCGCCGTGCGGTTCACCGCGCAGCTGGACTTTGCGCTGGACTGTGCCACCGGGGAGGCCGCGGTCGCGGCGCGGGACACCGTGATGCAGGTTTCCGCCGAGCGCGTTTTCACCGAACTGGACAAACTGCTGGCCGGCCCTGCTGTGGGGCAGGTTCTGAGCGCCCATGGCGGAATTCTGACCGGAGCAATTCCCGAAATTGCCCCCTGTATGGGTTGTACCCAGCCCGGGCGGTGGCATTGCTACGATGTCTGGCAACACACCGCTGCGGCGGTGGGGGCGCTGAATACGGCGGGGCAGGAGGAAAAGTCCGCCCGGCTGCTGCGCTGGGCCGTCTTTCTCCACGACCTGGCCAAACCGGAGTGCCGGACCCTAGGCCCTGACGGCGCCGCCCATTTCCCCGGGCATAACCAGCGGGGCAGCCGGATGGCCCGCACCATCCTGGGCCGCCTGAAAGCCCCCGGCTATGTGATGGAGGGGGCCGCCGGACTGATCGCCGTCCATGACTGTGCCCTGCCGGAGGACCGCCTGGGAACCCTGCAAATGATGAGCCGCTGCGGCGTGGTGTTTTTGCAGCGCCTGTGCCGGGTTAAGCTGGCCGATCTGGCCGCCCATGCCCACAACGCTGCGGTGGAGGCCCGTGTCCGGGACGTCCGCGCCTTTGAGAGCCGGGTTCTGGAGCTTTCCGCCACGGCCTGCTACTCCCTGAATATGCTGGCGGTCAATGGCAGCGATCTGATAGAGAACGGCATGGCCCCCGGTCCTGCGGTGGGCCGCACCCTCAACAGCCTGCTTCAGGCCGTGATGGAGGAACGCCTGCCCAACGAAAAATCTGCGCTTCTGGTGTACGTCCAATCTCTGCAAAAGGAGCATCAGCCATGATTTACGGCATCGGGACCGATCTGTGTCAGATTTCCCGCATGGAACGCAGCCTTGCCCGCCCTGCCTTTGCGGAGCGGGTCTTTGCGGCGGGGGAACGGGAGCTCCTGGATGGCCGTACCGGGAAAGCCCGCCTGGAAACTGCCGCCGCCAATTTTGCGGCCAAGGAAGCCTTTCTCAAGGCCTGCGGCACCGGGCTGGCGGGATTTGCCCTCAACGAGATTGCCGCTCTGCGGGATGAGCGCGGCGCGCCGTACCTTGCCTTTTCCGGCCGGGCGGCGGAGTTTATGGAAACCAACCAGCTTTCGGCCCATCTAAGCCTGACCCATGAGGCAGATCTGGCAGCGGCCTTTGTGGTGCTGGAAAGGGGATAACGCTGTGGCAAACCGTGCTGGGCGTGACCGATACCCTGTCCCACACCGCTCTGTCTGCCCTGCCGGGCAGCGGCTCCCGGATCGGGTGCAGCGTGCTTGTCATCCTCAGCGCCTGGTTCCTCTGTGAGCAACCCTTCCGCGCCCGGCTGGATGAAAAAATCAATCTCGGTGATTAAAATGTGCCCCCTCCGCTTATACTGTAAGTGTAAATGCGAGAGGGGGCATTGAATGATGGAAGTGCACAGAGGTGAAGTTTTCTACGCGGATTTAAGCCCGGTGGTGGGCTCGGAACAGGGCGGGGTGCGGCCGGTACTTATCATACAGAACGATATCGGCAACCGGCACAGTCCCACCGTCATCGCGGCGGCCATCACCAGCCGCCAGGACAAAAACCGGCTTCCCACCCACATCGGGGTCCGGGCGGACCGGTGCGGCCTGGCGAAGGACAGCATTGTGCTGACCGAACAGATCCGCACGCTGGACAAACGCCGCCTGCGGGAGCGGGCAGGTCGCATCCCGGAGGACGATATGCGCCGTGTGGATGAGGCGCTGGGCGTCTCGATGGGACTGCACGAACAGCCCACCGCACAGAGCATCCATGAGGGTGGCAGTTATTTCTAAATGCAACACCGCATAAGGCGTTCGCCGTGAATGATGCGGTGTTGCCCGAAAGGTCAGATCAGCTCTTGCAGAATGGAGTTCTGCACAATCAGCCCGGCGGGGGTCAGCTGCAGCCGGTGACCGTCCCACCGGGCATACCCATGTTCGGCGCACTGGCGCAGAAATTCCTGCTGTGACGCGCTGAACCGGATGCCGTACCGCGCGGCATATTCGTCCACGTCCAGCCCGGAACGCAGGCGCAGCTGCATGATGAGGAAGTCCTCCCCATCGCAGACGCCTTCCGTCTGCTCCTGTGCCGTCCCGGCCATAAACCCGGCAGTGTCGTCCGGCCAGTACCGCCGCACACCGCCCAGGCAGCTGTGGGCGGAAGGCCCGATCCCCAGATAGTCCTTGCAGTTCCAGTAGAGCAGATTGTGCCGCCCTTCGCATCCCGGCCGGGCAAAGTTGCTGATTTCATACTGGCGGTAGCCCTCCTGTTCCAGCCGCCGCACGGCGTAGAGATAAAATTCCGCAGCGGCGTCCGGGTCCGGCAGCCCGGCGGGGGGATTGTGCCCAAAGGCAGTGCCCGGCTCAATCTTCAGCAGATAAGCCGAGATGTGGGTGCAGCCGCCCTGCTCCAGGAGGGCCAGCGTCCGGTCAAATTCCTCGTTGGAGTAATGGGGGAGCGCCAGCATGATATCCCCGCAGATCTGTTCAAACCCGGCCGCCCGCGCCCAGCTCAGGGCCCGGGCGGCGCTTTGCGCGGTATGGGTCCGGCCCAGGCGGCGCAGCTGGGTGTCATCGGCACTCTGTATGCCAAAGCTGATGCGGGTCACCCCCGCAGCGGCAAAGCCCTTCAGGTGTTCCGGCGTGACCACATCGGGGTTGGCTTCCAGCGTGATCTCGGCGCCCGGCAGCGGATTGGCCGCCAGGATCAGCCGGCGTACCTGTGCGGGGATGAGCAGCGCCGGGGTCCCGCCGCCAAAGTAGACGGTATCCGGCCGGCGGGTATTTTTGGCAAGCTCCCGCAGCAGGGCTTCGACGTATTGCTGCGGCACACCCTTTGCGCCGGGAGCGGAATAAAAATCACAGTACCGGCATTTTCCCCTGCAATAGGGGATATGCAGATAGATCCCGAAGGAATCGGAAATGGACAAAACAGACCCTCCTGTTCAATAAATCGCCAAACCGTAAAAAAGATTTCATATATCATTTACACATTTTCCTTACATTTGAGTATATAATAGAATCACTGAAAAAGAAAGGGGTCTGTTTTATGGACCAGAAATATTATAATATCTCTTATGCCGAAAGTCCCTTTGGAACGCTCAGTCAATACATGACCCGCACCTATGCCTGGATGTTTGCCGGTCTGCTGGTGACCTTTGGCGTGGCCATTGCCACCGTGACCACCGGCCTGATTGTGCCGCTCTACACCACGGGGCTGGTCTTTGTGCTCTCCATTGTTGAGCTGGTGCTGGTGGGGGTGCTCTCCGTCCGCATTGAGCGGCTGCAGCCTTCCACAGCCACCGGTTTGTTCTTTGGCTATGCCATTCTCAACGGCCTCAACCTGAGCACCTACTTTGTTGTCTATGATGTGCCCACGCTGATTCTGGCCTTCCTGGTCGGCACCGTCTATTTCGGGGTCATGGCCCTTTATGGCTGGCGCACCGACCGCGACCTGACCGGTTGGGGCCCCAACCTTATGGGCGGGCTGTGCGCCATTCTGCTCACCAGCGTGGTGGGGATGCTGTTCGGAATGTTCACCGGGATTGGCTTTGGGGTGATGGATTTCCTGCTGTGCGCCGTGGCGCTGGTGGTGTTCATGCTCTTCACCGCGTACGATACCCAGAAACTCAAATACTACTACGCCTACTTTGGCGGGGATGCGGCCATGCTGCACAAGTCCTCCATCATGGGTGCGCTGTCGCTGTATCTGGATTATATCAACATCTTCCTTTACGTTCTGCGCATTTTTGCCCGCAGCCGCCGCAATAATTGAGATTTCGCCCGTGCCGTCCGGTCCCTTCCGGGCGGCATTTTTCGGTTGACAAACCCAAAAAAACCGCCTATAATAATCTGCGTATGAAAATCAAACACTGTGACGGAGAAAGTACGCCTGCACAACCTGGCGCAGAGAGGGCGGTCACCGGCTGAAAGCCGCCCCGAGAGTCTGCAAGCGGAAGTTCCCTCCCGAGTGGTCCGCGGGAACCGCCCCGGCGTTTTTGCGCCGCGGCTCAGTAGTGCGGAACGGCCTGCCCCGTTAAAGCGCATCGAGTGCCGCCGGAATGCCCGGCGGAACACGGGTGGTACCGCGGAGTTTTGCAGCTTCGTCCCTGATATTTCCTTCAGGGACGGAGCTTTTTTCATGCAGGCCCCGCCCCGTGAGTAATCCAAAGAGGTGTAGTATGGAAGAAAAAATCGCAGCACTGCGTGCGGAACTGGAAGCCGACCGCGCCGCCGTGCACAGCAAAGAGGAGCTTTCCGCCTTCTGGCAGAAATACCTGAGCAAAAACGGCAGCGTCACCGGCCTGACCAAGTCGCTGCGGGATGTGCCCAGGGAGGACCGCCCCGCCGCCGGCAAGACCATCAACGAGTTCAAGGTCTGGGTGGAAGGGGAATACAAGGCGCTCTCGGAAGCCATCGAGGCTGCCGAGCTGGCCGCCCGCAACAAGGCGGAGGCCGTGGATATCACGCTGCCCGGCACCCGCCGCGAAACCGGCGCCCTTCATCCCATCACGCTGGTCAAGAACGAGATCATCGACGTCTTTGCCGGCATGGGCTTTGAAATTTATGAGGGCCCCGAGATTGAGGACGACGACCACAACTTCACCCGCCTGAACGTGCCCAAGAACCATCCCGCCCGCGATATGCAGGACACCTTCTATGTGGCCGATGACATTGTTCTGCGCACCCAGACCAGCGGCGGCCAGATCCGCGTCATGGATCTGGAAAAGCCCCCCATCAAAGTCCTGGTGCCCGGCCGCGTTTTCCGTTCAGACTCCGACGCCACCCATTCCCCCATGTTCCATCAGATGGAGGGCCTTGTGGTGGACAGGGGCATCACGCTGTGCGACCTTCAGGGTATGCTGGACAAATTTGTGCAGGCGCTCTTCGGCGAGGGCGTCAAGACCCGTCTGCGCCCCAGCTACTTCCCCTTCACCGAACCCAGCGTCGAGGTGGACGTCTCCTGCTTTGCCTGCGGCGGCAAGGGCTGCCCGCTGTGCAAGCACACCGGCTGGATCGAGGTTCTGGGCGCCGGCGTGGTGCACCAGAATGTGCTGCGCAACTGTAACATTGACCCCGAGGTGTATTCCGGCTTTGCCTTTGGCATCGGCATCGAGCGCATTGCCATGCTCAAGTACGGCATCAACGACATCGGCCTGATGACCGAGAACGACCTGCGTTTTCTGAAGCAGTTCAAGGACTAACAAGGAGGGAACGAAGATGAAAGTACCATTCAGCTGGCTCAAACAGTATGTGGATATTGACGTTTCCGCCGAAGAACTGGAAAAGAAACTGTTTGACTGCGGCTTTGAGGTCGAGGAGCTGATTGACCTCTCCGCCGAAATTTCCAGGGTTGTGGTCGGCGTTGTCACCGAGTGCGTGCCCCAGGAGGGCACCCACCTGCATATCTGCAAGGTGGACTGCGGCGACTACGGCCACGACATTCAGATTTCCACCGGCGCCCCCAACGTCTACGCCGGGATGCACACCCCCGCCGCGCTGGACGGTTCCACGCTGCCCGGCGGCATCAAAATCAAGGCCAAGCCCCTCATGGGCATCGAGTCCAACGGGATGCTCTGCTCCGGTGAGGAACTGGGCCTGAACGAGGACCTGTATCCCGGCGCCGAGGTGTACGGTCTGCTGGACCTGCCCAAGGACACCGTCCCCGGCACCGCCATCCAGCCGGTTGTGGGGCTGGACGACTATATTTTTGACATCTCCATCACCGCCAACCGTGCCGACTGCCAGAGCGTTCTGGGCATTGCCCGGGAAGTTGCGGCGGCACTGGACAAACCCTTGAAAATGCCTGCCACCGATTACACCACCAGCGATTATCAGGACCCGCGCCTGAACATCACGGTGGAAGCGCCCGACCTCTGCCCGCGCTACATCGGCCACTATGTGCGCAACATCACCACCGGGGAATCCCCCCGCTGGATGCGCCGCCGCTTGGCGCTGTGCGGCCTGCGCAGCATCTCCAACGTGGTGGACATCACCAACTACGTCATGCTGGAGATCGGCCAGCCCATGCACGCCTTTGATATGGACACGCTGGAGAGCTGCCAGATCATTGTCCGCCGTGCTGCCGAGGGCGAGGGCATCACCACGCTGGACGGTAAGGAATTCACGCTGACCAGCCAGAACCTGGTCATCTGCGACGGCCATAAGCCGGTGGCGCTGGCGGGCGTTATGGGCGGTCTTAACAGTGAGATCAAACCCACCACCACCCAGCTGCTCTTTGAGTCCGCCAAATTCGCCCGGGACAACATCCGCAAGACCGCCCGTGGCTTGGGCCAGAACACCGACGCCTCCAGCCACTACGAGAAGGGCATCAGCGAATACACCACCGAACTGGGCATGGCCCGCGCGCTGCACCTGATCCAGGAACTGGGCTGCGGCGAAGTCACCGCCACCCACTTTGACTGCTCCGCCGGCGCCTCCCGCGAGGGCAAGCGCTTTATCGCCCACATCAGCCGGATCAACGCCATTCTGGGCATCACGGTGCCCACGGAAACCATTCTGGACATCCTGCGCCGCCTCAACTTTGAGGTGTCGCTCCAGCCCGACGGCGACACCATGCAGGTGGTTGCCCCCCGCTACCGGGAGGACATCGAGATCGGCGAGCCCGATTTGGCCGAGGAGGTCATCCGGGAGTACGGCTATGACCACATTGTGCCCACCTTCCTCAAGGAAGCTACCGTCACAGGCGGCGGCCTGACCCCCGACCAGCACCGCCGCGACAAGCTCAAGCGCGCCATGTGCGCCCAGGGCTTCTATGAGGCTTCCACCCTGGCGTTCTATTCCGATGCCGATCTGGATGCGCTGCGCATTGCCCCCGACGCGCCGGAACGCAAGGCGATCCGCATCCTCAACCCCATCTCCTCCAACCTGACCATCATGCGCACGCTGCTGGCGCCCAGCCTGCTCAACGTGGCGGTGAACAACCTCAAGAAGGGCAACGCCGAGGGCCGCCTGTTCGAGCTGGCCAACGTCTATCTTCCGAAGCAGCTGCCCGTCACCGAGCTGCCCGAGGAACGCCTGCATCTTGGCTTTGTGGCGTTCGGCGAACACGAGGATTTCTTTGCCCTCAAGGGCGCGCTGGAGGACCTGGCCGCCAGCTTCGGCACCCGGTTTGAGGTGGAGCGCGCTGCCGATGTGCCCTACCTGCATCCCGGCATTGCGGCGTATCTTTTGTGCAACGGGGTCCGGGTCGGCAGCTTCGGCAAGCTGGCCAACGAGGTTCAGGCGGAACTGGACCTGCCGCGGGACAGCCGCAGCAACCAGAAGATCTTCCTGGGCGAGCTGGACTACGCCGCGCTGGTGGAGCAGCTCCCGGATAGCCTGCACTATCAGCCGCTACCCGAGTTCCCCGAGGTCTCCCGCGATCTGGCCCTGGTTGCCGATGAGGACACCGCCTGCGGCACCATCACGGCTGAAATGCAGCGCGCCTGCAAGCAGCTGGCCCGGGTGGAGCTCTTTGACATCTACCGCAGCGACGCCATCGGCGCCGGCAAAAAGAGCATGGCCTTCACCCTGCACTTTGCCCCCGAAAACAAAGCCCTGGAACCCGCCGATGTGGACCGCCTTGTCAAGAAGATTCTTGGCAACCTCAAGTTCAAGCTCGGCATTGAAATCCGCTGAGAATTCTCCCGGGAAATAACGCAGCCCCGCCCATGAGCATTCATGGACGGGGCTGATTTTGTCTGCCGGAAAGCAGACGGGGACAGGATGAAGAGAAACTCATTCTTTGCGGCTCTCCCGATCCACCGGCCGGACGGCAACAAGACGCCGCCGTTGAATCCGCTCAGGCGATCAGGAGCCTTGCGTTCGGATGGCTTTCCCCGGCTTCGGCTCAGTTCCCTGCGCCGGGCATGGAACAACATTCGGGAAAATTCCTCAAAATGCGCATCCACCCGTTTCTGGGGGTTCAGGAGATCTTTCTTTGGGGAAAGATATTCCAAAACAGGACAGAGTGTACTCCGGCCTGACGGCTGTCCATTTTGGAACTTCTGGAATGTTTAAAATTTCATCTTGGTTGTTATACGACTTTTAATATTGTATGTCAACGGGATTGCGCCTTTAAAAATCTCATATCACCGTGTTGTGTGACTTATAATATTTCACATAAAGGCGGTGATTTCCTCGATGGAAAATAGGCTTTTTGCACTTCGGCTTTCTGCGCTTCGTCAGCAGAAAGGGGTCTCTGCGAGGGAGATGAGTCTTGCACTTGGCCAAAATACCAACTATATCAACCGGATTGAAAATGGAAAAAATTATCCTTCCATGCAGAGCTTTTTCTATATTTGTGAGTATCTCGGTGTGACCCCGCAGGAGTTTTTTGAGGAAAAGAATGCCGCTCCCACCCGGCTTAACAATCTTATCGTCAAGTTGAAACGGCTCACGCCCTCCCAGCTTGCCACAGTCAACGCCGTGGTGGATGAGCTGGTCCAAAAACGGTAGATCATGATGGATGTGCTGTGTCGCGGCAAAATCCTCCATCCATCAAAACGCCCGGGGCATCATCAGAAAAGATGCCCCGGGCCTGATTTGTTTTGTGTTATTTGCCCACCATCAAATCACAGGCTTTGTACAGGTCGCCGCAGCTCATGCAGACCACCAGATCGCCCTCCCGGGCGTTGGCTTTCACCCAGTCGGCGGCGGATTCCAGTCCGTCCACCACGACGCAGCCGGGGATCTTTGCGGCCAGATCCTCACTCTTCACGCTGCCGTCGTCCACCTCGCGGCTGCCCATAATGGGCAGCAGCACGCACTGGTCCGCCTGCTTCAGAACCTCGGCAAAATCATCCATCAGCGCTTTGGTGCGGCTGTAGGTGAAGGGCTGATGAACCGCAATGATCCGGTTGTACCCCATCTTTTTGGCGGTGGCCATGGTGGCCGCCAGCTCGGTGGGGTGATGGGCGTAATCGTCCACCACCGGCGCGCCGTTGCATTCGCCCTTGATCTCAAACCGCCGCCCCGTGCCGCGGAACTCCGCTGCGGCGCGCTCGGCGTCCTCGGGCTTCAGTCCCAACGGCCGCACGCAGCAGCACATGGCCAGCGCGTTATAAATGTTGTGCCGCCCCGGAACGCCCAGCCGGATATGGGCAAAGGGCTCCCGCAGCTCCAGCACATCAAACTCATAGAATCCCGGGCGGTATTCCTGAATGTTCACCGCGCGGAACCGGGCGTCCTCCTCGATGCCGAAGGAGAGCACCGGCCGGTCAATGGAGTTCATTACATCCAGCGTGTTGCGGTCATCCATGTTGAACACCACCGTGCGGGAGAGCAGTGCGAACTTCTGGAACGCCATCTTCAGCCTGCCCATGGTGCCGTAGTATTCCAGATGATCATTGTCAATGTTCAGGATAACTCCCAAAAACGGCGTCAGATGCAAAAAAGTCTCGCTGTACTCGCAGGCTTCAATCACGG
Organism: bacterium; assembly: GCA_004561545.1. GTDB lineage: Bacteria > Bacillota > Clostridia > Oscillospirales > Ruminococcaceae > Gemmiger. The sequence continues at coordinate 32,637 of SFVK01000003.1, forward strand.
CGCTGCTGCCCTGGCCGGCCTTGCCGTAGCCGCCGATCAGCGGCAGCTTGCCGCCGATCACCGCAGCCGGGTCCTTCCCGGCCAGTTCCAGCATGGTGGTAATCATGCCGGTGGTGGTGGTTTTGCCGTGGGTGCCTGCCACGCAGACGCTCTGGCGGTACAGCCGGCTCACATAACCCAGCATGACGCTGCGCTCCACCGCCGGGATGCCCCGGGCGCGGGCGGCGTCCAGCTCAGGATTGCCATCGTGGATGGCGGCACTGTATACCACCAGTTGGGCATCCCCCAGGTTGGCCGCGTCGTGGCCCATGTGGACCTCAACGCCGAGGGCGCGCTCCGCCTGCGTGATTTTGGTTTCCTCCACATCGCTGCCCGAGATGGTCAGCCCGCGGGAATGAAGGATCTGAATCAGCGGGTAGGTTCCCGACCCGCCGCAGCCGATAAAATGCACATGCTGCACCCCGTCCAGCAGATGGGGGTTGTAGGTTGTGAAAAATGCCATAACCGTTCACCTCAAAAGGGCGCGGCGCGGGGCGTCCGCTTCCGGCCCGGAATATGTACAAAAGAATTTGCGGGATATCTATTGCCATTATAAACTTTTTTCGCCGCAAAGGAAACACTTTTTTTGAAAATTTGGTATAATGGCATAAAATGACGCTGCAAAACCGGCGTTTTCCCGTTTTGCCATCTGTTTGTGAGGTACTTTCATGAAACACCGCCTTTGGATTTCCGGCACCAATCCCCAGCCGTTCCGCGCCCCTGCGGACCCGGCCGGTCCGCTCCCTGTCACGGTGGAGGAACTGCGCAGCATCGGCATTGCACCGCGCAAAATTCCCCGTGTGCAGCAGGAACTGCGCCGCCTTATTGCGGCGGACCCCTCTCTGCGGGAACGCCGCACCGTGCTCAAGCTTGCCCGCAAAATTGCCGCCCAGCTGGTATAAACTATTGTCACCCGAATCCCTCTGTGGTATAATATTCCTCACTGCGCCCGGTGCGCAGAAAATCGCTTTGTGTGGCAGCCAGCCATGCGGAAGGAGTCAAAGTTATGAAGAACAGTGAAAAAACGCTGGATATGATTGTCAACCTGTGCAAAAACCGCGGGTTCATCTATCCGGGCAGCGAGATCTACGGCGGCCTGGCCAACAGCTGGGACTACGGTCCCCTGGGCGTCGAGTTCAAGAACAACGTCAAAAAGGCGTGGCTCAAAAAGTTTGTGCAGGAAAGCCCCTACAATGTGGGTCTGGATGCCGCCATCCTGATGAACCCCCAGACCTGGGTCACCACCGGCCATGTGGGCAACTTCAGCGACCCGCTGGTGGACTGCCGCGCCTGCAAGAGCCGCAACCGCGCCGACAAGCTCATTGCGGACTGCGAGCAGGGCCAGAACGTGGATGTGGACGCCATGACCTTTGATGAGATGGACGCGTTCATTGCCGGCCATCCCGAGGTGGTCTGCCCTGTCTGCGGCAAGCATGACTTTACCCCCATCCGCAAGTTCAACCTGATGTTCAAGACCGCCATCGGCGTCACCGAGGATTCCTCCTCCACCTGCTACCTGCGGCCCGAAACCGCCCAGGGCATCTTTGTCAACTTTGCCAACATTCAGCGCACCACCCGCCGCAAGCTGCCGTTCGGCGTCTGCCAGGTGGGCAAGGCGTTCCGCAACGAGATCACCCCCGGCAACTTCACCTTCCGCACCCGTGAGTTTGAGCAGATGGAGTGCGAGTTCTTCTGCAAGCCCGGCACCGATCTGGAATGGTTTGCCTACTGGAAGGACTACTGCAAGAACTGGCTGCTGAGCCTGGGTATCAAAGAGGAAAATCTCCGCCTGCGGGACCATGAGCCCGCCGAGCTGGCCTTCTACTCCCGCGCCACCACCGACATTGAGTACGCCTTCCCCTTCACTGACTGGGGCGAGCTGTGGGGCATTGCCGACCGCACCAACTACGACCTGGGCCGCCATCAGGAGGCCTCCGGCAAGAGCCTGGAATACTTTGATCCCGAAACCAACGAGCACTACATTCCCTATGTCATCGAGCCGTCCCTGGGCTGCGACCGCGTCGCGCTGGCCTTCCTCTGCGAGGCCTACGACGAGGAGCACCTGGTGGATGCCAAGGGCAAGGAGGATGTGCGCACCGTGCTGCACCTGCATCCCTTCCTCGCGCCCTTCAAGTGCGCCGTGCTGCCCCTGTCCAAGAAGCTGGGCGACAAGGCCATGGAGATCCGCAACGAGCTGGCCAAAGACTTTATGGTGGATTACGATGACGCCGGCTCCATCGGCAAGCGCTACCGCCGCCAGGACGAAATCGGCACGCCGCTGTGCGTCACCGTGGACTTCCAGACGGTGGGCGATGACAAGACCGAGGCCGACAATTGCGTGACCGTCCGCGACCGCGATACCATGGAGCAGGTCCGCCTGCCCATCAGCGAGCTGAAGGACTACATCGCCAAAAAGGTTGCCTTCTGAGCCCCGCACCCACCCGATCCCTTTTCAGGAACCGCTCCCGCAGCAGGGGGCGGTTTCTGTTTTTGCGGGGCCGGGCGTAAAGGCGCGCCCGGGGGTGGAATTTTGCCGGATGATCGTGTATACTATTCCCATACAATATAAACCAGAAAGGACCATCTCCCCATGAACCAAACCCATCTTCAGCTCTATGCCGATTTTATTGTCAAGGTCGGTGTCAACGTTCAGCCCCGTCAGAATTTCATCATCCGCTGCCCCGTCACCATGCCGGAGTTTGCCCACGCCTGTGTGCGCGCCGGGTATGAGGCGGGCGCCAAGCGGGTGATTGTGCGGTGGGAGGATGACAAACTCACCCGCCTGCATATGGAACTGGGCGATGAGAAAGACCTTTGCACCCTGGTTCCCAGCGATCTGCGCAGCTACCTGGATTTTGCCGAGGACCCCGACGGCTGCTGTACGCTGGCCATCCATGCCGAGAACCCCGAGGCGCTGGCCGGGCTGGACGCGGGCAAGCTGAACCGCGTCAATCTGGCCCGCCGCAACTACCTCAAGCCCTGGCAGGAATACACTATGAAGGACCGTGTGCAGTGGTGCGTGGCCGCCGTGCCCGCCCCCGGCTGGGCCGCCAAAGTGTTCCCCGACCTGCCGGTGGAGCAGGCCATGGAAAAGCTCTGGGCGCTGATTTTTGATGTCTGCCGCGTCACCGGCGGCGATCCGGTGGGGGAGTGGAAGGCCCATGTGGCCAAAACCAAGGCCCGCCGCGACCAGCTCAACGCCTGGAACTTGGACAGCGTCCACCTGACCAGCGCCAACGGTACCGATCTGACGGTGGGCCTGGCGGAGGACGCCACCTGGGAAGGCGCGTCCAGCGTCTCCGAGAAGGGCATTGAGTTCATCGCCAATGTGCCCACCGAGGAAGTGTTCTGCGCACCGCACCGCGACCGGGTCAACGGCGTGGTTTACGGCACCAAGCCTTACGCTTACAACGGTCAGCTCATTGAGGGCTGGCATGTGACCTTCCGGGACGGCAAGGTGGTGGAGCACGGCGCGGAGAAGAACGCCGCGCTGCTGGCGGAACTGCTCTCCACCGACGACAATGCCAACCGCATCGGCGAGGTCGCCCTGGTGCCGGCGTCCAGCCCCATCAACCGCAGCGGTGTGCTGTTCTACAACACGCTGTTTGATGAGAATGCCGCCTGCCATATCGCCTTTGGCGCGGGATACCCCACCAACATCAAGGGCGGCAGCAAGATGAACCGCACCGAGCTGCTGGCCAAGGGCCTGAACGATTCCGCTATCCATGAGGATGTCATGATCGGCGCGCCGGATACCAACGTCATCGGCACCACCAAGAACGGCAAAGAAGTGACTATCTTCACCAACGGTGAATGGGCATTCTGATACGGCAAAGCAGATGCCGCGGCCGTAACATAAAAAGCATAAAATTATAACAGCAAAGCGCCGCCGCCCCACGCAGCAAGGTAGGGCGGCGGCGCTGTTTGTTTTGTGTTTTGTATAGAGAAGAAATAAAGAAATTCTGCCGGTTTAGCAGGTTTAGGTTGATTTACCCGATGCAGCAAATCCGCTTTTGCAGATCGCTTCAAGCTCCTGCAAGGGAATCTGTTCCTCCTGGTACTGGAACAACAGCACCCGCAGCACTTTATTGCCGTCCACCAGCGTGCGGCAGTAGATGGAACCATTGGCAGCATCGGCGGCGGTTTCGGGAAAGTTGTGCAGCCCGTTGGCTTTGCCTTCACGGTACATCGTCTGGGCCAGCTGCGGGGTGATACATTCGTAATACTCTACATATAATGCACCACGCAGCCCATTCGCGCCGGCCTGGCCGTGGGCTTCATATTTGATAAAGGTCGGGGCCAGCGGCAACCGCTGCACCAGCACAAAACTGGCCGCGGGGGCGGCATCGGCATCCAGCGCGGTGGGCTGCCCGGCGTAATCGTCCAGGGTGGCAAACGGCAGGGGAGCGGTGTAATCTTCCAGCGGAATGCTGCCGTGCCGGCTCTTTTCCATGGCAGAACCCGCAAAGGTCCACACAATGGTCAGCACAAACAGCAGCGCCGCCAGCACCCGCCCAACCAGATACCGCCCGGCACCCTTACGCCAGTTTTTGTGACGCTCCGGCTCCGCACCGCGCGTTAACCGGGCAGAAAACCGGTACAGCAGCACGGTGTTATGTACCACGCTGGCCAGCGCGGCGGCCAATAGCCCCAGATAGCAGAAGCTCAGCCAGCCCAGCTCCACAAAGTCGATCACCGGCGTGTGCCAGACACCCATGGCGTACCGCACCCAGAACGTTACCAGCCAGTAAGCCAGCAGCCCGGCGGGGGCGAATACCTGCCGCTTGGCATAGCGCAGGCTGAGCGCCTGTACCTGCGGGTCGGTGTTCAGCTCCGGCGCATTACGATCCTCGCAGGCGTACAGGAAAAAGTCTCCCACGGCGGTAACATAATACCAGCCGTATTCCTGCGCCAGGGCGCGTTCCTCGCCATCCGGGGCGCCGGGGGCAGAATCTAAAAATGTTTCCGGCGTAGGCTTGGCGTTCAGCCGGTAGCGCACGGCTTTGGGCTGACTGCAGCGGAAGCGGGCAAAGTTCTGGCCGATTGTTACAGGCACAAGCCCCTGTGCGGCCATATCGCCCAGCCAGCTTTCCAGCCCCTCAATGTCAGACAGTGGGCAGGGGATGGGCTGCCAAAGGGGGGTGCAGCGTGCTGTGGTCATGGTCGTCAAGCTCCTTCCCCGGCAGGGCGGCGGGGGCAAAAGCGCCCTGCGCCGCCGCGGCCGCGTTTTGCAGGCAGAGCTGCAGCCGGGTACACTCGGCTGTATAGGCGGCTCTGCCTGCGGGGGTGATCTGATAATATCGCTTACAGCCCAGAACGGACGTTTCGGCAATCAGGCCTTCTTTTTCAAACTTGCCCAGCAGGGTATACAGCGTTGCCGGGCCAATCTTGACCCGCCCGGCGGTGATCTCGGCGGCAAATGCGGTGATCTCAGTGCCGCAGCGCTCACCCTGGGTCAAGGCCATCAACAGGTAAAACATAGATTCCGTCAGGCTCTCCAGCGCCTGTTTCGGCATGGGGAAGCACCTCCTTTGGTAGCAAACCGTAATATCGTAACACGATATCTTATAACGATATTATACCGGAAGCACGCTGCGCCGTCAAGAGCCGGGCACATAAAAGGCGGCCAAAAGGGATATTTTGGTTACAATTTCGCGCAAAATGAGCCAAACCCCTTGCATTTTTTGCCGCGGTATGCTATATTCTTATTGTTCGATGATGATTTTATTGGAAAGTGGGCCGTCAAAGGTCCGCTTTCTTTTTGTGATAGGGGGATTTTTGCATGGCAAAAGGCAAAAACCATCAGCCTGGCGGCGCCGCTGCCGTGGTGGAAGCGCTGGTCCGCCCCACGGTGGAGGGCTTCGGCCTGCGCCTGTGGGATGTTCGGTTTGAGAAGGAGGGCCCTGACTGGTTTCTCCGCGTGCTCATTGACCGGGATGAACCGCTGGATACCGATACCTGCGAGATGGTTTCCCGCGCCATTGACCCGCTTCTGGACGAGGCTGACCCCATTGAACAGAGCTATTATCTGGAAGTGGGCAGCCCCGGTCTGGGCCGCCGCCTGACCCGGCCGGAGCATTTTGCTCAGATGACCGGTCAGAAATGCGCCGCCCACCTGATCCGCCCCGATGCCCAGGGCCGCCGCGACCTGGAAGGCATTTTGCAGGGCATGGATGACGGGGGTAACGTGACCCTTGCGGGGGAGGATGGCCCGGTGACCTTCCCTGTGAAATCCGCGGGCTATGTGAAACTTTGTGATGATGAAAATCTGTTTTAATACAGCAGCAACGGAGGAAAAAAATGGCAACGAATAACAGCGAATTTTTTGATGCACTGGCGGCACTGGAAAAGGAACGCGGCCTGCCCGCCGACTATCTGATCGAGAAGATCAAGGCGGCCATTGTGATTGCCGTCAAGAAGGATTATGAGGTGGAGGATGACAATGTTGTGGTGGACATTGACCCCGCCATCGGCTCCTTCCGCGCCAGCCTTCTACAGGACATTGTGGAGGAAGTGGAAAACCCCCACACCCAGGTCAGCCTGGAGGATGCCCAGAAGATCCGCAAAACTTATAAGGTGGGCCAGCGCCTTGTGACCCCGCTCAAGACCAAGGAGTTTGGCCGCATTGCCGCCCAGACCGCCAAGCATGTGATCCGTCAGGGCCTGCGGGAGGGCGAGCGCAGCCTGCAGTGCAGCGAGATGCAGTCCCGTGCCCATGAGATCATCACCGGCACCGTCACCGCCGTGGACCCCGAGCGCGGCAATATTGTGCTGGATCTGGGCAAGGGCGGCAGCGCCGTTCTGCCCCGCAACGAGCAGGTCCCCGGCGAGACCTTCACCGAGGGCCAGATGGTTCAGGTCTATGTGGTGGACGTTCTTGCCACCGAGCGCGGTCCCCGCGTGACCATCAGCCGCACCCATCCCGGCCTGGTCAAGCGGATGTTCGAGCTGGAGGTGCCCGAAATCTATGACGGCACCGTGGAGGTTAAGGCCATCGCCCGCGAGGCCGGCGCCCGCACCAAGATGGCGGTCTGGAGCAAGAACCCCGATGTGGACCCCGTCGGCGCCTGCATCGGCGCACACGGCGCCCGCGTGGAAAAGATCGTCCAGGAACTGGGCGGCGAGAAGATCGACATCATCCGCTGGAGCGAGGATATCTCCCAGTTCATCTCCGCCGCGCTCTCCCCGGCCAAGGTGGTCAAGGTGGAGCTGCTCCCCGGCGAGACCAAGAGCTGCCGCGTCACAGTGCCCGATCACCAGCTCAGCCTGGCCATCGGCAACAAAGGCCAGAATGTGCGCCTGTGCGCCCACCTGACCGGCTATAATATCGATATCCGGCCGGAATCCGGCTATTACGGCGAGGACGAGGAATAACCCGTTTTCCTGTCTGATGTTCAATATCAAAAGCCCCGAACACCTGCGGCACCCTGTGCCCGGCGTGTTCCGCTTTCAAGAAGCGAGGTCAGCCATTTGCAACAAAAACCGCAAAAAAAGGTGCCGGTGCGCCGGTGCGTGGGATGCAATGCCCAAAAACCAAAGAAAGAGCTGGTGCGCATTGTGCGCAGCCCCGAGGGCGAGGTGGGGGTGGACCTCACCGGCAAGCGCTCGGGCCGCGGCGCGTATCTGTGCCCGTCTGCTTCCTGTCTGGCCAAAGCGCGCAAGGCCAAGCGGCTGGAACACGCGTTCGGCGTTCCGGTGCCCGATGAGGTGTTTGAGCGCCTGACGGAGGAGATTGCCTGCGCCGAACAGGCGGCAAAGGAGGCGGTGCCCCGTGGCAAATGACGCGAGCCCTCTTCTGGGCGCACTGGGAATCTGCCGCAAGGCCGGCCGCCTGCTCCACGGGTATGACCGCGTGGAGGAAGCCGTTGTGCGGGGAAAGGCATATCTGGTGCTGCTGGCCTGCGACGCCAGCGAACGCACCGTACAGCACATGAAAGACACCTGCCAGGGCGTGGTTCCCTGCCGGGTGATGCCGCTCTCCACCGGGGAGCTGCGGATGCTGACGCCAAAGCCCGCCGCCGTCTTTGCGGTGACAGACGAAAACTTTGCGCGGCTGTGCGCAAAACACCTCACCGACAGCAAGAAGGAGGAATCAGCCAATGGTTGACTTCAAATATAAAATTGCAGATGTGGCCAAAGATTTTGGCATGAGCACCAAAAAGGTGCTGGATACCTTTGCCAGCCTGACCGGAGAAACCCGCAAGTCCGGCGGCGTTTTTGACGAGAAGGAGGTCAACTCCCTTCTGGAGGCCCTGACCCGCGAGACGGCGGTGGACAGCCTGGACGAGTATCTGGCTTCCGGCAAAAAGCCTGCGCCCAAGCCGGAGCCCAAGCCCCAACCCAAGGCGGCCGAACCCAAAAAGGCGGAGCCCAAGTCCCAGCCCAAGGCGGAGACACCCAAAAAAGCCGAATCCAAACCCCAGCCCAGAGCCGAGGCACCCAAGGCGGAACCCAAAAAGCCGGAGGCAAAGCCCCAGCGGCCCGCCCAGCAGGAAAAGCGCAGTGAGAAGCGCCCCGAGAAGCAGGCCGAGAAGCGCAGCGAAAAGCGCGTGACCATGCAGGAACTGGCCGCCGACAGCGGCATCCACAAGCCGGTGGCCACCGAGCAGGTCCAGGTCAACCGCTCCCAGGTGTCGGTGGATACCCGCACCGTGGATGTCAACGTGGATAAGTTCAGCGCCCGCTATGACGATCTGGCGGACAGCCGCAATATGCCCTCCAAGCGCAAAAACCAGCCCACCAACAAGAAGGAAAAGTTCAACAACCGCAACAACCGCCGCGGCCAGCAGTTTGGCCGCCGCCGCGAGACCGAGGCCGAGCGCCTGCAGCGCATCCAGCTGGAGAAGGCCCGCAACGCCCAGCTCAAGATCTCCATCCCCGATGAGATCACGGTGGGCGAGCTGGCCACCCGCCTGAAGCAGAACGTGGCCAAGGTGGTTGCCAAGTTCATGCAGATGGGCGAGATGCACGCCGCCTCCGACGTCATCGATTTTGATTCCGCCGCCCTGATTGCGGAGGAATTTCACGCCAAGGTGGAGCATGAGGTCCATGTCTCCATCGAGGAGCGCCTCTTTGTGCAGGAGGAGGACAGCGCCGATCAGCTGGTGGAGCGTCCGCCCGTTGTGGTGGTTATGGGCCACGTTGACCACGGCAAAACCTCCATTCTGGACCGCATCCGTTCCACCAATGTGACCGCCGGCGAGGCAGGCGGCATCACCCAGGCCATCGGCGCCTACCAGGTCAATGTGAACGGCAGCCCCGTCACCTTCCTGGACACCCCCGGCCATGAGGCCTTTACCGCCATGCGTGCCCGTGGCGCCAATATGACGGATATCGCCGTTCTGGTGGTCGCCGCCGATGACGGCATCATGCCCCAGACCGTCGAGTCCATCAACCATGCCAAGGCGGCCAACGTCAAGCTCATTGTGGCCATCAACAAGATGGATAAACCCACCGCCAACCCCGAACAGGTCAAGGAACAGCTCACCAAGTATGAGATCGTTCCCGAGGACTGGGGTGGCGAGACCGCCTGCATTCCCGTCTCTGCGGTGACCGGTATGGGCATCCAGGATCTTCTGGAGCGCATCGTGCTGGAGGCCGAGGTGATGGAGCTCAAGGCCAACCCCAACCGCCGCGCCAAGGGCGCCGTGGTGGAGGCCCGTCTGGACAAGGGCCAGGGCCCCGTTGCCACTCTGCTGGTCCAGAACGGCACCCTGCACAAGGGCGACTGCCTGATTGCCGGCACCGCCGTGGGCCGCGTGCGTACCATGCGCAATGACAAGGGCGTGGAAATTGAGGCGGCCGGCCCCTCCACCCCTGTGGAGATCACCGGCCTGACCGAGGTTCCCACCGCCGGCGACATTTTTGAGGCCGTCGAGGATGAGCGCCTGGCCCGTGAACTGGCCGACAAGCGCACCAACGAGGCCAAGGAGAAGCAGTTTGCCGCCTATACCAAGGTCACGCTGGATAACCTCTTTGACCAGATGGCCCAGAACGATATGAAGGAACTGCCCATCGTGGTCAAGGCCGATGTGCAGGGCAGTGCCGAGGCCGTCAAGCAGAGCCTGGAAAAACTCAGCAACGACGAGGTCCGGGTCCGCGTCATCCACGCGGGCGTGGGCGCGGTCTCCAAGTCCGACGTCTCGCTGGCCGATGCCTCCAACGCCATCATCATCGGCTTCAATGTCCGCCCCGACGCGGTGGCCAAGGCTGAGGCCGAGCAGGCTGGCGTGGAGATGCGGATGTACCGCGTGATTTACGATGCCATCAACGACGTGTCCGACGCCCTCAAGGGAATGCTGGCCCCCAAGGTCCGCGAGGTCGCCCTGGGCGAGGCACAGGTCCGTATGGTTTACAAGATTTCCAGCGTGGGCACCGTTGCGGGCTGCCGTGTCACCAGCGGCAAGATCACCCGCGACGCCCAGCTCCGCCTGGTCCGCGACGGCATCGTCATCTGCGAGGATGCCATCGCCTCCCTCAAGCGCTTCAAGGATGACGCCAGGGAAGTGGCCGCAGGCTATGAGTGCGGCATCACCCTGCAAAAGTTCTCCGACATCAAGGAGGGCGATGTCTTTGAGTGCTTCAAGCTGGAAGAATACCGTGAGTAATCAATCGAGGTAACTGGAATGCCAAGCAAAAACCATGGCCGTATGGCCCAGGATATGAAGCGGGAACTCATTGCCATCATCGGCGAGATGAAGGACCCGCGCATCACCGGCGGCCTTTTGACCGTGACCCGGCTGGATGTGACCCCCGATCTGGATGTGGCCAAGGTCTATATCAGCGTTCTTGGCCGGGAGGGCGGCGCCGACCCGGTGGTTAAGGCGCTGAACAAGGCCTCGGGCCATATCCGCACAGAGGTCAGCCGTCGGATGCACATCCGCAAGGCGCCCCGCTTCGTTTTCTGCAAGGATGATGGCGCCGCCTACGCCGCGCATATCAACGAGCTGCTCCGCGATCTGGAGGAACCCCAGCCGGAGGAATAACCCAAACCGATCCGGCCGCGGCATGGAGCCCGGCGGCTGAGAAAAGAGGACCCTTATGACCGAATCTGTGGACCGGCAGACAGCCGTTTTGCGCCTTCGCGGCGCGGACGATATTCTGATCCTTTGCCACAAAAACCCTGACGGCGATACCATCGGCAGTGCCGGCGCCCTGTATCTTGCCCTAAAAACCCTGGGCAAGAACGCGGCGGTGCTCTGCAGCGATCCCATCCCCCGGCTGTATGACTATATGGAGCTGCGCCTGTTTGACGGCAGCTTCCAGCCGGCCTTTGTTGTGGCGGTGGATGTTGCCAGCATTCAGCTGTTCGGCGACCACAACGATGTGCCCCACTACGCCGAGCATGCCAATCTCTGCATTGACCACCACGCCAGCAACAGCGGCTATGCCTACGAAACGCTGCTGGACCCCGGCGCGGCGGCCACCTGTGAGCTTTTGCTGGATGTCATCGCCGAGATGGGGGTGTCCATCACCCCGCAGATTGCCAATTGCCTGTACACCGGTGTGGCCACCGATACGGGCTGCTTCCGCTTTACCAACACAACCGCCCGCACCCATATGGCCGCAGCCCGTATCATGGAGGCCGGCGCCGACGCCGAGACCCTCAATGAACGCCTGTTTGAATCCCGCTCCCATGCCCGGCTCACCGCTGAGCGGATGGCGCTGGAAAGCCTGGAATATTTCTTTGACGACCGCTGCGCCCTCATCTGCCTGACCTGGGACCAGATCGAGGCTTCCGGCGTGGCCGGCGCCGAGCTGGAGGACCTGACCAGCCTGCCCCGCTCCATTGAGGGCGTGGATGTGGGCCTGACTTTCCGCCAGCAGCGGGACGGCAGCTTTAAAATCAGTATCCGCACCGCCGGGGCGGTCAACGCCTGCAACATTGCCCGCCGCCTGGGCGGCGGAGGCCATGCCCGCGCGGCCGGCTGCGAGATCAGCGGCAACCCGGACAACGCCAAGCATGCCGTTCTGGAAGAAGTCCGCAAGGAACTGGAGCGGACCGGCCTGCTGACATAAAATGAAAAGGAACCCCACATGAACAACCTGAGCGCCATTCTGCCTGTGGATAAACCTGCGGGCTGGACCAGCTTTGATGTGCTGGCCAAACTGCGTGGGGCGCTGGGGACGCGCAAGCTGGGGCACTCGGGCACACTGGACCCTATGGCGACCGGTGTGCTCGCCGTGTTTATCGGCAGTGCCACCGCTGCGGCGGACCGCCAGACTGACCACGACAAAACCTATGAGGCAACCCTGCGCCTCGGCGTCCGCACCGATACCGGCGACATTACCGGCACTGTGCTGGAATCCGCCCCCGTCACGGTGGGGGAGCAAGAATTGCGTGCGGTTTTGCCCCGCTTTATCGGGGAGCAGATGCAGCTCCCGCCCATGTACTCGGCTGTCAAAATCAACGGCCAGCCGCTGTATAAGGCGGCCCGCAAGGGCCAAACCGTGGCGCGAACGCCCCGTCCCATCACCGTATATGGCATTGCGTATCTGGGCAGCCCCGCCCCGGGGGACCACACGCTGCGGATCTCCTGCTCCAAGGGAACCTATATCCGCACCCTGGCCGAGGACATCGGCGCGGCCCTCGGCGTGCCCGCCACGCTGGCGGCGCTGCGCCGGACCCGGGCGGGGGTCTTTACCATCGACCAGTGCCATACGCTGCCCGAGATTCTGGCGGCTGCCCAGTCCGGCACCCTGGACCAAAGCGGCTGGCTTCTGCCGGTGGAAACCGTGTTCACGCCGCTGCCCGCCCTGACAGTGAACGATTTCGTCAAAACGCATCTGATGAACGGCTGCCCCACCAGCCAATATCCGGCAGGGGATGGGCGCTACCGCGCGTATGACCGGACCGGCGCCTTCCTGGGCCTGGCCGCCGTCAGCGGCGGGGTGCTCCGGGTGGAAAAGCTGTTCTGTGACCGCACCGGATCGAACTGATCTTTCCCGGAAAGGAATCAAATCTCCATGCAAACCGAAATGCACATTCTCAATACCGTTGCGCCCATTGCGGCGCCGGGGGGCAGCGCTGTGGCGCTGGGGTACTTTGACGGTGTCCACCTGGGCCACCGCCGGGTCCTTGGCGCGGCGGCCGACTGCGCCCGCCGCCGGGGGCTGACCGCCGCCGCCTTTACCTTCAGCCTACCCGGCAGCAACAAGCTCAAGGGCGGGCGGATTCTCTCCGCCGAGCAAAAGCACGCCCGCATCGCCGCGCTGGGGATTGCCGAGTATATGGAACCCCCCTTTGAGGAGTTCCGCTCCCTGAGCCCCGAGGATTTCGTCCAGAAGCTTCTGGTGGACTGCTTCCACGCCAGGGAGGTTTTCTGCGGCGACAATTTCACGTTTGGCGCCCGTGCGGCCGGCAACGTGGAAACGCTGCGCCGGCTCTGCGGGCCGCTGGGCATTGCCGTCAACATTGTGGAGATGGCCCAGTACGGGGGCAGGACCGTGTCCTCCACCCGCATCCGCGTCGCGCTGGAGGAGGGCCGCATCGAGGACGCCAATGCCATGCTGGGTGTGCCCTATGCCATTGACTGGCCGGTGTGCCGGGGCAAGGGCATCGGCACGTCCCGCCTGGGGCGCCCCACCATCAACCAGAATTATCCGGCGGACGCACTGGAACCCTGCTGCGGCGTCTACCTGACCCGCATCTGGCTGGACGGGCAGTGGATGCCCTCTGCCACCGGCATCGGCCGCCGTCCCACCGTGGATGCCGCCGATGCCCCCGTCACCTGTGAAACGTATGTCCCCGGCTACGCGGGCAACGCCTACGGCACCCGGCCCGTGCTGGAATTTCACAGGTATCTCTGCCCGGTGCGCAAATTTGACTCTCTTCAGGAGCTGGCCGACCTCATCACCGATGCCGCCCGCCGGAGCGAAGAATACTTTGCCGCCGGGCAGACGCGCTGAGCCGGGGTGCGCAGCGCTTCGGGCCAGGCCCGGAACGGGCCGCAGCCGACGGTCAATCCCCTCATGCAGGTTCCAGGCAGGGAACACAGGACCGCAAAGAAATTATGAATTCGGAGGACCAATTCGTTGGAACGTAAAAAAGTAGCTCCCGGCGTCTACCTTACCACGCTGGACGCCGAAAAATTCAACCGCTGCCGCATCACCATCCATCTGCGCTTTCCCGCCCGGCGGGAGAGTGCCACCGACGCCGCCGTTCTGCCGCTGGTGCTGGAACGGGGCTATGCCGGCTGCCCCGATATGACCGCCCTTTCCCGCAAACTGGCCCGCCTTTACGGCGCGGATCTGGGCGTGGATCTGGGCAACGCCGGGGTGGACCGGGTGCTGACGGTGGATATCTGCGGCATCAAGGACCGTTTTGCGCTGGCGGACGAGAACCTGACCGGGGAATACGCTGCCATCGCCTTCGGCATTGTCTTTGAACCGTATCTGGTGGACGGCCTGTTTGACCCCGAGGCGGTCCGCATCGAGAAGGAGGCGCTGGCCCTGCGCCTGGATGCCGAGTTCAACAACAAGCGTCTGTACTGTGTCCGCCAGGCTCGCCGCAAATTCTACGGCAGCTCCCCGGCGGGCATCGAGCTGGGCGGCTACAAGAGCGATCTGCCGTCGGTCACCCCTGCCACCCTCAAGGCGGAGTATGACCGCATTCTCGCCCTGTCCTCCATCGACGTGATGGTTCAGGGCGCGGACGCTGCCCGGGTGGAGGACCTGCTGCTCCGAAAGCTGGAGAATGTGACCCGCAGTCCCCGGCCCTTTGCGCCGGCCATGGCCATGCCGGTCACCGATCCCCGCCATTATACCGAGGCCATTCCCGGTCTGACCCAGGCCAAGCTGTGTATGCTCTTTACCCGCGGCACCACCGAGGACCTGCCCAGCATCACGGTGCTGCGCATGGCCATGGGGCTGTTCGGCGGCACCACCACAAGCCGCCTGTTCCGCAATGTGCGGGAAAAACAGAGTCTTTGCTATTACTGCGGCGCCAGCGCGCTGCGCGCCACCGGCGTCATGATGGTGGATTCCGGCGTGGAGCCCGGCGGCGAAGCCCGGGCCGAGGAAGCCATTCTCAGGGAACTCAACGATCTGTGTACCAAACCCATCACCGGGGACGAGATGGAGGACTGCCGCCGCAGCCTTCTGTCCAGTCTGGATTCTCTTAGCGACTCCCTGGGCGGCCTGGAAAGCTGGTACTATGGCCAGATCGTGCGGGATGAAGCCCTGGCCCCGCCGGAATACGGCAAGGTTCTGACCCAGGCCGTCACCGCCGACGAGGTGCGGGAAGTGCTGCAAAGCTATCACTACTCGGTCTGCTACGCGCTGACCGCAAAGGAAGAGGGGGGACAGGCATGAGGGAACTGCAAGCCATCCGCCAAAAAGCCGCCGACGCGGTCAACTGTCAGAGCGTCACGCTGCCCAGCGGTCTTACCGTGCTCTGCCGCACCATGCCGGGCTACAGCTCGGTCCACGCCATGTATGCCACCAACTTCGGTTCGGTGGTGCGGGAGTTTACCCTCAACGGCAGGCGGATCTCTCTGCCCGCCGGGACCGCCCATTTTCTCGAGCACAAAATGTTTGAGTCGGAGCAGGGGGACGCCTTTGACCTCTATGCCCGCACCGGCGCTTCGGCCAACGCCTTCACCGGCTACGACCGCACCTGCTATATCT
Source organism: bacterium (assembly GCA_004561545.1). Taxonomy (GTDB): domain Bacteria; phylum Bacillota; class Clostridia; order Oscillospirales; family Ruminococcaceae; genus Gemmiger. Next base: position 48,303 of record SFVK01000003.1, read on the forward strand.
TTACTTCCACCCGGAAAACCGATGAGAACCTGAATATTCTGCTGAACATGGTGGGGCATCCATGGTTCACCGAGGCCACCATCGCCAAGGAACAGGGCATCATCGGCCAGGAAATCAAGATGTATGACGACAGCCCCGACTGGCGGCTGCTCAACGCGCTGTTCCGCTGCCTCTACCGCGCCCACCCCATCCGGGACGACATTGCCGGCACCACGCAGAGCATTGCCCGGCTCACCCCCGAACTGCTCTATGCCTGCACCGACGCCTTCTATCGCCCCGGCAACATGGTGCTTTCGGTGGCGGGAAACATCACGCTGGATCAGGCGGTGGAAGCCTGCCGCCGCAACGGCCTGCACGACGCTGCGCCCCAGCCGGAGGTTGCGATCCATTTCCCGGAGGAAACCGGGGAACTGCCCAGCCGGGAAGCCACCCTGACCATGCCGGTGAACAAGCCCTGCTTTGCACTGGGCTACCGGGAACAGCCCATCGCGCCGGGGGATATCCGCAGCGAGATTCTGGCGGATCTCTTGCCGGATCTGGTCTGCGGCGGGCTGACCGGGCTGTATCGTCAGCTCTATGACGCCGCGCTGGTCAACCCGGAGTTCAGCGGGGATTCCCTCTCGGCGGACGGCTGCTGTGTCATTGCTTTCACCGGCGAGAGCGAGGAGCCCCGCAAAGTGGCCGCCATGGTGCGGCAGGAGATTGCCCGCCTGCGCCGCGACGGGGTGGACCCCGAGCTGTTCACCCTGGTGAAGAATCAGATGTACGGCGAGCTGCTGGCCGATATGGAATGCGTGGATGACGCGGCCGAGGAGATCGGCATGGCGTTCCTCAAGGGCCGCACCCTGGCCCAGGAGATTGAGACGCTGGCCGCCCTCACCGTGGAGGATGCCAACGCCGCCTTCCAGACCATGCTGCTGGACGACAACTGCGCCTATGTTCAGATCAATCCGCAGGAATGAGGTGACAAGATGGAATACCATGTGCAATTTCCCGGCCTTGGGCTGGAACTGACCGTTGACCGCGTGGCGGTAAGCATCGGCGGCTTCAACATTTACTGGTATGGCGTCATCATCGCGGCAGGGATGCTGTTGGCCATGCTGTACGCCTTCCATTACGCCGATGATTTCGGCATCAACTCGGACCGTCTCATCGATGTGGTCCTGGTGGGGGCCGTGATGGCCATTGTCTGTGCCCGCATTTACTATGTGGCGTTTGCCCCCTTTGAATACGATTCCCTCTGGGATATGATTGATATCCGCCAGGGCGGTATTGCCATCTATGGCGCGGTGATCGGGGCTTTTGTGTTCGGTGGCCTGATGGCCAAAATCCGAAAAATTCCCATTCTGCCACTGTTTGACCTGGTGGGCGTCTGTTTCCTCATCGGGCAGGGCGTTGGCCGCTGGGGTAACTTTGTCAATCAGGAAGCCTTTGGCTGCAACACCACGCTGCCCTGGGGAATGTACAGCGAGGGCACCTATGCCTATCTTTCCGGTGTGCAGTCCACGCTGGCCGCCCAGGGCGTCACGGTGGACCCGGCCATGCCGGTCCATCCCACTTTCCTGTATGAGAGTCTGTGGTGCCTGACGGGCTTTGTCATGCTGACGCTGCTGCTCAAAAAACGGCGCTTCAACGGCGAACTGTTCCTGCTCTATATCATCTGGTACGGCCTGGGCCGCTTCTGGATTGAGGGCCTGCGCACCGATGCCCTCATGCTCACCGCCAACCTGCGCACCAGCCAGCTTGTGGCGCTCATCAGTGTGGCGGTGGCTGCCGTGCTTCTGGTCTACGGCCTGCAAAAATCCAAAGGCGATACCCTGATGGTGCCTCTTCAGGTTGCTGACCTGAAAAAGCAGGCTGCGGCGGGGAACCGGTTTGTGGTGGATGAGCTGCCGGCCGGCGCCTCCCATAAAGAGTTCGCCGCCGCCACCGCCGAGATGAACCGCCGTCTGGCCGAACTGGATCTGAGCGAGCCCCAAAAGCAAGAGCCGGCGCAGGACAGCGAGTCTGCGGTGATGGAAGAGGTTGTGGAGAATCCCCAAAAACCGGAACAGTCCGGGGATTGAAGTATCATAGAGGAGGAATTGCATATGAAGGCACAACTCATTGACGGCAAGGCGCTGGCCGCCGCCACCAAGGCGGAGGCTGCCGCCGAGGCCGCCGCGCTCAAGGCACAGGGGATTGAGCCCTGTCTGGCGGTCATTCTGGTGGGGGAGGACCCTGCCAGCCAGGTTTATGTGCGCGGCAAAGTCCGCGACTGCGGCGAGTGCGGCATCAAAAGCCTGGAGCTGCGTATGCCGGAAACCACCACCCAGGCCGAGCTGCTGGACAAAATTGCCGGGCTGGCCGCCGACCCCACGGTGAACGGCATTCTGGTTCAGCTGCCGCTGCCGGCCCACATCGACGAGCAGGCGGTCATTGACGCCATCCCGCCCGAGAAGGATGTGGATGGATTTTCCCCCGTCAATGTGGGCCGGATGCAGACCGGTCAGCCCTGCTTTCTGCCCTGCACCCCGGCGGGCTGCATCCGTATGATCGAGTCCACCGGCACCTCCCTTGACGGCAAGAACGCGGTGGTGATCGGCCGGTCCAACATCGTGGGCAAGCCCGCCGCACTGCTGCTGCTTGCCAAAAACGCCACCGTCACCATCTGCCACTCCCACACCGCCAACCTGAAGGAAATCTGCGCCGCAGCGGATATTCTGGTGGCAGCCGTGGGCCGCGCCGGTTTTGTCACCGGGGAGATGGTCAAGCCGGGCGCGGTGGTCATCGATGTGGGCATCAACCAGGGCGCCGACGGCAAGCTCCACGGGGATGTGGATTTTGAGCAGGCTGCCGAGAAGGCCGCGTTCATCACCCCGGTGCCCGGCGGCGTTGGCCCCATGACCCGTGCCATGCTCATGAAAAATACCACCCAGGCCGCTGCCATGCAAAATCACGCGGTCATCTGAAAAAATTCTCTTGACGGGTGCCCCGGAATGTGTTACTATAATAGAGCCGCATGGCATGGGCTCTACAAGTGTGCGCATTTGCTGCACCGCCCCGTATCCAGCGAGACTTATTGAAAGAGGTTATTCCTATGTACGCAGTTATTCTGACCGGTGGCAAGCAGTACAGCGTCAAGGTCGGCGACAGCATCTATGTCGAGAAGCTGGGCGTTGAGGCTGACAGCGAAGTCACTTTTGACAAGGTCCTGGCCGTTGGCGAGGAGGGCGCTGTCAAGGTCGGCGCTCCCGTTGTGGAAGGCGCTTCCGTTGTGGGCAAGGTTGTCAAGAACGGCAAGGGCAAGAAGCTCAACATCATCACTTATCGTCCCAAGAAGGGCAGCATGGTCCGCAAGGGCCATCGTCAGCCCTACACCAAGGTGGAAATCACCGCGATCAACGGCTAAGGAGGGAAAACACAATGGCACATAAGAAAGGCGTAGGTTCTACCAAGAACGGCCGTGATTCTGAGTCCAAGCGTCTCGGCGTCAAGCGCGGCGACGGTCAGTACGTTCTGGCCGGCAACATCCTGGTCCGTCAGCGCGGCACCCACATCCATCCCGGTGAGGGCGTCGGCATCGGCAGCGATGATACCCTGTACGCTCTGGTCGATGGCCGCGTTCACTTTGAGCGCGTTGGCCGTGACCGCAAGCGCTGCACTGTCAAGCAGTAACAACCATAGGGGCGGGCCGCGCAGGTCCGCCCTTTTATTTTTGCGGTTCTGTGGGAACACTACATGGGTTCCCATCATCCCGCAAAGTGAGGTAACAGTATGCCCACCAGCAATTTTATTGATGTCGCCACCATCTGGCTCCATGCCGGCAAGGGCGGCGACGGCGCGGTGAGCTTTCACCGCGAAAAGTTTGTGGCCGCCGGCGGCCCCGACGGCGGCGACGGCGGCCGCGGCGGCAGCATCATCTTTCAGGCGGACCCCAACCTGTCCACCCTGATGGATTTCCGCTACAAGCGCAAGTATACCGCCCCCGATGGCGAAAACGGCAGCGGCGCCCGCAGGAAGGGCCGCGACGGCGAGGATCTTGTGATCCGTGTGCCCCGGGGCACCGTTCTCAAGGAGGCGGATTCCGGCCTTGTGGTGGCGGACCTCTCCACCGATGAGCCTGTGGTGGTGGCCCGGGGCGGCCGCGGCGGCTGGGGCAATGCCCGGTTCGCCACACCCACCCGCCAGATTCCCCGGTTTGCCAAACCCGGCCTGCCGGGGGAGGATCTTCACCTGACCCTGGAGCTCAAGGTCATCGCCGATGTGGGCCTGATTGGGTTCCCCAATGTGGGCAAATCCACGCTCATCAGCATGATCTCCGCTGCAAAACCCAAGATTGCCAACTATCATTTCACCACCCTCACCCCCGTTCTGGGCGTGGTGCGGGTCGGCCCCGAGCAGAGCTTTGTCTGTGCCGATATTCCCGGCCTCATCGAGGGTGCCGCCGATGGCGTCGGCCTGGGTCACGATTTTCTGCGCCATGTGGAGCGCTGCCGTCTGCTGCTCCATGTGGTGGACGTCTCGGGCAGCGAGGGCCGCGACCCCCGGCAGGATTTTGAGCAGATCAACCATGAACTGGAAGGCTTCTCTGCAGAGCTGGCGGGACGCCCCCAGATTGTTCTGGGCAACAAGTGCGACATCGCCACGCCGGAACAGATTGAAGATTTCCGGTCTTTCATTGAGGCAAAGGGCCTGACCTTCCTGCCCATCTCGGCTGCCACCCGCCAGGGCATGGATGCCCTGCCCGCGCTGGTGTATCAGCGTCTGCGGGATCTGCCTCCGGTCAAGGTGTTTGAGGCCGAGTACGTCAGGCCGGACCGGACCGCGGAGCCAACCCGGCCGTTCACGGTGGAAAAGACCGGCGACCACGAGTTCACGGTGGACGCACCCTGGCTGGAACGCATTCTGGCAGGCACCAATGTGGAGGACTACGAGAGCCTGCAATATTTCCAGACCCAGCTGGGGGATTCCGGCATTCTGGATGAGCTGGTCCGCCAGAACGTGGAGGAGAATGACACCATCAAGATCGGCGAATACGAATTCGATTATGTATATTGAGGCCCGCCATGTTGTTTGAAGCCCAACCCCAGGTTGATATTCATGAAATGTCCCCTCTGGCCCTTGCCTTTGTGGGGGACGCCGTGCTGGAGCTGCTGGTCCGCCAGCGCCTGGTGGAAACCACCCGCCTTCCGCCCGGCAAGCTGCACAGCACCGCAACCCATTATGTCTCGGCCCATGCCCAACATCTTGAGCTTGCGCTGGTGGAACCCCTGCTCACCGAGGAGGAGCAGGCCGTTCTGCGCCGCGGCAAAAACGCCAGCAAAGCCAGCGTGGCCAAACATGCCACCCCGCAGGAATACCGCGCCTCCACAGGCTTTGAGTGCCTGCTGGGTTGGCTGCATCTCAAAGGCCGGGACGACCGCGTTCAGGAGCTGTTTGAAGTTCTCTGGAACGGCTACGACCCGCATCAGTAACCCCATGTACCCGACCGGTGCGCTGCACCGGTCTCAGCGTGTCGGGTAACCCGACACGCTGCAAAAGGGGGACCCGTCCGGCACGGCTTCGCCTAACCGTCCGGTTCCCCCTTTTGAAATCCCTTTCGACAAAATTTTACGGGAAATCGCGCACTCGTCGCTTCGCTCCTCGCACACAATTTCCCGCAAAATTTCCCTGTCGGTGTCACCATCGTCGGCACAGGTCCGCCGCTGGTGACAGATTTTGTCGATTGTCTGCGACCGGTGCGCTGCACCGGTCTTTTGCGGGAAAGAGCTTACTTCTTTTTCTCGCTCTCGCCGCGCTTGCCGCCGCAGCCGCAGTCGCTGTCAGCGGAATTGGTGGCCTTCTGGGTGGCTCGGTTGGAGCCGTTCTGGTTGGAACGGTTGGAACCGTTCTGGTTGGCCTTCTGGGTGGCTTTGCGGTTGCTGGTTTCGTCTTTCATGTTGCGTGCCATAGCAGGGAACTCCTTTCAAACAAGGCATTTTCCGAGCCGGGACATCCCCGGTTCTGCTGCTAGTGTGCCCATTCTGTCCATTCTTATACAAATGAGGTGTATCCATGCCATTCCCGCCATTGTTTGAGCAGCGCGAGCGCGCGCTTCTGGGCGCCCGGTTTGAGGAGCTGTTCTGTGCCCCTTCCGCCGGTCCGGTTCGGGGGGCCACGGTCAATCTGCTGCGCTGTACGCCGGACCGGTTTGCCGCTGCGGCCGGGTTTGCCATGGAGCCGTCCCCCTTTTGCCCGTCGGCGTTTGTGGTAAAGGAACCGGATTGGAAACCGGGCCGGCACCCCTATCATCACGCGGGCGTTTTCTATGCCCAGGAGCCCAGCGCTGCGGCGCCGGCCGCGCTGTTGGATGTCCGGCCGGGAATGCGGGTGGCGGATCTCTGCGCCGCGCCGGGAGGCAAAACCAGTCAGCTGGCCGCGGCCCTTCAGGGACAGGGCATTCTGCTGGCCAACGAGTATGTGGCCGCGCGGGCGGAGGTGCTGCGCCAGAACCTGGAGCGGATGGGTGTGACCAACGCCGTTGTCACCAATGAGGATACCGCCCGTTTGGCGGACGCCCTGCCGGGATTTTTTGACCGCATTCTTGTGGATGCACCCTGCTCGGGGGAAGGAATGTTCCGCAAGGAGGCCGCCGCCGTTGCCCAGTACGGTCAGCCCCTTCTGGACCAGTGCGCAGCTCTGGGGGCTCAGATTCTGGACAATGCCGCCCGGATGCTTGCTCCCGGCGGGGTGATGGTCTATTCCACCTGCACCTTTGCCCCCGGGGAGGATGAGGGCCAGGTGGCGTCGTTTCTGGACCGCCACCCGGAATTTTCGCTGTGCGATCTCTCGGACTGCGGATTCGGCCGTCCCGGTGAAGCCAACCGGGCGGGAAATCTTCCCCTTCCGGCGGAGTTCTGCCGCAGGATCTGGCCGGCCGACGGGGGAGAAGGGCACTTTATGGCCCGCCTGCAAAAGGCCCCCGATGCACCGACTGCGCCGCCCAGCCGCATCAAGCCCCGCAAACCTGCCAAACCGGATCGTGAATGGCTGGATTTTGCGCAGGAGTTCTTCCCAACGCTGGTCCGGCATCCGCTCACGGCGGTGGGGGATGGGCTGGTTCTGGCCCCTGACCCGCTCCTGCCTGCCGCATCCCTGCGCATTCTGCGCGCAGGGGTGCCGGCGGGCCGAACGGTCAAAAAGCGGTTTGAGCCGTCCCACGCGCTGTTCATGGCTTACGGCGCGCAATGCTCCAACAGGGAACTGCTGACCCTGGACGATCCCCGCACCGCCGCCTGGCTCCGGGGCGAGGAAATTGACGCGGCAACAGCGCACAACGGCTGGTGCGCCGTTGTGGTGGACGGAGCGCCTCTGGGCGGCGGCAAGGTCAGCAGCGGAAGGATTAAAAACCATTATCCCAAGGCGCTGAGGAATCTCAAATAAGAAAAATCTTCGCCAAAAACAAATATTTCTCAAGCGCAAAGACGCCCCGCCCGTGTGCGGCCGCAAGGCTACCGCCCAATCCAGGGCAGGGGATCAGTCCGTGTGCCGTTGATGCGCAGCTCCAGATGAAGATGGTACCCGCCGTTGGCCCCCCGCACATCGCCGGTGTTGCCCACATAGCCGATCACGGCGCCCCTGCGCACGCTCTGCCCGGCGCTGACGGTAAAGCTCTGCAAATGGGCATAGAGGGTGGCGTAACTGGCCCCGTCGTCCGCCGTGCCGTGGTCAATCTGAACGCAGTTGCCGTAACTGGGCCGGGTGCTGGCCGCCGTTACCACGCCGTCCGCCACAGCATAGACCGGGGTGCCCGCCGCAGCGGGGAAGTCCGTCCCGTTGTGGGGCTTGCCGTAAACGGCGTCCGGCTCTCCAAAATAGGTGCTGATCCGCCCGATGGAGGGCAGGGGAGAGCCAAAGTCCAGACTGCAGCGGAGGGCCGGATTGCCGTATTTCTGGCTCTGTGCTTTCAGGTAGGCGTCCAGCTCGGCGGTGGCCTGCTCGTACAGACGGCGCTTCTCCTCGGTCACCATCTCCTGGGCTGCTGCGGCGGCCTCGCTGTCATCCAGCGCGTCGCTGGCTTTGGTCAGCTCTGCGGCCAGTTGGTTCTGCATCTCCCGCAAGGCGGTCTGCTGCCGGTCCAGCGCCTGGCGGGCCTCCTCGGCCCGGGCGGCGGCCTGTTCGGCCTGCGCCTGCTGTTCCTTCAGGGCTCCGGCCTGCTCGTCCAGCTCACTCAGAATACGCTTGTTCTCGCTGGTCAGATCGGCCAGCACCTGCCAAAAGGTCAACAGCTCATACATATCCCTGGCTTGCATCAAAATCGAAATGCCGCCCTGCTGTCCCAAAAACTCCATGGCCGCCAGCTGTTCCTTGCTGGTATCGTACCGCTGCTGCAATTCCTGCTCCTTGGCCTGCAGCGCCTGGGCGGCGGCGTCTGCTTCGTTCCTGGCCTGGGCCAGCTCGTCCTGGGCGCTCTGGAGCCCGGCGGCCACATCGCCCAGCTGTCCGGTCAGCGCCGTGATCTGGCTCTGCAGGCCGTCCACCTGCCCCTGATTCTCCTCCACCTGCCGGTTCAGATCCTCCAGAGCGCTGCTGGCGGCGCTGTAATCCTCCCGGGCGGCGTCTGCCTGGGACTGCAAGGCGCCCCGGTCCGCCGCGAACACCGGAAAAAGGGTGCTAAAAAACAGGACTGCCGCTGCTGCGGCGGCAGTCCGTTTGCCAATCTGTTTCATCATTTATTCGCCGCTTCCTTTTTCCCGGGTCACAGGAAATCCGCAGTCTGCGGGATTGATCGGCTCGCCGTTGACGAGCAGCTCCAGATGCAGGTGGTTGCCGGTGGAATTTCCCGTGCTGCCCACTGCCCCGATGGTCTGCCCGGCGGTCACGGCATCCCCGGCCGCAACGGCGGGCGAGCCATAGAGGTGGGCGTACAGGGTGGCGTAACGGTCGCCCTGCGGGCTGTTTCCGTGATCCAGAACCACATAGTAGCCTAGACTGTAATTGTACCCGGCTGCCAGAACGGTTCCGTCCGCAGCGGCCAGCACAGGGGTTTCGGCGGGGGCGGCGTAATCCACCCCGCGATGGAGGCTGGAACCAAAGCCACGGGAAACATAGTTGTACTCGGTCAGAGGCAGCACAAACTGCGGTACAAAGCTGCCCGATGAGCCATCGGTGGCCAGTTCAGCGGCCAGCGCACTGTCGGGGAGATCCGCCATATCCTGTATCGTATTCGGGCTGCCCTCCGGGATGTCCAGTTTTGCCTGAAGCTCGGAGCCGGACACCGCTGGGGTGGCGCTCTGTTCCCCGGTCTGCGGCACGGCGGTGGGGCTCGGGGCGTCCTCCGCAAGGGGGGAGGGTGTGGGCAGGCTCGGGGCGTCCTCGGCAGTGGATGTGACCGGGACGGGGTCCGCCTCTGCGGTCCGGGGCTGTACCATGCAGGCGGCGCAGGCCACGGCCACGGCAGCCGCACAGTACACCAGCGCGGCGCGGCCCGGCGCGCGGTAACGGAGCAGGTGGGCAATGCGGCCCCGGACACTGCCCTGCCCAAAGGCCAGTGCGCCCGGCACCGGATGGCTGCCTGCGGCGAATTGCAGGATGCTCTCGCAGTAGGCGGCCCGTTCGGGGGCGGGACGGCGGCCCACGGCGGCCTCGTCGCAGGCGGACTCCATGGTGCGCTCAAACTGGCGGAAGGCCAGCCATACCAGCGGGTTCCACCAATGCAGGCAGGCCGCCAGATAGAACAGCGGTTTGGTGACGGTGTCGCCCCGGCGGATGTGGGTCCGCTCATGGAGCAGCACCGCCTCCCGCGCCGGACCTTGCAGCGAATCGGGCAGATAGATGCGCGGCCGCACCAGCCCCAGTGTGAAGGGGACCGTCACCGCGCTGCAACTGTAACAGCCGTCCGGCGTGAGGCAGGCCAGCGCCACCTGCCGGTGCAGCCGCCGGTAGCCGTGTGCCGCCCGCAGCAAAAGCACCAGCGTCCCTGTGCCCCAGACGGCGGCCGCCAGCACCCATCCGTCGGGGCGGGGCGTTTCGCTTTGGGCCGGCAGGGGTGTGAGGGCTGCGGCGTCTTCCGGCACTGTCTTGGTGGGCTCCGGCTGCACGGACGGAACCCCGCTGGTGCGTTCCAGAACCTGAGCGGCGGGTGCCCCGGCGGGCTGGGGCACTGTGACGGGAATACCGCCCGGCAGCAGGAACCGCAGCCCCACCGCCAGCCAGACCAGACACAGCAGCCGGCTGGGAGCGTGAATTTTGCGCAACACCGCACAGAGCGCCAGCGCGGCCAGCGTCAGCAGCCCGCCCCAAACACCCATGAACAACAGCGAAAGAACCAGCGTTTTGGCCTGCATGGCTCATTCCTCCTTCCCGGCTTCGTCCAGCAGTTTGCGGATGGTGGCGGCCTCCTCTTTGCTGATGGGCTTGGTGTTCAGAAAAGCCGCCACAAAGCGGGGCAGGCTGCCGTCAAAGGTTCGGTCCACCACAGCGGCGCTTTCGCTCTGCTGCACCTGCTCCTGCTTGACCAGCGCCGTCACAGTGCCGCCCTCGTTGTGCAAGATCCCCCGGTCGCATAGCTTTTTGAGTACGGTGTAGGAGGTGCTTTTTTTCCAGCCCAGTTCGCTGGCCGCCAGCGCGACCAGCCGCCCGCTGGCAACCGGCTCGTTGTGCCATACCAGAGCGGCAAAACGGTATTCCCCCTCCGCCAGACGTGTGTTTTGTTCCATCCCAAACCCTCCTTTGGTCTATTGCGATAAACCAAGTCTATCATGATAGACCACTCTTGTCAACCCCATTTTTCGATGGTATAATGCGGGCAGAATTATGTAAGGGCAACGCCGCATCATTCTATGTGCCGATACGGCGAGCGAGGGGCGCCAGCTGCTAAGCAAAAAGCGCAGATAATACTTTGTGTATGATCGAGCATTTTTGCAACGAAGATGGTGCGCCGCAGCCGCCGGAGCGGTGCGTAAGGCTTCCGCCGTGAATGATGTGGTGCTGCCTAAGGAATTGGGCAAGGAGAATCACCATGAAAAAGATCCTGTTGATCGCAACCGGCGGCACCATTGCGTCGCGCCCCACGGCGGAGGGGAGCCTGGCCCCGGCCATCACCTCGGACGAGCTTCTCGCCTTTGTCCCCGAACTGGCGGACCTGGGCCGGATTGACGCCATCCAGCTCTACCACCTGGATTCCACCAGCATCGGCCCGGCCCAGTGGCAGGGCATTGCGGCGGCGGTGCGTCAGAATTATGACCGGTATGACGGTTTTGTTATCACCCATGGCACCGATACGATGGCCTACACCGCTGCGGCGCTGAGCTATATGATTCAGGACAGCCGCAAGCCGGTGGTGCTCACCGGCAGCCAGAAATCCATCTATAACCGGGACACCGATGCCCGCAACAACCTCTGGCGCGCGGTGTTCTACGCCTGTTCCCCTCAGGCGTGGGGCGTGCAGATTGTCTTTGACAATAGCGTGATTCTGGGCACGCGGGCGCGCAAAACCCGCACCAAGAGCTTCAACGCCTTTTCCAGCATTGATTATCCCGAGACCGCCATTTTCCGGGACCGACGCCTGATTCCCTTCCTGCCCCGGCCGCTGGGCAGCCGCCCGGTGCGGTTCTATGACAAGCTGGACCCGGCGGTGTTTGTGCTGCGGCTGGTGCCGGGGATGCGGGCGGACATTATCCCGCTGCTGGAGGGCCGCTATCATGCGCTGGTGCTGGAAAGCTTCGGCGTGGGCGGTCTGCCCGGCGGGGATGACGGGCCCCTCTTTGCCGCTGTGCGGGACTGGTGCGCTGCGGGTCACCTGGCGGTCTTTACAACCCAGGTTCCCCATGAGGGCAGCGACCTGGCGGTCTATGAGGTGGGCCGTGCCGCCAAAGCCCTGCCCGGCGTGGTGGAGGCCCGGGACATGACCCCCGAGGCGGTCATTGCCAAGCTCATGTGGGCGCTGGGCCAGTCCCAAACCCGGGAACAGGCGCAGCAACTGTTCCTGACCCCTATCCAGCGCGACATTTTGTGACCGCTCTTGCATAAACCCGGAACACCTGCTAAAATAATCCACAGAACCGTGGGGCGGGGCGCCGTCCGGCTTCCCGCCCCTGTGCATGGAGGGGACCATTCCGATGACTGAAACACAGGCTGCGGCCCTGCCGGTCTATGCCAAACATGATCTGGGGGCGGTGTGGCAGGCGGACCGCACCGCGTTCCGCCTCTGGGCGCCCACTGCCTGCGCCGTCACGCTGCACCGCTACGCCGCCGGATCGGATGACGAACCCGGCGCGGCGGATCTGGGACGCACCGCTATGGCAAAGGACCGCCACGGCACCTGGCTGGCCGTGCTGGATGGGAATCTGGCGGGGCAGTATTATCAGTATGAGCTGACCTTTCCCGACGGCAGCGCCACAGTGACCGCCGATCCCTACGCCAAAGCCGCCGGGATCAACGGCCAGCGCAGCATGGTGATTGATCTGGCCGCCGCCGCCCCGCCCGGCTGGGACAATGACCGCCGCCCCGCCCTTGCGCCCCACACGCAGGCCATCTGGGAAACCCACGTCTCGGACTTCTCCGCCGACCCCCACAGCGGGGTGCCGAAGGCCTGTCGGGGAAAATTTCTCGCCTTTACGCTGGAGGATACCACGCTGGACGGCGACGGCGTTCACCCCACCTGTCTCAATTACCTCAAAAGCCTGGGGGTGACCCATGTGCAGCTCCAGCCCATCTTTGAGTTTGCCACAGTGGACCAGCGCAACGGCGGCTATAACTGGGGCTACGACCCGCTGAACTACAACGTCCCGGAGGGCGCCTATTCCACCGACCCCTGGCACGGCGAGGTCCGTGTGCGGGAATGCCGCGCCATGATCGCCGCGCTGCACCGTGCCGGGCTGGGCGTTGTGATGGACGTGGTCTACAACCATACTTATTCTGCCGATAACTGGATGGAGCGCACCGTCCCCGGCTACTGGCTGCGCCGCTGGCCCGACGGCAGCCTGACCAACGGCTCGGGCTGCGGCTGTGACCTGGCCAGCGAACGCACGATGGTACGGCGGTATTTGGTGGACTCCTGCGTTTACTGGGCCAGGGAATACCATGTGGACGGCTTCCGCTTTGACCTGATGGCGCTCCATGATGTGGACACCATGAATGCCATCCGCGCTGCGCTGGACGCGCTGCCCGGCGGCGAGCAGATTCTCCTGTATGGCGAGCCCTGGCAGGGCGGCGCGACCCGAATGCCCCGCCGGGCGGTATCCGCCAACAAGCAGGCGCTGGATAAGCTGCACCCGCGCATTGGGATTTTCTGCGATAACACGCGGGATGCCATCAAGGGCAGCGTTTTTGACGGCGCGGCCCCCGGCTATGTGAATGGCCGGCCGGACTGCGGCTATGCCCTGCTCCATGCCCTGTCGGCCTGGCGGGACGGGGCAGGGGGCTTTTGTCCCCAGAACCCGCGCCAGGTGGTGCAATATGTCTCCGCCCACGACAATTTCACTTTGTGGGATAAGCTCAAATGCACGGCCGGACGAACAAAAAAGTATGCGGTCCCGGACGAGGATCTTTTGGCCCAGAACCGCATGGCGGCGGGAATTTATCTGACCTGTCAGGGGCTGCCCTTCCTGCTGTCCGGCGAGGAGTTTGCCCGGACCAGGAACGGCGATTCCAATCCCTACCGCGGCCCCGCAAAGCTCAATGCGCTGGACTGGACCCGTGCCGCCAGGCTGAGCGGTCTGGTCGCGTATTACCGGGGCCTGCTGGCCATCCGCCGCGCTTACCCCGAGCTTTCGGGGCAGGGCGGCGCCGAGCCCTGCATTCTCTCGCTGCCGGGCTGGCTCATCGGCTTTGTGCCGGAGCGCCCCGGCGAAAGCCGGCCCGGCCGGCTGGCGGTCTACTATAACCCCGAGCGAACCTGCCAGATGGCCGCCCTGCCCGCCGGAAGCTGGCAGACCCTCAGCGACGGCACCACCGCCGCCGCACAGCCGTTCGGCCCGGTCCGATGGGATACCATTACCCTGGCGCCGGTCAGCGTGACCATCCTGCGCGCCGTCGCCGGGGAATCCATTCCATAAAAGAGCCGCCGGGACGGTGCCCGGACGGCCCTTTCGCAACAAAACGCCGCCCGCCGGACATTCCGGTGGGCGGCGAATTCTTTAGGTCAGCTTATGCGCACAACGGATCGCTCACAGGGGCTTGGGGCCGGCCTCAGCGATTTCCTTGGGCATATTGGGGTACTTCTTGGCAAAGTTGTCGGCGAACATCTGGGCCAGCTTGTTGGCCTGGGCGTCGTAGGCCGCCTTGTCCTCCCACATGCCGCGGGCGTCCAGCTTCTCGGCGGGAACGTTGGGGCACTCGGTGGGATAATCGACGTTGAAGACATCGTGATGCTTGAACTCGATGGTATCAAAGCTGCCGTTGAGGGCGGCGGTGACCATGGCGCGGGTGTAGGACAGCTTCATGCGCTTGGCGCCGGAAGCAGCGGAACCGCCGGCCCAGCCGGTGTTGACCAGATAGACCTTGGTGCCGTACTCATCCAGCTTCTTGCCCAGCATCTCAGCGTAGACGGCGGGGTCCATCGGCATGAAGGGCTCGCCAAACAGGGTGGAGAAGGTGGGCTGGGGCTCGGTCACGCCGCGCTCGGTGCCGGCCAGCTTGGAGGTGAAACCGGTCACAAAGTGGTACATGGCGGCCTCACGGCTCAGGCGGCTGATGGGAGGCAGCACGCCGAAGGCATCGGCGGTCAGGAAGATGACAACCTTGGGGATGCCGCCGCGGCTGGGAACAGCAGCGTTGTTGATATAGTCGATGGGGTAGCCCACGCGGGTGTTCTCGGTCAGGCTGCCGTCGTCGAAATCAAACTCACGGGTCTCGGGGTCCATGACCACGTTCTCGACCAGAGAGCCAAACTTGATGGCGTTGTAGATATCCGGCTCGTTCTCAGCGGACAGGTTGATGCACTTGGCATAGCAGCCGCCCTCAAAGTTGAACACGCCGTCGGGGCTCCAGCCGTGCTCGTCGTCGCCGATCAGCTTGCGGGCGGGGTCGGCGGACAGAGTGGTCTTGCCGGTGCCGGACAGGCCAAAGAAGACGGCGGTCTCGCCGGTGACGGGGTCCATGTTGGCGGAGCAGTGCATGGGCAGGACGTTCTCCTTGGTCATGACATAGTTCATGGTGGAGAAGACGCTCTTCTTGATCTCGCCGCTGTACTGGCTGCCGCAGATGACGATCATGTGGGCCTCGTAGTCGATCATGATGGCGGCCTCGCTGTTGACGCCGTCCACCTCGGGATCGCACTTGAAGCCGGGGGCCACCAGCATGGTGTAGTCGGGCTCGCCAAAGTTGGCCAGCTCCTCAGCGGTGGGACGGATCAGCAGATCATGGATGAACAGGTTCTGGCTGGCCAGCTCATTCACAATGCGGAACTTCTTGGTGTACTTGGGGTCCGCGCCGGCCATGCCGTCAAAGATAAAGATTTCGCGGCCCTGAAGGTAGGCGGCAACCTTGCCCTTGATGGCGTCGAACTTCTCGCGGCTGATGGGACGGTTGACCTTGCCCCAGGCAATCTCGTTGTGAACGCCCTCGGTGTCAACGATGAACTTGTCGTTGGGGGAGCGGCCGGTATATTTGCCGGTGGTCACAACCAGAGCACCGGTGTTGCTCAGGGAACCTTCGCCGCGGCGCAGCGCAGCCTCGGTCAGCTGAGCGGGGGTCAGATTGCGGTACACAGCCTTGGGGCCGATGATACCGAGCTTTTCAATTCCATAGGTCTCCATGGGAAAATACCTCCTTGTATGCCATTGTAAAATCATTTATAATGGAACTGTAATAAGTATAGCGGAATCGGCTCCAAAAGGCAATGCCCGAAACGGAAAATTTGACAAATTTTTATCGGACTCTTTTGACAGTTTGCACGAAATGGTTTCTGCTGTATTTTGTTTGGAATCTGACGGAAGGACCCAACAGGGACCTTTGGAAAGGAAGGGCAATCTGTATGAAAAATGAAGTTCTGACCGCGCTGCAAAACCGTCGCAGCTGCCGCAGCTATGAGGACCGCCAGCCCGATCCCGCCGCGCTGGAGGCGGTGGTCAACGCCGCGCTCTGGGCGCCCAGCGGCATGGGACGCCAGAGCACCGTCATTGTGGTGGTACAGGACCCCGCCACGGTGCGCAAGCTCAGCGCCATGAACGCCGCTGTCATGGGCCGCGACGGGGACCCCTTCTACGGCGCGCCCTGCGTGGCGGTGGTGCTGGTGGACCGCACGGTATCCACCTGCGTGGAGGATGGCAGCCTTGCCATGGGCAATCTGCTCAACGCTGCCGAAAGTGTGGGGCTTTCGGGCTGCTGGATTCACCGCGCCAGAGAGATGTTTGATTCCCACGAAGGCAAAGCTCTGCTGAACGAGTGGGGCGTGCCCAACGCCGAAAACCTGATGGGCGTGGGCAACTGCATTCTGGGGTACGCCGCGCCGGGCGGCAAAAAGCCCGCCGCCCCCCGCCGTGAGGGCCGCGTGGTGTATGTGAAGTAAGACAGGACGGCGAAAAAATGTGTCAGTTGCAGAACACTCCGCGGCTGACACATTTTTATTATTGTGATACCATTATTGTCCGTCCCGGCCCTGCAAATGGAGGTGGCGGGGGACCCCGTCGATGTAGATGGGGGTCAGTTCGGCCTGGATCAGCGGGCGGGCGTAGCGCTCAAAATCCGCCGTGACGTGCATCCCGTCGGGGGTGATCCAGCTGTCGGGCACCTTCTTCTCCAGGTTGGCCACCTTCTGCACATCCACCATCTCGGTCCCGGTGCGGTAGGGCTGGTCCGAAATCCGGCGGATGCCCGCCATCTTTCCGGTCTGGCCCTGGAAAGCGGCTTCCACGGCGGCGCCGCCCACCTGATAGGCCTCGGTCACGTCGGTGCGGCTGGCCAGATGGGAGGCACACCGCTGCAGGGTGGAAAGCTCAATGGCCCGGGTCTTACAGCCCAGCCGGACCCGGATCAGATCGGCCAGATACCGGCTGGTGCCGGACAAAATAGCCTTATGGCCAAAGGCGTCCAGCTGGCCGGCGGTGCTCACCAGGTCGCACAGGAAGACCCCGTCCCGGTTTTTGACGCCCTCGCTGGTCGCGATCATCACATTGTGGCGGGTCTTTTCCAGTTCGGCCACCCGCTGCAAAAACACATCCTCGTCAAAGGGGCGCTCCGGCAGCAGGATAATGTCCGGCCCGTCGCAGTCCGCTCCGGCGGCCAGGCTGGCGGCCCCGGCCAGCCAGCCGGTGTGTCGACCCATAATCTCGGCCACCGTCACGCTGCGGATGTCATACACGCTGGAATCACAGATGACTTCCTTTAATATGGTGGCAATATATTTCGCCGCGCTGCCGTAACCGGGGGTGTGGTCGGTGAACATCAGGTCGTTGTCGATGGTCTTGGGAACACCGATGAACCGGATGGAACTGTTCCTCGCCGCGCCGTAAGCCGCCAGCTTGGCGATGGTGTCCATCGAATCGTTGCCGCCGATGTAGAACACCGCCCCGATGTTGTACTGCTCAAACAGCGCAAAGAGCCGCACAAAAGGCCGCTCGTCGGTGCCGGGGTCGGGCAGCTTGAACCGGCAGCTTCCCAGATAGCTGGAGGGCGTGCGCTTGAGCAGCTCAATCTCCAACTTGTCGTCCAGATAGGGGTCCAGATCCACGATTTTGCCCCGGAGCAGGCCCTCGATGCCGTACTCCATGCCGTAAACGTGGCTGACGCCCAGCGCCCGGGCGGACTCAAACACGCCCGCCAGGCTGGAATTGATGACCGCAGTCGGTCCGCCCGACTGCCCCACTAATACATTAACGCCCCATGCCATTCCCGAAAAACCTCCCTTTTATGTGGGTCAAAACCCGGAAACACGGTGTCATAAAAACATTGTATGCGATGCAGCGCCCTTTGACAAGCCCTGTTCCCCGCAAACCGCAAAATAAACTGTGCCGGGGGACCGGGTGCTCAGACATCCACTCCCAGCACAAACTTCTCGATGGCCTTTGCCACGCCGTCCTCGTTGTTGGAGGCCGTCACATAGTCCGCCGCAGCCAGCACATCGGGCGTCGCGTTGGCCATCGCCACGCCCAGCCCGGCCGTCTCAATCATGACCAGGTCGTTGCCGGAATCGCCGCAGGCCATCACCTGGCTGCGGTCCAGTCCCAGCGCGTCCGCCAGTGCCGCAAGACCGCGTCCCTTGGTCACGCCGGGCGCGTTGATTTCCAGATTGTTGGGGATGCTGGAGGTCAGCTCCACATGGCAGTCCTTCGCCACGGCCTGCCATGCGGCGTCCCGGCTGGCGGTGTCAGGGTACATGATGCTGAACTTTTCCACCCCGTGGGGATGGGCCTGGAAAAAGGCGTGAATGTCCTCCACCAGAATGCGGGTGCTCTTCAGATAATTCCGCAAAGCGGGCGGATAGAGATCCAGCCCCTCGTTGGCGCCGTAGCGGTCAGTGTAGCATTTGCCGTCCACAAAGATGCCCATCGTGCCGCCGCTCTTCGCCACCCGGTCATAGACGGCCTGAGCCACCTCGGGCTCAAAGGGTAGCTCCACCAGATGGCGCCCGGTGGCCAGTTCCACCACTGTCGCCCCGTTGGAGGTCAGGGCATAGTGCACACCGGGCATCTTCAAAAATTCCTCGGGCACACCGGTTTCGGTGCGTCCCGTGGCGGGGATCACGTCCACCCCCTTGGCGATGGCGGCACGGATGGCTGCCATGGTGCGGGGCGTGATTTCTTTTTGGTCGTTGAATACGGTACCGTCCAGGTCCAGCGCGATGAGCCGAATGTCTGACATACAATTCCCTCCGTCAATTCACATCTTCCACAAAGATTTTACCGCAAATTTAAGCAATTTGCAACAGACCCGTGTTGCATTCTGGCGTAAAAGTATGGTAAACTTGGTTCATTCAGAAAAAAAGGGGGGAATCGGGATGCCGCAGTGGGCAACCTCACGCGCCCGGCTCTGGCCGGTGGATGCCCTGCGCGGGCTGGCGCTGCTCAATATGCTGGCCTATCACGCCATGTATGACTGGGTTTACCTGTTTGGTCATGCCAGCGCCTGGTACGATATCTGGTCGCCGGGATGTCATGTCTGGCAGCAGTATATCTGCTGGAGCTTTTTGCTGCTTTCCGGGTTCAGCTTCTCCCTCTCCCGCCGCCCCCTCAAAAACGGGATGGTTGTCACAGGCTGCGCGCTGGTGCTCACCCTTGTCACAGTGGTGGCCATGCCGGAGGAATCCATCTGGTTCGGGGTGCTTCATCTGCTGGGCTGTGCTATGCTCCTCACCTGCCTGCTGCGCCCGGCGCTGGAAAAAATCCCCCCGGCGGCGGGGCTGGCGGGGAGCACGGTGCTCTTTTTGCTCACCAATCAGGTTCCCTACGGCGCGCTGGGCTTTGAAACCCTGCGCTTTGCCCAGCTGCCCGCGTCCCTGTATGCCCGCAACTGGTTTGCTCTGGGATTCCCCGATCTGACCGTTTTTTCCTCTTCCGATTACTTTCCCCTCATTCCCTGGCTGTTTCTTTACTGGACGGGGTACTTTTTTGGCCGCCGGTTCTGGCCGGCGCTGCGCCGCCGCGTGGGCACGCCGCCGGCGGTGCTTCGCCCGCTGTGCGCTGTGGGCCGGCATACGTTATTGATTTATATGCTCCATCAGCCGGTGATTTACGGTGCGCTGTGGCTGGGCCACCGCCTGGCGGCGGGGTAGGAAACCAAAACTGAACTTTTTATGAAATTTTGTAAACTTCCCCCCAATGGCAAAAATCGCGGTTGACAGAGACCGGTCAAGTATAGTATAATTTCAGTTACTGGTTGATTGATAATGATTGACCGGCAAACTCCTGTCTCAGACCAAGGGAGGGAAAAAGATGTCGGAGATCCGTGTCAAAGAGGGCGAATCCCTTGAGAGCGCCCTGCGCCGTTTCAAGCGCAGCACTGCCCGCAGTGGTGTCCTTGCCGAGGTGCGTAAGCGTGAGGCTTATGAAAAGCCGTCCGTGCGCCGCAAGAAGAAGTCCGAAGCCGCCCGCAAGCGCAAGTACAAGTAATCCCGGAACCATCGCAGCGGCAGAGCCGCCGTTTTCGATAACCGTGTTTACCAACAGGAACGGCAGAACAGGTCCGCAGATTGTTGCGGGCCTGTTCTTTCTTTTGCTTTTGCCGCGATTCTCAGAAGGAACAGGTATCCCTTATGTTGTTGACCCCTGAATATATCTTCCGCTCCATTGAGAGTATTACCCCCGCCTTTCTGCGGGATCATGGCATCACCGCCCTGGTGCTGGATGTGGACAACACCCTCACCGGCGACGGCAGCCAGGTGCTGGACCCCTCGGTGCAGGCCTGGCTGG
This sequence comes from bacterium, assembly GCA_004561545.1. GTDB lineage: Bacteria > Bacillota > Clostridia > Oscillospirales > Ruminococcaceae > Gemmiger. The sequence goes on from SFVK01000003.1 coordinate 68,612, forward strand.
ACACCATGCGTGCCGCCGGCATCAGCCTGACCATCGTCTCCAACAATACAGCCAGACGGGTGCGGCCCTTTGCCGACCGGGTGGGGCTGGCCTGGGTGCCGCTGGCCGCCAAGCCGCTGCCTGTGGGGCTTGCGGTGGCCCGCCGCCGCCTGAAGGTTCCCCGCCGCCAGATGGCTATGGTGGGGGACCAGATCTTTACCGACCGCCTGGCTGCGGGGCTGTATGGCATTCCCTGTCTGTATACCATGCCCCGGGGCGGCGACCACCAGCGCGGCGTGCGGTTCAAGCGCCGCTTTGAGCCCCGCTGGATTCGGCGCTACTATGAGAAAGGCGGAACACTCTATGAATGACACTCCGCGCTTTGGCCCGGCCGGCCTTTCGGACAGCTATCCGGTCAGGCAGTTCAATCCCGGGGCCATTGCCGACCACACCGCCTCCTTTGGCTTGACCGCCTTCGAGTACCAGTGCGGCCGGGGGGTGCGCCTGGCTGCCGACAAGGCCCGTGCCCTTGGCGCCGCCTGCGCCGCGCGGAACATCGTTCTCTCGGTTCATGCGCCCTACTACATCAGCATGAGCAGCATGGAGGAGGACAAACGGCTGCACAGCATTGATTATCTGCTGCAAAGCTGTGCCCTGGTGCGGGAGCTGGGCGGCCGGCGGGTGATTTTCCACGCCGGGAGCTGCGGCAAACAGAGCCGGGAGCAGGCGCTGGAAAAGGCACTGGACACCATGCGCCGCGCCGTGGAGGCGGTGGACGCCGCCGGCTACGGCGACTGCATTCTATGCCCCGAGACCATGGGCAAGGTCAACCAGCTGGGCAATTTGGACGAGGTGCTGGCGTTGTGCCGCGTGGACCCCCGCATTACCCCCTGCATTGATTTTGGGCACCTGTACGCCCGGGAGCAGGGCGCCATCCTGGCCGATGAGGAAAGCGCCGGGGCGGATTACGCCGCCATTCTGGACCGCATCGCCGCCGCGCTGCCCGACGAGAGGGCGGGGCATTTTCACGCGCATTTTTCCCGCATTGCCTATACCAAGGGCGGCGAAAAATGCCACCTGACCTTTGCCGACCCGGGGTTTGGCCCACCGCCCGCGCCTCTGATGGCGCTATTGCGCAGCCGCGGGCTGGCGCCCACCATCATCTGCGAGTCCGCCGGGACCCAGGCCGAGGACGCCGCCACGCTGGCCAAACTCTATGCTGAGGGGTGAAAATCCGCAAAAAAAGTGGAAATATCCCCCCAAACGCCGTCAAACCTCTTGCATTGACGGCACATTTCGGGTAAAATACTTACAGGTATGGATTTACTGAATCTTTGAACAATATTGGAGGAATCCCTTTATGATCTCTGCAGGCGAATTTCGCAACGGTGTGACTTTTGAGCAGGACGGCCAGGTTCTCCAGGTCGTTGAGTTCCAGCACGTCAAGCCCGGCAAGGGCGCCGCTTTTGTGCGCACCAAGACCAAGAACGTCATCACCGGTGCCGTCACCGAAACCAGCTACAACCCCACCGCCAAGTTCCCCCAGGCTTTCATCGAGCGCCGTGAGGTGACCTACTCCTACGAGGACGGCGATCTGTATCATTTCATGGACAACGAGACCTATGACGACATCCCGGTTGCTGCCGCCGATGTGCCCGATAACTTCAAGTTCTGCAAGGAGAACGAGATCTGCAAGCTGCTGTCCTACAAGGGCAAGGTGTTCAGCGTCGAAATCCCCAACTTCATCGAGCTGGAGATCACCGAGACGGAGCCCGGCTTTAAGGGCAACACCGCCACCAACACCCTGAAGCCCGCCAAGGTGGAGACCGGTGCCGAGATCCGTGTGCCGCTCTTCATCAACGAGGGTGATAAGGTCCGCATCGATACCCGCACCGGCGAGTATATGGAGCGCGTCTGATCCAAACAGCAATCCAGCCGGGCCGTGGGCAATGCCGCGCCCGGCTTTTTGAATGGTTTACCATGTGTAAAGGAGGAATTGCCCCATGGCAATGGACCTGAACGCCAAGGCCGCCTACATCCGCGGCCTGATGAACGGTTTGGATTTTGATCCCGCCAGCAAGAACGGCAAAATCATCGCCGTCATGATGGACCTGCTGGAAGAGCTGGCCGCCGCCGTGACGGATCACGATGACGCCCTGGATCAGGTGTATGACGAGCTGGATGATCTGGACGAGGATCTGGATGACCTGGTCCACGGGATTTTGGATCTGGATGACGCGGAGGACGAGGAGGACGGGGAAACCGAGTACGAGGTGACCTGCCCCAACTGCGGTGCGGTAAACATTGTGGATGAGGAATCCCTCATGACGGGCGAGCTTGTCTGCCCCGACTGCGGCGCTTCCTTTGACGTGGAAATCCTGCCCGAGGAGGACGCTCCCGCCGGGGAGGACGCTGATCCCGCAAAACCCACCAACATCAAAATCGACTGACGCATTCACCAAAACCGCCCGCTTCCCAACAGGGGAGCGGGCGGTTTTTTGGGGACCGGGGAAAGTCAGCAGATCAGCCTGTACACCGCGCCCGGCGCCGTGCCGGGGTCCGGCGGGATTTTTGCAGTTGGTCCATCGGGACGCCCCCTGGTGATATAAAAAGCGGCCCGGCGTTACGCCGGGCCTGACCGCGTTTGCGGTGTTACTTCTTTTCGCCTTTGAGCTTGCTGCGCAGCATAATGTTGCCAAATTCCAGTGCATTGAACAGCCCGCCGGACTTGTTGGCCTGGCGAACCACCCGCTCGGGCAGGGGTTTGCTCTCATCGGTGGAGAGCAGCACAATGTGAACTTTATCGGCCACATCCACGTTGTTTTCCTTGCGGGTGGTCAGCACCTGAAGATACACAACGTAGGGGTCGCTCATGGAACCGTAATAGATATCCTTGCCGCAGCGCACCAGCGGCTTGCCTTTATAGGTCAGGGTCGGGGTAAAAGCCATCGGTCAAACCTTCTTTCACAAAACGATCATTAATTTATTATAGCACACAAAAGAAACGATTACAAATCTAATTTTTCCCGCTCCACCTTTTCTTCGTTCAGCGCCACCCGCTCGGTCAGAATGCGCACCTTGCTGTCCAGCTGGCTGATGCGGATGGACATAAAGAACTGCTTGGCCAGAAGCAAAAAGATGATGACGATATAGACAAAGTTGATGGGACTTTGGAACCCCATCAGATAGGCGGCGCGGTAGGCAATGCCCGGGAAGAGGGCCAGAATCAGCAGTACGGCGCTGAAAAACAGCCAAAACAGCGTGTCCTCAATCTGGACCTTGGCCAGGCGGACACGGCGCAGGATATAGAACGCGGTGAGCAGGCTGCCCACAATGAGGCAGATACGGATGATGGGCTGGTCGAGCATGAGTTACAGGCTCCTTTCCGGGTAAGGGGTTTCGGTATCGCGCTTGCGGAACCACTGGATCAGCAAAATGGAGATGGACATTTTGACCATATATTCCGCGCTGCGCCACAGGGTCAGATAGCTCTGCCCCGCGATGCGCTCCCCCATGGTCACCTGAACTTCCCGCACCACGGCGCCGTTTTTGATCAGGTAGCTGATGGTGTCCGGCTCGGGCCCATAGTTGAGGTTCTGGGCAAACTCCTCCATCATGGCGCGGTTGAACATCCGCATACCGGAGGTGGGATCACAGATGGCGCGCCCTGTGGTCAGGCGGATGGACCAGCTGATGATATAGCTGCCCAGCATCCGCAGACTCTTGGGCTTTTTCACGGTCAGGAACCGGCTGCCGATCACAATGTCCGCGCCGTCCTTCAGCTCCGCCAGCATGGCAGAGATATACTCCGGCTTGTGCTGTCCGTCGGCATCCAGCTGCATGGCGCAGTCGTAACCGTTCTCCGCCGCATAGCGCAGCCCGGTTTGGAACGCGCCCGCCAGCCCCAGGTTGACCGGCAGGTCAATGAGGTGGAACCCGTGCTCCCGGCAGACAGCGGCCGTCTTGTCCCGGCTGCCGTCGTTGACCACCACATAATCATACTGGGGAAACCGCTCCACCAGGTCCTCGACAACCCGGACGATATTGGCTTCCTCGTTGTAAGCGGGAATGACAATGAGTAGTTTTGACATATCCTTGCTCCCGGCGGGGTACAGCACACCGCTGTCACCGGCCGTTTTCCTTTATGATTTCCATTATTTTAGCAAATACCGCATCCCATGTAAAGTGCTCGCACAGATTGCGGCGGGCGGCTTCGGCGCGGGCCTGTGCCAGCTCGGGATGGTCCAGCGTTTCCATCAGGGCGGCGCGCAGGGCAGCGACATCCACCCCGGCAGGGTCACCGGGCAGCACCGTGCCGTATTCCGGGCCGGGCAGCAGCTCCCCGGTCCCCGCCGTGCGGGTACAGACGATGGGACAGCCGCAGGCCGCCGCCTCCAGCAGCGTGGTGGGGAAGCCCTCCGCGTAGCGGGTGGGCAGGCAGTAAAGGTCCGCCTGATCCAGCAGCTGCACCACCTGGGCGTGGGGCAGGGGACCCAGAGCTCTTGCCCCCAGAGCTTCCAGTTCGGCCTGCTGGGGACCGGAACCGGCGGCCAGCAGCACGGCGCCGGGAATTTCGGCCACCGCCCGGGCCAGCAGGACGGCGCCCTTCTCGGGGATCAGCCGCCCGGCAAAGGCCACAATCTTTTCGTTGCCCAGGCCCAGGCGTTCCCGCCAGTTGACGGCGTCCGGCGCGCGGGCCTCCTGCCGGAGGAGGTCCGGGTCCACCGCATTGGGCAGCGTTCCGGCGGCCTCAATGCCAAAGGTTGTGAGCCAACGGCAGGCCGCGGCGGAGACACCATAAAAGGGCACTCCTGTGCCCCAGACCATTCGGCAGGCCAGCTGCTCATACAGCCGCCCCGCCGCGCCCAGCACCCCGCCGCCCATGGGCATATAGCCGGTGGAGTGGTCAATCACCAGCGCGGGAATGCCCCGGCGGTGGGCGGCCCGGGCGGCCCAGACACTCTGGACATACATCCGGGTCTGGATGACGCAGAAATCAATGTTCTGCGCCCAGAGTTCCCGGGTCAGAGAACCGAACACCTTGCCGGGCCGCAGCACAGGAAACCGCCCCTTCATCACCGGCCAGACGGGCAGACGGAAAATCTCAATGCCATCGGCATCCGTTTCCCGGTCCGGCAGGCCGGGCAGGGCGCTGGTCACCACAATGGCGCGGTGCCCGGCGGCCACAGTTTTGCGGGCCAGATTCCAGGTATACCGCTCCACGCCGCCCACGGTGGGCAGATATTGGGCGGAAAAATAACAGATGGTCATCGCGCAATCACCGCCAGCATGGCATTTACCAGGACCCCGGCGTTCACCAGACACATCCCGCAGGCAAGGCTCACCGCCGCGTCGTCGCCGGAGGCCACGCTCAGACGGCGGGGCAGGCAGGTGAGCAGCATCAGCGGCAGCACAGGCAGCAGATACCGGCCCTGGAATCCGTAGATGGTATCGTAGTAGGTGGGGGTCCACACCAGGCAGCCCGCCATGGCCAGCGCACAGCAGGCCAGCGCCGCCGCAATGCACCACACGCGGTAGCGTCCGGTGGGCAGGCCGGGGGCTTCCACATCGCGGGCAGGCACGGCGGCCAGGAACAGAAGCAGATACAGCGCCAGCACCCAAATCCAGGAAAGCTCCAGCGAACTGTAGCTCAGGCAGCCGCCCACCAGCCCCTGCACCCAGCTGCCGGCGTTCTCCACCACCGAGCGAACCACCAGCAGCATGGTCTGGGGCAGGTGCCGCAGAATATACCCGGGCGTGTAGCAGATCAGGTCCTCCTCACTGGGCTGGCTCTGATTCTGGCGCAGTTCCTGGGACGCCTTGACTTCCTCGATCAGGATGTCGCGGTCCAGCGGGTAGCGGTCATCCTCATCACCGGGAGTGATCTTGCAGGGGGCCAGCACGTCGGCACATTCCTCGCAGGTAATAATAGATTTGAAGAAGAGACGCCGGTCGCCGCTGGCCAGACGTTGCCGGCACATCTCGGGATCATCCGCCATCAGGTCGCGGTTCAGATAGACGAGCGAGACCGCGCTCATAAATTCGTCGTCGGTGAGGGCGGAACCGGCGGTCTCTTCGGGGCTGAAGAAGAAGCTCTGGCCCAGAACGGAAGCGGTCACGTCGCCCTCCTGAAGCGCCTGCACCCAGAATTCCAGTTCCCGCTGGGGAATTTCGGCGGTTCCCGCAGCGCAGTAATAGAGCCGACGCACAAAGTTGGAGGCGGTGTTTTCCTGATATTCCGACGGCATGGCGGAAAGCCAGGAATCGTCCTGCTGCTTTTCGGCGTTGCCGGAAGGCGCGGTGTGGACGATGCGTTCCCCGCCGGGGGCGGATTGCTGCGTCACAGCGGACTGGGCAACTGCGGTTGTGGAAGTTTCGGAACTCCCCGAACCGCTGCCCAGGACCGAGGTGCTCACCACCGAGCGGTTGATGCTCAGCGCCAGCAACACACAGGCGGCCAGATAGGCCGCTTTTTTGGCGGAAGGATTGCGGCCCAGGCGGCTGCCCGGGATCAGCAGGAACAGCGCCGCCAGCGGCAGGTAAACCAGCTTGGCGGGGGCCAGCAGCACCCCGAAACAGACCAGCGGCAGCCAGACCGACACCGGCAGAACCTGACCGTCCCGGCAGCCAAAGACAGCCTGCAGGCAGAGAGCGGTGAACGCGAAGCTCAACCCAAGCAGCAGGCAGTCCCGGCTGAAGGAAACCGCCAGATGAAGGGTCATGGGCAGCAGTGCCGCCGCAAAAAACACCCGCTTGCCAAAGGGGGCCCGTTTGACCGCAAAAGCCGCCAGCAGCGCGAACACCACCAGATTGGCGGTCCGGCCCAGCATCAGCGTGGGCACAAAACCCAGGTGGAGCAGATATCCCACAAACACCGACGCCGCGCTGACCAGGTACATGGCGGGGTTGCGGTCGGTCTGCAGTTCCTCCAACGCCACATGGCTGTCAAAGCTGTCGGTTGTGGTGGTCAGCAGATTTCCACACAGTTCCTGCCAGGAGAACACGGTGGTGCGTTCCTCCTGCAGCAGGGGATCGGCGTCGTGTTCCCGGCGGTAGGTCATGTCCAGCGGCACATGGCCCATCTTCCACTCGTCGCCGCTGAGCCTGTTGGCCCACTGGCAGGCCAGGGTAAAGGACTGGTTGATGTGATATTTTTCATCGGGCGCGGCATAGGGCGGCAACACAAAGCTGTAGAGTATCCCAAACGCCAGCACCAGAACAAAGACCAGCTTGTGCAGCGCCAGTTTCCGGCTCAGCGCAGCCCAGACCCCAAAGAACACCACCAGACAGGCCAGCGCGCCGATGACCAGGAAGAACCGGCTCAGAAACCCGCCGATCTGGCGGTAGGTGATCAGCAGCGCCAGGGTGCCCTCCACGGCCTCCCCGTTGACGGTAAAGCTGTCGTTCCAGAGCACCGCGCCGTCGCTGTGTCCGATGGTCAGCCGGCCGTCGCCGGTGTAATGGGGGGTCAGCGTCACGCGGTAGCGCCGGCCTTCGGCGCCCTCCACCGTGTGATCCAGCCCCAGGGCAACATACTGTCCGGGCAGTATGCCCGCCATGTCGCCGGTGGAGCGGGCCAGAATCTCCCCGGTTCCGGCATCGGAAAGGACCAGCTCCAGGTCGCCGGTGGGCTGGCCGCCCCGGGTGCCGAACACAAACCCCATCACAATCAGGTCGTTGCTGGTGGAAAAGGTCTGCTCCGCGCTGCCGCCCGGCTCGATGAGGGTGTACAGGCTGTATTCGTCGCACACCCGCTCCGAGAGGCTCTTGTCGGCGTTGGGGCGCACCACGGCCAGCCAGACCAGCAGCAGCGCTGCCAGGCAGGCCCCTGCCGCACAGAGCGCAACGGCCAGCGGACGCAGTTTCTTTTGGTGTGTGTGGGTCATAGCTGCCCCTCCGGTTCAAAATGATTTGTTGGTTATTGGTCGGGTTCCACGCCAAAGGCGGTCCGGGCGGCGGCCTCATAGCGTCCCTCCCGGGTCAGAATTTCCTCAATGGCGTCCCGCACGGCGCCTTCCCCCCCACGGTGGGGGCAGACAAAATCGGCCCGCCGCCGCACGGCGTCCACCGCGTCCGCCGGGCAGGCCACAAAGCCGCACAGCGCCATGGCGGCCAGGTCGTTCAGGTCGTCGCCACAGTAGGCCGCATGCTCCCGGCTGAAATGGTGTTCGGCCAAAAAACCGCGCAGAAAAGCGGCTTTGTCCGCCACATTCTGATACAGGTATTCTATGTGCAGGTCGGCGGCCCGGCGGCGCACCGCCTCGCACGCCCGCCCGGTGCAGATCATCACCTGGATGCCGGCGGCCCGCGCCAGCACAATGCCGGCGCCGTCCTTGATGGCAAATTTTTTCAGCTCGTTGCCGGTGGCGTCATAATACACGCCGCCGTCGGTCATGGTGCCGTCCACATCCAAAATCAGCAGTTTTATCATGGCTGTTCCCTCCGCCGCTCAGCGGTCGTATTCGCTGGGTGTGAGGAACGCTACCTCCAGCCCGCAGGCGCGGATGGCTCCCGCCATAGCGGCATTGTAGGCCGCGCCGCGCCGGGTGTGGGGGTGCAGCCGGTCGTCGGCATAGGCGGGCGCGTCAGGCCGGTAGCCGTCCGCGCCGGCCAGCAGCACCCTGGCCGCGCCGCACAGCCGTAAAAGCCGCAGCAGCATCAGCACGCTGTTGCCGCCCAGTACGCTGTCCTGTGCGTCGGGGCCGGAAAGCCGGTCGTATCCCACCGCCAGCGCGTTACCGGGTACCGGGCGCAGATTGGAGGTCAGGATGATGGGGCAGGGCAGGGCGGCGGCGTCAATCTTCTCGTAGCGTTTGCTGTTGGTGAAAAAGGCGTAATCCGGCACGCAAAACTCCGGGCAGAAGTTGGCCGAAACCACGCAGTCCGCGCCTGCGCCGGCCACAGCGGCCCGGCCCTCCCCGGTGCCCAGCGAAGCGCCGGGGGCCAGCACCAGCACTGTTTTGCCGCCAAAGGCGCCCCGCAGGGTATCCAGCGCCGCAGCGTCGTCGATGGCGCGGTTCTGATACTCCCGGTAGAGCTGGTCCGCATAATCCCGGTCAAAAACGGTGGCCTTGCTCCGGTCAATGCCTGCCAGAATGTGATTGATATCCCGGTTGGTCAAATCGCCCTTGCCCAGATAGTGCTCGGCATAATTGCGGTGCAGGTTGTACCGTGCGCTCAGAAAATAGGCGGGGGTGTAGCCCCAGGCCGGTTCCCCCTTGATGGGGGCAATGTGGTCCTGGATGGCATCCATCAGCTCGTCAATGTCGTAATGGGTGCCCAGCGTCTCGTTCATATAATCCGCCACCAGCTCGATGGGCAGATTGCCGGGGATGCGGCCCATCCCCATCAGGCTGGCGTCCACCGTGGTGTCCCGGTTGAGGTGCAGGTCCAGAAATTCCTGGGCCAGGCAGAAGCTCAGCGCCATGTTTTCGTGCAGATGCAGCCCCACCCGGATTTCGGGCGCCAGATTATGGTCCACCAGGCTGACAATGCGTTGCAAGTCCCGCCGCCGCATACTGCCAAAGGTGTCCACAATGGAAAACTGGTAGGGCATAATCCGATTGACCTGGTCCAGAATCCACAAAAGATCCTGGTCAGAATAGCCCATGATGTTGATGGGGTTGATGGACAGCTTGTAGCCCCGGGCCTTGACCTCCCGGGCAAAATCCATGCCTTCCCGGATGTCGTAGTCGTGGGCGGTGATGCGGATCATCTCGATGCCGGTGCCGTCATAGGGGCTGAGCTTCGCAATGTCATAGTTGGACCGCATGGCCATGCCGCTGTACATGGTGTGGCCGGTGTGGTCGGGCAGCAGACGGTTGAGCTCCTCAATGGTGTTGCACACCGTCACGTCGGGGCGATAGCTTTCCACGTTGCGCAGAAAACCCACTTCCACAATGTCGGTGCCCGCCCGGGTCAGGGTGTCGACCAGGTCCCGCGCGGTGGAGTATCCCCACCGCCAGTCGTTGATGTAGCCGCCGTCCCGGAGAGTGCAGTCAAGAAGTTTTACGTTGGGCATTGCCTGTGTTCCTTTCGTCGCGCGCCGCTGCGGGGCTTCACTCGCCGCGCTCGCGCAGTATTTCGCCCGCCAGCGTCAGATCTTTGGGCGTGTCCACGCTGACGGTTTTGTAGGGGCTCAGAATGGCGTGAACCTTGTGGCCGTTTTCCACAAAGCGCATCATGTCGTTTTCCTCGGCCTTCTCCAGCAGCGACTTGGGCGTGTCATGGTAAAAGGCCAGCGCTTTTTTGGAATACAGCTGGATGCCGGTGACCTTTTCGTACTCAAAATCCAGCGTTCCCTTGGGGTAGGGGATGGGGCTGCGGGAGATCATTAAGATTTCCCGGGCTGCGTTGGTGACCACTTTCTGGTTGGAAAAGTCAATCACATCCGCCGGATGTTCCATCCGGTTAGTGAGCACCGCCACATAATAAGGGTCCTGCGGCAGCGCCCGGGGCAAAATCAGGGCAAAGGCCTCGGCGTTAATCAGCGGTTCATCGCCCATAATTTGCAGGTAAAGGTCGGCGTCCAGCCGGGTGGAAACCTCCCAAATGCGGCCGGTTGGCGTGTCATGGTCGGGGCTGGTCATCACATAGTCCATGCCGTACCGCTCACACACGGCGGCAATGCGGTCGTCATCGGTGGCAATGACCACCCCGGACAGATCCGGGCATTTTTTTGCCTCGCGGTAGACCCACCAGATCATGGGTTTGCCCAGAAGATCGGCGATGGGCTTGCCGGGCATCCGGGAGCTTGCGTAGCGCGCGGGAATGACACCAAGAATTTTCATTGCTGTTTCACCAGTTCCTTTGCATCCTCAAGGGAGATAAATATGTTTTCTTCCGCCGCCGTAAACCCGCGCAGCACCCAGGACTGCACCGTGACAGCCCGGCGGAACCGGAAGGGCAGGCAGAAATTGAGCACCTCGCTGGGCATGGTGCGGGGCAGAATCACCGCACCGGGGAAAAGCGCCCCGTAATCGGTGGGGTCCCGGGGATGGGTTTTGACAAAGAGCGGTCCGTCGGCATATTTCTTTGCCACGGCCCGGAACATGGCATCCTGCTCCGCCTGCTCCATCAGCCCGTCCAGCACAAAGCTGCGGGGCAGCAGCAGCGTGGCCCCGGCGGTGTTTTCGGGCAGGGGCTGCGTCAGGAACACCGCCCGCACGATGGACTTCTCTTCCTCACTCAGCCCGGCCAGCAGCGCTCTGGCGGAAAAGTTCGCCAGCTTGTCCGGCCCAAACAAGGTGCAGCGGGCGGCGTCCTCGCTCTCGACGGTGCGGCAGCAGGGACTGTCCCCCCAATACTGGTAGCGCCCCTTTGGCCCGGCGCGCTGGGCGTCCAGCAGATGCTGGTCGGGGTCCAGCGTGCCGCCGCAGGTGTCCTCGCACAGGGTATATCCCCGGCGTTCCCGCTGCAGGTAGCGCCCCAGCGCGCTCCAGTCGTTGCTGATATAGACCCGCCCCTCTTTGGGCAGGCTGAAATAGGGCTTGCGCCCGGGATGGCGCAGCCGGAAAAAGACGCTCTCGGCGTTCTGGGCGTCCAGAGTCTCCTCGTTCACCACGGTAATGTCCTCCCACAGCCCCGGGCAGCCGTCCAGCAGCCGCTGCCGCAGCGCGGCGGCGTCGGGAATGCTCTCGCTCAGCACCAGCCGGGACGCCATGGGCCGTTCCCGCAGTGCCCGCACCAGCGCGATGAGGACATGATATAAGGTATGGCACAGATAAATATTGCCCATCTCAGCCATTCTCCACCACTTTGACCGGCGGGAAATGAATCCGTCCCCACCCGGCGGCCCATTCCGGCATGGTCAGGTCGCCGTTGGTCACCTCAAACGCAAACTCGGTCACCGGCTTGTCCAGGCAGACCGCCTGAGCCAGCGCCCCGTCAAAGACATCCAGATAAAAGAAGTACTGCCCTTCCCCCAGCAGGGAGGGGTCAAAGGTAAACTCGGTGGTATAAAGCCGCCCCGGCTCCGCCGCGCCCAGGTTGACCGGGTGGGTGATGCCCACCGGCGTGGAATCCCGGAAATGAAGGTTGAGCTTGAGGTGAACCCCCGAGAAGGGCTCCGACACCCGCCAGGTGATGCGCACCCGGATGAGTTCGGTGTCGGCAAAGACGCTGGATTCCTTGCCCACAAAGTCCAGCGTCTCCAGCCGCAGCCGCTTGCCGGCGCTGGAGGTCATGCGGGAGACGTCCAGCAGATCATAGTGGACCACATTGACGTCGGTGGTCTCCATATAGACCGCGATGGCCTGCTCCACGTCGCCGTCAAAGATCACCCGGCCTTTGTCCAGCACCACGCAGCGGGTGCAGAGCTGACGGATGGTGCTCATGTTGTGGCTCACATACAGGACGGTACGCCCCTCCTGCCCGGCCACATCGCTCATTTTGCCCAGGCATTTCTGCTGGAATTTCATGTCGCCCACGGCCAGGACCTCGTCCATGACCATGATCTCGCTGTCCAGATGGGCCGCCACCGCGAAGGCCAGCTTGACGAACATACCGCTGGAATAGCGCTTGACGGGGGTATCGATAAAGTCGCCGCACTCGGAAAACTCGATGATCTGGTCAATCTTGGAATCCACTTCCGCCTTGGTCATGCCCAGAATGGCGCCGTTCATATAGATGTTTTCCCGTCCGGTCATCTCGTTGTTGAATCCGGTGCCCACCTCCAGCATGGAGGCCACCCGGCCCCGGAGCTTGATTTCGCCCTCGGTGGGGGCGGTGATGCGGGAGAGGATCTTGAGCAGGGTGGATTTGCCCGCGCCGTTGCGTCCGATAATGCCCAGCGCCTCGCCCTGATAGACCGTCAGATCCACCCCGTTGAGGGCCATAAAGGTCTTGCCAAAGAGCCGGGCATCGGTGCCGATCACTGTGTTGGGGTCCTCTTTGCCGCGCACGCGGGCCCACCAGCTCTGAAGATCATGGGTCAGCGTGCCGCCGCCGATCTGGCCCAGGCGGTACTGTTTTTTCAGCCCTGTGACCTGGATGACGGGCACGCGCCCGGTATTTTGCTGTTCCATTGCACGCACCCTCCTGTTATACGGTGTCCATAAAGGTTTTCTCAATCCGGCTGAACAAAATCACGCCCAGCGCCAGCGCGACCGCAGTGAAGATCAGGCTGTAAATCAGGTTGCCCACCTCCACGGTGCCGGTGCCCAGCGTGGCCATGCGGAACACTTCGATGGGAGCGGTCATGGGATTCAGCCGCATCAGCATCTGAAGCCGGGGGGAGTTGTCCAGGCTGGACAGGGGATAGACCACGGGGGAAATATACATCCACAGCTGTACGCCAAAGCTCACGGCGATGGCCAGGTCGCGGTATTTTGTGGTCAGCGCCGAGACAATGATGCCGACGCCCAGCCCAAGCAGCATGACCTCCACAATGACCAGCGGCAGCGCCCAGGCCCAGGCGGTCAGGCAAATTTCTGAGCCGGTCAGCGCAAAGTATACCCAGAAGATGGCGTACATCGCAAACTGGATGAAAAAGTTGATCAGGCTGGTCAGCACCTGGCTGATGGGCGTGGTGAGCCGGGGAAAATACACCTTGCCAAACACCTGGCTGTTGGCCACAAAGGTGTTGGCGGTGTTGTTGATGCAGGACGCAAAGAAGGTCCACACCGTGTTGCCCGCCATATAGAACAGGAAAGAGGGGGTGCCATCGGTGGAAAGCCCCGCAATGCCGCCAAATACCACGTTGAACAGCACGGTGGTGATGAGAGGGTTCAGGAGAATCCACAGCGGGCCCAAAATGGTCTGTTTGTACATGACGGTAAAATTCCGCTTGACAAACATCACGATGAGGTCGCGATAGCGCCACAGCTCCCTGAGGTCAATGTCAAACCACCCGGTGCGGGGACGGATCACGGTGGTCCACTCCTGCGCGGCGGGGGACGGGTTGTTGTGTTGTTCTGCCATAGAATGCCCTTTCTGTTGTTTGTGGGAACATCAAACATGATTTCAATTCATTCTACCATGTTTGACACCAAATTGCAATTCTCCGGCCCGCCCGGTGCGCTGCCGGGCACGCAAAAATAAAACCCTGGGCCGTAAAATACTTGACGGAAGGAATCTCACAAATTATAATAGAGAAAATTGAATTGTACGTCTGTGCAAAAACAATGATTTTTGTGCTGTACCGGAGAGTTTTTTCAGGAAGAGGAGGCTTTTCACGATGGAACAGGATGGCAGGGACAGCCAATCTGTCAACATCGCGAGCATTGCCCGGGAATTGGGCATCTCGAAAACAACGGTTTCGCGTGCGATTTCGGGGAAAGGGCGGGTCAGTCCCCAAACCAGGGCGCGGGTGCGGGACTGTATGCAGCGCCACCATTACAGCCCCAACCCGGCGGCCAAGGGGCTGGCGCAGCACAAAACCTACAATCTGGGCCTGGTGATTCCGCGGCAGATGACCAGCCCGGAGAGGGCATTCCTGCGCAAAAGCCTGAATGCCCTCTACGATATGGCGGTGGAGGGAAACTACGATGTGATCCTTACCGTCAGTGACTGGCAGGACACCACCGAGCTGGAGCGCCTGGTGGACAGCCGCAAGGTGGACGGCGTGATTCTGAGCCGCACCCTGGAGCAGGACCCCCTGGCCGCGCTGCTGCGTGCCCGCCAGATGCCCTTTGTGGCCATCGGGCGAACCCCGGGGCCATGGGACCTTCAGGCGGATCTGGACCATATGAACGGGACCCGTGAGATAGCCCGTACCTTGCTGGAGCGGGGTGCGCGGCGCATTGCGCTGCTGTGCGGCCCGCTGAGCCGCACGGCCAACAGCGCCCGCCTCAAGGGCTACCGCCAGGCCTATCATGAGTTTGGCCTGGCGGCGCCGGAAGGACTGCTCTTTGCCGAGCTGGAAACCAGCGCCCAGCGGCTGGATGCGCTGCGCCGTGCCACGGCGGCCGGCGCGGATGGCGTTCTGTGCTCGGACGATGAAACGGCGGCCCTGGCGGTGCGCACCCTGTGCCTTGCCCAAATCCCCGTGCCCGGCCGGGTCCAGGTGGCATCGCTGTGCGACAGCGAAATTTTGCAGCACACGGCGCCGCCGGTCACCGCCGTGCGGTATGACCTTGCCCGGCTGGGCCGCCAGGCCGCGCGCCAGCTCATGGACGCGCTGGCCGGGCAGGAGGTTCCCACCCGGGTGGAGCTGGGATTTACCATTGAGCTGCGGGGCTCCACCCGCTGAAGCACCGTCAACAGGAACCGCCCCGGAACGGGAAGAGAACCACGTTCCGGGGCGGTGTTTTTTGATGTTCAGCTGTTATGCGTTGCGCACATAATCCCGCACAAGCGCCTGCAGCAGATCGTCGCGGTCAATGCGGCGGATCAGAGAACGGGCATTCTTGTAGGTGGTGATGTAGGTGGGGTCCTCCGACAGAATGTAGCCCACCAGCTGGTTGACGGGGTTATAGCCCTTCTCTTCCAGCGCGCTGTAGACAATTTGCACAACCTGCTTGATCTCCTGGTCCTTGTCGTCATGGATGGAGAATACGGCGGTCGGCTCAGAAATCGCCATGGCAGAAACCCCCTTCATGCAATTCGCTGCCGCCTTACGGGCGCAGCTTATATTTGTAACCCATTATATACGCTTTTTTGGGGTTTCGCAAGAGGAAATGTGCAATAACGCCCAAAAAATCCGTCACGCAGCAAACAGGGCCTCACGGCATCACAAATCCCGGCTCACCGGGCAGGATCACGCCGTTGTTGGCAAGCAGGGCGCGGAACTCAGCTTCCGGCATCTCGAACAGAACTTCCCGGATCATGGCCGGTTCGTGCAGCAGCACCTGCCAGGGAGCCCCGTCGGGCTGCTGCAAAAACAGAATGTTCTCAATTTGTCCCAGATCCCGCACCGCCTCGTCCTCCAGCAGGGCGGGACCGGGGACCACAAAATAGTGGTCCACCATCCGCCCGTCCTTGAAGTTGTGTTCAATCACGGCGGGAATCTCGTTGCCGGCCCGGGTGTTTTTGTACTGGATTCGCAGCGAAAGAAAATCCGCTGCCGTCAGAATACTGGGCATAAACCGCCTCCGGTCACACGCGCAGGCTGGCGCCCTCGCCGGTGCCCTCGTTGGCGTCAAACTCATAGTCATTGCCGGGCAGAATGGCGTTGAGCACAATGCCTGCAATGGCGGCGATGGCCAGGCCGGACAGCGTGATGGAGACGCCGCCGACGGCAAAGGTGATGCCGCCCACCGAGTTGAAGCCCAGAGCAGAAACCAGAATGACTGCGGCGATGATGAGGTTGCGGGTGTTGGTGAAGTCCACCTGATTTTCCACCACGTTGCGCACGCCGATGGCGGAGATCATGCCGTACAGCATAAAGCTGATGCCGCCGATGATGGCGGAGGGAATGGTGTTGATGATGGCCTCAAACTTGGGGCAGAAGCTCAAAATGCAGGCAAAGAGGGCGGCGATGCGGATGACCAGGGGATCGTAGATCTTGGACAGCGCCAGAACGCCGGTGTTCTCGCCATAGGTGGTGTTGGCGGGGCCGCCCAGCAGGCCGGCCATGGTGGTGGCCAGGCCGTCGCCCATCAGGGTGCGGTTCAGGCCGGGATCGCGGATATAGTTCTTGCCGGTGGTGGCGCTGATGGCCGCAATGTCGCCGATGTGCTCCATCATGGTGGCGATGGCGATGGGCAGGATGGTGAACAGAGCGCTGATGAACTTTTCGCTGCCGTCAATGGCAAACAGACCCATCGCCTCACGGTGAACGGGGAAGCCGATGAGCCGGGCCTCGGCGATGGGGGTGAAATCCACGGCGCCGGTAACCAGCGCCACAACGTAGCTCACCAGGATGCCCAGCAGGATGGGCAGGATCTTGACCATGCCCTTGCCCCAGATGTTGCACACAATCACGGTGCCCAGTGCCACAATGGCCAGCAGCCAGTTGGTGGAGCAGTTGGAGACGGCGGAGGGGGCCAGAATCAGGCCGATGGAGATGATGATGGGGCCGGTGACGACCGGCGGGAAGAACTTCATAATGCGGCGGATGCCGAAGGTGGAGATCAGCAGGCTGACCAGCACATACAGCAGACCGCTGAATGCCACAGCCGCGCAGGCGTAGGGCAGGTTTTCGGGGTTGGCGCCGCTGTTGCTCACGATGGCAAAGCCGCCCAGGTAGGCAAAGCTGGAGCCCAGAAACGCGGGAACCTTGCCCTTGGTGATCAGATGGAACAGCAGCGTGCCCAGACCGGCGCACAGCAGCGTGGTGGAAACGCTCAAACCGGTGAGCAGCGGCACCAGAACGGTGGCACCGAACATGGCGAACATATGCTGCACGCCCAGAATCAGCATCCGGGGCACGCCCAGCTGTTTGGCATCGTAAATGCCTTTGGAGTAATCTACTTTCTCACTCATGAAACATCCTCCTAAGTTTTCCAAAGGGATTTGTCGGATGGGAAACCGGATCGGCTCCCCAAAAAAAGAGGCACCGCCGCACGCGGGCGGCAATGCCTCAATTTTCCAAAATCAAAACGGAGGGGGAATGGTCCCGGGCAAGAATTTTATTTCCGGCCAGAATGCAGCGCATGGTCCCGTTCCTCCTCCCCATAATTTCTAATATGTTACCAGAAAATGAACGGCAATGCAAGACCTGACAAAGAGATTTCCTTGTTTTTCCGTCCATTGTGGCAATATCCGTCAATTTCTGCCCGGGTCATCGCGGCGCTGCCAATGTGCGTTTGCGATTTTGAGCTTAGGGTTCCGCCTTTTGGCAGGGAAACGCCCCCCAAACGCGCACATTCCTGCCCCTGCGGCGCATAGCATGGAACAGCGGGACCGCTGGCCCCGCACAATGCCAAGGCAGAAGGGGGAAAAACATATGGCAAGCAACGCAATGCCTCCCTATGGCGGGACTGTTCTGCGGGAAGGCTCCCGCGGGCCGGACGTCTCGCTGATCCAGCGATGGCTGGGCGGCGTGTCGGTGGACGGCCGGTTCGGCAGCAAGACCGACGCGGCGATTCGCCAGTTCCAGCGCCTCAACGGGCTGACGGTGGACGGCGCCGTGGGAACCAACACCTGGGATGCCCTGTACCAGAACTGGGCAAGCCGCCACGGGGAAGGGGAAATCTGGCCCGGCATTCCTATGCGGACCGGGCAGTCGGGCGCGACCGTCAAGAGCGCCCAGCAGCGGCTGCAATCGCTGGTGCCCGAGCTGGTCGCCGATGGTCATTACGGGCCGCGCACCCGGGAGGCGGTTCTGGCCTGGCAGGTGGTTCATGACCTTACGCCGGACGGCATCCTGGGCCGCCGCACCTGGACCAGCCTTTACAGCCATACGGCCGCCTGACCCGGCCCGGAAGAAAAACAGCGCGCAGGCAAATCAAAATTCGGCGCCCGGGAAGGCTCAACCCCTTTCCGGGTGTTTTTGGTGGAAAACGCTGGTATTTCGGACCGCACTCCGCTGGAGGAAGCGCTGGTGCGGCAGGGCGTGGACGACCTCAGGCAGACCCCGGATGTGAGCGGGGAGGCGCTGAAATGCTACCTTCTGGCCTATGAATTGCTGAACCGGAACGAGATTTCTGATCTGGTGGATCTGCAAGCCCTGAAAGATCTGATCGCTGTGCGACTGGACGCGGCCATCTGCAAGGAACCGGAAAAATACGGTGTGGAATATGTGCCGGCGCCCTCGGACTTTTTTGCGGGGAGCTATCTGGAATTTGTGACCCCGGCCCTGCGTCCGCTGATCCGGGCGGAGCAGGCAGCCCTGGGCAAGTTGCAGCAGCCGGACGGCGGGTTTGACATCTCCTGGGAGTGGGGGACGCCCTACCCGGAGTTTGCGCAGGCCCGCAGCTGGTGGCGGCCCCGTCTGACCATTGACAAGCTGCTTTTTGATGCCCTCGAGGTTTGAAACACCCCTTCGTGTGGGTTTACTTTCTCTGGCGGGGGTGCTATACTGGATTTATTCCACAAAGAAAGGGGCTGTTCATCATGAAGAGAATGACAACGAACGACATCCCACAAACCCAACGGAGGAATTTTGATGAACAGTGTGACCCTGAAAAAAATTGATGAATCCAACTTTCTTGATTGCTTTGCCCTCAAGCTGGGGCCGGGACGGGAGGAATATGTCTCCCACCCCATCCGCAGTCTGGCCCAGGCCTATGTGTATTACCACCAGTGTACGCCCTTTGGCGTCTATGATGGCGACCAGATGGTGGGTTACCTCATGGTGATCTACGATTATGATGAGCAAACCTATAACCTGTGGCACCTCATGATTGATGAGAGCCGGCAGGGCAGGGGATACGGCAGGGCTGCGGTCATCGCGGCGCTGGATTATATCCGCACAAAGCCCTTCGGCTCCTCCAACCGCGTGCTGCTGACCTGCAACCCGGAGAACCGGGTCGCCTGGGGCCTGTACAAGGCCCTTGGCTTTACCGGGAGCGGCCGCGCCGATGACGAGGAGACCGAGCTGGAATATACCGTCTGATTTCCCATAAAACCACAGCCCGCATGGCCGTTGCAGCCATGCGGGCTGAATTGCTTTTCCGGGACGAAATTACCGTTCGCGCAGCGGAATGTACTCCTGCTCCTCGCCCAGATATTTGTAGGCGGGGCGGATGATGCGGTTGGCGTACTCCACCTCTTCCACGCGGTGGGCGCACCAGCCGGGCACACGGGCGATGGCGAACAGCGGGGTGTACAGATCCTCGCTGATGCCCAGCATACGGTAGATCAGCCCGCTGAACAGGTCCACATTGGCGCAGACCTTCTTGGGACCGTGCTTTTCCTCCGCAAAAACCTCGGGCGCCAGCCGTTCAATGCTGCACAGCAGCTCATATTCCTCATCGTAGCCCTTTGCATAGGCCAAACGGCGGGAATGCTTTTTCAGGATCTGGGCGCGGGGGTCGCTGAGGGTATAGACCGCATGGCCCATGCCATAGATCAGGCCGCTGCCGTCCCCGGCTTCCCTGCGCAGAATTTTGCGCAGAATCTCCCGCACTTCGTTGTCATTTTCGGGGTGCTCCACGTTGGCCAGAATGTAGTCCAACTGGTGCATAACCTTCAGGTTGGCGCCGCCGTGCTTGGGGCCTTTCAGCGCGCCGATGGCCGCCGAGATGGCCGCATAGGTGTCGGTGCCGGAACTGGACAGCACGCGGGCCGTAAAGGTGGAGCAGTTGCCGCCGCCGTGGTCCGCGTGGACCAGCAGGCAGAGATCCAGCAGCCGGGCTTCCTCATGGGTGAATTTCTGATCGTCGCGGTAAAGGCTCAGGATATGTTCCGCCGTGCTCTGCCCCGCAATGGGATAGTGAAAATACATACTGGCGTGGTCATAGACCCGGCGCTTGAGCTGATACGCATTGACCATCATGGTGGGCAGCTCGGCAATCAGGTTGATGCTCTGGGTCAGAATGTTGGGCAGGCTCAGATCATCGGCGTGCTCATCATAGCTGTACATCGAAAGAACGCTGCGGGCCATCTTGTTCATGATATTGGGCGAGGGCGAGTTCATGATCATATCGTCCGCAAATCCCTTGGGCAGCTCACGGTGCTCATCCAGCAACCGGCAGAACCGGGCATACTGGTCTTTGGTGGGCAGAGAGCCGAAGAGCAGCAGCCACACAACCTCCTCAAACATGAACCGGTCGTTGCGGTCGGCTTCCGCCACCAGCGTGTCAATGTCAATGCCACGGTAGACCAGCCGGCCGGGGATGGGACGAATGGTGCCCTCAGCCAGCTTCTCATAACCGATGACGTTGGAAACGTTGGTGATGCCCGCCAGCACACCGGTGCCGTCCGGGTTGCGCAGGCCGCGCTTGACCCCCAGGCGGTCGGCCACATGCGGGTCAAGGTGCTGGTTGTGTGCCACATATTCGTTACACAACAGTTCGATATCCTCCGGTTCCAGCGCCGGAACATCGGGATAATACATACTTTCCGCCTCCTGTTTTCCCCGGGACAGAGAATAAAATCACTCTGCACCGATCAAATTCATGCTTTCTGACCTTCCCCTACAGCACGGAACCCCGCCGCGCGGCGTGCGGTTTCAAGGACTAAAGTGCTGAATACCTTTGATTTTATAGTATTTTTGCCGTTCCGTCAAGCCCAAATCTTAAATTAACTCGTTTTTGACTCGGGCCAAACTTTATTTTTTAAAGTTTTTGGGGGAGCAAAACAGCTGATGCTTAAAAGAATTACGTTGACAAGGTTGAACAAAATGGGTATACTCAAACTGTTCCACGATACATATGCAATTGTTTGTCTGACAAAGGAAGCAAGGCAGTTAAAACGAAAGGGGCAAAGGTCTATGAAGGCAGTTCTGATCCCCGGCGATGGGATTGGCCGGGAAATTGCACAGAGTGTGCGCAAGATCTCCGAGGTTCTGGATACCGGGATCGTGTGGCAGGAGTTCCAGGCCGGCGCGGAGTACGCCGCCGACCATGGGGAGCTTCTGGAGCCCGGCGCGCTGGATGCCATCGGGGAATGCGGCTGGGCGCTCAAGGGTCCCACCGCCACCCCCATCGGCAAGGGATTCCGCAGCATCAACGTGCAGCTGCGCCAGCGCTTTTCCACCTATGCCAACCTGCGCCCCGTGCGCACCCTGCCCGGCGTGCCCACCCGGTTCGACCATGTGGACCTGGTGATTGTGCGCGAGAACACCGAGGATCTTTACAAGGGCGTTGAATATATGCTCACCGATGAGATCGCCAACGGCGTCAAGCTCATCACCAAACCCGCCTGCGAGCGGATCTGCCGGTTTGCCTTTGACTATGCGGTTGCCAACGGCCGCAAAAAGGTCACGGCGGTCCACAAAGCCAATATTATGAAGCTTACCGACGGGCTGTTCCTCTCCACCTTCCGCGAGGTGGCCAAAAACTACCCCGGCATTCAGGCGGATGACTGCATCATCGACGCGCTGTGCATGAAGCTGGTGCAAAAGCCTGAGCAGTTTGACGTCCTGGTGGCTCCCAACCTTTACGGCGACATCATCAGCGACCTGTGCGCCGGCCTGGTGGGCGGACTGGGCTTTGCGCCCAGCGCCAACATCGGCGTAAAGACCCGCATCTATGAGGCGGTTCACGGCTCCGCGCCGGACATTGCCGGCCAGAATAAGGCCAACCCTTCCGCCATTCTCATGGCCTTTGCCATGATGCTCAATGACCTGGGCATGACGGAAAAGGCGGAGCGCCTCAATGCCGCCATCCTGGCCCAGGTGGCCGAAGGCCGCACCGTCACCGCCGACATCGGCGGCACCGCCACCACCACCGAGTTTACCGACGCCCTTGCGGCGCGGCTGTAAAACAGGGGAGGGACCATCCAACATGAAGCTGCACGATTCCGGCGTCTATCTGGTCAACGGCAAACTTACCGAGACCGCGCCCGCCAACGTCACCCCCGAGCAGGCCCGGCAGGGGACCATCGCCTACGGCATTCTCAAGGCCCACAACCAGAGCGGGGACATGGCCAATCTGCGCATGAAGTTTGACTCCATGACCAGCCATGACATTACCTATGTGGGCATTATTCAGACGGCCCGCGCTTCCGGCATGGAACAGTTCCCCCTGCCCTACGTCATGACCAACTGCCACAACAGCCTGTGCGCGGTGGGCGGCACCATCAATGAGGATGACCACCAGTTTGCCCTCTCTGCCGCCCACAAATACGGCGGCATCTATGTTCCGCCGAATATGGCCGTCATCCACAGCTACAACCGCGAGATGATGAGCGGCTGCGGCCGGATGATCCTCGGCTCGGATTCCCACACCCGCTACGGCGCTCTGGGCACCATGGCGGTGGGCGAGGGCGGCGGCGAGCTGGCCAAGCAGCTGGTGGGCCGCACCTACGATATGGCCTGTCCCGGCGTGGTCTGCGTCTATCTGACCGGCAGGCTCAATCCCGGTGTGGGACCCCACGACGTGGCGCTGGCCCTGGTGGGAGCCACTTACGCCAACGGCTATGTGAAAAACAAGGTCATGGAGTTTGTCGGTCCTGGCGTGGCCGGCCTTTCCGCCGACTGCCGCAACAGCATTGACTGCATGACCACCGAGACCACCTGCTGGTCCAGCATCTGGCAGACCGACGCCGTGACCGAGGAATACTTTGCCGTCCACGGCCGTCCCGAAGCCTACAAAGAGCTCAAGCCCGCCGATGTGGCCTACTATGACGGATGCATTGAGCTGGACCTCTCCACGGTGGAGTGCATGATCGCGCTGCCCATGCACCCCAGCTACGCCTATCCCATCCGGGAACTCAAGGCCAACGCCACAGACATTCTCCACGAAATCGAAACCCGCGCCAACGAGCAGCTCAACGGCAAGGTCCGCATGGATCTTTGCAGCAAGGTCCAGCCCGATGGCAGCATTCTGGTGGACCAGGGCATCGTGGCGGGCTGCTCCGGCGGTACCTACGAGAACCTCTGCGCCGTGGCGGACATCCTGCGCGGCAAGAGCTGCGGCAACGGCGTTTTCAAGTTCAGCGCCTATCCCGACAGTATGCCCACCTACCTGGAGCTGGTCAAAAACGGCGCTGTGGCGGACATTGTTTCGGCGGGCGGCATCTTCCGGGAGTGCTTCTGCGGCCCCTGCTTCGGCGCGGGCGACACCCCGGCCAACGGCGAGTTCAGCATCCGTCATACCACCCGCAACTTCCCCAACCGCGAGGGCTCCAAGCCCGGCGAGGGGCAGATTTCCGGTGTGGCTCTTATGGATGCGCGCTCCATCGCGGCCACGGCGGCCAACGGGGGTGTGCTCACAGCGGCCAGCGAAATCTGCGACCACGAGTTCACCGCGCCCGCCTATCACTTTGACCGGGGCGTGTACGACAAGCGCGTCTATGACGGCTGGGGCCATGCCGAGCCGGAAACGGCCCTCAAGTTCGGCCCCAACATCAAGGACTGGCCCGAGCAGCCCGCCTTGACCAACGATCTGCTGGTCCGGGTGGTCAGCTATATCACCGACCCCGTCACCACCACCGATGAACTGATTCCCTCCGGCGAAACCTCCTCCTTCCGCTCCAACCCGCTGCGCCTGGCGGAGTTCACCCTCTCCCGCAAGGACCCAGGCTATGTGCCCGCCGCCAAGGCCGTCAAGGCGCTGGATGCTGCCCGCACCGCCGGAACCCTGCCCGGCGAGGTGGCCGCGGTTTACCGTGCCCTGTCCGTCGCCGGTTATGCCGTCAGCCCGGAGCAGACCAACATCGGCTCTGCCATTTTTGCCAACAAGCCCGGCGACGGCTCCGCCCGCGAGCAGGCGGCCAGCTGCCAGCGCGTGCTGGGCGGCGCCGCCAACTTTGCCAGGGAGTACGCCACCAAGCGCTATCGCTCCAACTGCATTAACTGGGGGATGCTGCCCTTCCTGGTGGAGGACCCCGCCGTGTTCGGCAAGGGGGATTATATCTTCCTGCCCGGCGTGCGCGGCGCGCTGCTGACGGCCGCCGATTCCATGCCTGCCGTGGCGGTTCATGCCGACGGCACCGTAACCCCCTTCACTGTCCGCCTGGGCGTCATGACCGACGCCGAGCGCCAGATTCTGGCGGATGGCTGTCTCATCAACTACTATAAGCACCACTGATCCGGTTGTCTTACACCGGCTCACCCGCAAAACCAAAGGACCGGCCCCGCCATGGGACCGGTCCTTTTTATGGAATTTTCTGCGTCAGATCAAATAGTCTTCAAACCGATGCAGATCGTCCACCTTGACGGTGGCTTTGTAATACACCCCGTCGCCCCGGTATTCCTCGGCCAGAACGCTGCCCCGGGAACGAAAGACATCCGCCAGCGCCAGCTGGTCGTAGGGCAGCACGACCTCAATGGTGCGCACCCGGTGGGCCAGAATTTCGTCCATCCGGCTGCGCAGCGCGTCCAGCCCGTAGCCGGTTTTGGCGCTCACCAGAAGCACATCCGGGTCGTAGGGCGCCACCCCGGCGCGGTCGCACTTGTTGTAGACCACAATCTGGGGAATCTCGTCACAGCCCAGGCTGCTCAGCACCTCATCGGTCACCGAAAGCTGTTCTGCGGCCTCGCTGTCGCTGGCATCGGCCACTTTCAGGATGATGTCGGCGCAGGCGGCTTCCTCCAGCGTGCTTTTGAAAGCGTCCACCAGATCGTGGGGCAGACGGCTCACAAAACCGACGGTGTCCACCACAATAACCTGCAGCCCGCTGGGCAGCGTCAGCTTGCGGGCCGTGGGGTCCAACGTGGCAAACAGCATATCCGCCTCATAGATTTCCGCTCCGCACAGCGCATTGGTCAGGCTGCTCTTGCCCACGTTGGTGTAGCCCACCAGCGCAATCACCGGAACGCCGTTTTTGCGGCGTGCGCGGCGGGTTTCGTCCCGGCGCTTTTCCAGCTCTCTCAGACGTTCTTCCAGCTTTTCAATGCGGCCGCGCAGATACCGCCGGTCCAGCTCCAGCTTGGTTTCGCCGGCGCCGCGGCGGGCGCCGCCACCGCCGCCGCCACCGCCGCCCTGGCGGCTCAGCGCTTCGCCCAGGCCCTGCAGCCGGGGCATACGGTATTTGAGGGTCGCCAGTTCGGTTTGCAGCTTGCCCTCGTTGGTGGTGGCCCGGGCGCGGAAAATCTCCAGGATCAGCATGGTGCGGTCCAGCACTTCCACCTGTAACGCAGCGCTCAGGTTGCGGATCTGGCTGCCGGTCAGCTCGCCGTCAAAGATGGCGGCCTCGGCTCCCGTGTTCATGCAGACCAGCCGCGCTTCCTCCACCTTGCCCTCGCCCAGCATGGTGGCCGCTTCGGGCGTGCTGCGCTTCTGGCATACGGTGGCAACCGCCTCCATGCCGTTGGCCTCGGCCAGCGCGGCCAGCTCGTCCAGGCTGCGCCGGGCGTCAAACCTGCCCTGATCCAGCGCCAGCAGAACCACCTTGACCGGCGGCTGCTCCGCGTCCAGCGCCTTTTGCCCGGCGGGAGCCGCATTGAAATCCAGCGTAATCTCTTCCATGTTTCCTCCTTGGGGTCAGGCATGGGACCCGGGATTGAGCTGATACCATGCCAGGCCCGGAACCCCGGTGCCGTCAAACCGGTGAAGCACCGTGTCATGGTCGTAGTGGAACCCGGCCTTGGCCAGTACCCGGCTGCTCGCCACATTGTGGGCGGCATGAAACCCTGCCAGCCAGGGCGCGCCCACCGTGCCGAACCACTCGTCCCGCACCGCCACGGCAGCCTCGGTCATGTAACCACGGTTCCACCACTTTTTGCCCAGGGCATAGCCGATCTCCCACATTTCGCCCAAAAGCTCGGTTTTCACGTTTTTCCAGTCATAAGGGCTGCTGCGCTGGGCCTGCTCGGCGGGAGCAATGCTGATGCTCCCCATGAGCACGCCGGTAACCTTGTCGCAGATGCCCCAGTCGTAAAAGTCAGGACGGGAATATTGTTTGACGATCTCGTTCAGATATTCCATCGTCACGGTCCAGTCTTTGTGGGCGTTCCAGCGCAGATATTCTGTCACCTCGGGGTCACCGGCCCAGTTGCCGAACATCATTTCGCAGTCATCGGGGTCCAGGGGACGCAGAATCAGCCGCCCGGTTTCCAACTGCCGTGTGCCGCAATGCTTCATTTCAATCAACTCTTTCCGTTCGGGGGCTCAGCCGCGGTGCAACACCTTGCGCACAAGCCCCATTCCCACCTGCCACAGCTTTTGCAGCTGGGCGCGGTAAATGTTGCAGTAGACAAAAAGGATGACGCCCACCACCACAAATTTCACCAGGAAATTGTGGGCAAAAATCACGCCGGCAGCAGCCACCGCGATGGCCAGTACAAACCCGCAGATGGTGCGGCTGAAACTGGGGATGGTGCGGTAGTAATACTGCCCGGTGATGGTGCGGTACAAAAACATCCCCGCGTTGGCGGCCACCAGCGCCACCGCCGCGCCCATCGCCCCGGCCCGGGGCACCAGCATGGTGCAGACCGCAATGTTGGCCGCCACGCCCAGCGCGGTGCCGATGGTGTCATGGAAGGGCCGCCGCGCGATGGTGTTGCCGTAAACGGTGCCCTCGCATAGGATGGAGAACACCACCGCCAGCATCATCAGCGGGAAATAGAGCA
The DNA here is from genome assembly GCA_004561545.1 of bacterium. Lineage (GTDB taxonomy): Bacteria > Bacillota > Clostridia > Oscillospirales > Ruminococcaceae > Gemmiger. Next base: position 95,592 of record SFVK01000003.1, read on the forward strand.
GGCAGGCCGATTTGGCGGGGAAGATCACAAAGATAATATCCTCGAACATGACCAGCAGGCAGAAGAAGCCAAAGATCAAAAAGTTCAGCAGATCGTGAATCCGCCCGATGCGTTCCTGTTCAGTGCGGTAATGGGCGTAGACGTAGGGGCCCCAGTAGGTGGAAAAGCCTGCCTGAATGGTGGTGACCAGCTGGGCCAGGGTGTAGGCGAAATCAAAGCTGCCCTGTTCGGCCGCCGTGCCGTAAATGCCCAGGAAGGAAAGGCACACTGACCGGTAGAGCGGGATCAGAATGGCCGCCGGCGCCAGCACAACGCCGTAGGGCACGGCGCTGCGGTAGACGGTCAGATCGGATTTCAGCCCCCCGTGTTTTTGGGACGGTTCGGCCGGGCAGGATTTCATGGCCCTGCGCCAGTAGACGGCCGCCACCCCGGCAAAGCTCAGGACCGCCCCCAGCACAAAGGCGCGGGGGTCCCGGGTCACAAAGCCGGGCAGAAGGTAAATCAGGTTCAGGCAGGCCTGCATCCAGAGCGTCTCGGTGGTGTAGGCACGGACGTTGTTTTCCAGCCGAAGCAGCACGTTGATGTACCGCACCAGCATATAAAGCGCGGCGTTGAGGAACAAAAAGGGTACCAGCCCCGCGCCGTTCGAACCCAGGCCGAAGGCGGTGGCCAGGGGTTTTGCAAAAAAGACCGACCCAATGCCGCCCACCACCAGCATGACCAGCACCGAAAGCCGGGTGCAGGCGTTGAACATACCGCGCCCCGTGGTGCCCTGCGGCGGTTCATGGTAAAAGCGCAGCAGGCTCTGGTCAAGCCCCAGCATCCCCACGTTCATCAGCGACATGGTGTAGGACATGAAGGTGGCGGGGACCGCGTAGCTCTCGGCCGGGAGCACGCCCTTGACAATCAGAGCCGCGCCGGAAATGATAAATCCCAGATAGGTGGCAACGGAATATTTCATCACATTGCCCGCGAAACTCTCCTTTTTCGGTTCGGACATCGGCAACGCTCCTTTGCGGGTGGGTTATTTGACGTAAGGCCGGATGCGGTCCTCCATGCGCCGGATTTCCTCCGGCGGAATGTAGGCCTTGTCCACATAGCCGTAAATGCGCTGGGCAAAGTTGGCCAGCGGCGGGCACAAGGCAAAGACCTTCCTCGGCTCCCACTTGTGGCGGTACAGCCAGTGCACCCCCGCCAGTGCCACAAACTTGAGGGCATTGAAATGGGGGGTGAAGCCCTCGCCCATGGGAGTATCCCGGGGCGGGTTGCGGTAGACGTCCTCCAGCAGGTCGGCCATTCTCTTGTAGGCGGGGACGGGGGAGGGATCAAAATAGCCCTCAATCACTTCCTTTGCGATGGGGAAGGGCGGGTTGGGCTCCGCCATGGCGGCGGCAAATTCCTCATAGCTGGTGATATACCGGGCATCCCTGTAAATCACCGGGTCGTACTCATGTTCGATGGGGACGGGGCGCAGGATGTGGCAGCTCTTGCCCGCCATGAAAACCTCGGCGATGGCGGTGCTCATCCAGATGGAGATGCTGTCCGCCGCCACAATCCACTGCTTGACCGAGTCGGCAAAGATCACATGGAAGTTGGGCCGCCGGGCGGCCAGCTCATCCAGCGCCCGGCATTTCCACTCGCTGGGATGGCGGCGGTAGACCAGCTCCACCTCGGGGTGCTCCCCCAGATACCGGTCAAACCAGGCCAGGGTTTCGGTCATCGAGACCCGGTTGGTTTTGGCAAACCCGGTGAAATCCGTTCCCGCCATGCGGGAAAGCTCGGCGACCTCCTCATCGGACATACTGGCATAGCCAAAGCTGGAAATATACAGGTGCAGCTGCTTGCCGGGGTCCAGGCCAAACTCTTGGCACAAAGCGGCCTTGTCCTTGAAATAGCCCTTGAATTCGGGCCGCAGAAAATCCATCATCACCGCGCCGGTCACGGGGGTGTTTTTTTCCTCCATGCCGTGGGCCTGCAGCCGCTTTGCGGTGCGCTGCCCCCAGCAGGTCTGCACACAGCGCTTGGCGTTGCCGTTCATGTTGAACCAGTCGCCCTGCTCCTGCGTGTCGGAGAGCATCTGCTCCCAGTGCAGGTTGACGATCTTGTTGCAGCGGCCGATGTTGTTGTAGACATGGCTGTTGATGGCCTCGTTGTCATACATGCAGCTGGACACCAGCACCTCGGGCTTGTCCTTTCCGAACAGGCGCAGGTGTTTGGGGTCCAAAAGCTGGCGGATCTCGACGGTGTAACCCCGCCGTTCCAGCTCCATCTTGAGCAGCAGGTCACTCTCATATTCGCGGACGGTGTGTTCGTATAAAATCAGAAAATCCAATTTTGGCACCTCTCACTCTGCGGCGGAATAGTCGCGGAACAACTGGGCGGTCCAATCAGGCAGGCCGTATTTTTCATCCAGATGGAATCCGTCAAAAAACTGTGTATCATCGTCCTGAATGCAGCTCCCGCCCCACTCGTAGTCCAGCACGGGAAAACTCTGGGCTTCCAGCCGGGGCAGAACCTCGTTCTCCATCACCCCGGTGATGCCGTACATATCGCATACCTCGGTGCGCACAAGGCCGGCCATGGGGGGCAGCACCACCACAAAGCGCACGCCGCGCTCCTCGCAGCGCGCGGCCAGTTCCAGCAGACGGTCAAACTCCGCCTCGTTGAGGGACCAGTTCTCGCATTTGGGCGTAATCAGTTCTGGGTACTCGTACAGTTTGCGATGGACCGGAATGGCGTTGCCGGCGGCGTCAAAATAATCCGCCGCCGCCCAGTCGCCGGACTCAATGGTATCCGGCGTGCCCCGGAGGGTGTCCAGAAAGACCGTCAGGGCGTTGACGTTGTATTCCAGATTGAGGCAATAGGCCACCGGATTGCGCAGGGTTTCCTCCAGCGCGGAAAAGCGGTCGGTGTTGTAGTGGACGTTGAGGGTGTAGAAGGACAGCTCAAACAGAATTTCCTCCACCTCGTTGCCGGAGTCCAGCACATAGTTGGCCAGGTCGATGCTCTCTTTCAGGGAGGCGCCCCCGAACGCCAGATTCTGCCAGCGCGTTCCCGTCAGCTCCTCCACCATGTCCAGGTCAAAATGGGCCAGACGGCTGTCCCCGATCATCAGCCGGGTTCCGGGCTCCTGCTCATAGGCCCGGACCCGCGCCACCGGCTGGCTGGAGGAAGTCCCGGATTTCAGCCCAAAATAATTGTTGGGCTCAAAGGCCACAAAGAAGGCAAACCACAGGTAGACCGGGATCAACAGCAGCGCAAGCTTTTTCAGGATGGATTTCACAGTCCGCGGCACCTCCTTTCCTCCAGAAACATCCTTGTCATTGCGTCAGAAATTGGCATACATTCCGAACCCCGAGGTGCCGAACCCGCCGCTCTGCATGATGTAACCCACCAGAATAAAGCAGATCAGCAGCACATACAGCACGGTGCGGTGAGTTTCGGCGGCGAGCGCCACCTCGGAGGGGCGGTTGCGGCAGGCAAAGCAGCGCCGGTAATCCAGCCACAGTGCAAAGGCCAGCGCCGCCGCAACGAACACCCAGTACCCCGCCACCATGATGGCGTTGGCATAAAATCCGGTATAAACCGCGCTGTACAGTTCCCCGGCAAAGCGGGCGGGGGACCAGCCGCCGGTCACGCAGCGGCCCAGATACCCGAAGGCGTCGTCCACGGTCAGCCCTGTGCCCGAGCCCACCCGGAAAAAGACCATGCTGACCGTCCACAGCGCAAAGACCACGGCCCGCTTGCCCCAGAGCACCCTGGCCGGGGCCTTCTTTTTGGGCTTGCCCAGCCGGCGGTGGAGCAGTTCTTCCCCCACGCGGTAGACCGCCTGCAGTAGGCCCCACACCAGAAATGGCGCGGTGTTGCCATGCCAGAACCCGGAGAAGAAGAAGACGCAGAAGATGCAGAACTCCGCAGGCAGCCGCCCGAAGCGGCCCAGATCCGCCCAGGCCAGCGTCATGAAGAGGTAATCCTGGAGCCAGGAAGAGAAGGAGATATGCCACCGGCTCCAGAACCCCGAAAAGTTTGTGGCGTAGAAGGGCGTCTTGAAGTTTTCCGGCAGCTCCAACCCCAGAACCAGCCCGGTGGCCCGGGCCAGCTCGGAATACCCCGAAAAGAAGAAATAAAGCTGGAAGGTATAGGCCACTGCCGCCACAACCAGCATGGGGGCGCCGTAGTCCCTGTAATGGGGAAAAACCGTATCCACCAGCACACCCAGCACATCGCTGACGGCCACCATCTTGAACAGGCCCAGCGCGTAAAGCCGCAGCGCCCGCACGGTGCGGGCCTCGTCAAAGCGGTGCTCCTGGCGCAGCTGGGGCATCAGCGCCCCGGCCCGGCAGATGGGGCCCTGGGTGACGGTGGCAAAAAAATGAAGGAACAGCGCGCAGTGAAGAAAACTGTGTTCCACCTCGCAGTCGCCCCGGGACGCGTCGATCAGGTAGGAGATGCCCGCAAAGCTATAAAAGCTGATGCCCAGCGGCATGGCGATGCTCTGCCATCCCTGGAAGGGGAGGGCCAGCAGCCCGTTGTACTTGAAAAACGCCAGCATGGCCAGCGTCCCGATAACGCCGGTGCGCAGCGCGGCGGTTTTGTGTGCGCCGTCATGCCATTCCAGCCCAAGCCCGCACAGATAGATGAACACGGCCAGCGCAAGGGTCACCGGCAGCATGGACGGCATCGCCATGGCGTAAAACACCCAGGACGCCGCCAGCAGAAAAGGTGACTGTGCTCTCACCGGCAGGTGCAGATACACCGCCGCCACAGCGACAAGAAAAACAAAATACTGCAATCTTTGCAGCCCCACGGCATTCCGCTCCTTCCGGCCCTTGCGCATAAAAACGCATACTATCACATCTTAATCATCCTATTATACCTTCTTTTTCGCCCGCTGTAAAGCATTTGCCCCATAAAACGGCAGTGCGCCGGGCTTGTGCCAAGCCCGGCGCAGCGGTATGACGTCAAAAAGTTCAGTCCCGGGCATAGCGGCCCAGCAACAGATAATAGCCCGCCCAGTCCAGCTTGCCGAACAGCGGGCTTGCGGTGCGGGCGGACTCCGCCAGTGCCCAGATCAGCCGCAGGCTGTTCCACCGGCAGGGCAGCAGATAGGGGCTGTAGCAGCGTTCGCTGGTCATGGTGCGCAGCAGTTCCCGCAGCCAGGGGTTGGCCAGTGCGTTGCGGGCTTTGTCGCGGCGCAGTCCGCCGGGCTGTGCCGGGTCGCGGCGCAGGATGTCCGCCACACCTTCCGCCAGGACCCGCAGTTCCGCGCGATGCAGCGGCATCATATCCTGCCCGGGGCAGGCCGCCGCCGCGCAGGCGGCATTGAGCTTTTCAAAATGGCGGGGCCAGATCTCGCAGTAATCCTCATGGTACCGGGTGGAGAGGGTTCCCGTGCGGCTGCAATCGTAAAAGGTCAGGGCACTTTCCAGCACGGCATAGTGGAACTCCGGGCACTTGCGGCCCAGCAGGGCAATATAATCCAGGACAAACTGCAAATCTTCGCCCAGGGTATAGGATTCGTCAAACTTCAGCAGCCGGGCGTATTCCCAGCGGTAGAGCTTGTTCCATGGCATGGCGATCAGGCAGTCGAGATACAGCCGGGCCAGCTCGCTTTGTTCCGCAGTGTGAACGGCGCCGGTCACGGGGGCGGGGTCCTGCTCCTCGGTGGTGTAATTCCAGAGCACCAAGGCCTCCGGGTCGGCGGCCTGGGCGTCCAGCGCGGCCTGCAGGGCGCCGGGGCGCAAGGCATCGTCGCTGTCCAGAAAAACCACATACGCGCCGCAGGCGGCGCTCAGCCCGCTGTTCCGCGCGCCTGAAACCCCCCGGTCCTCTTGATGGATCACCGTCACGCGGGGGTCCTGCCGGGCGTAGGCATCGCACAGCGCCCCGCAGTTGTCGGGGCTGCCGTCGTCCACCAGAATGAGCCGCAGCCCCCCCGCAACCTGCTGGGTGAGCACGCTCTGCACACAGCGGGGCAAAGTGGCCTCGGCCTTGTAGACAGGAACGATCACGCAGACGGTGGGCTGCTCCATAAATGTCCTCCAAAATCATAGATGATACGAACAAATTCTTCATAGAACCGCTCGCTGGAATACTGCTGCGCGGTTCTGGCCCCGGCGGCGCCCATTTCGGCGCGGAGCTGGGGATGCTCATAAAGCATACGGATGGCCCAGCTCAGCTGCCCGGCCACATCGCCCTCCCGGTCTACCAGCACGGCCTGGCTGCCCTCCAGATATTCCGGCATTCCGCCACTGCGGGTGGCCAGCACAGGGCGGCCGCAGCCCATGGCCTCCACCGCCACCAGACCGGCAGCCTCCTCCACCAGGGTGGGCACGCAGACCAGATCCGCCAGGCGGTAATAGTCCGGCATGGCTTCGTTGGGCACATAACCGGTAAACTTGACCCGGTCGCCCAGCGCCCCGGCCTGCTGTTCCAGCTTGCGCAGAAAGGGACTCTGCTGGGTGCGGCCAAAGAAGGGACTGCCCACAATCAGCAGCTTGATGCGCGGGTCCGGCACGGCGGCCATAGCTTCCAGCAATTTGTGGATGCCCTTGTCCGGCTCCAGCCGGCCGCAGAACAGCACAATAAAATCCTCCGCCTGAAATCCCAGTGAGCTGCGCAGCGCGGCGTCAGCGGGGCCGGGCACAAAGCGGGTGGTGTCGATGCAGTTGTGCAGAATGTAGGCGTGTTTGCGGTCCAGGGAACTGGTCTTCAGATAATCATCCCGGATAAACTCGCTCAGCGCCAGGATGCCGCCGTAGATGGCGTCCATCTCGTGGCTGCAGGCGGTCTGCCCGTGCAGATGTGCCAGGCAGCGCCGTTTGCCGAACATCCGGCTGATGGCGCTGCACTGGGTCAGTGTTCCGCCCTCCGCCACAATCAGGTCCGGCGGGGGCAGCTCCAGCGCCAGCGAAAGCTGCACTTTCTGGTACCACGGATCATAGGGGGCCGCCACGCCAAAGCATCGCTCCAGAAACACCATGGGCCAGTACCGGCGCACGCCCCTGGGCTTGGGCACATAGAGCATCTTGGTGTGGCGGTACTCCTGCGCCTGGGCCGCGGCCTGGGGATCGGGGATGCTGGCACACAGCAGGTCCAGCTTGCCCTGGCGCTCATTCTCCCGGATCAGGTGGGTGACAAGGGTTTCCACCGCGCCGCCCTGCACGGCGGGTACCGGCAGTTCGGGCGGGGGAACCAGCAGAATCCGCGGTTGGCGCGGCGTGTTGGAGGAGAGCAGCGGCAAAACGGGACACCCTTTCTTGTCTGAAAAATGATGCGGGGGTCAGGACTGTTTGGGCGGGCAGAGGCTTTCCGCCGGCATCATGGCCCAGCGTGCGGCGGAAAGCTTTTCGGTCATTTTCATCTGGCGGCAGTTGGGCAGATAGCTGATCAGCCCCTGCATCAGAAACTGTTCCTTGCTGATGGCCTTGACCAGCTGGGGCTCGGGGTTCTGGCGCACCTTGGCGCACAGGAACAGGTACCGCCGCCAGCAGGCCGCGTAGGCCGCGTCAATCACGCCCCGGTCGGCGCCGTTTTCCACATAGAAGCGGTACCGGTCGGCCAGGCCGTCCACCGCGTCAAAGGCGGCGGGCTTGATGGTGGTGCGGCAGATGCTTCCGCCCCGCAGCCGGTAATTGTAAAGCACGTCGGGCAGGCAGACCACCCGGTCGCACCGCCAGAACAGACGGTGGGCCACAAAGTCATCCTCATGCAGGCGGCCTTCGGGGTAGTGGAGCAGCTTCCACACCTCGGCGCGATAGAGCTTGTTCCAGGCAACGGTGTAATAGGTGCCGTTGGGGGTATAAAAATTGTTCAGCAGATCCTTGCCCACAAACACCCCCTCATCGGTGGGCGGGGTGTAAGCCGGCTCCGGCAGGGGCGTTCCGTCCTCCTGCACGTCCTCCACCGCGCAGATGGCCATGTAGGCATCGTGCTTCTCACAGGCGCCAAACAGCTTTTTCAGGTAAGCCGGGCGCACCACGTCGTCGGAGTCCACAAAGGCGTAGTATCTGCCCCGCGCCGCGTCGATGCCGGTGTTCCGCGCGCCGGAAAGGCCCTGGTTTTCCTGATGGATCACCCGGATGCGGGCATCCCGTTTGGCCAGCGCGTCGCACAGCTCACCGCAGCCGTCGGTGGACCCGTCGTCGATGAGCAGCACCTCGATGGCGCCGTTCTCCTTCGGGAAATCCTGGTCCAGAATGCTCTGCACGCACTCCTCCAGCCAGGGCTTGGTATTGTAGATCGGAACGATCACACTCACTGCAATATGGTCCATCGTGACTTCCCCCTCAACTTCTCTCTTCTTTCTTCTTCGCCTGGCCGCGGGCGCGGGCAAGGCGATAGGTCAGCGTGGGCGCGGCGCAGAACAGGACAGCCCGGGCCTTTTCCGCCCCCGGCACATGGGGGCAGCGCAGAATATGCGGCAAAATGGAATCCAGATGTTTCTTGTGGGCCAGGAACTGTTCTTTCAGGGCGGGCAGTTCCCCGGCTTCCCCGGCCTGGCACCAGAACAGATAAAAAACCTTCCAGTACCATGCCACGGCCCACTGGTAATATTCCGCCCGCTCCGGCCGCTGGCGGAACCAGCACAGCCAGTTCCAGTACATGGTCAGGTCATCCAGCTTGCGGGGCGGGAACACCGCCTCAGTCATCTGGCCGCCCCGGCGGCGGTAATGGTAAAGGATGTCGGGCAGGCAGACCACGTTCTCACTGTCATAAACCCGGTGCAGTTCGCTGGCGTCATCGCCAAAAAACATACTTTCGTCAAAATGTACGCCCTTGTCCCGGAACAGCCGGATGTCAAAGAGCTTGTTCCAGCACAGCAGCCCGTAAAAGCCGCCGGTCTGGAAGGTGTCCATCAGCAGCGCCATGGCGTCCCGCACCCCGGTTTGGGTGGTCTTGACCCCCGCGCCGGGCACCGGAGCGCCGTTCTCGTCCACCGCGTCGGCATTGCAGGCGGCCAGACGCACCCCGTTTGCCCGGATGGCGTCGTAAAGCCGCTCAAACATATCCGGCTCGATCAGATCGTCGGAGTCCACAAAGCCCACATAATCCCCCCGGGCATTGTCCAGCCCCACGTTGAGCGCCGAGGCCGGGCCGCCGTTCTCCTTGTGGAACACCCGGATGCGGGGGTCAGTCCGGGCCAGCTCGTCGCAGAGGGCGCCGCAGCCGTTGGGGCTGCCGTCCTCCACCAGAAGCAGCTCAATGTCTCGAAACGTCTGGGCCAGAACAGACCTGACCGTGCGGGGCAGATAGTCCTTTGCGTCGTATACGGTTGTGATGATGGAGATGGTGGGATTGGGCATGAACAAGTTCCTTCCCTGTCAGTTTGGCAAAAAGTGATTTTTCAGTTGGGTATAGCCGGCCAGCAGCCCCGGACGGCGCAGCGCCGCGCCCAGACGGTAGGGCAGGGCCAGAAGACGGTTGGGATCGGCGGCCAGCCGGGTTAGCAGCGTGGCCCGCGCATCAGGGTCCGCCAGGATACGGGCAAACAGCGCTTTGCGCTCCCCGTAGGGCATCGTCCCCTTGCAGCCGGTCAGCAGGCCGTACTGGTTGAGCGCGGCGCGGACCCGGCTCTTGCGCAAAAGGCGCTCCACCTCCGGCGCGGCGACACCGGCTCCCTCCAGCATCCGCTGCAGCGCGGGCCGGGTCACACACTCGGCATCCAGCAGATCCCCCCGCAGTCGGCGGGACAAACTGCCTGCCAGCATATCATTCTGCCTATAGTATACACCCGCCAGACAGGAAATGGCAGGGGGATTTTGTAAAAAATGTAAAAAATCCAGATTGAAGAGCACATCTTCGTTGATTTGCAGCCCCTCGTCAAAGCGCAGTCCGGCTTGCCGGATCAGATCTGCGCGGAACAGCTTGGGGTAGGGCGCGGCCAGATAACCACTCTCAAAGAGCAGCGGCTCCAGCGCGGGGCCGAGATCCGCCACCCGGTCATAGAGCCCGGGCGCCAGGGGACAGGGCGCGGGTCCGCTGGCGCGGGTCATGCCAAACAGAATCATGCCGGGCCGGGCGTCCAGCGCGGGGCCCAGTGCCGCCCACAGCCCGGGCAGAAGCTCGTCATCGGCGTCCAGAAAGAGCACCCAGTCCCCGGTGGCCGCCGCCAGTCCCGTGTTGCGCGCCGCCCCGGCGCCGCCGTTTTTGCGGTGCAGCGCCCGCACGCGGGGGTCCTCCCCGGCCAGAGCGTCGCAGAGCGCCCCGGTCCCGTCTGGGCTGCCGTCGTCCACCAGGAGCAGCTCCAGATTCTCCGGCGCGTCCCGCAGCGCACTGTCCACCGCCCGGCGCAGCGTTGCGGCGGCGCAGTAGCAGGGAATGATGACCGTGATGGCAGGCAGCGTCATACCCCGTCCTCCTTGCTCAGAATCCTGCGGTATATCCCAATCAGATCCGCCGCGTTTTTGGCCGCGTCATGGGTGGCCAGCGCCCGGGTACGGGCTGCCGTGCCCAGCGCCGCGCCCTGATCGGGCAGGCTCAGGACCGCTGCCGCCGTGTCGGCCAGCGCGGCGGCGTCGCCGGGTTCCCCGTAAATCCGCCCCTCGGCGCCGTCCCGCATCATGTCGGGGATGCCGCCCGCCCGGCTGGCCACACAGGGCAGGCCCAGCAGCATGGCTTCGCCCAGGCTGTTGGGGCTGTTTTCACTGTAGGAGGGCAGCACAAAAAGGTCGGCTTCCAGATAGGCCTGCCGCATGGCGGCGGCGTTCAGCGGACCGGTGTATTCCACATGCCCTTCCAGCCCAAGCTGCCGCACCAGACGGGCACACCAGGTCTGATAGGGGAACATCCATCGGATGACCGGCCGCAGCAGCGGTCCCTTGTCCAGCGGGGGCCACCCGGCCACCCGCAGCACCAGCCCGGGCCACCGCTCCAGCAAAGTGGGCAGAGCCTGCAGTACCGTGTGCAGGTTCTTGAGGGGGTAATTTCCCTGGCTCAGCAGCAGCACCGGCGCCTGACCGAAGGTCCGCGGCCGCCAGATCGGCGGTTCGTAAAATTCGGGGCGCAGCGTCTCGTTGCAGGGGTAGTACAGTGCATCAGGAGCCAGCCCCGCCACAGCCCTGCGGTCAAAGGAGGTCCGTCCCGTCACAAAGCGGGCGTTTTGCAGCACCGCCCGCTCGCTGGCGGCCAGTGTGTCGAACCGGTCCTGGCTGAGGTCCAGCAGCCCGCCGGGCACCACCCGGTCAATGGCACGCTGAATCGCACAGGAGTGCAGACAGGTTTGCGGCACACCGTCATTCAGGTGCCGGGCACAGTCAGTCATAACGCCCTGAATGCCCACCAGAACCGGCAGCGCGCCGGCTGCCTGCTGCATGGCCCGGGCTGCCGCGTACTCGGTACCCCAGATGTGAACCAGATCGGGATGAAGCGCATTCAACAGCGCGGCAAAACCCTCCGCGCTGCCGTCCGGCAGCAGCGCAAAGGTGACGCCCCCGGCGCTGCCGGTGGTCAGGGCCTGCACCCGGGCATCCACACTGCAAACCGTCAGCTCGGGGGCGTCGGGCGCAGTGCGCACGGCTTGCAGCGCGCCGGTCAGCCAGCCGCCGCCAATCTCCCTGGCGTCCAGCCCGCAGGCGGCGGCCGCCGCCGGGATGGTGATGCTCACCAGCCACAGTACCTTCATGGAGGCCTCCTTGAAAAATCAGTTACAGAACGTCCAAAAACTGCCGCGCCACCGCATCGGGGCGAACCTCGGGGAACAGCGCCGCCACCTGGGCAAAGCCCAGCCGCTTTCCGGCGGTCTGCGCCAGCCAGGCGGCCAGCCGGGCCGGGGCTTCGTCGTCGCCCCGGCGGAGCACCAGCGCCAGCGGGTACCGCTCCATCCAGGGCAGAGCGGGATCGTTATCGGTCATGCTCAGGTGAAGCACTGGCTTTCCGGTGGCGAAATACTCAAAAATCTTGCTGGGCAGCTGATTTTCGGCCAGGTTGCCGATGTTCAGCAGAACCTGCGCCCCCGCCTGCAAAGCCTGTGCGCGGGCCGCAGGCACCGGGCCGGGCCGGATCAGCCGGTCCCCCGGCATCTGCTCCGCCCGCCGGGAGGCCTCGGGAAAATGCTCCCATCCGCCGCCTGCCATCACCAGCGTCCAGCCGCTTTCGACTCCAAGGGACGCAAACAGTTCCAGCGCAAACTCCGGTTCCCGCAGCCCCGGGTACAGCGAACCGCAAAAGACGCAGCACCGCGCCCCGTGAAGTTCCGGCTCGGCAGACTGCGGCTCCACCAGCGCGGGAAAGTCCAGCAGATGAACCTTGTCCCGCACCGGTTCCATCGGTGCGCCGGGCGCGTAGTCACCCCATGCCTGAGGCGTCACAAAGGAAGCGTCCATGGCTTGCAGCAGGGTCAGTTCCCGGGCGTACCCTCCCGGGGCCTGATAGCTTTTGTTGGCGGCGTAGGGGTCCAGCTGCCAGAGGACTTTTTTGCCGCCGGTGCGGGCGGTCTCCAGCGCAAACGCGCTGCGGTAGGGGGCGCAGACAGCACAGATTACGTCAAAGTGAAAGCTGCCGTCCAGCCGCTCCAGTTCCCGGCGTGTGTCCACCACCCGCCGGGGGGCGTGAAACACCAGCTGGCGCACCGCCGCCACCACGGCGGAAGGGTGGCGCAGCAACCGGACCAGACGCAGCGGCAGGGCAGACCCCTGCCGCGCCCCGTTTTCCAGCGCCGCGTTCATCATCCGCTCGTCGGCAAAGGCCAGTCGCCGGTCCGGGCAGCCGGGCAGCGACGCCGGCGGGGTCTGACCGTCCCACAGATGCAGCAGATGAACCGAATGCCCCTGCCGTGCCAGTGCCCCGGCAAGACGCAGGGCTAGCGTCACATTGGCGGAGGTGGGATTTTCCACACTGTCCAGAACAAACAGAATGCGCATGGCAACGTCCTTTATCTGCGATCTTTCAGCAAACTGCGGCAGACCTTCCGCCACAGGTCGGGGGAATGTACGGTGGCCCAGGCGGCGATGCGGATGCGCAGCGGCAGCCGGGGATTGCGTCCCAGATTGGGGTCCTTGAGCCCGGACCGGATGCCCACCCAGAGCTCGTTGATCTGGACCCGGTACGCCGTGGGGTCGTCCCGGCGCAGAATCATGCTGGAGAGGTACACCAGCTTTTCGTAATAGAAAGCGTTGGCGGATTGCTGGATCTCGGGGGAGGCGTGTTCCCGGATGTAGACCGCCGTCTGCCGCTGCTGGTCGATGCTCTCGGGCGGCAGGGCGCGGTGGCTGGCGGAATCGGTATGCTGGCGGTAATGGTAGCCCGCAAAATCCAGATAGGCAACGCCCTGCGCATGGCGGAACAAATCCCAGTTGGCCAAAAGATCCTCGTTGTAGGAAAACCCGTTGTCCAGCACTTCCGGCGTCATCAGCTCAGCGGAATAGAGCTTGTTCCAAAGCCCGTAATCCACGTTGTGGTCATGGAGCAGCGCGTCCAGATGGGCGGGAGGCTGCAAAATGGTGGTCTCGCCGGGGGCGGGAGCTTCCGCCGGAATGCCGCCGGTGAAGCAGTCGTACCGGCAGCAGGCGATCTGCTGCCCGGAGGACCGGGCGGCCTCGTACAGCGCCTGCAAAAATCCGGGATGATAGAGGTCATCCGCATCGCAGAAAGCGAACCACCGGGCGCCCAGATTCTGCCCGGCCCGCACCCCGGCCGCCCGGGCCGCCGCGACGCCGCTCTGGCGCTGGCGCAGCACCACAAACCGGGGGTCCCGGGCTTCGTAGCCGTCCCCCAGCGCCGCAGACCGGTCGGTGGAGCCGTCGTCCACCAGGATACAGGCAAAATCCCGGAACGTCTGCGCCGCGATGGCGTCCAGGCAATCCGGCAGAAACCGTTCCCCGTTGTGAACCGGAACAATCACGGCAATGCAGGGATTGGTGAACTCGGTGCTTGCTTGGCTCATACCGTTTCCTCCCCACTGTGAATGGCGTATTGTTCCAGATAAAAATTTTGCAAAAATTCCGCGCTGGTGCGCACATCGAAACCGGCCTCGATGGCCCGCTCCCGAGCATGAAGGTCGCGGGTCAGGTCGGCGCTCAGGATCGCCTGCACCCAGGCGTCAGGCTGGTTCAGCGGCAGATAATGAATGTTTTGGGCAAACGCCGCGCCGGGGTCCACCGTGTCCGAGACAAAGCAGGGCAGGCCGGAAACCTGCGCTTCCACCAGCACCACCGGCAGTCCTTCAAACAGGCTGGGCAGCAAAAAGACATCCATGGCGTGGTAAAGCCGCTGCATATCGCCCCGGACCCCGGCAAAAATCACGCTCTGCCCCAGGCCCATCCGGGCCGCCTGCTCCCGGATTTGGGGTTCCAGTGCGCCGCCGCCCACCAGCACCAGCCGGGCGCGGGGCATTCTCTGACGCAGCGAGGCAAACAATTCCAGCAGCCCTGCGTGGTTTTTTTGCTGGGTGAACCGTCCCACATGGCCGAACAGGATTTCATCCTCCGCCACGCCCAGTTCGGCGCGCAGTGCGGCCCGGTCTGCGGCGTCATGGCGGGCGAACCGGTCGGTGTTCACCCCGTTGGGCAGAACTTTAAAGGAATGGCTGCCGTACAGCATCTCCCCGGCCCGCTGGCTGCACGCGAACCGGTGGGTCAGTTCCCGGTCAAATTGCGCGCTCATCATCCGGTCCAGCTGCCCCACCAGGTTGTGTTCATAGGCGGTGTTGTGGCTGTGCCCGGCGCGCACCGGCACGCCGCACCGCCGCGCCACCGTGTTGTAAAACATTCCAAAACCGCTGTAATGGCCGTGAATGACCCTGTATTCGGGGTGGGCGGAAAAAAATGCCCGCAGTTCCCGCAGATACTTTGGCAGGTTGTTGTCCTGCCGCACCGTCAGTTTGGTGATCCGGCCGCCCAGGGCGCAGATCTCCTCGTCATAAAAGCAGGGCTTGTCATAGTGATAAAGAAAATCAAACTGAACCTTTTCCCGGTCCATGGCGCGGTAAAGGTTCATCACAAAGGTTTCCATGCCGCCGGTGTCCATGGCGGGCATGATTTGCAGCACACGAATGGCAGGCAACGCCCCATCCTCCTTGCGTTTATTCTGATTCCAGCGCTTTTCTGCAGTCCAGCAGCCGGTCCAGCGCCGCCGGATCGGGCGGGGGATAGTCATGGGTGCAGTGTCCCAGCGCGTCCACCACAATCTCGCTCACCAGATACCGGGTGTACCATTTCTGATCGGCGGGCAGAGCGTACCAGGGGCTGTGCTTGCTGGCGGTGGCGGTGATCACCTCGTCGTAGGTATCCAGATATTCCTCAAAGCGCGCCCGCTCTTTCAGGTCCGCCTCGGAGAACTTCCAGTTTTTCTCCGGGTCATTGATGCGTTCCAGAAACCGTTTTTTCTGCTCCTCCTTGGAGACATGGAGGAAAATCTTCACCACGCGGTAGCTGTTTTCATAAAGGTACTCCTCATAGTGCCGGATTTGACGGTACCGTTTGCGGAAAAACTCCTCCTTGCTGCCTGCCACCGTCCGCGGCGCCATGCGGTAGGTCTTTTGCAGGTCATGGACCTGAACCACCAGCACATCCTCATAGTAGCTGCGGTTGAAAATGGCAATGCTGCCCCGGGGCGGCAGGGCCCTGTTGACCCGCCACAGAAAATCGTGGGAAAGCTCCTCCCCGTTGGGCTGCTTGAAGCTGGTGACCTGAACGCCCTGGGGGTTCAGCCCGCCCATCACATGTTTTACGGTGCTGTCCTTGCCTGCGGCGTCCAGCGCCTGCAGGATCAGGATCAGGCCCTCCCGTCCGTCCGCGTAAAAGGCATCCTGAAGCGCGGCCATTTTTTGCAGGTTGCTTTCGGTTTTTTCCACAATCTTTGCCTTGTCCACCCCGTCTTCCCGGCTGTCGCAGGGCAGGCGGCGCAGTTCGCAGGGGCGGGAACCGTCAAAACAATACTTGTCCGCTTTCATGGGCACTCCTCCAAAAGCATATATAGTTCTAGTATAACCGTTCCGATACCGTTGCGCAAGACAAAATCTGCATAAAACAAACGCCGTCCGCAGCGGACGGCGGACGGCGTCAGGAAAAACAAGCGAAATTATTTGGTGGATTTTTTGGCTTTGTCCTGGTCGCTGCAATGCTGGTGACAGGTGGCGCAGTGCCCCGAGCAGCCGCCCTGCCAGCCCTGCTTGCTGTTGCAGATAAAGCCGATGGCAATCCCCAGCAGCACAAAAATGACCACCAGGACGAGAATGCTTTGAACGTTCATGGGAAAAATCTCCTTTCAGGCAAGGCCAAAAGCCAGACCCACACAGCGCACCGCAAAGGCCACAATCCAGGCGATGACGCACTGCATGAGCGCCACACCGGCGGCGGCGCGGGCGCTGCCCAGTTCCCGGCGGACGGCGGCAATAGCGGCCACGCAGGGGGTATAAAGCAGCGTAAACACCAGGAACACCATCGCCGTAAAGGGGGTGAACAGCGTGGCCAGCGCCTCGGTGCTGCCGCCCAACAGAACAGTGAGGGTGGAAACAACGCTCTCCTTGGCGGTAAAGCCGGTGATGAGCGCGGTGGAAACCCGCCAGTCGCCAAAGCCCAGCGGCGCGAACAGCGGCGCAATCAGGCTGCCGATCATGGCCAGCAGGCTGGCATCGGGGGTTTCGGCCACATTGAGGCGGCTGTCAAAGGTCTGCAGGAACCAGATCAGCACAGTGGCCACAAAGATGATGGTGAAGGCACGCTGGATGAAATCCCGGGCCTTTTCCCAGATCAGCTGCCCCACGCTGCGGGCGGAGGGCAGGCGGTAATTGGGAAGCTCCATCACAAAGGGCACCGGCTCACCGCGGAATTTGGTGTGCTTGAGAAGCAGCGCATACAGTATACCACAAACAATGCCAAAAAGATAGAGGAAAATCATAACCGGCGCCCGAAGATTGCGGGGGAAGAACGCCGTGGTGAACAGCGCGTAGATGGGCAGCTTGGCGGAGCAGCTCATGAAGGGGGTGAGCAGGATGGTCATGCGGCGGTCCCGGTCGCTGGAGAGGGTGCGGGTGGCCATGATGGCGGGCACCGAGCAGCCGAAGCCGATGAGCATGGGCACAAAGCTGCGTCCCGAAAGACCGATGCGGCGCAGCAGCTTGTCCATGACGAACGCCACGCGGGCCATGTAACCGGTATCCTCCAGAATGGAGAGAAAGAAGAACAGGGTGACGATGGTGGGCAGAAAACTCAGCACGCTGCCCACGCCGGCAAAGATGCCGTCAATCACAAGGGAATGCACCACGGGGTTGATGCCGTAGGCGGTCAGCCCGGCGTCCACCAGGCCGGTCACGGCGTCGATGCCCAGGGTCATCAGATCGGACAGCGCCGCGCCGATCACCCCGAAGGTCAGCCAGAACACCAGCGCCATAATGCCCAAAAAGCAGGGCAGAGCGGTGTATTTTCCGGTCAAAATCCGGTCGATGGCCACGCTGCGCCTGTGCTCCCGGCTCTCGCCGGGTTTGACCACCGTGGTGGCGCACAGCCCCTCGATGAAAGTGAACCGCATATCGGCCAGGGCTGCCTCCCGGTCAAGGCCGGTGGAGGTCTCCAGCTCGGTGATGGTGTGGCCCAGCAGATCCTTTTCGTTGCTGTCCAGCTGCAGGGCCTCCTCGATCAGGTGGTCGCCCTCCACCAGCTTGGTGGCGGCAAATCGCAGCGGCAACCCGGCGGCGGCCGCGTGGTCCTCGATCAGATGGGCCACCGCATGGATGCAGCGGTGGACCGCGCCCCGGGGATCGTTGGGGTCCGCCCCGGCGGAACAGAAATCAATCCGCCCGGGCAGCTCGCGGTAGCGGGCCACATGGATGGCGTGGTCGATCAGCTCGTCAATGCCCTCGTTGCGGGCGGCCGAGATGGGCACCACCGGGATGCCCAGCAGCTCCTCCAGCTTGTTGACCATGATGGTGCCGCCGTTGGCGCGCACCTCGTCCATCATGTTCAGCGCCAGCACCATGGGGGTGCCCAGTTCCATGAGCTGCATTGTCAGGTACAGATTGCGCTCAATGTTGGAGGCGTCCACAATGTTGATGATGCCCGAGGGTTTCTGGTTCAGGATAAAGTCCCGGGTCACAATCTCCTCGCTGGAATAGGGCGAGAGGGAATAAATGCCCGGCAGGTCGGTGACGGTGGCCTCGCTGTGGCCGCGGATCACGCCGTCCTTGCGGTCCACCGTGACCCCGGGGAAATTGCCCACATGCTGGTTGGAGCCGGTGAGCTGGTTGAACAGCGTGGTCTTGCCGCAGTTCTGGTTGCCCGCCAGCGCAAAGGTCAGCGGCGCGTTTTTGGGGATGGGCGCCCCCGCCTTGCGGTTGTGGTAGCTCTGCGCCTTGCCCAGTTCCCCCACGCCGGGGTGCGCCACCACCTTATGGCGCTGCTCGGTGGGAGCGGCGCGGTCGGTGCTGTGGATCCCCTGGATCTCAATCTTTCTGGCGTCATCCAGGCGCAGCGTCAGCTCATAGCCCCGCAGCTCCACCTCAATGGGGTCCCCCATGGGCGCCACCTTGCGCAGCGTGACCTCGGTGCCCGGGGTCAACCCCATATCCAGCAGATGGTGCCGCAATTCTCCGGTGCCGCCCACCACCTCAATGACGGCGTCCTGACCGACCTGCAATTCTGCAAGTGTCAACATTTTGCCAATCCCTCCATCATCAAAACATCCAAATTCCTTGGGAACGCCTAAAGTTTACCACAACTAACTTTCCCCGTCAATACCTCTGACTCTCCTTTTTAAAAAGAGAATCCGCGGGAAAATGTTGCACAATTTCTTCTTTTGCCGTCCCCTGTCTTGCCGCATTTTGCCGAAATTGATATTTATACATTGACATTGAATATTTATGTATTTATACTAAGGTCTATGCCGGAATCGGCATTTGGGGGAAGAGGGAATTTCCCCCACAAAGAATGATTGAAGGAATAAGAGGGAATACACATGAAAAAGGCACTTTCTGTTCTGACCGCCGCCGCTTTGGTGATGAGCCTGGCCGCCTGCGGTTCTTCCGCCTCCAGCGCCGCCTCCTCCGAGGCGTCCGGGGAACTGACCACCGTGGAAGCCGGCAAGCTGATTATGGCCACCAACGCCACTTTCCCGCCGTACGAGATGACCACCGATGCCGGCGATTTTGAGGGCATCGACGTGGAGATCGCCGGCGCCATCGCCGAAAAGCTGGGCCTTGAGCTCCAGATTGACGACATGGATTTTGACGCCGCGCTGCTGTCCGTGCAGCAGGGCAAGGCCGACATTGTCATGGCCGGCGTCTCTGTCACCGAGGACCGTCTGCTGGTCATGGATTTCTCGGATTCCTACGCCACCGGCATCCAGTCCATCATCGTGCCCGAGGATTCCGACATTGCCTCCGCCGATGACCTGGCGGGCCACATGATCGGCTGCCAGCGCGGCACCACCGGCTATATTTACTGCTCCGATGATTTCGGTGATGAGAGCGTCACCGCCTACGACAACGGCCTGACCGCCGTGCAGGCTCTGGCCAACGGCCAGGTGGACTGTGTGGTGATCGATAACGCTCCCGCCCAGGAGTTCGTTGCCGCCAACCCCGGCCTGAAGATCCTCGACACCTCCTATGTGGAGGAAGAGTACGCCATCGGCATGGGCAAGGGCAACACCGCCATGCTGGAGGCCGTAAACGGCGCCCTGGCTGACCTGAAGGAGGACGGCACCATCCAGATCATCGTGGACAAGTATATCTCTGCCGAATAAGCAGATCCCGAAAACAACCGGGAGGGGACTTTGCGGCGCTACGCCGTCAGCGGCCCCCTCCCTTTTATCGTGAAAGGTGGACAGGGAAATGGCGGAATTGTTTGAGACACTCTCCGCACTGAGCAAAAGCGGCACAACGCTCAATTTTTGGGAGAATTTCTTTGTGAAATTCTATCAGGCTTTTCTTCAGGCCGACCGCTGGCAGCTCTATCTCAAAGGTGTGGGAACCACGCTGGTGGTAACGGCGCTGGCACTTGCTCTGGGCGTGGTGCTGGGCAGTGTGGTGGCGCTGGTGCGTGTGGCTCACGACCAGCAGCGTCCCCATCGCCGGAACCCTGTTCTGGGTTTCTTCAACGCAATCTGCAAGGTATATGCCACCGTGATTCGCGGCACCCCCATGATGGTGCAGCTCCTCATCATGAGTATGGTGGTGTTCCAATCCAGCCGCAACTTTACAGCGGTGGGCGCTCTGACGCTGGGCATCAACTCGGGCGCCTATGTGTCCGAAATCATCCGCGGCGGCCTGATGGCCGTGGACCCCGGCCAGATGGAAGCGGGCCGCAGCCTGGGGCTTAATTATATGACCACCATGGTGCTGATCATCATTCCCCAGGCCATCCGCTCGGTGCTGCCCTCCCTGGGCAACGAGTTCATCATCCTGCTCAAGGATACCTCGCTCATCACTGTCATTGGCGGCAAGGAACTGCTCTATGCGGCCCAGGGCATTATGAACCGCACCTACGAGGCCATGTTCCCGCTGCTGGGCACTGCCGCCATCTATCTGGTGCTGGTCATGGTGTTCAGCTGGCTGCTGGGCAAGCTGGAAAGGAGGCTGCGTCAAAGTGATCGTCGTTAAGGGATTGAAAAAAGATTTTGACGGCTTTTCGGTACTCAACGGTATTGATCTGACCGTCAACAAGGGCGATGTGGTTTGCATTGTCGGCCCCTCCGGCTGCGGCAAGTCCACCTTTCTGCGCTGCCTGACCCGTCTGGAGGAACCCACCGGAGGCACCGTGGAGCTGGACGGCACAGAAGTGACCGAGAAGGACATCGACACCATCCGCGCCCGCATGGGCATGGTGTTCCAGCACTTCAACCTGTTCCCGCACCTGACCGTCAAAAAGAACATCACGCTGGCCCCGGTGCGCCTGGGCCGCATGAGCCAGCAAGCCGCCGACGCCCGCGCCATGGAGCTGCTGCAGCGCATCGGCCTGGCCGACAAGGCGGACACCTACCCCAATATGCTCTCGGGCGGCCAGAAGCAGCGCATTGCCATTGTGCGTGCCCTTGCCATGGACCCCGAAGTTCTGCTCTTTGACGAGCCGACCAGCGCGCTGGACCCCGAAATGGTGGGCGAGGTGCTGGAACTGATGAAAGAACTGGCCCGGGACGGCATGACCATGGTGGTGGTCACCCACGAGATGGGCTTTGCCCGCGAGGTGGCCAACCGGGTGATCTTCATCGATGAGGGGGTCATCAAGGTGGACAAGCCCCCGCAGGAGTTCTTTAAGGACCCCGAAAACCCGCGCCTCAAAGCGTTTTTGTCCAAGGTGCTGTAAACAGTCATCCAACAGCAACAGCCCCGCCGCAGTGTTGATTTCTGCGACGGGGCTGATATTTTATCTGTGGCATTTTTGTGGATGCGGCGGGGAAGCGGCTTACTCTTCCAGCTCAAAATCTCCCGGCAGCAGCAGCTCCAGCGGCGCACCTGGGTCGGCGATGAGCCGCTTGGACTGGTTGAGGATGGCCTTTTCCAGCGTGTTGCGGGCCATACGGCCGTTGCCGTTGGAGGCGGCATCCTCGGCCTGCTTGCGGTCATAATAGGCGGTCAGCGGCATACAGCAGCTTTCGTCCAGCGTATAGCCCTTGCCCCTGGCAATGCTTTTGGTGATGGACAGCAGCTCGGCGCCGGTGTAGTCGGGGAACTCGATCTGGTTGGGGAATCGGCTGGCCAGCCCGGAGTTGGCGGTCAGAAAGACCGACATTTCTTTGCTGTACCCCGCCAGAATCACCACCAGATCGTTGCGGTGGTCCTCAATGCCCTTCACCAGCGTGTCGATGGCTTCCAGGCCAAAGCTGTCCTCCCGGTCGCGATACAGGCTGTACGCCTCATCGATGAAGAGAACACCGCCCAGCGCACTCTGAATGACCTGGTTGGTCAGCGGCGCGGTGTGGCCCACATAGCGGCCCACCAGATCGGCGCGGCTGACCTCCACCAGCTGGCCGCCGCGCAGTGCGCCGATGGCCTTGAGGTATTTGGCCAGCACCCGGGCAATGGTGGTTTTTCCGGTGCCCGGATTGCCGGTAAAGATCATGTGCATATTCACATCGGCGGTGGGAAGCCCCTGCGCCTTGCGCCGCTGCTGGGCCTGCACGTTGCCGGCAATGTCCCGCACAAAGGTTTTGACCTCGGCAAGCCCCACAATGGCGTCCAGCTCGGCCTCCACGGCCTCCACATCGCCGCGGTACTGCCGGGGCAGAAGAGCCAGCAGGTCAAAGGGCTCGCCGCCGCCCACGGCGGCCATCAGGCGGCGATCCTGTACCGTCAGCCTTGCGGCGGTGCCCGGAGCGGGGACCGTCTCGGCGTCCAGCACATACTCAGCCAAAGCGCGGTAAATCCCGTCCACATACTCCCGCATGGCGGTCATGCCGCTGGTTTTACCGTACTGTCCGGCCACCAGATCCCGCACGTCAGCCCCCATGGTCAGCGCCAGCCCGCACTGGGCACGCACCCGCTGTGCCAGATGGTTGAGCTCCCGCGCCGCAATGGCCGCAAGGCTTTCCGGTGTGAAGGGCTCGGTTTTGCAGATGTCCCCCTCCAGCGCGTCCACAAACCGGGCGCCGAACCGGTCGGCCAGTGCGGACTCGCCTTTTTCCGAGAAAAACACAAAATATTTTCCCGCCGCCTGTAATTCACCAATGGCCCCCGGCGCCAGCGCGGTGCCCACATCCACCAGAATGCCCCGTTGTAACACATAGCGGTTGGTCAGAGGCAGTGTGCCGTCAATGGCCAGCGTGGCCAGCATATTCAGATAATTGGCCGCGCAGCTCTCATAATGGTCAAAGGCCAGAACCTCGGCGCTGGATTGCAGCGCAGCGTACAGATCCTGCAAAAACAGCTTTTCCTGCGCCGGACCGGGATAGAGCGAGAGGTCCATCGTCTCGATGAGATTGCTTTTCAGCAGTCCGCGGCCCGCCATCTCGTCCACAATGCAGGTCAGAGCATAGTGACGCCCGGTGCCCCGCGGCCCGCACAGCAGCATACTGCCCCGGGCGTGGGCCGCGTCGGCGGTGCCCATCACAAAGGGGCGGCGGAAGGCCTTGACCACCTGCCCCACAAAGGCGTCCTGCCCCAGAACCTGGCTGCGCACCCGGTCCGCCAGTCCGTTAAAACCGGCGGCGTCCGGTTTGCTTTCCTGTGCCGGGACGGGGACGGGCTGCGCTGTTTTGCCGCCCAGCAGCCCGTCCTGCCGCAGCGTCTGGGTCAGTTCGTTGCTCATGCGGCGCACGCTGTCTGCGGTGGCGGCGCTGGCCCGCTGCACGGCGTCCAGCGCATCGGAAGCCGACTTCTGCCGCTTCTGGGCGGCGCCCAGGGCGTCCAACTGGGCCTGCATCTCGTTCAGGCTGTCCCGCGCGGCGTCGCTCTCCTGCTTACTGGCGGAGCTGTACCGCCGTCCGCCGGTTACGCTGCGCACCCAGGCATCATATTGATCTTCAAGGCTCATGGGGCGTCTCCTCTCTGTCTGCGTCACGGGACGCGGTTACGGTGATCCGATAAAAATTCTTGGCGCTGCATCCTGCCCGTCCGCCACCCGCACAGGCGCAGGCGCAGGCACAGCTGGAAACGCAGGCACAGGCGCAGGCGCAACCCGAATGGTTGCTGGTTCCGCTGCGCCGTCCGGCACCGCCGCCACGGGTGGTGCCGCCCCCGGCCCGGAAGTTGGCCGGCGGGTCCACCGGATGGTACCCGGCGGGCGGGGGAAGGGTACGGGCCACATGAATCACATGGGCGCCGTTGGAATACCAGAGCCAGTCATCGGGGTCCTCCTCCCCAAAACCGCCCTCCCAAGTGGCCCGGCGGGTGTTGAGAAACACCAGCAGGAGGACCAGCACAAATACAATCAGGAACCCGATCAGCAGGGCGTCCCCGCTGTCGTCCTCCTCATAGTACATCTCGTTGGCGGCGGCCGCCGCGTTGGGGTCCAGCCCGGCGGCGCTTTCTGCGGGAAGGGTGACGGACACCGTGACCCGCTCCCCGTGGCCCAGGTTCTGGAAGGTCCAGACATAGTAGCCGTTTTCCAGCGCTCCGTCCTCCGCCGTCATGCCGTCCACCGCACGCCAGCGGATGGTCAGCTGCTTCACGCACAGATCCTCAAACCAGCCCGGAGTAAAGGCATAGTCCGCGCCGCCCTCCCCGTTGAGCAGGAACAGGTGGGACTGATGGACCCGGAAGGCAAAGTGTACGTTGCTCTTCTGGCCGTTGGCAGCGGCCACGTCGGGGGCGTAGTACCGGTTGGTAAAGACCACCTTGGCAAAGGCGCCTTCCCCGTTCATAGCCCTCACGTCGCTCACCGTGTCGGGGGTCAGGTTTTCCAGACTGTCGTTGTGGGGGTTGGGCAGGCCGATCTTGACCCAGCTCAGCGGTTCGTCCGCACTGCCCCCGATCACGTTCCAGTCAATTTCGTAGGTGATGTCAGCGGTGCCGTCCGCCCGGGGGTCCACCGTCACCACATAATTTGCGATCTCGTCCAGGTCGCCCTCATCCGCCCGGGCGGGCAGGGCCAGCAGCGGCAGGACCAGCAGCAGGACCAGCGACGCCCACAGCCGGGTCATGGAAAGTTTCAGTTGTCTCATTCAGCAGCCCTCCCCCCACACAGGGGCATCCCCCAGCTGGCAGATGTGTTCCATTTGGGTGCTCCGTCCCCGGATGCGCAGGCATTCGCTGTTGTGCCAGATGCGTTTCCAGGGATCATGGAGAATGTTGCCCAGCCCGGCCCCGGCGCCCAGCCAGCTCTGGCAGGGCAGAACGGTGCCGTCCGGCGCAATGGCCATGTTGGAAAGGCAGGCCCCGCAGCTGGGAATCTGGGAGAATCCCAGCCCGGTCAGCGTTTCATCCGGCAGCCAGCCGGGGCTGGTGAAATTGACTTCCATGTGGTGTGCCGCCGCATATTCCATGGCGGGGCGCAGCACGGCGGTGAGTGCATCGGGGGAAAGCCGGGTGGCCCGGCTCTGTCCGCTCTGCGCGCCGCCGGTGGGGATCAGCCCGCTGCAGGTGGCGTACCGCACGCCCAGCTCGTTGGCCAGAGCCAGTGTGGCGGTGTAGTCCTGGTTCAGGCTGCACAGAGGCGTGTTGATGCTCACATTCAGCCCTGCTTCCAGGGCGTTTTTGACGCCGCTGACGGTATCCTGCCAGCCTGCGGCGCCCACCAGCGTGTTGTGGGTGGCCTCGTCGGCGGAGTAAAGGGTGATCTGTACGCTGTCCAGACTGGCCTCATGCAGTTCCCGGCACAGGGCGCTGGTCAGCAGCCGGCCATTGGTGTTCAGCCGGGTTACAAACCACTGGGCGGAGCGCACCAGGTTCACCAGATCGTGGCGCAGTGTGGGCTCGCCGCCCGTGAACGTCAGCTGGGGAATGCCCGCTGCCCGGCATTTCTGCAAAACCGCCAGCCACTGGTCGGTGTCCAGCTCCGGCACGGCGCCCAGCGGCTGCCCGGCGGCGTAGCAATGCAGACATTTCTGGTTGCAGTGCCACGCGCCGTCCTTGGCCATGGAACTGACCATCAGATCCATGCGGTGGGGCGCCGTCATATAACGGGCGTAGCTTCCCAGCTCCATCGGCTGGATTGGCACCGGAGGCTCCTTGCCCTGGGCGATGGCCCGGAAGGAGGCCAGCATGGCGGTCAGGTCGGCCTCAATCTGGCCGGCGGCCTCTTTGGGATAAATCCGGCAGGTGGCCTCCACGGCCTGGGTCTTGACGGTCTGCCACTGGTCGGGGTCAATCTCTTTGCCCTCAAAGGGCTGCAGGGCGTCCATCAGGTTGGCAAGCAGGATGGCCCAGGAAACGCTCAGGGGCAGAATGTCCTGGCCGTTGAGGATGGCAAGATAGGGGATATCCTTGCGGGCGGAAGGCGTGGCGGGCACCAGGTGAATGCGCACCACGCCGGGCCCGTCGGGGTCCAGCGTTACATGGCGCACCACGTCCAGATGACGGTGCAGATACTGCGTTTCCGCGCGGGTCAATAATTTCATCAAAACCACTCCATGAGGGTATTTTATGCAAAACGGGGTGCGCCGGGGCACCCCGCAGGAAATACGGTCAAAACCGAAAAAACTTTACAGGCTCATTATACCATGAACCACATCCAATTACAATCGCGGACAAAAGTCCACCGCAAAAAAACACCGCAGGGGCGCGCCCTGCGGTGACAGATGGCAAAATGGCGGGATCAGAAGGTCAGGTTGCCGAACTCCGACAGCTTCAGCCCGCTGTTGTGCTGGGTGGCCCAGTCAATGCTCCATGGGCTGCCGAACAGCAGCAGATGGTTGCCCTTCAGGTCCTCGATGCAGCGGGTGTCGCTGGTCAGGTCCAGCGTCTTGGGGTCCAGCTCATCGGGATCGTTGAGAATCCAGCGCAGATGTTCATAGGGCAGCGTCTGCATACGGATGTCCACGTTGTACTCGTTGCGCAGGCGGTATTCCAGCACTTCCAGCTGCAAGACGCCCACCACACCCACAATCACTTCCTCCATGCCGGAGCCAAGGTCGCGGAAAATCTGGATGGCGCCCTCCTGGGCAATCTGTTCCATCCCCTTGACAAACTGCTTGCGCTTCATGGTGTCCACCTGGGTGACACGGGCAAAGTGTTCCGGCGCAAACGTGGGGATGCCGGCAAACTGCACATGCTGCCTGCCGGTACACAGCGTGTCGCCGATGGAGAAAATGCCCGGGTCGAACAGACCGATGATATCCCCGGCGTAGGCCTCGTCCACAATGGCGCGGTCGTCAGCCATCAGGCTGGTGCCGGTGGCCAGCTTGATGTTTTTGCCCTCCTGCACATGGAAAGCCTCCATGCCGCGCTCAAACTTGCCCGAGCAGATGCGCAGGAAGGCGATGCGGTCCCGGTGGTTCTTGTTCATGTTGGCCTGAATCTTAAACACAAAACCGCTGAACTGCTCGCTCTGGGGGTCCACGACCTCGCCGCTCAGCGAGTCGGTGCGGGGCAGGGGAGGCGGGGTCAGGCGCAAAAACTCTTTCAGGAAAGGCTCCACGCCAAAGTTGGTGAGCGCCGAGCCAAAGAACACCGGCGAAAGCTCGCCGTGCTGGACGGCCTCCAGGTCAAACTCCTCCGCCGCGCCGTCCAGCAGCTCAATGTCCTCCGCCAGTTTTTCGTGGTTGGCGGGACCAATCAGCCCGTCCATCTCCGGCGCTCCCAGTTCGGCCTCAATCTCATCCACCATCCGCACGCCGTTGGCCCGTCCGTCCCCCGAGAAGGCCAGCACATGGCGGGACGCACGGTCGAACACACCCTTGAACTCCTTGCCGCAGCCGATGGGCCAGTTCATGGGATAGGTCTTGATGCCCAGAATGGTCTCGATGTTTTCCATCAGCTCAAAGGGGTCCCGGGCCTCCCGGTCCATCTTGTTAATAAAGGTAAAGATGGGAATGTGGCGCAGCGTGCAGACCTTGAACAGCTTGATGGTCTGGGCCTCCACGCCCTTGGCCGCGTCAATGACCATCACGGCGGAGTCTGCCGCCATGAGGGTGCGGTAGGTGTCCTCCGAGAAATCCTGGTGGCCGGGGGTATCCAGGATGTTGATGCACTTGCCCTGGTAGTTGAACTGCAGCACCGAGGATGTGACCGAGATGCCGCGCTGCTTCTCGATGTCCATCCAGTCCGACACGGCGTGTTTGGCGCTCTGCTTGCCCTTGACGGAACCGGCGGTCTGGATGGCGCCCCCGTAGAGCAGCAGCTTTTCGGTCAATGTGGTTTTGCCGGCGTCCGGGTGCGAGATGATCGCAAAGGTCCGCCGGCGCTCAATTTCTTCGCGCATGGTTGGCATAACGTCAAAACTCCTTTATCCTTTCAATGTGACCGGTCTTTCTGCGGCTGTCACATGGGGCCCACTCCTTCGCTGTACGACATACTGTTTTATCATACTCTGTTTTCCAACGGAATGCAATGAAAAAATCAATCTTTTTCCCGCGTCTGCGCCGCCGCGTGGGCTTTGGCCAGTGCCCGGTACTCTTCCGCGTTGGCCAGGTTGTCGGCGGCCAGATCCTCACGCGCCGTTCCATGGACCCTGGCCGGCACGCCCATGACCACGGTTTCGTCGGGAACCACCATTTTTTCGGGGACCAGCGCCCCGGCCGCCACCACGGCGCCCCGGCCCACCACCGCGCCGTTCATCACGGTGGCGTGCATTCCGATGAGAGCTCCGTCCCCGATGGTGCAGCCGTGCACCACCGCGCTGTGGCCGATGGAGACATTCTCCCCGATCACAACGTCCAGCCCCGGCCCGGTGTGGAGCACGGCGTTGTCCTGCACGTTGGACCCGCGCCCAACCCGGATGTGCCCGGTGTCGGCACGCAGCACCGCGCCGTACCAGATGCTGCAATTTTCCCCCAGGTCCACCGCGCCCGCCAGCGTGGCGTTGTCCGCCACAAAGGCGGCGCCGTTGTCCCGCGGCGACGCGCCGCCCACCGTGATGTTTCTCATTGCCAGTGCCTCCTGTCTGTTTGCTTTCTATCATACAACTTTTGGCGGGAAATTGCAAAAAATTCCCCCGTCTGGTATACTGATTTTAAAACCAGAGAGTTGGGAGTTGTGGTTATGATTCGGATGGTGTGCAGTGACCTGGACGGAACGCTGCTGCAATATGGAAAAAAGAACCTGGAGGGGGAAATTTTTACCCAGATCCGTGCGCTGCATGAGCGGGGGATTTTGTTCTGTCCCGCCAGCGGGCGGCAGTACAACAGCCTGCGGCAGCTCTTTGCCCCTGTGGCGGACTGCTGTGTGTTCCTGTGCGAAAACGGCGGCGTGGTATTCCGGGACGGCCGTGTGATCGCCAAGACCCCCATGCCCCGGGCGTTGGCCGAGGAAATTGCCTGGGATTTCTGGAACCGCACCGATGAAAAAGGGGAGATCATGCTCTCCGGCGAAAACACCGTCTATCTGATGAGCCGGGGCCGGGGGATGGTGGACCGGGTAAAGTTCATCGGCAACAATTACCGCATCATTTCTGACCCCGCCGAGATCCCCGAAGACATTGTCAAGGTGTCGGTTTATATCGCCGAGGGGGTGGACGATTTTGCGCCACGGTTTGCGGAACGGTGGAAACACGCCAACTGCGCGGTGGCGGGGCCAAAGTGGATTGATACCACCCTTTCCAACAAGGGCACCGGTGTGAAAAGCCTGTGCCGGGCGCTGGACATTACCCCCGATGAGATCATGGCATTTGGGGATAATTATAACGATGTGGCGATGCTGGACCTGGTGGGGACCGCCTATATTATGGATACGGCTGCTGCGCCGCTGCGGCAGCGGTACCCGCTGCACACCCCGCGCCCGGAGGACGCGCTGCGGGCGTTTCTCTCCCAAACTTAAACGTTTTCTCTCGACACTATGCAAATGGACAAAAATCGACCGGCGACCTGCGGTGATTTTGGTTGACTTTGTCCAAAGAAAATGCTATGATAAACACGATAAATCTATGCGGGGGTTTGTGAGAAACACCTGTGTTTTGGGAGGCAGACAGTATGAAGCAGTTCAACTATACCATTCAGGAAGCCGTGGGCATCCACGCCCGCCCGGCCGGCCTGTTGGTCAAGGAAGTTAAGAAGTACAAGAGCACCGTCACCGTGATTCTGGGTGACAAGTCCAGCAACGCCCTCAAGCTGATGGCTCTGATGGGCATGGGCGTCAAGTGTGGCGATACCGTTACCGTCACCGTGGAAGGTGAGGACGAGGATGTTGCCGCCCCGGCGCTGGAACAATTCTTCAAAGAGCATCTGTAAGCCCAAACAAAAGGCGGCTGCCCCTTTCCTTACGGGCAGCCGCGTTTTTGTCATGGCAGGAAGGAGAGCATGAACAATGATTAGTATTCAGGGCAAGGGCGTTTCGGCCGGTGTGGGGGTTGGCCCGCTGTATTTCTATCAGCGCGCCAAGACCGAGATCCCCCGTTATACGACACAGGATGCCGACGCAGAATGGCACCGCTTCAAGGGTGCCCAGACCGCAGCCATCGAGCAGCTGGGCGAGCTGGCCGAGAAAGCCCGCGCCGAGGCCGGCGATGACGCCGCCATGCTGTTTGAGACCCATCAGATGATGGCCGAAGATCTGGATTATGAGGAAGCCATCGAAGGCCGCATCAACAACGACAAGCTCAACGCCGAGGCCGCCGTGGCCGATACGGCGGAGGAGTTTGCCGCCATGTTTGAGGCTATGGACGACAGCTATATGCAGGCCCGCGCCGCCGATGTGAAGGATGTCTCCACCCGCATTCTGGGCATTCTGTCCGGTGCGGTGCAGGGTGGCATTGCCTCCGACGTGCCGGTCCTGCTGGCCGCCGATGATCTGGCCCCCTCCGAGACGGTTCAGCTGGACAAGTCCAAGATTCTGGGCTTTATCACGTCCGGTGGTTCCGGCTCCAGCCACACGGCCATTCTGGCCCGCACCATGGGCATTCCGGCCATTGTCGGCGTCGGCGATGCGCTGCGTCCCGAGTATGCCGGCCGCCCTTGCATGATCGACGGCTCCACCGGCAATGTGGTCATTGATCCCGATGACATGACCCGGGACCGCCTGCTGAAAAAGCGGGAGGAGCAGCTGCGCCTTCAGCGCCTGCTGGAAACGCTCAAGGGCCAGGCCAACGTCACCAGGGACGGCAAGACGGTGCGCATTTACTGCAACATCGGTTCGCCGGATGACGTCCACGCCGTGCAGGTCAACGACGGCGGCGGCATCGGCCTGTTCCGCAGCGAGTTCCTCTACCTCAACAGCCCGGACTTCCCCACCGAGGACGAGCAGTTTGAGGCCTACAAGAAGGTCCTTTCCGACATGGACGGCAAGGAAGTGATCATCCGCACGCTGGATATCGGCGCGGACAAACAGATTGGCTACTTCAACCTGCCCAAGGAGGAAAACCCCGCCATGGGTATGCGCGCGCTGCGCATCTGCCTGACCCGGCCGGAAATCTTCAAGACCCAGCTGCGGGCCCTCTACCGTGCCTCCGCCTACGGCAAGCTGGGCATCATGTTCCCCATGGTCACCAGCGTGTGGGAGGTCCGGGAGGCCAAGCGCCTGTGCGAGGAAGTCAAGCGGGAGCTGAAGGAGAAGGGGATTCCCTACGCCGAGGACGTTCAGATCGGCATCATGATCGAGACGCCCGCCGCCGCCATTCTCAGCGACCGTCTGGCCAAGGAAGTGGACTTCTTCAGCTGCGGCACCAATGACCTGACCCAGTACACGCTCGCCTGCGACCGCCAGAACAACGATCTGGGACGCTTCTACGATCCGCACCATCCCGCCGTTCTGCGTCTGCTCAAAATGGTCACCGAAAATGCCCACAAGAACGGCATCTGGGTTGGTATCTGCGGTGAGCTGGGCGCCGACTTGACCCTGACCGAAACCTTCCTTGCCATCGGCGTGGACGAGCTCTCGGTCAGCCCCCGTGCCGTGCTGCCGCTGCGCAACGCCGTGCGCATGACCGACACCCGCGAATCTGCCCCCCGCCTGCTGGCCGCCATCAATGACGAGTACCCCGAAAGCCTGTAATTTCTGTAAAAAATCACCGGCCCGCCGGACGGATTCCACTGCTCCGTCCGGCGGGCCGCCTGTTTTATTGGATTTTTCGGATCACAAAGCAGGGCAGGGGAGCGGTATCGGCCCAGTTGCCGAACTCGCAGATCAGCACCGTGTACTCTTTCAGGGGCAGTGCGCGGAAATAAGCCAGCGCGGCCTCTTTCTCATCGGTTCCGATCACCTTGCCGCTGTAAAGGACCGCTGCCAGCACCCCGCCGGGGCGCAGCGCCTGCAGCCCTGCCTGCAAAGCCGGCAAAGTGGAAGCTGCGGTGGAATGGATGGCGTGGTCCGCCCCCGGCAGCCAGCCAAAATTGAAGATGACACAGTCGGCGCTGCCCGGCGGAGTATAGCGCAGCAGCTCCCGGTGGTCGCAGCAGTAAGCCTGCCCGATGCCCGCCATACCGTGGGCGGCCAGCAGGGCGTTGGTGTTCCGCACGGCGTCGGGCTGGATGTCCAGCCCGATGACCCGGCCGTTTTCTCCCGCAAGCCCGCACAAAAACAAGGTGTCGTGACCGTTGCCGCAGGTGGCGTCCAGATACAGCCCGCCGGGCGCCACCCTCTGCGCCAAAAACCGGTGGGTCAGTTCCACAGCGGTCAGGTCCGGTACCCGCTGGCGGCAAAGGATGCCGTTCCGGGCCAAAAAACCAAATTTTTTTGCCAGCGCCCAGGCGGCCGGATTGTCCTTCTGTGGCAGCGGCGCACAGAACGTGGTGGCCACAGCAAGAGAAAATCCATCGTTGTTTCGCAGAATTTCCTTGAGCAGATAGCTCCCGTATCCCCGTCTGCGCCAGGCCGGATCGATCATAAAGCTGGCCAGATATCCCTCCCGCAGCACCGCCTGCCCGATGGGGATGCGCTCCTTGAGCAGGGTGTATTCTTCTCCGCTGTGCAAAACCTGCATACCATCACCGCCTTTTGTGTTCCTCCAAGATTGTACGGCGGCTGTGCGGGCTTGTCAACGCGAAAAAACATGGGATTTCACATTTTTTTCACCGTAGAGAGAAACTGTTTTCACAATTGGAGGGTATACTGAAGTCACAAGGTTGAAAGAAACCTTCCCGTCCGGGATTGTCCCGGATCATTACCGATCAGGTAGATCAAAGGAGAAGATCGTATGAGCGAATATGATTACTCGGGTCTTTATCATAACGATCCGCAAAATAACAGCGGCCCGCAGGCGCAGCAGCCTGGCGAGCAGGCGCCCCAGCAGGAGAGCGGCTATCCCAATGTGGGCAGCAGCGGCATGAACACCGCCAACACCGCCCGCACCGATTACTCGGCCCAGAACAGCGGTGCCCAGAGCCAGCAGAATGCCGGCGGTTACGGCTCCTGCGGCCAGGCTCCCAATTCCGGCAGCCAGGGCGGCTATTCTTCCGGCCCGTATTCGGGCGGCCAGAACGGTTATACCAGCAGCTTTGGCGGCAACGGCGGCAACGGCGGTTACAATGGGTACAGCTATTCCAGTGCGCCCCAGTCGCCCCAGAAACCGCCCAAAAAGAACCATAAAAAAACCATCCTGCGCGTTGTCGCCGTGGTGGGCGTTGTGGCGCTGAGCTTTGGCGGCGGCATGGCGGGCGCCGTGGTGGCCTCCCGCACCGGCCTGACCGGCGGCCAGGTGGTTGTCCAGACGGTCCAGCGGGATGAAAACACCTCCTCCCAGGGCAGCGCGGCAGGCACAACCCTCTCCATTCAGGATGTCGCTTCCATTGTGCAGCCCAGCGTGGTGGCTATCACCACCGAGCAGATGGTCAGCTCAGAAGTCTGGTTCGGCGGCAGCTATGTCCAGAGCGGCGCAGGCTCCGGCGTTATCATTTCGCAGGACGGCTACATTCTCACCTGCGCCCATGTGATTTCGGGCGCCAACAACATCACCGTGCAGCTCTGCGATGACACCGAATACACCGCTACCGTGGTCGGATCGGATTCCACCTCCGACATTGCCGTCATCAAGGTGGAGGCCACCGGCCTGACCCCCGCAGTCATCGGCGACAGCGATGCTCTGGTGGTGGGTGAGGATGCCCTCGCCGTGGGCAACCCGCTGGGCACCCTGGGCGGTACCGTCACCAACGGCATCATTAGCGCGCTGAACCGTCAGGTTACCGTCGAAAACAATAACATGACCCTGATCCAGACCAATGCGTCCATCAGCCCGGGCAACTCGGGCGGCGGTCTGTTCAACGGCAATGGCGAGTTGATCGGTATTGTCAATGCCAAGAGCGGCTATGACGAGGCGGAAGGCCTCGGGTTTGCCATCCCCATCAATGCGGCCATGACGACTGCCAAAGAACTGATCGAGAACGGCTATGTCAAGCGCCCTGTGCTGGGTATCACGGTCCGGGAAATCACCGACTCCCAGACCGCTCTCAAATATGGCGTCAGCTCCTACGGCGTCTATATCTTCCAGGTCAACACCGGAAGCGGCGCGGACAAGGCGGGCCTCCAGATGGGCGACCGCATTATCTCCATCGACGATGTGGCGGTTTCTTCCTCCAACGATGTGGTGCAGTACTGCCAGACCAAGCAGGTGGGCGATGTGGTCAGCCTCCAGATTGAGCGTGACGGAAAGATCATGAGCTTTGACGTCACCCTGGGCGAGAGCAGCCAGAACAACGGATAACGAAAGACCATTCCCGGGGCCATCCCGGAAACAAAACCCCGGCGGGCAGCTGCTCAGGCTGCCCGCCGGGGTTTTGTATGCGATAACGGAATAAGAACCCCCCGCTGTGCCGGAGAGAGGAAAGGAATTATAGAATGGAAAGACCTTGGCGGCGGCTCTGGAAGACGACTCTATTGCCGGTTGACCTCATTCAGCCAGAGTCTGCAAACAAATTTGCGCATAACTCTTGACAGTACGCAGATCAAATGAGCCTTAAAGAATTTATTGACCCGGTTACGGGTATCAAGAATACCAAGGCGTAAGAAAAGCCCCTTAAGGGGCCGCCATGAGTCAGCAATGCAGTTGGCCGACCCATTCGTGGCCCCTTGAGGGGTTTGGTCCGTATCATGCCCTTCCAGGGCTTGACTTTGCCGGGCAGGCTTATTTCACTGGGATGCAAATTCCACCCGGAATTCTTCCAGCATACGGCGCATCCGGGCAGTCGCGGCCGGATCGTCCACCGATCCAAAACTGCGCCCGGCATCCGTCTGCGGAGCGCCGGGGCCACGGGAGCCGGCTTCCCCAAAGCTGGACGTGGTCTCGTTGGCGGGGTTGTTCCAGTTGTCCCATCCGGCCGGTGCAATCTCGGCGCTGAAGGTGCAGTCCAGCCAGAACACCCGGGCATAAGCCCGCCAGGGACGCCCCAGAAAAACGCTGCCTTCCGGGCAGTTGCCCGCCACTGTGCAATGGGCAAAGAGGTACCCCGGTTTGCCCTCGGGGGTGCTTGCGGCCGTGATATAGCTCACGCCGCTCTCATGGGCCACCGGAACAATGCGGCAGTGGTCAAACACAGCGTTGG
Organism: bacterium; assembly: GCA_004561545.1. Lineage (GTDB taxonomy): Bacteria > Bacillota > Clostridia > Oscillospirales > Ruminococcaceae > Gemmiger. Next base: position 130,521 of record SFVK01000003.1, read on the forward strand.
CGCCGCCAAAAATAAAGTCAATGTTGCCGTGGATCACGCAGTCCCGGTAATATTGGCGGGTATCCAGCCTCGGCGTATTCTCCCGCGGGCCGCGGAAACCGTTTTTCTCCCGTACCTGGAGGGGGAGGGGAGAGGTGAATAAAGTGTCCTGGTTGCCAACCAGCTCCACGTCCTCCATGCAGACCCGCGCCGCATCGGCGTAGACGGCAACGGCCTGGCCCACACGGGCGCCGTCCCCGGCGGTGTTCTCCACCGTCAGGTGCTCCACACGGGCATTCTGCCCGCCCAAAAACAGCGTCTGACTTCGGAAGGTTCCGGTTTTTTCCTCGCCGGGCCAGGGGTCACGTCCGCCCACGCCGGCACTGATGATGGTTTTGCCCTTTCCCGCGCCGGTCATCACATAGTCGGCCAGTTCCAGAAAAGGCCGCTCCCGGTAGAGGCCCGGCCCCAGAAGAAACTGTACCGGCATTCCGGGTTGCTGTGCGGCGGCCGCTTCGGTCAGGGTGCGGAATTCCGCCGACCCATCGGCGGCAACCGTAACGATTTTGCGCTTCATTGTATGGAACTACTCCTTTGAAAAAAGGGGATGCGCGTGGCACATCCCCGAAAGAATGGATCAGAAATACCGCTTCATAAAGGCAATGTCAGAGACTGCCCGCGCGGGCACGGCTTCCTCACGCAGAACGGGCAGCGTCTGGGGCAGGCTGCGGAGCATGGCGAAAGCTCCCTCGTAATCCACAGTGGAATCTTCCAGGCTGGTGCGGCACAGGCTGCCGTCCTCCGCAATGCTTTGCCCCTTGAAATGGACCGCCACGATCCGGTCACCCACCAGTTCCCCCATCGCGTTCCAGATGGCGTCCTGATGATCCTGATTGGCGGCGCAGACCAGATTGCCCATATCCATGATGACCCCCAGCGCGGGACTCTGCATGGTGTCCAGAATGCGACGGGTGGCCTGGGGGGTGTTCATGCTGTGATAGCTCACAGGCTCAATGCCCACCGTCACGCCCAGGCGCTCCGCCTCAGGCAGAATGGTTTCCAGACTCTTGCACAGCAGATACTGGGCCCGTTCCCGGGTAGTCCCGGCGGGCTGCAGCGCCATATTGGTGGTCTCGGTTCCGATGCAGCCCGCGCCCAGCGCCTTGCAGACAGCCAGCTGGCTCCTGAAATCCGCCGCGTTGGCGGTGCGCACGGCCTCGTCGTCGATGGCCAGCTCCACATAGGTGCCCAGAACGCCAACCCAGATGTCATGGGCCTTGCCGGCGGCCACGGTCTTCTCTACAAGTTCAGGGGTAATGTCGGCATAGCGCTTCACCCACGGCATACATTTTTTGTATGCCAGCTGAACACAACTGAACCCGTCCGCCCGGACCTTGGCAAAAAGCTCGTCTGCGGTGCCCTGGCCATAGTCATGCAGCCGGGCGCCTACTTTGAAGGTTGCCATAATAAAATCCTCCCTGAATCTCTATGGGGCCGCCGCCTGTCTTTTGCGGCGGCCTTTATTTTGCCAGCATTTCGGTATAGGCCAGAAGCAGCGGCCCCACGCCCTTGGCATCGTTTTCCACCACAGGCTCGCTGAAATAGTATTCCAGACTGCCATCCCGGTGGGAAGCTCCGCCCAACCCTGCCACCAGGCAGATGCCGGAGAGCTGCAGCTTGCCCTCTGCGCTCACGCCCAGATAACGGTCACAGGTGCCAAAGAAGGCCTTCTCGCCATAAGCGGCAAAGCGCTTGGGCAGATAGCCCAGACGGACCGCCTTGAGCACCGCATAGGCGAAGAGGGCGGAGCCGGAGGTTTCCAGATAGTTGCCCGGAACGCCGGCCTTGTCGATGACCTGCCAGAACATCCCGGTCTGATCATCCTGGAACCGGATCATGGCCTCCACCGCGTCCTTGAGCATTGCCATAATGGCGCGGTACTCATAGTACATCTGCTCGTCCATGCGCTCCAGCACATCCACCATGGCCACCAGGAACCAGCCCATGGCCCGCAGCCAGAAGTTGGGGCTGCATCCCGTTTCGGGATTGGCCCAGTACATCTGACGGCTCTCATCGTAACCGTGATAGTATAATCCGGTTTTGGGGTCCTTCATGTGCTTTTGAATGTTCATGAACTGCCGGTAGCTGTCCTGGCAGCCCATCATGTTATTGTAGCGCGTTTCATACTCCATGTAAAAGGGCTGAGCCATATAGGTGCCGTCCAGCCAGACCTGCCAGGGATAGATGTCTTTGTGCCAGAAGTTGCCCTCCCTGGTGCGGGGCTGGGTATCCAGCTGGCTGCGGATGGTGTCCATGGCGTCGCGGTAGCGCTGCTCACCGGTCAGATCATACAGGGTAAAGAGATTTTTGCCCTGATTGACGTTGTCCAGATTGTACTCTTTGGGATCATAGGTGTGGATCACACCGCCGTCTTTCACAAAGTAATCGATAAAATTGAGGGAGAAGTTCAGATATTTTTCGTCCCCGGTGGTCTTGTACAGGCTCAGGCAGGCGGTAATCATACAGCCGTCAATGTAATTCCACTTGTTGGGCTTTCCGCTGCGAACTTTCTCGATGTTCCACAACGGGGCTTCGGCGGTGCTTCCGGCGATCAGATAGTCCACATAATCGCCCAGGGTTTTCATAATTTCCTCATGGGTCATAGCGCTTATTCCTCCTCAAACGATTCCACGTTGGTAAATTGCAGCCGTTCGCCCTCATACCCTTCCAGACGGACGTTGTGCAGCGCAATGCTGCGCACATTCTCGGCCCGGATGGCCAGCTTTTTGCAGGGGTCGGCGTTGCACATCATGGCGGCGGTACCGGCGCCCGCGTCAGGGGCAAAGGCGATGGAGACATTGCGCATCTCCACCCGCTCGATGGGCTGCTCCGGCAGGCCGCTGAACCAGCAGCCCGCATACTCGGCATCGGTGGCGGTGATGTTTTCCATGGTCAGGCTGCCCAGACGGGGGGTGGCGTCATCCAGCGGCAGCGCATCGTGGCTCTGCACATAATCGCTCTTGCCGTCGGGATCGCAGAAATAGAACATATTGATGACAAATGGGGTCAGAACGTGCCGCATCTCCACATTGCGGAACACCAGTCCGTCGATCACGGCATTCTTACCCCGTCCGCGCCGGGTTTTGACCCGGAGCCCGCGGTCAGTGTGGTCCATCAGGCACTGGGTCACCGTGACATTGCGGACACCGCCGCTCATCTCGCTGCCGATCACCAGACCGCCGTGGCCGCGGCTCAGACAGCAGTTGCGGATGGTCACATTCTCACAGGGAATATGCTTGACCACGCCCAGGAAAAGCTTACCGGATTTGAGCGCAATGCAGTCATCGCCCACATGGACATAGTCACCGATGATGTTCACGTCCCGGCAGCTCTCGGGATCGATCCCGTCGGTGTTGGGCGAGTTGGCATGATTGTGGATGTGGAGCTGCAAAATATTGACCCCGCAGGAATAGGTGGGATGGATGGTCCAGGAATAGCTGTTGCAGATCTCCACACCGTGCAGCGTCACATTCTCAGCATTGTTGGTGAAGAAGAGGCGGGGCCTCCAGGCGATGCGCCGTTCCTTGGGGTTTTCATACCAGTCGCCCTTGTCAGCGTTGGCGTTGATACAGCCCTCGCCGGTGATGGTCACGTTTTTGGCGTGGATCACGTTGATCAGCCCGGCAAAACTGTCCAGCGGGTTGCCTTCCCACAGGCCAAGATAAAACTCATCCTTTTCGTTGGCACAGGGCAGGACCCCCGGCAAGACAGGATATTCCCTGCGGTCGGTGCCGCCCAGCAGGGTGCAGCCTTTTTCCAGATACAGTGTCGTGTCGCTGCACAGAAACAGGCTCTGGGTGCGGTAGGTCCCGGCGGGCACATATACCGTGCCGCCCGGCGGGCAGCTGGACAACGCCGCCTGCAAAAACGCAGTGTTGTCGCTCACCCCGTCGGCAATCAGGCCAAAGCGGGAAGCGTCCACAAAAAAGCTCTCGGTACTGGTGGTAAATTCCAGGGAGCCGCAATCCTCCCCGGCCATCACCTCAAGACGATAAGTGCGGGCGGGCTCCAGATGGTACAGGGAAAACACGTTGGTTTCCGCCCCGGTCAGAACGGGCTGACCGTCCAGAAGTACCTCAAACGGGGCCGGAGCCTTGTAGCAGGTTCCGGTTTGCAGCTCAAAACAGGCGCTGCGGGTTGTGGCGTGGACAAGACAGACTTGCATGATGTGATACCTCCATCCCAAAATATAAAATATTTGAAAAAGTTTTGAATTTTAGCAAGAAATGTGCTATTATAAAAATATAGACAAAATTGTTTCCGTCTTGCGATGCAACGGGGCCGCAAGGCGGAAGGGAGGTTTACCGTATGGTTTCAGAATATACCTATTCCCCCCATGTGGATTTTTATATTGACATGATTAACCGGGAAAACGGCTACGATATGTCAGGATTCCACATCCACCACAAATACGAAATTTATTATGAGGTGGAGGGAACACGCCGCTATTTCATTGAGGACGCCGCTTACATCGTCAACGCAGGCAGCGTGGTTCTGATCGGGGAAAACCAGATTCACAAAACCGGTTCGGTGGGGGACACCCCCTCCAACCGAATCGTCTGCAATTTCAGCGCCGATTACCTCAAGGAAATCAGCGACAGTTTCCCCGAGCTGGACTTTTTCAGTTTCCTGAGTGACGAGAACAATCATCTGCTCAGCAACATCACCGTCAAGCAGCAGAATTACATTTATTCGGTCCTTCAGCAGCTCATACAGGCGCAGGAGGACTCTACCCCCGAGGGGCAGGCACTCAAGAAAATGCTGCTGGCAACGCTGCTGCTTCAGCTCAAGAAAATGTGCGAAGCCCAGCATGAAATGGGCGGAGACAACGGCCGGGTGACCAACCGCATTGTCAGTCAGATCCAGAGTTACATTGCCGAGCATTACGCCGAAAAGCTGACCCTGACCGACATTGCCAATCAGTTCTATATCAGTCCCTATTACCTGAGCCGGCTCTTCAAAAAGACCATTAATCTGAGTTTGATTGAGTATATCAACGGCGTTCGCATCAAGGCCGCCCAGAACCTGATCGAAAAGACCAACGACAGCATTTCCACTGTGGCGGAAAAGACTGGCTTTATGACCAGCGCACATTTCCGCCGGGTGTTCAAGGAGGCCACCGGTCTTTCCCCGCAGCAGTACCGCCAGTATTTCAAGCGGGTCAACAAACCGGAATAATCAATACCGTTCCCTTGCCCGGGCGGCTGCCACCGCAGCCGCCCGGTTTTTTGCTGTATGCAAAGGCGGGGCAGGGGGGATATGCTGCGGTGGAGCTCTAAGGAACCTCTGACTAAATCCCGCCCTACGGGCTTGGCAAACATCTTGCCGGCTGCGCCGCACCGCTGGCGTTGAGAAAATGCTCGATAATACACAAAGTATTATCTGCGCTTTTCTCTTAGCCATCAGCACGTCTCGCTCGGCAATCTGCGCACCAGATTTAATCAGAGCTTCCCTAAGAGAAAATATAGGAAAAGTTTCCCTTGTCAGGAACACGAATCTTCAACACAAAAGCTGCCCCGCACCCCAGTCAAAATAAGGTACGGGGCAGCTTGGAACGTTTGGGTCAAGTGCAGAGCACTTGCGGCAAATCAGCCCTTCACACTGCCGGCGGCAATGCCGTCAATGAAAGAATCCTGCGCTGCAAAGAAGACGATCAGCTGCGGGATGATGGAAATGAGGGACAGGGCCAGGATGCGGTTCCAGCTGAAGCCGTTATCCGCGTCCATGGACAGCTTGACGAAGATGGACATGGGGTACTTGCGGGGGGTGGAGACGTAGAGCAACGGGCCCATAAAGTCGTTGCAGCTCCACATGAACTGGAACAGGCCGCAGGCCACCAGAGAGGGGCTCAGCATGGGGCAGATGATCTTGTATAGCGTCTTGACCGGACCGCAGCCGTCAATGGCGGCCGCTTCGTCCAGGTCGTGGGGGATGCTGCGCATGAACTGAACCAGCTGGTAGACGAAGTAGGTTTCGGTGGCGAACAGGGAAGGCACCCACAGGGGCAGGTACCAGGGGCTGTCGATCCAGCCGAAGGTGTTGTACATCAGGTACTGGGGAACATTCAGAACGACCTGGGGCAGGAACAGGGTGGAGATCATGATGCTGAACAGGATGTCACGGCCCTTGAACTTAAAACGGCTGAAGCCGTAAGCGGCAATGACAGAGGAAATCACCGTGAAGATGACCTTGGGGAAAACAAAGCTGTAAGTGTTCAGCATAGCGCGCCAGATGTTGATGTCGCCGCCGTAGTTCTGGGTCACAGCCAGCTTGTAGCCTTCCAGGGTGGGGTTTTTGGGAATAAAGCCGATGCCGGAGAAAATTTCCGCATTGCTCTTGAAGGTGGCGCCGATCATCCACAGCAGGGGATAGATCATGATAAAGCCGACGGCAATGAGGACAAAATACTGGAAGAACCGGGCAATCTTATGACGAGTTTCAAGTTTCATAATTCAGGTTCCTCCTTAGTCAGCGTAGTAGACCCAGTGCTTCTGGCTGGCGAACGCGATCACAGTCAGGATGCAGACGATGACAAACATGACCCAGGCCAGGGCACAGGCCATACCCATTTCGTTGCTCTTGAAGGCGTAGTTATAAACCAGCAGAGAAACCAGAGTTGTTGCGTTACGGGGACCGCCGCCGGTGATGATGTAGGGACCGTTGAATTCCTGGAACGCCTGGGCAATCTGGGTAACCAGGTTGTAGAAGATAACGGGGGTGATCATCGGGACAGTGATGGAGAAGAACTGGCGGGTCTTGGAAGCACCGTCGATGGTGGCGGCCTCATACAGATCCGCAGAGACGCCCTTCAGTGCGGCCAGGAACAGCACCATGGCGGAGCCGAACTGCCACACACGGAGCAGGCAGATGATGAACAGCGCCCAGGAACGGTCGGCCAGCCAGGAGGGACCCTGGATGCCCATATAGCCCAGCAGAGTGTTGATGACGCCGTCATCACGGAACAGGGCGCGCCACAGAACGGCGATAGCCACAGAACCGCCCAGAATGGACGGGATGTAGTATATGGTGCGGAAGAGGTTGACGAACTTGATCTTGAAGTTAAGAATGTAGGCGATGAACAGGGCAAAGACCAGCTTGAGGGGCACGGTGATGAACGCATATTTAAAGGTGATCAGCAGCGAGGTCGTGGTGGCCTTGTCGGTGAAAATCTCCACATAGTTCATGATGCCGTACTGGTGGATGCCCTTGAAGAAGTTCATATCCGTGAAGCTGTAAAACAACGAACTTGCAAACGGATATACTTTAAATACAAGGAAGCCGATAATCCAGGGAATCAGGAAGAATAAGCCGACATTCTCGTCGCACCACTTTTTAAAAGGGGTGCGGCCCGAAGCTTTTGTTGCGGTTGCAGCACTCATCCGGGAAACCTCCTTAACAAAAATCATTCAGTGGATTTTGCAGGACTTCTTTAAAGAACCAGCCGACCCCCGTTGATTCGGAGGTGGGGGCCGGCTGGAATTCATTCAAGACAGAGCAACAGGGAACTTACTGCGCGGCGGAGGCCAGAGCATCCTCGATGCCGTCGACCAGATCCTCGGCAGCCTCGGCGGTGGAGTCATACTCATCGTAGCTCAGGCCGCCAAACACGTCAGCGTAGGTGCCGCCCGGGTTGGCCTTCAGATCGGTGCTTTCATAGGTGGGATCGAGCGGGAAGTCGACAAACGCCATGACCTTGGAGTTCGCTTCCTTGACCAGAGGCTTGACCTTATCGGCAGCTTCGGCAATGGAAAGACCCGCGGCGGAGTTGGGGATGCCGCACTCGGAGCCCATGATGGAGGCGCCGGCTTCCTCATTCAGCAGGAAGTTGATGAGGGCAGCGGCCTCGGCGGGATGCTGGCAGGTTTCGGTGATGGCCAGGCCCATGGAGACCTTGGAGAAGCCGCCGTTGGCCTTGTCGCCGAACTTGATCTCGTCGCCCACGACGAAGCCGGAGTTGTCGGCCAGGGCGCTCTGATACTTGTTGGCGGAAGAATCCCACTCAAAGATGCCGGCGTAGGTGCCGTCAATCCAGACCTGGCTCTTATCAATGGAGTTGTTGGCGTCAATGCCCTTGCCGTTCATGGTCGGGATGGAGGGAATCACATGATTGTCTTCCAGGCTCTCGATAAAGTCCAAGCCGGTGGCAACTTCCTCAGCGGTGTACTGCAGCTCGCCGTTCTCGACCCAGGGCTTGCCGTAGACGGACTCAAGATAGAAGGTCATCAGGATCATGCGGTCATACTCGCCCAGGGCCAGGGGATAGTAGTCATCGCCCAGCTTCTCCTGGAATGCCTTGCCGGCGGCCATCAGATCGTCCAGCGTCTTGGGGTAATCAACGCCGGCGGCCTCGAAGGTCTTGGTGTTCCAGTAGAAGATACGGCCGGTCATGGAGACGGGGACAGCCTGGAGCTCACCGGCGACGGTGCAGGCGTCCAGAGAAGCCTGGCTGAACTGGGTCAGGTCGATGATGTCGCTGTACTGATTCAGATCGACGAACTTGCTGCCGTCGGGGCTGTACTGGCTCAGCCAGTTCCAGTTGACCTGCATCACGTCCTCGGCACTGTTGGAGTACAGCTGCGCGGACTTCTTGTCCTCCCAGCCGGACCATGCGCCGTAGGAAGCTTCCACGGTGATGTTGGGGTACTTCTCGCTGAAAGCGGCCAGAGCATTCTGATAAGCCTCATGACGGGAGTCGCCGCCCCACCAGCTCATGGTCAGAGTGATGGGGTCCGTGGTGTTCACGGTGGCACCGGCGGGTTCGGCGGGGGAAGTGGCTTCGGAAGCAGCTTCGGTAGAGGCAGCGGAAGAAGCTGCTGCGGAACTGGAAGAACCGCCGCCACAGCCTGCCAGCAGGCCAACACTCATGGCGCCGACGAGAGCAAGGGCAATTGCCTTTTTCATTGTTTTTGTCCTCCTATAAATAGTGTTTTGGAGCGGTGCATCATGCCATGCGCCGCATTCAACAGTAATATGATAGCAAATCGCGGGTTACAAAAAAATAGCCGATTCTGTTCGCACACGCAAAAAACGAACATTTATTGCCGTGATTTTGAACTTGTGATGAACAATGCCGTCAAAACTGACGAAGATGGAAAGATAAAGTTGTGCAGTTTGACAAAGACTGGCAGAGGGGACAAAAACGCACGAAAGGATTCCAAAATTGGAAAACCCTTGATTTTTGTGGAAATCATCTGCTTTTTTTTGATCTTGTTGAGGTAAAGATGGCAAAAAAGGATAGAAAAACAGGGGGCTCTTGATTCCCTGCAAGATATGTTCGTGCTGTGCATCTTTTGCCGCGATGAACAAAAATTGTCTGCCCCGGCGCAAGATGTGTTCGGGGCAGGCAATGATATCAAAATATGTGCGAAAAACCGTGCGCAATTTGTGTCCGGGTGTGCGTTATTTGTTCTTGCGCCGATTCAAATAATTACGGTATTCCCGGTACCAGCACTGGGGGCACAGGCTCTGGTATTCCACGTCCCCCTGCATATCGATAGCCACCTGATCCCCCTCAAAAACATATTCCCCATTGATTTTGCGGCCGTTGCAGGTGGCTTTTCGGCCGCAGGCGCAGATGGTTTTCATCTCCTCAATGGTGTGCGCCAGCTCCAGCAGCCGGGTGGAACCGGGAAATCCGCGGGTCATAAAATCGGCCCGCAGGCCGTAGCAGATCACCGGAATATTCAAATCCACCGTGACCAGAAAAAGCTGTTCCGCCTGCTCCGCCGTAAAAAACTGGCTCTCGTCGCACAAAACACAGGCGGGGGCCCCGTGGGCTGCGCAGTCCGCCCGGACCAGCTCAATAATGTTCATTTCAGGGGTGACCAGCTGATCGACTTTACAGCGGACCCCCAGGCGGGAGACAATACAGTCGCTGCCTTTGGTGTCAATGCTGGGCTTTAAAATCAGCACCCGCATACCCCGCTCCTTATAATTGAAAGCGACCTGAAGCAGCGCGGTGGTTTTGCCGCTGTTCATTGCGCCGTACCGAAAATACAATTTTGCCATAATTCTCCTCCTGCACAAACGCTGCGGGGCCAGCCAGGCACCCGCAGCGTTCCTTTTTTGCCGTGTGGGGTTGTCAGCCGTTGTCCAGATTGCGCAGCCGGTACCCCAGACTCATGAGGCTGTCCCCAAGGTGGACGTTCTCCACCGTGACATCGGGATATTCCACCGAAAGGTCATAGTGGCTGAAATTCCAAAATCCCTGGATTCCCAGCCGCACCAGTTCGCCGGAAAGCTCCATGGCGCTCTGGCGCGGTACACAAAGCACCGCCACAACGGGCTTGTTTTCGGCGCAAAACCCCTCCAGATCTTCCAGCGGCCGGATGGCCACACCGGCAACCTCTTTGCCCACCAGGGCAGGGTTGGTGTCGAACGCGCCGATCAGCCGGTAGCCGTTGGTGTCCCGGCTGATAAAGCTGGACACGGCGGTGCCCAGCCGTCCCGCGCCGATGAGCACGGTGGGCAGCAACTCGCCGTCGCCGAACAGCAGCTTGCCGATTTCGCTCAGCAGCACGTCCACCTTGTAGCCGATGCCCTGCTGGCCAAAGCCGCCGAAACAGTTGAAATCCTGCCGTACCTGACTTGCCGTGGTGCCCATCATGCGGGCCAGTTCGCTGGAAGAAATTTTTTCTCTGCCTTCAGCCTGTAAGCTGGTCAAATACCGGTAGTATTTGGGCAGCCGTTTGATGACCGGAAGGGAAGCTTTACTCTGTGCGGATGACATGGTTTTGCACTCCCGTTTCTTCAATTGTGTCCGGGCGGCCTGCGGCGCCGTGGACCGGATGATTCTCCAAAGATCCGTTTCGTTTTTACTTCTACTAGGAGAAAGTATAATCAATTTGAACGCCATTGTCAATTTTTTGTCTAAGTTTTCTTGCCTGTGTTGGATTCTCTGTCACTTTGCAAAAAATAATCCCCTGTCTTTTTGGACATAATGTCAGGGACAGCAAAAAGGGGAGGGGAGTTTATGTCCGAAAACGGCAAAAAGAAAAAGCAGGACCCGTCAGAAGTGGAGCTGAAACGCCTGGAACACGACCTGATTACCGACAGCGGAATCCTGCCCGCGACCAAAGGCCGCCATGCCATCCACTGTCTGACCGTCATCGGCACCATTGAGGGGCATACCCTGGCGCCGGACAACCAGAAAACCACCAAATATGAACATGTGATCCCCCAGTTGGTGGATATTGAGGAGGACCCCGAGATCGAGGGGCTGCTGGTGATCCTTAACACGGTGGGGGGCGATGTGGAAGCCGGCCTTGCCCTGGCGGAACTGATTGCGGGGGTGAGCAAACCCAGCGCCACGCTGGTCCTGGGGGGCGGGCATTCCATCGGCATTCCGCTGGCGGTGTCCGCCCGGCGCAGCTTTATTGTGCCCACTGCCACCATGACGGTGCATCCGGTGCGCCATTCCGGCATGGTGCTGGGCGTGCCCCAGACGCTGCGCTATTTTGAGCAGATGCAGGAGCGCATCGTGGGGTTTGTTTCGGGACATTCCCACATGAGCGCCGCCCGCTTTACCGAGTTAATGCACAACACAGGGGAGCTGGTGATGGATATGGGCACCGTGCTCAACGGCGAGCAGGCGGTGGCCGAGGGCCTGATCGATTCCCTGGGCAATCTGAGCGACGCGCTGCGGTTTCTCTATGGGGAAATTGAGGACGGCAAACGGTAAAATTCTGCCCGAAGGCAGGAAATTTTTGCCCGGTCCGCCACGAAAGTGTTTTACAAGACCGGATTTTCATGGTACAATACTACAATATGCTATAAGGGGTTTTCTGCCCCTGTTACATAAATTGTATCGCAGTTTTGAATGGGAAAAGAAATCGGAGAGGTCACAATCATGGCACAATCTCGTTCCGGCAGCACCGGAAAATCAGGAAAATCCACATACCGTTCCTCCACAGCGAAGAACAGCAAAAGCACCCGAAGTACATCTTCCACCCCAAAACGCACCTCGGGGTCGGGGGCCAAAAACCGCAAAAAGGTTTCCCGCCGGGAACAGCGCCGGGCGCAGCAGCAGAATCTGACCCGCAGCGTGGTGCTGGCGTGCCTGGGACTGTTTCTCATTGCACTGGTGCTGGTTCCGGGGCAAAGCTTCTGGAACACGCTGCGCGGATGGCTGTTCGGCGTGTTCGGCATCCTCACCTATCTGGTGGGGCCGTTCCTGCTTTACCTTGCGTATCTGCTGGCCTCGGGCTACCGGGTGGGAAAATTTGTGGGCAAAGTGTCCCTGATGGCGGTGCTTCTGGGCGGTGTGCCGGTGGTCTTTTCGGATTTCCGGGTGGGGGAAAACCTGCTCCAGACCGTCAAGATGCTCTTTGCCTGGGGACAGCGCAAATTCTGGACCGGCGGTGTCCTGGGCGTGCCGGTGGGTGGTACCCTGCTGACGGTTTTTGGCCGTCCGGGGGCCAACATTGTCATGATTCTCGTCATTCTTGCGGGCTTGATGGTGTTTTTTGCCGTCACCCCGGTGGACGTGGTCCAGTTCGTCTCCTATTATGTCCAGACCTTCCGGGAGAAAAAGGCTGCCCGTGAGGAGGAGGAAACCGCCTACGACACGCCCCTCTTTGGGACGCAGGCCGAGGAGGAGCCCCTGGAAAACCTGACCGGAACGCTGCCGGACCCGGCGCCCCAGCCGCGCCAGACCAACCACCGTCCCTTTGACGTGGAACCGTATCTGGAGCAGGAGGAGGCAGCCCGGCGCAGCGCGGCGGGCGCCGCAGCACGGCAGGCGCCTGCGTCTGCGCCCGTTGCCCCCACCGGGCCCCGGGCGGATTTTGACGTGGACCTTGGTATGGACGCCTCCCAGCGCTCGCTGCAAAATGCCGTGGAACATGACCCGCTGCAAAAAATTGAGATTGGTCCCGGCGGGACCTTTGGCCTGGACCCTTTGGAACAGCTCAGCCATAAAAAGCGCCCGGCCCCCGCGCCGGCCCCGCAGCCCGCGCCGCAGCCGGAGGAAACCGGCTTTGAGCTTCGCCTGGAACCCGAGCCGCCCGCCCCCGAGCCGGAGGACCAGGGGGAACTGGACGACCTGATCCGGCGCGCCGTGGCGGGACGGATACCCGGCGAAGAGACCGCCAACCCCGGTTTGCCCGATGAGGAGTCCTTTGAGACGCCGCTCATCATGGAACCCGGTCAGGACGCCGCTGTCCCCGAACCGGTGGAGGAGGATTTTGCCACCCCGCTGGCCCCTGCGGCCCAACCCGCGCCGTCCGCTGCTCCCGCTGCGCCCGTTACTCCCGCTGCGCCCGCCATTCCCACGCTGGGCGGCAGCTTTGACAGCGGCGATGACTTTGACCCCGCCAAAGCCGCCTGGAATGCCGGCATCCCGGTGTCCGACCTGCTGACCGGCCGCGCGGCGGTGCCCGCGCCCGCCGCATCCCAGCCGGCTTCGGCCTCCGGCGCAGCTTCCGCCGCGCTTGCGGTGGATGACAACCTGGGCAATTCGGCGATTGAGCCGGTTTCCTCGCCGCCCAGTGCCGCCCGGGCGGATGCCGGGGCGATGGCGGCCGCCTTTGCGGCACGGGAGGAAGTCAAGCCCTACTGCTATCCCTCGCTCAATCTTTTCAATGCCGCTTCGCCGGAGGATGAAGCCGGTGCGGCCCGTGAGATGAAAAAAAACGCCGATATTCTGGTTAATACGCTGGATAGTTTCGGCGTCAAGACCCGCATTCTGGATATCTGCCGCGGCCCCTCGGTGACGCGGTATGAGCTTCAGCCCCAGGCGGGCATCAAGGTCAGCCGCATCACCAGCCTGGCCGATGACATCGCCCTGAATCTGGCCACTGCGGGGGTGCGCATCGAAGCACCCATCCCCGGCAAGCCCGCCGTGGGCATCGAGGTGCCCAACAAGATCCGCTCCACTGTCAGTATCCGGGGCGTCTTTGAGTCCCAGAACTACATCAATATGCGCAGCCCCCTCACCATGGCGCTGGGCAAGGACATTGCCGGCACCGCCCAGGTGGCGGACCTGTGCAAGATGCCCCACCTGCTCATTGCCGGTTCCACCGGCAGCGGCAAGTCGGTGTGCGTCAACTCCATCATCATCAGCTTTTTGTTCCGCTCCGGGCCGGAGGATGTCAAGCTCATCCTCATTGACCCCAAAGTGGTGGAACTGGCCGAGTACAACGGCATCCCCCATCTGCTCATGCCGGTGGTCACCGAACCCCGCAAGGCGGCCGGCGCCCTGGGGGCCAGCGTGGCCGAGATGGAGCGCCGCTATAAGCTCTTTGCCGAAAACAACGTCCGTGATATCAGGAGCTACAACCGTCTGGCCAAGCAGAACCCGGTGCTGGAGCATCTGCCCTATATTGCCATTGTCATTGACGAGCTGGCCGACCTGATGATGGTCGCCGGCAAGGAAGTGGAAGATTATATCTGCCGCATTGCCCAGAAGGCCCGTGCCGCAGGCATTCACCTCATTGTGGCCACACAGCGCCCCAGTGTGGATGTCATCACCGGCCTCATCAAGGCCAACATCCCCAGCCGGATTGCCTTTGCGGTGTCCAGCCAGGTGGATTCCCGCACCATTCTGGACTCCGGCGGCGCCGAAAAGCTGCTGGGCAACGGCGATATGCTCTTTTTGCCGGTGGGGGCCTCCAAGCCCATCCGCGTACAGGGCACCTTTGTGACCGATGAGGAGATCAGCGCCGTGCTGAATTTCATCAAGTCCACCTCCAGTGCCCAGTACGATGAGGAGATGATCGCCGAGATGGAGCGCCGCGCCGTGGCCGAGAAGGGCGGCAAGAAGTCCGATGCCGCCGATGACGGCGACGAGGGCGGCGCCCTGGACCCCATGTTTGAGCAGGCCGTGGAGTGTGTGATTGAGGCGGGCCAGGCGTCCACCAGCCTGCTGCAGCGCCGCTGCAAGCTGGGCTATGCCCGCGCCGCCCGCATCATGGACCAGATGGAACAGGAAAAGGTCATCGGCCCCTATGAGGGCGCCAAGCCCCGCGCGGTGCTTCTGACCCGTGCCCAGTGGCAGGAGCGCAAACTGGGCGGGCAGATGGATGAGTAACCGGGCAAAACGCCCCGGCCGGCGGAGCCGCAGAATCCTTGCCGTTGTGCTGGCTGTGGCCGCTGCGGTTCTCTGCTTTGTGGTGGACCGGTCCAGCGGGCAGGGGAGCGTTCCCTGCTGGGAGGATCTGTACCAGGTCTTTGGCCTGGAACCCGGAACCGCAGCGCCGGTGGAAGGGCAGACCTCGGTCACCTTTCTGGATGTGGGGCAGGGGGACAGTGTGCTGATCCTGCAGGACGGTTCGGCCTGCCTCATCGACGCAGGTCCTTATAATGCCCGCGATGCCCTCGCCGAAACCCTGGCCGCACGGGGCGTGGAGCGGATTGACCTTCTGGTGATGACCCACCCCCACGCCGACCACATCGGCGGTATGCCGTCGGTACTGGCACAGTGCGAAGTAAAAACTCTGCTGCTGCCTGCGCTGGGGGATTCGGACTCTGACGGGAGCCTTGTGCGCCGCGTCCTGGAACAGGCCCGCGCCCAGGGTACCGAACTGGTCCGGGCGGAGGACGGGATGGAGCTGCCGGTGGGGAACGGTACCCTCACGGTGCTCAGCGCCGGGTTTGCGCCGGAAGAATCCAGCGCCGATGACCCGGAAAATGATTCCTCCCTCTGCCTGCAATTCCGCGCCGGAACGTTTACTTTTTTGGACACCGGCGATGCCGAGCGGGACGCCGAGGCCGACCTGCTGGCCCGCTATGGATCGGACCTGCGTTCCACCATTTTCAAGGCGGGGCATCACGGCTCATCCACCTCCAATACAGAGGCGTTTCTGCGCGCGGTGAACCCGGTGCTTGTGACAGCGAGCTGCGGCCAGGACAATGATTACGGCCATCCCCACCGGGAGGTGGTGGAGCGTCTGGCGTCGCTGGACATTCCGCTGTACCGCACGGATCGGGACGGTTCGGTCACCGTGACGGTTTCCGGGCAGGAACTTTCCGTTTTGACCACCCGCACCGGCGGGGAATCCCTCCTCCCGGCGGCGTGAAAAAATAGAATGACAAAGAAACAGGAGTGTAACGGAAATGCTGATTTCACAAATGTTCAAGCGCAAACGCTGTGTGTTTTCCATCGAGTGCTTCCCGCCCAAGCAGACGGCGAATTTTGACAAGATGAAGGACACCCTGCGCGAGATGAGTCGGCTTTCACCCGATTTTATCAGCGTGACCTATGGCGCCGGCGGTTCCACCGGAGGCGTCTCCACCGTGGAGGTGTCCCGGTTCCTTAAGAATGAGCTGAACATTGAGCCGCTGGCCCATATGATCTGCATGGGCAGCGACCGGCAGAAGGCCGCCGCCCTGCTCGAGGAGCTCAATGCGGCGGGGGTCCGCAATGTGCTGACCCTCCGCGGCGACCGCACCCCCTCCCGGCCGGAAAGCCCGGATTTTGTCCACGCCAGCGATCTGGCCGCCTTTGTGTGGCGCAACCAGCCCGAGTTTGATATCCACGCTGCCTGCTATCCCGAGGGCCACCCCGAGTCGGCCAGCCAGCAGGAAGATGTGAACAACCTGCTCTACAAGCAGCAGGCCGGGGCATCCCATCTGATCTCCCAGCTTTTCTTTGACAATATGCACTTTTACCGCTTTCTCAACCTGGCCCGGCGCGCCGGAATCACGCTGCCGGTCTCGGCTGGCGTGATGCCCATTGTGCGCCGCAGCCAGATCGAGCGCACGGTGGCGCTCTCCAGCGCCAGCCTGCCGTCGGACTTTACCCGCATGATCTCCCGCTATCAGGATGACCCGGAAAGCCTTTACAAGGCGGGCATTGACTATTCCGTCAAACAGCTCCGCGACCTCATCGAGGGGGGCGCCGACGGCGTTCATCTCTACGCCATGAACGATGCCGCAGTGGCTGCCGCCGTGTATGACGGCATCCGCGATTTGCTGTAAGGGGGCGGGCAGCAACGGTGGAACTTTGCTATCCTGACCGCGACCTCACCCGGGAAATTCTGCGCTGTTTCGGCGCGTCCGGCTGGCAGCCCGATGAAGCATCCTCCCGGCTTTTGCGGCAGGCCGAAACCCTGCTGCGTAGCGCCGCCACGCCGCGGGGCATCTGGCGGGAACTGCCGCTGACCGCGCTGGAGGTGGATACCTGTGGCGATGACCTGGCCCGCCACCTGCACGGTTGCGACCGCTGCGTGCTCATGGCGGTCACACTGGGCAGCGGGGCGGACACCCTGATGCGCCGCCTGGAACTGACCGACATTGCCCTGGCCGCTGCGGTGGATGCCACCGCGTCGGCGGTGATTGAGCAGCTCTGCGATGAGCTGGAAGCCCGAATCCGCCGCGAGGTGCAAGCCAGCGGGCGCTATCTGACGGGACGCTATTCCCCGGGCTACGGGGACTGCCCGCTGGCGCTGCAGGATGATCTGTGTCTCATGCTGGACACGGTGCGGGGCATCGGCTGCTCCGTCACGCCGGAACATCTTCTTACCCCGCGCAAGAGTGTGACAGCCATTCTGGGCACGGCGGACCACCCCGTCACCGGAGCCCGCGCCGGCTGTGCCCACTGCCTGCTGCGGAACAAATGTGCCTATCGAAAGAGGGGAACGACCTGTGAAAATTGAGGAAGTATTTTCCCGCCAGCGTTTTATTCTGATGGACGGCGCCATGGGCACCCAGCTCCAGCGCCGCGGCCTGACGCCGGAGCAAAAGCCTGAGCTGGCGGCCTTTTCCATGCCCGAAACACTGACCGCCATCCACCGGGACTATGCCCGGGCGGGGGCGGACCTCCTTCTGGCCAATACCTTTGGGGCCAATCCCCGCAAGCTGGCGGGCACCGGCTACACGGTGGAGCAGGTCATTGAGGCCTCCGTCCGCTGCGCCCGCGCGGCTGCGGAGGAGACCGGCGCGCTGGTGGCGCTGGACATTGGTCCCATCGGGGAACTGCTGGCCCCCGCCGGAACCCTGGCCTTTGAGGATGCCTGCTCCCAGTTTGCCGCCATGGTGCGCGCCGGAGCTGCCGCCGGGGCGGACCTTGTCTTTATCGAGACCATGACCGACCTCTATGAGCTCAAGGCCGCCATCCTGGCGGCCAAGGAAAACAGCGATCTGCCGGTGTTTACCTCCATGAGCTTTGAACCCCGGGGCCGAACCTTTACCGGCTGCACGGTGGAGAGCTACGGCATCACGGCGGCGGGCCTTGGCGCTGACGCCGTGGGCATCAACTGCTCTTTGGGCCCCAGGGAGATTCTGCCGTTCGCCCAGCGTCTTTGCCGGGTGGTTCCTGCGGGGATGCCGGTGTTTGTCAAGCCCAACGCGGGGCTGCCCAACCCCGACGGCAGCTACAACATCGGGCCCGCCGGGTTTGCGGCGCAGATGGCCGCCTACCTGCCCACCGGCGTTTCCATGCTGGGCGGCTGCTGCGGCACCGACCCCCAGTTTATCGCCGGCCTGAAAAAACTCACCGCTGGCAAGGCCCCCGCCGCCAAAGTTCCGGTGATCCGCAGCCGCCTGTGCACTCCGGTGCGCTGCGTGGAGGTGAACGGCATCACCGTGGTGGGCGAGCGCATCAATCCCACTGGCAAAAAACGCCTCCAGCAGGCGCTGCGGGAGGGCGACGGCGCCTATGCCTGCACCCAGGCGGTGGCCCAGGCCGAGGCCGGGGCCGAAGTGCTGGACGTCAACGCCGGGTTGCCGGATATTGACGAACCCGCCACGCTGGAAATGCTGGTGCGGGAACTCCAGTCGGTCACCGACCTGCCGCTGCAGCTGGATTCCTCCAACCGGGACGCGCTGGCCCGTGCGCTGCGCATCTATAACGGTAAGCCCATCGTCAACTCGGTCAACGGCGAGCAGAAGGTGCTGGATTCCATTCTGCCTTTGTGCAAAAAGTACGGCGCCGCCGTGGTGGGCCTTACGCTGGATGAGCGCGGCATCCCCAAGACGGTGGAAGGGCGTCTGGAAATCGCCCGCCGCATTGTGGCCGCCACCGACGCCATCGGCATCCCCCGGGAGGATGTGTATATTGACTGTCTGACCCTCACGGTCTCCGCCGAGCAGAGCGCCGCCGCCCAGACGCTGGAAGCCCTGACCCGCTGCAAGCGGGAACTGGGCGTGCGCACGGTGCTGGGCGTCTCCAACATCAGCTTTGGCCTTCCCTGCCGGGGTTACATCAATACGGCGTTCCTCACCCTTGCCATGCAGGCGGGGCTGGATCTGGCCATCATGAACCCCAACACCCCCGAGATGATGGCGGCGGTGCGGGCTTACCGCGTTCTGACCAGTCAGGATGAAAAGTGCAACGATTATGTGGCAGCCTACGCCAACCTGCAGGTGCAGACGCAGCAGGTGACCAAAACGGATGCCGCTGCGCCCGCCGCCGCCCAGGGAACCGATCCGCTGTATGACGCGGTGCGGCGCGGCCTTAAAAAGGAAGCCCGCGCCGCTGCACAGCAGGCACTGGCCACCCGGGAACCGCTGGACCTGGTGAACGTCACCCTCATCCCCGCGCTGGACGCCGTGGGGGACGGTTTTGAAAAGGGAACGCTCTTCCTGCCCCAGCTGCTCCAGTCCGCCACCGCCGCCCAGGCGGCCTTCGAGGAAATCAAGGCGGCTCTTGCAGCCAGCGGCAGCAAGGGGGAGAGCAAGGGCCGGATTGTCATCGCCACCGTCAAGGGGGACGTCCACGACATCGGCAAGAACATTGTCCGCGTCATTCTGGAAAATTACGGATATGACGTTCTGGATCTAGGCCGGGACGTGCCGCCCGAGCGCGTGGTGGAGGCAGTCCGCAAAACCGGCGCGCCGCTGGTGGGCCTTTCCGCCCTGATGACCACCACGGTGCCCAGTATGCAGGCCACCATCGAGGCGCTCCACGCCGCCAGGCTGCCCTGCAAGGTCATGGTGGGCGGCGCGGTGCTCACCGCCGACTACGCTGAGCAGATCGGAGCAGACTTCTATGCCAGGGACGCCAAAGCCAGCGCCGATTACGCCAAAACCATCTTTGGATGACAAATGTTTTATACAGCTTTGTATAAATGGTTTTAAATGATCGTAATTCATCCTGGTTTCAAAATGGACTCTGATAATGCCATTAAAAATTCTTGATATTTCTATTTTTTAGGAGTAAAATACATATCAAAATCGGTGTACAGAGGCGTTATACAAATGGATAAGAAGGTAGCTGGCATACCTCACAATTTGACTTGGTGCATCTCGGGTATTGCTCTTTGCTGTTTATTGATCAATGCAAATATTAAAGGAATTGGTTTGGGGATATTCGGAAGCCTGGCAATTTTGGCTTTTGCCCAATTTATTCCGAAGCAGGATTTGAAAAAAATATGGAAAGCAACAACTAAAACAGAAAAAATTTTCGTATTAGCAGTATGCGGATTGGCCTGCGTTAAATTTGTTTTTATGTGGCAATTTTCAAGCCTGATTGGACGAGTTGCAGAAGCGATTCACCTGCCCAGGACAGTTTTTTTGGTTGTAATTGGACTATTGGCAGCTGTGATATCCTATCCCTTTGTGCTTTCCGTTCTGCTTGGCTTGCGAAAAAGCACTGCGCAAGGAATGTGTGTGCCTGCGGATCATCACAGTGTTTCAGCACGAGAGCTCCTGTTTCTGCTGTTGACAGCGGTTTTGACAATCACAATCTGTTCCAAGTCCTCTGTGCTGTATCCCTTCAATGACTGGGTGGATTCCAACTGCTTTTTTACGGTCGGCAAGGCGGCGGTTCACGGCAAGGTGATTTACAGGGATATCTATGAACAGAAGGGGCCGCTTCTGTATTTCCTTCATTCGTTTGCCTACCTGCTGTCCAACACTACGTTTTTTGGTGTTTATCTGCTTGAAATTGCGGCGGCCTTTTTCTTTTTATATTATTCCTATAAAATTGTATCTCTTGACAGCGCAGGAGAGTCCCTCTGGCTGATGCCCGTTCTTTCTGCACTGGTGTATAGTTCCGCTAGCTTTTGCCACGGTGATAGTGCGGAGGAATTTTGTCTCCCGTTGCTGACTTACGCGCTCTGGGTGGGACTGCGGGCACTGAAGGAGCAAAAACAACCGAAGCTCCATCAATACTTCCTCATCGGAGTGACCTCCGGGTGCGTTCTGTGGATCAAATACACCATGCTGGGATTTTATGTGGGATGGTTCCTCGTCCCGGCGGCTCTGATGATTGCCGGCAGACAGTGGAAACGTCTCGCTCAGTCTGTGGGCCTGATTGGGGCCGGTGTAGCCACGGCAACAGCCCCGTTCCTGGTTTATTTCGGGGTTAACCATGCGATTGCCGATTGGTTCAAAGTGTATTTTTATGACAATATTTTTAGCTATAGCAAAATGGAACAGTCCTCAGTTCAGCAAAGTGTATTCCACAATATTATCTATGGAACGATGTCGACGTTCGAATATAACCTGATTCCCATGGGGTTGGTACTGATTGGATTGATCTGGTTCTACCTGAATGGCAACAAAAAAACAAACTGGTATCTGTTTGCTTGCCTTTCGGGTACTCTGATTCTGGTTTACGCCGGAGGACAGCGCCATATATATTATGCACTGATTTTTTCGGCCTTTTCTTCCCTGGGGATGATCGCGATCCAAAATAGCGTTGTGGAGATGTTGCCGGATTCGAGGAAGAGGAACCTATCCCGTGGTAAACGGCTGGCAAACCTGGGCGCAGTAGTCGGCCTTTTGCTGATCTGTGTGGTTAGAAGCAGTAATGTGTATCTGATACCCCACGAAAAAGAAGATCTCCCGCAATACCGGTTCCGCGATATCATTCGGACGGTAGAGAATCCAACCCTTTTGAATTATGGTTTTCTGGATGGCGGTTTTTATACCGTGTGCGATGTCGTGCCAACATGTAAGTATTTTTGCGGTTTGAATTCTCGCGCGGAAGAAATTGCGCAGGGGCAGAAACAATGTCTGGAAGAAGGCACCACGGATTTCATCGTTACCAGAGATGCCACAATTGATGAGTAACTCTATGAATGTGTGGCAACGGCGACTTTCCCTTTTGAGGGAAAAGACAGGACTTATTATCTCTATTCCCTGAAAAGCCTGAATTTCAGCTAAGGAAAGCACCTTCGGGACACGATGAGGACAGAGAAAAACAAGGAAAAATCATGCCGGGACCTTGGCGGCGGAAATCTCCCCCCGCATTGGAAATCTCCCCCCGCCCCTTGCAATTTTGCAGGGGATATAGTATAATACAAAAAGCGGACAGGGCTGTTATTGCGCTGTTTTGCATACGGATGTGGGCCCCGTGCGCAGGAACCCTGTGAACCATGTCAGGCGGGGAACCGAGCAGCATTAAGCGGTGGTCTCCTGGTGCTGCGGTCAGCCTGCATCCGTATGCCAAGCAGCGCAGCCGCGGGGCACACCCGCGCGGGCCCTGTCCTTTCTGTTACCCAAAAACAGGGGAGGTGGGTTCATGTACCGCGCGCTGTATCGGAAATGGCGGCCCAAAAAGTTTGCCGATGTGGTCGGCCAGGAGGCCATTGTCACCGCGCTGCAAAATCAGATCGTGGCGGGGCGCATCGGCCATGCCTACCTTTTCACCGGCACCCGCGGAACCGGCAAAACCACCTGCGCCAAAATCTTTGCCAAGGCGGTCAACTGCCTGGATGCCTCCGGCCCGGACCCCTGCGGGGAGTGTGTTGTCTGCAAGGGCATTGACGACGGCAGCATTCTGGATGTCTCCGAGATTGACGCCGCCTCCAACAACAGTGTGGACGATATCCGCAACCTGCGGGACGAGACTGCCTATCTGCCCGCCATGTGCCGGTATAAGGTCTATATCATCGATGAGGTGCATATGCTCTCCACCTCGGCCTTCAACGCGCTGCTCAAGACGATGGAGGAACCGCCCGAGCATGTGATTTTTATTCTTGCCACCACTGAGGTGCAAAAAGTTCCCGCCACCATCCTGAGCCGCTGCCAGCGCTACGATTTCCAGCGCATCACCGCCGATAAAATTGCGGATCGTCTGGAATATGTGGCCGGTCAGGAACAGATTGCCCTGGACCATGGCGCCGCCGGGCTTATCGGCCGTCTGGCGGACGGCGCCATGCGCGACGCTCTCTCCATTCTGGATACCTGCGCCGGCGTCTCCAACGAGGTCAGCGAGGAACTGGTCCGCCGTATGGCCGGTGTGACGGACCGGCGCTACCTTTTTGAGATCAGCGATGCCATTGCGGCAAAGGATGCCGTTGCAGCGCTGCAAAAGATTGCCGAGCTGCGCCAGCAGAGTGTGGATATGCGCCGCCTGTGCATGGAACTGGCCGGCCATTATCGCAACCTGATGCTCAGCGCCCTGCCCGGAGGCACCGGCCTGCTCACCGGCGTGTCCCCCGAGGAGGAAGCCGCCTATGAGGCCAGGAAGGACTTCCCCCAGACTGAGGCCATCCGCGCGGTCAATGCGTTCGGTGCGGCGCTGGAAAAAATGGCACGGGGCACCGACCAGCGCATTGAGCTGGAGCTGGCGGTCTTTTCACTGACCCGGCCGGAAGCGGCTACCGTTGTGCAGCCTGTCCCGGCCCCGTCCCGGGCCGGTTCTGCGGCGCCCTCTGCCGGGCCCGCCCCCTTCACGGCTGCGCCGCCCCCGGTGTACGCCGCTGCGCCTGCGGCGGTCCCGCCGGTGGTCAGCCCGGCGCCTGCCGCCGAAAGGGAGGAGCGCCCGCCCTTTGAGGCTGCCCCCGCTCCCGCGCCCCAGACGGCGCCGGTCTATGCCGCCGATGTGCCCATTCCCCAGCCGGTACGCGCCGCAGCCAGTGAGCCCCAGCCTTTTGTGCAGTGGCCCGCCGTTCTGGAGCTGATTGCCGAAAATGACCCCATGCTCAATTCTTACCTGCGCGGCACCCGGGCTTACTATGACGGCAGGCGGGTGCTGATCGAGTGCAGCGATGATTTCCGGGACTTTATGCGCCGCAGCAAGGAGACCTCCAAAAATATCAAACAGTATATTTATCAGGTCACCCACATCAAGTGCAATATCGGTCCCTACGAAAAGCCCAAATCCGGCGGCCCCGCCCCCGCAGTCAATGTGGAGGACACCCTGAAGCAGATGGAAAATCTGGGGGTGGATGTGGTCGTCGAGGACAAATAAACATATTCCGCCGGTTTCCGGCAAAACTGTAACACAAAGGAGTAATGATCCATGAAAGCAAGACTGCCCCAGGGCTATGGCCGCCCCGATCCCCAGGCCATGATGCGTCAGGTCCAGAAGATGCAGGACCAGATCCGCGCCAAGCAGGAGGAACTGGAGAGCCGCGAATACACCGGTACCGCCAGCGGTGAGATGGTCACTGTCACCATGACCGGCAAGCACGAAGTGACTGCCATCAAGATCAAGCCCGAGGCCGTGGACCCCGACGATCTGGAAATGCTGGAAGACCTCATCGCTGCCGCCGTCAACAGCGCGGTGGCCGCAGTGGATAAGGATTCCGATGAGGAAATGGCCAAAATGACCGGCGGCATGAACATCCCCGGCATCGGCTGACCGGCGGGAGGCCTTTATGCACAACGCAGAACCCCTGGAAAACCTGGCGGATCAGTTTGCCCGGTTCCCCGGCGTCGGCCGCAAAGGCGCCGTGCGCATGGCCTATGAGGTGATGTCCATGAGCAACGAACAGGCCATGGAGCTGGCGCGTGCGATTCAGGACGCCAAAACCAAGCTGCACCGCTGCCGCCTGTGCCAGGATTATACCACCAGCGAGCTTTGCCCCATCTGTGCCTCCCAAAAGCGGGACCGCACCGTGATCTGCGTGGTGGAAGCCCCACGGGACATCAAGGCCATCGAGCGGACCCACGAATACAACGGTCTTTACCATGTGCTGCACGGCCTGATCTCCCCCATGGACGGCATCGGCGCCGACCAGCTCTGCGTCAAGGAGTTGCTGGCCCGGTTGGACGGTACGGTGAAGGAGGTCATCATGGCCACCAGCCCCACCGTGGAAGGGGAGGCCACCGCCATGTATCTGGCCAAGCTCATCAAGCCCCTGGGTATCAAAACCACCCGTCTGGCCTATGGCCTGCCGGTGGGTTCCAGCCTGGAATACGCCGATGAGACCACCCTTTACCGCGCCATGGAGGGCCGGGGCGAAATGTGACCCGCTCCCCCTTGACAGCGCATGAAAATCGCGTTATACTGTAATGCCTCTGAATGTCAGCCGGGAAGGAGGTGCGCTTCATGCCGCAGGAAAAGCCTGGCAAAAAGGTGATCGCCCAGAACCGTGAGGCGCGCCACGAATACTTTGTGATGGAGGCGCTGGAAACCGGCATTGAGCTGGTGGGGACCGAGGTTAAGAGCCTGCGGTCCGGCGGCGCCAACCTCAAGGATGCCTGGGCGGATATTGATGAGGGTGAGCTGATTCTCAAGGGAATGCACATCAGTCCCTATGAGCAGGGCAACATCTTCAACAAGGACCCCCGCCGTCCCCGCCGCCTGCTGGCCCACAAGAGCGAAATCCGCCATCTGGCCCAGCAGATCAAGCTGCAGGGATACACGCTGGTTCCGCTCCAGCTCTACTTCAAGCAGGGCCGGGTCAAGGTGGAACTGGGCCTGTGCAAGGGCAAAAAGCTCTACGATAAGCGTGCCGACGCCGCCGCGCGGGACGCAAAGCGGGATATTGACCGCGCTATGAAAACGGCACGGTAAGCGGCGGATCACAAGAGCGCAATCATACCGCTTTCCCACGCCGCACACTGCGGCGTTCATCCGGGGCTGTAATGGTTTCGACGGGGAGAGAGAGGCGTGAGCAGCGGGCCGTGGCGGTGCACCACGATAAAAGCGCCAAACAAAACGAACTGACAACGATTATTCTGTTGCCGTCGCTGCCTGATTAGGCGCGACCGTCCTGCCTGCCTTAGTACCGCGCAGGGCCAGGGCGTCGATTAGGTACTGAACGTGCACGGGCCTAAGCTTTGCAGCCCGTCATGAATTGATGAAGCTACCAATGTGACAAGCGTGTACACTCGCTCGCACGGCGGGAAATTCAATAAATGTACTGCGCCCGGAGATACTCTAACCGCTTTCTTTTCGGACACGGGTTCGACTCCCGTCAGCTCCACCAAAACAATATAATCCGAACCTTTATCCAATCGGAGATGGGTTCGGATTTATTGTTTATATCGAGGAAATTGAAGATTGGTAAACGCAAAACCGGGAGGACTGCCGAACATGGCAATCTTCCCGGTTCGTTTATGCAGAATCTTTCGCCGCAGCTTCTTTTTTCTCTTTCCATTCGGCAAATGCCCGCTTGCCCTCATCGCTTTCATAATACTTCTGAATCACCGGCAACAGACTCCTTGCCAGAGACTCATATACAAACTCTGGAATCTCAGCGGAGTTAACATCATTCACATCATAGCAGTTCTTTTTCTTCATTCTATTCCTCCCTTCACGGCGCACAGGTGCTTTTTTTGGCGCGGATGAGTAAAGATATGCCCCTCAGCGTTTGCGTCTTTTGTGGAGCATAAAATATCCTATTTTCGACCTTTATCCTGACAGATTTTCGCCCGCCTCCTTCGGGCGGATCAGCTTTGCGTTGGACGGGTAATTGAGCGTGATCAGCGCTGGCTTTCCAAGGCCCTGTTTCTTTCGGCAGATCAATCCGCTATATTCCAATTCTCGGAATATGCGTGTAACACACTGCCGACTTCGATGCAGTTTCTTCTGTGCCTGTTCTACGGTGAAGTAGAGACGGATCGTGCCGTCTGCCTCTATAAATCCGTTAACCTTTGAAATGCTGGCTCTGTCCAGCATAAGCGCATACAGCACCTTTGCATCGTTGGATAGATCCGCAAGGCTGTCCTCCATAAGAAACCGTGGGAAGGGTATGTACGATGCCGAAAGGCTCTCTGTAGTAAATCGTAAAAAATTCTGTGTCATTGTGACCTCCTATCCCATCCTATCCATCAAAAACGGTATTGATTGTATTGATGGATGACTCTATTGAGCGTTAGTTTATTTCTTATTGATTTGGGTATGAATTTCATCCTCTGTGAATGTTCGGAAATCCGACGTCCGGAAATCCAATAACGGTACGGTCTTGAGCGTCAGGTTATCCACCATCTGAAAATCCGGTGACGGGAAATCCATACATGGATAATCCCGTTGTGGTCATAGTTCCGCCCTTTGCGACTGCTTGAGTAGTTCCCAAATTTCACACTGTTTCGCTTTCAACTCGACGATATCATCCTGATAGAAATTCCCTGTCTGATTGATACGGCGGCAGATCTGGTTGATGTTTCCTGCAACGCGGCTGACGGCAGCAGCCAGTTTCTTTTGCTCGGTGTAATCCACTTTGATGATATAGCCGTCGATCGCCATCTTGCGTAGATAGGCTCCCATGTTATGGGTGCCGAGCTGCGCCATCTTTTGTTGTATGAGTTTCTTTTCCTGTTCGGTGACGCAGAACTCAATGCGTATTGGTCTTGTTCGGTCTGCCATAAAAACACTCCCTTCAATTTACAACGGACATTATTCAGCCCATTGGGGGGTAATTCCCACAGATTTTTTGTTTTTTCTTTCACCATACAACGGACATTTTTTCAACGTTTGTCCACCGGTACGCGAAGATTTCAATAAAAAACGCGCTCTCGGTTTTTCTGGAAACGAGAACGCATTGGAGATACATGTATAAGATTTTAGAGAATAGCAAGCACATCCGGTGTCCGTACACACCGGAAAAATGAGCGATTCAGCCTTGCAGCCGATACGCTCATTTTGAAATTTTGGGAAAGTCCCAAACCCCTGATTTCTGAATTGGAAATTCTTTCTGAACTTTGCGGGAAA
>SFVK01000015.1 GCA_004561545.1 bacterium
CTTTTCTGTGTAGAGTTGTTGTAGCAAACTTATTCTAACACAGCGGTCCTCGCTATGGACCTTTTTATTCTCCTAAATGCTCATCTTCATTTTACAATGTGCCTCAAAAAGGGAATCCCTTCTCCGGTGGGGAAGGGGCATTTCTTTGCTTTGCATATGTTTTCTCTGGGGGCCGCGAAAATCATGTCGGGGCTGTCAATATTCGATGCCTTTACGGGCTGCAAGACCCGTCTCATAAGGATGGCGGCAGCAACGCATTTCGGTGATATAGTCGGCAGCCTGTACCATCCAGGGAGCGGGCTCGCGGCCTGTCAGCACAGCCTCGCATCCGGCAGGCCGCCGGAGTACCACCTGCTTCAACAGGTCCCGGTCCACCATACCCAACTGATACGCGGCACAGGCCTCGTCAAGAATCATCAGATCACAGGGCTTGCACAGAGCCTGGCGCAATAACGCGGTCTGCTGCATCCGGGTCTGTTCCTTTTCCGTCTCCGACATCTGAAAAACGAATTTGGGGCATTCCATGGCGGCATAAATTGCAGCGCCCAGCGTGCGCAGCGGTTCCAACTCGCCGCTGGTTCCGTCCTTCAGGAACTGCACCACAGTGACCCGGAGTCCGCTGCCCAACGCCCGAAGCGCCAGCCCTGTGGCGGCGGTTGTTTTTCCTTTGCCTTCGCCCCAATAAAGATGCAGGCGGCCTTGGTCCATAGGTTCCTCCCGGCGCAAAATCGCGCACTAAAATAAAGATCCGCAGGGCAAGCCGGTGCCGCCCTGCGGAGTGGTTGATCAAAAGAGGGTTTGCCTTCGGCTCAGTAAGTGAGGATTACGCCCTGATCCTGGGCATAGAAGCTGCACAGGCCGCTACAGGGGACAAGATCCACCTGAGCGGAAGGCCATTTGGCATGGATGCCGTGCTCCAACAGGCCGGCAGCGTTTTCGTTGTTGCACTGGCTGATCAGCACGGGGCGGCTTCCGTCAAAGCCGTCCTCATCCATCTGTTCCAGAATTTTGGCAAGAACCCGGCTCTCTCCTCGGGTTTTGAAGAAAAAGTCAATCTTGCCGTCGGGGGTACGGCGTCCCAAAACCCGCATATTTAGCCGCCCTGCAATAAAGCCGACCACGCGGTTGACCCGCCCGGCCTTGGCCAGATTTTCAAAGCTGGCCAGCGCAAACAAAATGTGACCGCTCTCGCTCCAGCGGGTCAGCTCACTGCAGATTTCGTCAAAGTCCCGGCCCTCCCCAATCAGCCGGTTGGCCAGTGCAGCGGCACCGGCCAGCGCGCCGGAACAGCTCAGGGTGTCCAGCACAAAAATCCGCTTTTCGGGGTGCTCTTCCAGAACCATCTCCCGCGCGGCCATGGCGGCATTGTAGCTGCCGGAAAGATTGTGGCTGATGGTCAGTGCAATGGAATCGTCCGCCTGCAGAAAGTATTCGGCCCATTCCTCGGGGCTGGGACAGGCAGTGGAGCTTGCGCCGTTGTAGTCGGTCATGGCCTGGATCATCTGGCGGGTGTTCAGCGTGGGAAGGTCCACATATTCCCGTTCCCCCACACGGATTTTAAAGGGGACCAGTGCAAACTGAACCCCTGGGGACAAGGGGGAAAGCTCACGGATTTCGCAAGAAGTATCAGAAACAATCATCCATGCCATAATCGACCCTCCCGCACCCGCGGAATAGCGGGGCAAAATATCAAATTTGTGTCTTTATTTTATTATAAATGCCGGTGGGGGAAGCGTCAAGTGCGCAGCATCCATTTTTCCGCAAAAGGCGCTGGAAGGCCCTAAAAATTACATGTTAATTTTTAGGGCCTTCTATTGCGTGAGCAGGGGAGAAAGAGGTATAATAAATCCAGACCATATTGCTTGCCTGTGTCGGCTGTCCAATTTAAGGAGTACCCCGCTGCATGTCTGATTATTACAACTATCGCAACAAAATTGAAAGGGAACGTCGCCGCCGCCGCGCTGTCATCGCGCTGCTGTGCGTTCTGGTGCTGCTCTGCGCTGCGGTGGGGCTTTACTGGTTTTCCCGTCGCCGCCAGCCGGAGGAGCAAACTCCTGCGGCGGTTCCTGCTGCCGCAACGCCGGAGCAGGCAACACCGGAACAGGCGACGCCGGTGCCCACAGCGGCTCCGGCGCCGCAGCGGATTCTTCCTGCCATTGAGAACGCTGTGTGGGACAGCTCCCAGCCGGTGGAACAGACGATTGACTTTGAATATCTGAACACGGATTCCCGAATGGTGGGGCTGCCCGCTCTGGGCCGTGTGACGCGCAGCCATTTTGACACTGTGACTTTCCTGGGAGACAGCATCACGGAAGGAATGGAATGCTATGCGACAGGCTACCAGAATGCCCATGTGCTGGCCTATCGCGGCGCGGGGCCGGACAGCGCCGTGAACAACGCCACCATTGAGGATAAGATCCGCAAGGTTTCTGAGCCGGTGTTTGACGCGCTGGTGGCCACCCAGCCCGATGCCATCTATATTTTGTTCGGGACCAACACCATGGTGGCCCAGAACAATGAGGACAAGTTCATCGCTTACTATGAGCGTCTCATTGACATGATCCATGAGAGTATGCCGGGTGTCTCGATCTATGTGCAGTCCATCCCTGGTGTGCAGGAATGGGTCAGGGACACCAAACCCGGCCTGGACAACGACCGCCTTCGCGTGGTGAACAACCTTCTGGCCAATATGACGCTGCGCAAGGGCTGCTACTTTGTCAACATCGCCGAGGTGCTCAATGGCCCCGATGGCAGTCAGATTGACGAATATGCGGTGCAGGACGGCATCCACCTTCAACCTTCCGCCTATACAGCCTGGTGCGACTATCTTGCCACCCATACCGCGTGGGATCGCCGCAACCGGTATGAGGGGGAGAACCCTCTGTATATCCTGGGAACCTGATTCCCTGTTTTCTGTATCAGCTCCCCGAGCGGCTGCCCGGGGAGCTTTTCTGCTGCCATGAACCGGCAGTATCCCGGTCAAGAGAAGAAAAACACAATCCTGAATTCCCATTTTTTTCAAGGAAAATTTTATGCAAGGTCTGCTGCATTTTTCGATAACAAAATCATTTTTCGTCTAAAGCCACAAGGAAGGGAAGAAAGATATAGCTATTTTACACAAATCGACAAGACCACTTACGAAAATTTTAGCGCTTTATTACAGAAAAAACTTGAAATTCTATTCCAAAACAGTTAATATAGAGATAGTTAAACATATGGTCCAAAGGACTGCGCAAAATTCCCACAAAGGATGCCAGATCTGAACGGATCAGACCATTTTGCATCGGAGGCGGGGGATTGCCCGGCTGTCCGGTCGTTACAAAAAAGGGGAGATCAAAAGGTGAAACAAACAAAACCAGCGGCCAAACCCTCTGATTTGCCGGTTTACCTGTTCCATCAGGGAAACAACTTTGAGGCGTACCGCTATTTTGGCGCCCACCTGTGCGAACAGGATGGCCAGGCCGGAGCTGTGTTCCGTGTCTGGGCGCCGCACGCCAAGGCCGTATCCGTGGTGGGCGATTTTAACAGCTGGGTTCCCACCAGCCATCCCATGACAAAGGCCTCCGAGGGAATTTGGGAGCTGTTCATTCCGGGGATCAAGGCATACGACGTGTATAAATATTGCATTACCACCCCGGCGGATGAACTGGCTTATAAGGCAGACCCTTATGCGTTCCACACCGAAACCCGCCCGTCCAACGGCAGCAAGGTGTATGACATCGGCGGCTTTGCCTGGCATGATGCCGCCTGGGAGGAAGCGCAGAAAAAGACCGACATCATCAACGGACCGGTCAGTATCTATGAGATGCACGCCGGAAGCTGGAAGATGAAGGAGGAGGACGTTCCCTACAACTACTCCGAGCTGGCTGACCAGCTGATCCCGTACATTAAAGAGATGGGCTATACCCATGTGGAACTGATGCCCATCACCGAATACCCCTTCGATGGCAGCTGGGGCTATCAGGTTACGGGCTATTTTGCCCCCACCAGCCGCTACGGCACGCCCCATGATTTCATGACCTTTGTGGACAAGATGCATGAGGCCGGCATCGGCGTGATTCTGGACTGGGTGCCCGCCCATTTCCCCCGCGATGGTTACGGCCTGTACAACTTTGACGGCGCGCCCTGCTATGAGGACCCCAACCCCCGCCGCGGCGAGCATAAAGAGTGGGGCACCATGGTGTTCAACTTCGGTATGCCTGAGGTGGAGAGCTTCCTGGTTTCCAGCGCTCTGTTCTGGGTGGAACAGTACCATGTGGACGGCCTGCGCGTGGACGCGGTGGCCAGTATGCTGTATTTGGACTACAACCGCCGTGATGGCGAGTGGGAACAGAACGTCAAGGGCGGAAAGGAAAACCTGGAAGCCATCGCCTTCCTGCAGAAATGCAACACCGCTGTGCTGAGCCGTCACCCCCACAAGATGATGATTGCCGAGGAATCCACTGCTTGGCCGCTGGTCACCAAGCCCGCTGCCGACGGCGGCCTGGGCTTCAACTTCAAATGGAACATGGGCTGGATGAACGATATGCTCAGCTATATGAAGACAGACCCGCTGTTCCGCGCCGGCAACCACGGCAAAGTGACCTTCAGTTTCTTCTATGCGTTCAGCGAAAACTTTGTCCTCCCCATCAGCCATGACGAGGTTGTTCACGGCAAGTGCAGCCTGATCAACAAGATGCCCGGCGACTATGAGGCCAAGTTCTCCAATCTTCGTACCTTCTATGGCTATATGATGGCGCATCCCGGCAAAAAGCTGCTCTTCATGGGCCAGGAATTCGGCCAGTTCATTGAGTGGGACGAGAAAAAGCCGCTGGACTGGATGCTGCTCGGCTACGACAAGCACCAGCAGCTTCAGACCTATGTGAAGGATCTCAACCATTTCTACCGCGACACGCCCGCACTGTGGCAGGTGGATTACAGCTGGGAAGGCTTCCAGTGGATTGTGCCGGATGACAACCAGCAAAGCGTTATCGCCTTCCTGCGCCGCGATGCCAAGGGCAAGATGCTGCTTGTGGTCTGCAACTTCAATCCTGTTCTGCGGGAAAGCTACTCCATGGGCGTGCCCAACCCCGGTACATACAAGGAACTCATCAATTCCGATGATGTCAAATATGGAGGTTCCGGCGTGACCAACGGCAGCCTCAAGAGCGTCAAAGGTCCCATGCACGGCTTTGACCAGCATATCAATGTGACGTTGCCGCCGCTTTCCACCATTTATTTCAGCGTCCCGGCTTCCCGCAAGAAGGCTGTCAAGCCTGCCGAAGCCGCCAAGACGGAGCCTGCGCCCGCAGCGGCGGAAAAAACCGTGCCCAAAAAGCGCGCCTGCAAGCCCCGCGCCAAGGCTGCGCCCGCTGCGGAGAAGGCCCCCGCCAAAAAGACCCGGACCGCAAAATCCACAAAGGCCAAAACACCGGAGACTGAAAAGTGATCGGGTGTACGGATAAAATCTGGCAAAACACCAAATTTTAAGGGGAGAATAATTATGGCTAAAGAAATGATCGCAATGATCCTGGCTGGCGGCCAGGGTTCGCGCCTCTACGCGCTGACCCAGAAGCTCGCAAAGCCGGCAGTGCCGTTCGGCGGAAAGTATCGTATCATCGACTTCCCGCTGTCCAACTGTGTCAATTCTGACATTGATACCGTTGGCATCCTGACGCAGTACCAGCCGCTGGTCCTGAACGAATACATCGGCAATGGCCAGCCCTGGGACCTTGACCGTCTGCACGGCGGCGTGCATGTTCTGCCGCCTTACCAGCAGGCTTCGGGTTCTGACTGGTACAAGGGCACTGCAAACGCAATTTACCAGAATATTTCCTTCATTGACCGCTATGACCCGCAGTATGTCATCATTCTGTCCGGCGACCAGATCTGCAAGCAGGACTACGCCGATTTCCTGCGCTTCCACAAGGAAAAGAACGCGGAGTTCTCTGTCGCCGTCATGGAAGTGCCATGGAGCGAGGCGTCCCGCTTTGGCCTGATGGTCACCGATGAGGATGACCGCATCAACGAGTTCCAGGAAAAGCCGAAGAACCCCAAGAGCAATCTGGCTTCTATGGGCATCTACATCTTCAACTGGGACATTCTCAAGAGCTACCTCATCGCCGATGAGAACGATCCCACCAGCGAGAACGACTTTGGCAAGAACGTCATTCCCGCGCTGCTCCGCGACAACCGCCGTATGTATGCATACCGCTTCAGCGGCTACTGGAAGGACGTGGGCACCATCTCCAGCCTGTGGCAGGCCAACATGGAAGTCCTTGATCCCGCCCACTCCGGCATCAACCTGTTCGATGAAAACTGGAAGATTTATTCCCGCAACTCCGGCCGTCCCTGCCAGCGCATCGGCGCGGACGCCAGCATTGTCAACTCGATGATCACCGAAGGCTGCCAGGTGGATGGCACCGTCAAGAACTCCATCCTGTTCCCCGGTGTCGTGGTGGAGAAGGGCGCTACCGTGGAAGCGGCGGTTGTCATGGGCGGCACCGTCATCAAGGCGGGCGCCAGGGTTGAGCACTGCATCGTGGCGGAGAACGTCACCATCGAGGAGGGCGCCACCGTCGGCAAGATGCCGGAGGACGGCCTCAACATTGCCGAGCCCGGCGAGGTCGCTACCGTCGGTTCCGGCGTCAAGATCGGCAAGGGCGCCACGGTCGGCCCCAAAGCAATGGTTTCCAATGATGTGAAGGATGGTGAGGAACAATGGTAAGCAGCAACGCGAATGCTCTGGGCGTCATTTTCGCCAACTCTTATGATAACCTTGTCCCCGAACTGGTGGCGGAGCGCACGATGGGCTCCATCCCGTTCGCGGGCCGTTACCGCATGATCGACTTTGTTCTGTCCAACATGGCCAACGCCGGCATCGACAATGTTTCGGTCATCGTCCGCAAGAACTACCATTCCCTGATGGATCATCTGGGCTCCGGCCGTGAGTGGGACCTGACCCGTAAGCGCGGCGGTCTGAACATCGTTCCCCCCTTCGCAGAGCGCAGCGTCAAGCTGTACAGCGGCCGCGTGGACGCCCTGGCCAGCGTGCTGTCCTGGCTGCAGGCCCAGAAAGAGCGCTATGTGATCCTGTCCGATACCAACGTGGCCATGAACTTTGATTTCAATAAGCTCATTGATGCCCATGTTGCTTCCGGCGCGGATGTGACCATGGTTTATAATCGCTCCGAGATTCCCGACGGCGCCCGCAACGACAACTACACCATCCGCATCGACAACGGCCGCGTCACCGAGCTGCTCTCCAACGATTATCGTCCCGGTGTGCAGAATCTGTCCCTCAACCTCTACATTATCGAGCGTGAAACCCTCATCCAGCTCATCCGTGACGCTGCGGTTCGCGGCCTTGTCTACTTTGAGCGCGACATTCTGGCCCGCAACCTCAACCTGCTGAACGTCCAGGCTTACGAGTTTGATGGGTATGCCGCCCGCATTGCCGACATGAAGAGCTACTTTGACGAGAATATGCGTCTGCTGGAGCCCGGCAACGTGGACAAACTCTTTGATCCCGCCAACCCCATTTACACCAAGATCCGTGACGACAACCCCACCCGTTATCTGGAAGGCAGCAAGGTGAAGAACAGCCTGCTGGCCGATGGCTGTGTCATTGAGGGCACGGTGGAGAACAGTGTGCTCTTCCGCGGCTGCCAGATCAAGAAGGGCGCCGTTGTCAAGAACTGCGTGCTCATGCAGGATACCGTGGTTGAGGAAGGCTGCACGGTCGAGTATGTGGTCAGCGACAAGAATGTGCATATCACCTCCGGCAAACAGCTGACCGGAACGGACTCCTTCCCGGTCTTTGTTGCCAAAGGTCACACTGTCTGATTCGCCCAAAAGCCAAGCCGCCAACTCTCCCCGGCGGGTGGCTGATTGAGTGGGGCGGGGGAGTGCCTGAACACCCCCGCCCCATTTTCTTGGTTTGTTCTGTCAGCCCGTTTTATGGGCTGCTTCGGGCCCGGCTTTCCGCCCGGGACCAGATTTAAGGAGGTTCACATGAAAATTCTTTATGCTGCCAGCGAGGCCGCACCTTTTGCCAAATCCGGCGGTCTGGCCGATGTGGCGGGCGCTCTGCCCAAGGCACTGGTGCGCGACGGCGTTGACTGCCGCGTGGTTCTGCCGCTCTACGGCGATCTCAAGTTCAAGGATACTCTGACCTACATCACCAACTTCAGCGTTCCCGTGGGCTGGCGCAGCCAGTACTGCGGCCTGTTCAAGGCGGAGCGGGACGGCGTTACCTTCTACTTCATCGACAACGAGTACTACTTCAAGCGCAGCGGCCTCTATGGCTTCTATGATGACGGCGAGCGTTTTGCGTTCTTTGCCCGCGCCATCCTCGAAATGCTGTTCTACACCGATTTCGAGCCTGACATCATCAACTGCAACGACTGGCAGACCGCACTCACCCCGGTTTACCTCAACCTCTACTATCGCCATCTGGATAAGTTCAACCGCATCAAGACGGTGTTCACCATCCACAACATCGCCTATCAGGGCAAATACGGCCTGGATATCCTGGAGGATACCTGCGGCATTGGCGCCCGCGACGCGCACATTGTGGAGTATGATGGCTGCGCCAACTTCATGAAGGGCGCCATCGAGACCGCCGACAAGGTGACCACGGTCAGTCCCACCTACGCGCAGGAGATTCTGGACCCCTGGTTCAGCCATGGTCTGGACGCGCTGCTGCGGCAGAAGCAGTATAAGCTGTGCGGTATTCTCAACGGCATCGATGTGGATGTCTACAATCCCGCCACCGACCCCGACATCGTCAAGAACTACGATGCAAGCTCTTTCCAGGACGGCAAGGCCGCCTGCAAGGCCGCGCTGCAGGATGAGTTTGGTCTGAACAAGGACGGCAGCCCCGTCATGGCCATGGTTACCCGTCTGGTGGGCCATAAGGGCGTGGACCTGGTCCGCAGCATCGCCGAAGGCCTGCTGCAGCAGGGCATTGAGCTGGTGGTCCTGGGTTCCGGCGAAGCCCAGTATGAGAACTTCTTCAACGAGCTGCGCGCCCGCAATCCGGGCCGTGTGGGCGTTTACATTGGCTTTAACGCCAAGCTGGCCCAGCGTATCTATTCCGGTGCCGATATCTTCCTCATGCCCTCCCGCTCCGAGCCTTGCGGTCTGGCGCAGATGGTTTCCTGCCGTTACGGCACCATCCCTGTGGTTCGTGAGACCGGAGGCCTGAAGGACTCGATTCATGACTCCGGCGATGGATACGGCAATGGTTTCACCTTTGCCAACTATAACGCCCATGAGCTCTATGAGGCCTGCTGGCGCGCCAAGGAAGGCTACTGGAACAAGGCAGGCTGGCCCCTGCTGGTCAACCGTGCCATGAGCTGCGACTTCAGCTGGTCCAACTCTGCCAAGAGCTACGAGGGCCTCTACAATGAGGTTGTCAACCTTTGGTGATTCTGTGACCACTCTGTGAAATCGGTCCCCGCTGCACCTGTTGCGGCGGGGATTTCTGTTTTATTTTGGAAACAAAATGTGAAAAAATGTGTTTGGATTCCCCATTGGAACGGATTTATTGTATAATAAAGAAAGGCAAATCCGGGAAAGGGGGAATTGTGCTTCATGCAGCGCCATTCATTTGCCAGCCTTGCACTCTGCACGCTGCTGCTGTTGCCGCTGGCAGGATGCGGGGCCACCGCTGTGGTCCCCGATGCACAGGCCACGCGGGAAAGCGGGCTCACCGTGTCAGGACTCCGCTTGGGCGGTTCCACGCGGGCAACGGATCTGGCAACGCTGGAACAATTGCAAAATCTGGCGGACCCGGTGCAGATGGCCCAACGGATGGAAGCGCTGGCAGCAGAGCTGGATGAATTTTGCGCCGCCCAGCCGGGCAGCTTTTCCGTCTATCTGCAGGATCTGACAAGCGGGCAGGAGTATACTTATGAGGCAGATACCTTCTACTATCCCGCCAGCACCCTGAAAGCCCCTTACGCCCTCTGGCTCTGCCAGCGGGATGACGCAGGGGAGATTGATCTGGATACCCCGCTGCCCAACCGGTTTGTTGGCCGGATGCAGGGCACAGCACTGGAGGAATACAACGATTCTTCGACGATTCCGGCACAGGCCGCAATCCGTGCCATGATTGTCAACAGTGACAACAACGCGGTGACCCTGCTTGCGACCCAGTGGCCTGCGGGGGAGGACAGCGGATTCCCGCAGTTCCTGGCAGATCTGGGCTTTGCCGCAGCCGATACCTGCACCATAACGCCGGAACGGCGCATTCTTGGCATGGCCAGCGCCGCTGATCTGGGGCGGGCTATGGAAGCGCTTTTCCTGTATTTTGACGGTGGTACCGACAATGCGCCGTTTCTGAAACAATGCTTGCTTGCAGCCGATCATGAGATTTTGTATGTGCCCGAGGGCGTCGCTGCCGCCAAAAAATATGGAAGCTGGAACGATGCATACCATGATGCCGCCATCGTCTATGCGGCACACCCCTACATTCTGGTCTGTATGACCGACCAGGGGGACGCTGCTGTGGATTTTCCGCCTGCCGCCACCGCTGCCATGCAGGAGCTGGGCAAGCGGGTTTACGAAGGACTCAGCGACTGAATCACCCCGCCTGCTGGAGGGATGATTCCCGGAAAGGAGCAAAACTTGTCAACCCTTGCGACCAAAACCACGGAACCCCGCCGCAACGACCTGGATGCCATGAAGGGTCTGGGCATCCTCTGCGTTGTGACCGGGCATTTTATTGAGTATTACCGGGGCGCTGCCCCGTGGCTCAACGCGCTGTTTACCTGCATCTATCTTTTCCACATGGCACTGTTCTGCACCGCCAGCGGGGCGGTGGCCCGGTTCAGCCTGAAAAAACTCATCACCCAGCAGCTTTGGCTCTATCTGGTCAGCCAGGTCGGTATGCTGCTCTTCCGCGTGATTGCCCTCAAGGAGGATCTGGCCCGGGAAGGCGGCGTTCTGCTCAACCTGATTACGCCCTGGCGCCATATGTGGTATCTTTATGCGCTGATGTTCTGGATGCTCACGGTTCCGCTGCTGGGTATGGCCCGGCAGAGAGGCGGTGGCGTGTGTCTGGCCGCTTTTGTGGTGTCGGTGGCCGTCGGACTTGCGGGTGGCTTGGTGGATTGGCCGCTCAGTTTGGGGCGGGTGTTCTCCTTTTTCCCCTTCTACGCTTTCGGTTTTCTCTACAGCCAGACGCTGGAAGACTGGCAGCACAGCGGTTCGCGGCGGTTTGTGCTGGCGGCGGTGGTGGGGCTGTTCTATGTTTTTGCGGCCCTGAAGATTGTGACCGCTGACCCGATGGTCTATGAAGGCGCCCGCATCTTTGAGGCGGACTCCTATGCCGTGGGCGGCTATACCATGGCGGACCGGGCCGGATTTTATCTGGTTGGCATTGCCACCACGGTTGCGCTGGCCGGCCTTGTGGGGGGCTCCCGGGCACTGGCAAATCTGGGGCGCCGGACGCTGCCCGTCTACATTTTGCATATGCCCATCTACGCCCTGCTGGTGCAGCTCGGCTGCTATGAGGCCAGCGGCTCCCGGGGACTGGGCGCCATCTGTGCCTGGCTTTGTCTCATGATTCCGGCGGTGTTCGCACTGTGCACCTCCCGTCCGGTCTGTTTGGTGATGGACGGCATTGCCAATTTCTGGTACAAGAAAAAATCCGATCTGCTTACCAAAAAAACGTAAGCGGTTCCGGACCGCACCTGATCCAAAATAAAATTCAAATAAAACTCCTGCCCGCCGGGATCTGTTGCCGGCGGGCAGGAGTTTTTCTTGCAGCGGTTTTGTGCGGATCAGATTCGTTCCAGAATGGCGTCGCCCATGGCGGTGCATCCCACTTTGGTGCATCCCTCCGCCATCATGTCGGCGGTGCGCAGCCCGGCATCCAGAACAGCGTTGACGGCGGCCTCAATGGCATCCGCTTCCTCCGCCATGCCAAAGCTGTAACGCAGCATCATGGCGGCCGACAGAATGCAGGCGATGGGGTTTACCACGTCCTGTCCGGCAATGTCCGGCGCGGAACCGTGGATGGGTTCATACAGCCCACAGCTGGTTGCGCCCAGGGAGGAGGAGGGCACCATGCCGATGCTTCCGGTGATTTCGCTGGCCTCATCGCTCAGGATGTCGCCAAACATATTCTCGGTCACAATCACGTCAAACTGGCTGGGATTCTTGCAGATCTGCATGGCGCAGTTGTCCACAAACATTTCATTGTACTCCACTTCGGGGTACTCTGCCTGCAGGCGGTGCATGACGGCGCGCCACAGGCGGCTGGTGTCCAGCACGTTGGCCTTGTCCACGCAGGTCAGCTTTTTGCGGCGCTTCATGGCCGTCTCAAAGCCGATGCGTCCAATGCGCTCGATCTCGTGCTCGGAATAGGGCATCGAGTCCACCGCAACCTTCTCGCCGTTTTCCTCAAAGGTCCTGTGTTCGCCGAAATAGACGCCGCCGATGAGCTCACGCACCACAATAAAGTCAATGCCCTTGTCCACGATCTCCTTTTTCAGCGGACTGGCATCGGCCAGTTGGGGCCAGATTTTGGCGGGGCGGTTGTTGGCGTACAGCCCCATGCCGGCGCGCAGCCGCAGCAGGCCCTTTTCGGGGCGCTTGTCGCCGGGCATCCCCTCCCATTTGGGGCCGCCCACAGCGCCCAGCAGCACCGAGTCGGAGGCCAGGCACTTGTCCAGCTCGCTCTGGGGCAGGGGATCGCCAAATTTGTCGATGGCCTCGCCGCCCATGTAGGCGCGGGTGTAGGTGAAGGTATGGCCGTATTTTTCCGCAATGCGGTCCAGGACGCGCACCGCCTGGGTCACAATCTCCGGGCTGGCGCAGTCGCCGTAAATCAGCGCAATGTTTTTCTGCATTAGTTGGCCTCCTGGATGCTCTTCATCAGCCCGCCTGCGCGGATGATGTTCTGGATGAACGGCGGGAACGGCGCGGCCTGGAAGGTCTGACCGGTGGTTTCGTCGGTGATGACGCCGGTGTCAAAGTTGATGCTCACCACATCGCCCTCGGAGATGGCCTCGCTGGCGGCGGGGCATTCCAGAATGGGCAAACCGATGTTGATGGCGTTGCGGTAGAAGATGCGGGCAAAGCTCTTGGCGATCACACAGCTGATGCCGGCCGCCTTGATGGCCACCGGCGCGTGTTCCCGGGAGGAGCCGCAGCCAAAGTTTTCGCCGCCCACCATGATGTCGCCGGCCTTGACCCGGGTGATGAAGGTTTTGTCAATGTCCTCCATGCAATGGGCTGCCAGCTCGGCGGGGTTTTGGGTGTTCAGATAGCGGGCGGGGATGATGACGTCGGTATCAATGTTGTCGCCGTACTTGAAAACAGGTCCTTTTGCGTTCATGATTAAACCTCCCTCGGGTCGGTGATGCGGCCGGTCAGTGCGCTGGCTGCGGCGGTGGCGGGGCTGGCCAGATAAATCTCGGATGTCACATGGCCCATGCGTCCCACAAAGTTGCGATTGGTGGTGGAAACGCACCGCTCATGATCGGCCAGAATGCCCATGTATCCGCCCAGGCAGGGACCACAGGTGGGTGTGGAGACAATGCACCCGGCGTCGATGAATGCCTCCGTATAGCCGCGCAGCAGGCATTCTTTGTAGACCGCCATCGTGGCGGGAATAATGATGCCCCGCACGCCCTTGGCAATATGGCGGCCTTTCAGGATGTGGTAGGCGGCTTCCATATCTTCGATGCGGCCGTTGGTGCAGGAGCCGATGACCACCTGATCGATGGCAATGCCGGACCCTTCTTTGGCGGGGTGGGTGTTCTCCGGCAGGTGGGGATAACTCACGGTGGGTTCCAGCGTATCCAGATCAATGACCACGGTGCGCTCATACTCGGCGTCGGGGTCGGCCTCATACTTGACCCAGGGGCGCTGGCTGCGGCCGCGCAGATAGGCCTCACAGGTTTCATCCACCGGGAATATGCCGTTCTTGGCGCCCGCCTCGATGGCCATGTTGCAGATGCAGAGCCGGTCGTCCATGGTCAGGCTGCTCACACCCTCGCCCACAAATTCCAGGCTGCGGTACAGCGCGCCGGAAACGCCAATTTCGCCGATCAGGTGCAAAATCACATCCTTGCCCGAAACCGGACGGCGGATGGCGCCCCGCAGTTCCACCTTGATGGCGGCGGGAACCTTGAACCACGCCATACCGGTGGCCATGCCGGCTGCCATGTCGGTGGAGCCCACGCCGGTGGAGAAAGCCCCCACCGCGCCGTAGGTACAGGTGTGGCTGTCGGCGCCGATGATGCAGTCGCCGGCGGTCACGATGCCCTTTTCCGGCAGCAGGGCGTGTTCAATGCCCATGGTGCCCACGTCGTAGAAATTCAGAATGTCGTACTTGTTGGCAAATTCCCGGCACTGTTTGGACTGCTGGGCGCTCTTGATGTCCTTGTTGGGCACAAAGTGATCCAGCACAATGTTCACCCGGGTCTTGTCAAAGACCGAATCAAAGCCCGCTTTCTCAAATTCGTTGATGGCGACGGGGGTGGTGATGTCGTTGCCCAGCACAATATCCAGCTTGGCGTTGATGAGCTGTCCCGCCTTGACGGATTCCTCGCCGCAGTGGGCGGCCAGAATCTTCTGCGTCATGGTCATTCCCATGGAAAATCCCTCCGTGTTGTGATTATTTGTTGTTGATGGCACTCACCAGTGCGCGGACGCCCGCCACAATGATGTCGGTGTGGGTGCCGCAGCCCCAGGTTTCCTTGCCGGACGCCCATTTCAGCCCCACATAGCAGCAGGCGCGGGAGTCGGTGTCGGTATCCAGAGCGTGCTCGCTGTAATGGACCAGCGTAAAGTGCATTCCGGTGGCCTGTTCCAGCGCGGTGGCCACGGCATCCAGGCGGCCGTTGCCGGTGGCGGAGCAGTCGATGGGCTCGCCGTTGTTGATGGTCACCGTCACATTGGCGGTGATGGTGGAATTGGGATTCTGGATATAGTGGGCGGCCTTGACCCGCAGCGGCGCGTCATGGTTCAGGTAAGAGCTCTCAAAAACATAAAGTACCTCCTGCACGCTCAGCTCCTTGTGCTGATGATCGGAGACCTCCTTGACCCGGTAGCCCAGATCC
Source organism: bacterium (assembly GCA_004561545.1). GTDB lineage: Bacteria > Bacillota > Clostridia > Oscillospirales > Ruminococcaceae > Gemmiger. Next base: position 15,057 of record SFVK01000015.1, read on the forward strand.
TCCCGCATACGCGGCGGCGGATTGTATCCGTAATTCTGCTGGAGCAAAAATCCAATTCCGCCCTTGCCGCTCTGGGAGTTGATGCGGATGACGTCGGCATCATAGGTGCGGCCGATGTCGTGGGGATCGATGGGGATGTAGGGGCAGGTCCATTCGTGGAGGTTTTTCTCCTTGCGCCAGGTCATGCCCTTGGCGATGGCGTCCTGATGGCTGCCGCTGAACGCCGCAAAGACCAGGCTGCCCGCATACGGCGTGCGCTCGTAAACATGCATCCGGGTTACCCGCTCATAGGTCTCGCAGATAGCAGGCATATTGCTGAAATCCAGATGGGGGTCCACACCGTGGCTGTACATATTCATGGCCAGCGTCACGGCATCCACGTTGCCGGTGCGCTCGCCGTTGCCGAACAGGCAGCATTCGATGCGCTGGGCGCCGGCCAGCACGGCCAGCTCGGCATCTGCCACGCCGCAGCCGCGGTCATTGTGGGGGTGGCTGGAAAGAATCACGCTGTCCCGGTATTTGAGATATTTGGAGCACCACTCAATCTGGTTGGCGTAGTGCTCATCTCCACCGTGACCGGCAGATTGATGATCATGGGGCGGTCCGGCGTGGGCTGCATCACATCCAGCACGGCGTTGCAGACTTCCACGGCGTATTCCGGTTCGGTGCCGGTAAAGCTCTCGGGGCTGTACTCAAAGAGGAAGTTGCCCTCATATTCCTGGCTCAGCTTTTTGACCAGCTTGGCGCCGTCCACGGCAATCTGCTTGATCTCTTCCTTGCTCTTTTTGAACACCTGCTCGCGCTGGGCCACGCTGGTGGAATTGTAAAAATGAATGATGGCCCGGGGCGCGCCCTTGACCGCTTCAAAGGTCTTGCGGATGATGTGGTCGCGGCACTGGGTCAGCACCTGCACCGTCACATCCTCGGGAATCCGGTTTTCGTCGATGAGCTTGCGCAGAAATTCGTACTCGGTTTCTGACGCGGCGGGAAATCCCACCTCAATCTCCTTGAACCCGATGCGGACCAGCATCTCATAGAACTCCAGCTTTTCATCCAGGCTCATGGGAACGATCAGGCTCTGGTTGCCGTCCCGCAGATCCACGCTGCACCAGATGGGAGCTTTCTCGATGTGGTCCTTCCGGGGCCATTCGTAAACATGACCGGGTTCCACCGGCGGGGGATAATAACCTACATGGTATTTGGTTGCGTCCATCATGGAAATTGCCTCCTTCAAGGTTGTGTGCGCCTTTGAAGGAGGCAATAAAAAGCCGTCCCTCAAAGGCATTCCTGCCTTTGAGAGACGGGAGTAATTTCTTGCAAATCACTGTACCCGCGGTACCACTCTCATTGCCGCCCGGCAAAGGACGGCCGCTCGTCACGATCAGCCCCGGACAAAACGGCGGCGAATCGCTCCTGCATGATAACGGTCAGGTTCCGTCCGCACCTAACGCCAAAGCGCTCAGCACGGCTGCTCAGGGGCCAGTGACGCAAAACCCTCCGCACCGCCTTGCACCAACCGGCGGCTCTCTGCAGCGGGGCAGGGAATTGCTTTCTCCCCGTCATCGCATTTGCCAGATAACGTGATTGATTCTAGCAGTTTTTGGCCAAAGTGTCAAGCAGTTGAGACGCATTTTGCGCAAAACGCAGAAAATCCGACAATTTTTTTGTCTATTCCGCGCAGGTCACACCGCCTGCAAATGGGTGGCCACCCATTTGATCAGCATATCCAGCGCCACCGCGTTTTTGCCGCCCTCCGGCACAATCAGATCGGCCTTGCGCTTGCTGGGCTCCACAAACTGTTCGTGCATCGGCTTGACGGTGGTCAGATACTGGTTCACCACGCTGTCCAGCGTGCGGCCCCGGTCCTTGACGTCCCGCACAATGCGGCGCAGGATGCGCACGTCGGCGTCGGTGTCCACAAAGACCTTCAAATCCATCATGTCGCACAGTTCCGGGCTGGCAAAGATCAGGATGCCCTCCACAATAATGACCGGCGCGGGGCAGACCCGCACGGTTCGGTCGCTGCGGTTGTGGACGCTGTAATCATAGACCGGCACCTCCACGCAGCGCCCGGCCAGCAGCTCATGCAGATGCTCCACCAAAAGGCCGGTGTCAAAGGAATCGGGATGGTCATAGTTGAGCTTGCACCGCTCGGAATAGGGCAGCTCGTCGTGGCGCTTGTAGTAGCTGTCGTGGTTGATGACGCTGACCTCGTTTGCGCCAAAGTGATCCCGCAGCCGCCGGGTCAGCGTGGTTTTGCCGCTGCCCGTACCGCCCGCAATGCCGATGATGATGGTTTTCATAGCTCCTGCCTCGTTACACCTCAAATTTGATTTCCCGCCCGTGGGGGTGATACGCCCGGTACTTGACCCCGGCCACATTGAAGAGCCGCCGTGACGCGACGCTGGCATTGGAATCATGGTACTTGTCGGAAAGATAGATGATCTCCCGGATGCCGCTCTGAATGATGGCCTTGGCGCATTCGTTGCAGGGGAACAGCGTCACATACACCCGTGCCCCCCGCAGATCGCTGTGTGCACTGTTGAGAATGGCATTGAGCTCCGCGTGGCAGACATACATATATTTGGTCTCCAGCGGGTCGCCTTCCCGCTCCCAGGGCATATCGTCATCATTGCAGCCGATGGGCATCCCGTTGTAGCCCAGGGAGAGAATTTTGTTCTCAGGGCTCACAATGCAGGCGCCCACCTGGCTGGAGTTGTCCTTGGAACGCATGGAGGACAAAATGGCAATCCCCATAAAATATTCGTCCCAGCTGATGTAATCCTGGCGTTTCATAAGAGCACCGGCCTTTCAGGAATGTTGTTACTTCCATTATACTGTTCTGTCCCCGGCTTCGCAAGAGAAACCGGGTCAGGATTTGACTTTTTCCGCCCGCTTTTCGCGGGAGCCGGGCGGGTGGCACTGACCCTGGGCCTGGCGGAGATATTTGCACCGCGTTGCCTCGCCGCCGCGCAGATGCCGTTCCGCCTTGTTGCGCTGCAAAACGGCCTGAACCTCTTGCCAAAGCCCCGGTTCCAGCCTGCGCAGACGGCACTGGTCCTTCCACACCGTGCTCTTGCTCACCCCGAACACCCGCGCCGCCGCCCGCACCGTTGCGCCGCTGGCTGCCAGATATCGTCCGATCATCACCGCCCGCTCTTCCGGGTCGCCCTTCATACGCACGCCTCCCCCAACCTTTTTTTCCACGGTATGCGAAAAAATGGTTCGATATGCCACTAGGCAGGGGGCAACGTATGTGTTATAATCAGAAAAACGGTTTTGGAATCAGGGGGGATGCCCAAAATGATCTATGAACAGTATCCCGAGCTGGACGCGCTGCTGCGCTCCATGCCCGGCGCACAGCGGGATTTCAAGGTGGAGTGGGCCTGGGACCGCTATCTGGTGGGCGGGAAAATGTTTGCCGCCATGATGGCGCCCGGTGACAAATATGACAAGGCCTATGCCAATCATCCGCTGCTCAACCTCAAGGTTGACCCCGAGGAAGGCGCTGTCTGCCGTGCTCAGTACCCGGATATTCTGCCCGGCTTTTATGCCGATAAGCGGTGCTGGATCAGCATCCGGCTGGACGGCAGCGTTCCGCCGGAGCGCATTGCCGGGCTGTGCCGCCGCAGCTATGACCTGGTGTTCGCCAAGCTGACCAAAGCCGCCCGCGCCGGGATTCTGGCGGGGCAGAACCCGGCGGACCCGACCTGAATGTTCCCGCCGTTATCCCAAACAAGGAAGTGTAATCCGTGCTGGATACTTTAATCGAGGTTCTTCTTTCCTATCTCATTCCCATTCTGGAACTCATGGGCATCTTTGTGGTGACCTGGAGCACCTTCTCCGCCTTTTGGGTCTATCTCAAGGTCGGCGTGTTCCACCGCAGCGTCAACAAAAATTTTAAGGTGGATCTGGCCAACGGCCTGGCCACCTCGCTGGAATTCAAGATGGCGGCCGAGATTCTCAAGACCGTCATCGTCCGGGAACAGAGCGAACTGGTGGTCCTGGGGGCGGTGATTGTGCTGCGCGCGCTGTTGAGCTTCCTCATTCACTTTGAGCTGCGCTCCGAGGAAAAAGCCCACCCCGCATCAACCGCCGGAACGCAGGACCGCCGCTGATCCGGCCGGGTACCATGACAAAAAATCCCTCCGCCTGAGAATGATTGGCTCCTTGTTACGGCAGACAGTGAAAAAACACTGTCGAAAATCGGGGAGCATCTCACAGATGGGGGGATTTTCAATTTTTTATTCGTAGGTACGCCGCCCCGCAAAGATGCACAGCGGCCGGGTACACTTGCCGGTGCCCATGAGCTGGGTGGCGGCGTACAGGGTTGCGCCGGCGCTGGAACAGGCGGGGATGCCGTCAAAAAAAAGCACCTCCCGGGCGGCGCGCTCGGCGTCAGCGGTGTTGACGGTGAGCACCGTGTCCACCACATAGGGGTTGTAGTTGTCGGGCACAAAACCGGGGCCAATGCCCGCAATGCCATGATGGCCGATGAATCCCCCCGAGATGGCGGCGCATTCGCTGGGCTCCACCGCCACAATGCGGATCATGCTGTTCCAGGCTTTCAGATACTCCGCCACACCGGTGATGGTGCCGCCGCTGCCCACGCCTACCACCACGGCATCGATGTCATCCCCGGCGGCCTTCAAAATCTGGGGGCCGGTCACGCGGCGGTGGTATTCCGGGTTGTCATCATTGGAAAAATAATTGGTAAAATAACCGTTGTACCGTTCGGCGGTGTCTTTGGCAACCTGCTCCAGCGCCCGGCGGCCGCCACTGCCGCAGACCACAATGCGTGCGCCCAGATTTTGCAGGTGCTGACGCCGGGTAATGGGCAATGTGTTGGGAACCACCAGAATGCAGGGGTGCCCCGTGGTGGCGCAGCTCACCGCAAGCGCGGCGCCAAAGCTGCCGGAGCTGGCCTCCACCACCGGCATCCCGGGCTTTAAAGTGCCCCGCTCGGTGGCAAAAGCAAGCATGGTTTCGGCCACGCCGTCCTTGCAAGTCCCGGTGGCGCCGCCAAAGTCCAGATAGGCCAGAATGCTGGAAGCCAGCCCGTGACGCCCCGAATACCCCGAAAGCCGAACCACCGGGGAGCGGTAGACATCCTGATAATAGCTTTGCAAGATGGCCACGCGCCGGCCTCCTTCCATAAATTTTGTCAGTTACAGAGCTTATTATAGCATAAAACCCCGCCTTGTGCACTACAAAATTAAAAAAACACTGGTTTGAGCACATTTTCCCTATTTTATGCGCGTTTTTTCCCTTGACAGCCCGGATTGAGGGTGATATAATTCATACGCTGTAAAGGAAAATGCTTTACACCGAACAAAAGGGGGGACCGCGGTGGCACCCAAAGCGGGCAAAAACCTGGAGTTTTCCGTCCTGCTGGACTACTACGGCCCGGTTTTGACCGAAAAACAGCGCAGCATCCTGTCAGAGTATTATAACGATGACCTCTCCCTGGCTGAGATTGCCGAGAACTACGGCATCACCCGCCAGGGGGTGCGGGACGCGATCAAGCACGGCGAGGCCACGCTGACCGAGATGGAACAAAAGCTTGGCATTGCCCGCCGCTCCGCCGCCATGCGGGACGATGTGGAGCGCCTCCATGAGCTGGTTACCGAGATCCGCGTCTGCAACAGCGGTATGTTCACCCCCTCCCCGCAAATTCAGCGGGACACCACCGAACTGCTCACCATCATCAAGCGCATCGAATCGCAGGAGGACACGCCCGATGGCATTTGAATCTTTGAGCGAGCGCCTCAACAGCGTTTTCAAAAAGCTGCGCGGCAAGGGCAAGCTGGGCGAGGCCGATATCAAGGCCGCCATGCGGGAAGTCCGCATGGCCCTGCTGGAAGCCGACGTCAACTATAAAGTGGCCAAGGATTTCTGCGCCCAGGTTTCCGAGCGCGCCATGGGCCAGGAGGTCATGGAAAGTCTGACCCCCGCCCAGCAGGTTGTCAAGATTGTCAACGAGGAACTGACCCGTCTCATGGGCGGCGACGATCCCCAGACCCTTCACATCAGGAACAAGGGCCAGACCGTGCTCATGATGTGCGGCCTGCAGGGCAACGGCAAGACCACCCATGCGGCCAAACTGGGCAAATACTACAAGGCCCAAGGCCGCCGCCCGCTGCTGGTGGCCTGCGATATCTACCGCCCCGCCGCCATCGACCAGCTCCGCATTGTGGGCGAGCAGGCCGGCGTGCCGGTCTTTGAGATGGGCACCGAAAAGCCCGAGCGCATCGCCGCGAAGGCCATCGCCTACGCCAGGGACCACGGCAACGACATTGTCATTCTCGATACCGCCGGCCGTCTCCAGATCGATGACGACCTCATGGGTGAGCTGGTGCGGATCAAGGAAGCCGTCGAGGTGGATGAGACGCTGCTGGTCGTGGATGCCATGGCCGGCCAGGAAGCCGTCAATGTGGCCAGGACCTTCAATGAGAAGGTGGGCATCAGCGGCGTCATCCTCACCAAGACCGACGGCGACACCCGTGGCGGCGCGGCCCTCTCGGTGCTGGCCGTTACCGGAAAGCCCATCTACTTCCAGGGCACCGGCGAGAAGCTGGACGCGCTGGAGCCTTTCTATCCCGCCCGCATGGCCAACCGGATTCTGGGCATGGGCGATGTGCTCAGCCTGATCGAGAAGGCCCAGGCCGTTCAGGACGACAGGGAAGCCGAAGAAACCGCCCGGCGGATGATGTCCAACAAGTTTGACCTGAACGATATGCTGGCCCAGTTTGCCCAGATCAAAAAGATGGGCGGCGCGGCATCGCTGCTGGCCATGCTGCCCGGCGGCAATCAGATCACGGCGGATCAGATGGACCAGATCGACAGCAAGGCCCTGCCCCATATCGAGGCCATCATCTATTCCATGACCCCCGAGGAACGCGCGCATCCTTCCATCATCAACTCCAAGCGCAAGCGCCGCATTGCTGCGGGCTGCGGCCAGAGTGTGGAGGATGTGAACAAGCTGCTCCGCCAGTTTGAGGCCATGCAGAAGATGATGAAAAAGGCCAAGCGCAATCCCAAGGGCTTTATGCGGAGCATGAGCAGCATGAAAGGCTTCCGCTGATCCCGCACATTCCATGATATGACCCGTAAGCCTTTACGGCCCAGGGTGATATATAAATGCAAGCCCCAAAAGGGCCGTAAAACAAATTCTGGAGGAAAAAACCATGGTTAAGATTCGTCTGCGCCGCATCGGCGCCAAGAAAGCTCCCTTCTATCGCGTTGTTGTCGCCGACAGCCGTTTTGCCCGCGACGGCCGTTTCATTGAGGAGATCGGCTACTACGATCCCACCAAGGAGCCCAGTGTTGTCAAGATCGACGCGGAGAAGGCCAAGCAGTGGCTAGCCAATGGCGCTCAGCCCACCGATACCGTTCGCGTTCTGCTCAAGAAAGAGAACATCCTGTAATCACAATGGAGGAACGCCAAATGCAGGAACTGCTGATTGCCGTTGCCCGCGGACTGGTGGAAAACAAGGATGCGGTGCAAGTGACGGTTGACCCCGCGCGCGAGGACGGCACAGTCGTCTACCACCTGACGGTGGCCGAGGAGGACATGGGCCGTGTGATTGGCAAACAGGGCCGCATTGCGAAGGCGATCCGCGTCGTCATGCGTGCCGCCGCTGTCCGCCAGAACGAAAAAGCTGTGGTGGAAATCGGCTGATTTTTGCCACACCCAGGCGCCCTGCCGCTTCCCGCGTGCAGGGCGCTTTTTGATTTTGTGTTCAGGTTTCACACAAAGGAGGACCTCCCATGCAAGATTACCTTCCCGCCTGCAAGATTGTCTCCACCCACGGTGTCCGGGGCGAGATGAAGGCCCTGCCGCTGTGCGACGGCGCGCAGTTCCTTGCTCAGTTCAAACGACTGTATGCTTCCCCTTCCGGGCAGGGCGAAACCGCGCTTCTCGGCGTCCGCGCCCAGGGCAATCTGCTGCTGGTCCGTCTGGCCGGGGTGGAGGATATGGATGCCGCCCGCGCCAAAGTGGGCCGCACCTATTACTTTGCCAAGGCGGATGCCCGCCTGCCCGAGGGGCGCTATTTCATCGACGACCTCATCGGCTGTGCGGTGGTGGATGCCGACAGCGGCCAGCCCCTTGGCACCGTTGCGGAGGTGGACCATCCCGGCGCCCAGGATATTTATACCGTCCGGGACGCGGCGGGGCAGGACCATCTGATCCCCGCCGTGCCGGAATTCATTGTGGGGGTGGACCTTGCCGCCCGCACGGTGACCATGCGCCCCATCGGCGGTATGTTTGATGAACCCGTGAACGGGGACGAGGCATAAGGCGAATGCGCATTGATATTGTAACGCTCTTTCCCGAGCTGTGCGACACCTTTCTCAGCACCAGCATTCTGGGCCGTGCCCGGGCCAAAAATCTCTTTGAGGCCCATTGCCACCAGATCCGGGACTACACCAAAAACAAACAGCGCCAGACCGACGACTATCCCTATGGCGGCGGCTGCGGAATGGTACTCTATGCCCAGCCCATCGCCGACTGCCTGCGGGAAGTGCAGCGCCAGTGTGCGGAACAGGGCCGGTCCCGGCCGCATATTGTGTTCATGACCGCCGCCGGCCGGCCCTACAATGAGGCCGCCGCCCGCCGTCTGGCCACTTACGACAGCCTGGTGCTGGTCTGCGGTCACTATGAGGGCATCGATGAGCGGGTGATCGAGGCGTTCGGCGATGAGGAAATCTCCATCGGCGACTATGTTCTCACCGGCGGAGAGCTGGCCAGCCTTGTGGTGGCGGACAGCGTGCTCCGCCTGCAGCCCGGCGTCCTGGCGGAGGAAAAAGGCTACCAGGAAGAGAGCTACTGGGATGGCCTGCTGGAATATCCCCAGTACACCCGCCCCGAGGTCTGGGAAGGCCGCCCCGTGCCGCCGGTGCTCCTCACGGGGGACCACAACAAAATTGACGCCTGGCGCGGCTGTCAGAGCCGTGCCCGCACCCGCCAGCGCCGGCCGGACCTCTACGAAAGCTGGTGCGAAACCCATCCCATCACCCAGATTCCCCGCTGGAAACGTACCGAGCGGGCCCAGCTCATCCGCACGGATGCCCAGTTGGATGCCGCTGCAGCCATTTATTCCGAGGGCTGGATGCAGATGTGCCGCGACATCTGTGCTCCCGCCTATGTGGAGGCCCACACCCCCGCCGCCATGCGGGAGGAGCTGGCGCGGCAGCGCGGGGAAGGGTGGGCGTTCTATCTCCACTCCACCGCAGATGTGCCGGACGGTCTGGTGGGGGTCTGCCATAAAACCGGCGAGATCGGCCATCTGTTTGTCAAAACGGAGGCCCGGGGCCAGGGCATCGGTGCCAAACTGCTGGAGTTTGCCATCAAAAAGCTGCCGGAGCATCCCCGGCCCTGGCTTGCCGTGCTGGACTGCAACACCGGCGCAATGGGCCTTTACCGTCGGATGGGCTTTGCTCCCGACGGGGTGCGCAATGTGTTTGACCCGGCAACCGATCCCAACAGCACCCGCCTTTGCCGGGAACTGATCCTGCGCCGGTGCCAGCCGGTATCGGGGACGCGGTAACCTTTTCGTAGCTATCACCAATAGAGTGGAAAATTAACTGGTAAATCTGTACAAAGACGGCATATCCGTTTTGTGCCAAATGCGGAATCATGACAAATTTGTAATTTTCCACTGTACAAAGTCGAACAAATGGGATAAAATAGAAACAATCAAGGCGGCCCATAACTGTGCAATACCGCCTGAATATAGCCCGCGGTAGAAGGCTTGGGCGTATCATTTTTTATAAGTAGGAGAGAATAATTATGTACGTTAAAGAAGTTACCGTTGAGAATCAGGTTGGTCTGCACGCTCGTCCGGCTACCTTCTTCATTCAGAAGGCAAACGAGTATAAGTCTTCCATCTGGGTCGAGAAGGAAGAGCGCCGTGTCAATGCCAAGTCCCTGCTGGGCGTGCTCAGCCTGGGCATTGTGGGCGGCACCACCATCCGCATCATTGCGGACGGCACCGATGAGCAGGCTGCTGTGGATGGCCTGGTCAAGCTGGTCAATTCCGGCTTCACCGAGTAATCTGTTCTTTATGATTCTGCGGCGGGTGAGTGAATCACCCGCCTTTTTTGTCTTTGTGCCGCGAGGATCAAACGCCATGACCAAACCCGAACTGTACAAAAAAGCCTGTATGCTGCCGCTGCTGCCCGGGGTCTATATCATCCGGGACAAAAGCGACACCATCATCTATATCGGCAAGGCCAAGCGGCTGCGCACCCGTGTCTCCCAGTATTTCCGCGAGGGCGTGCCCCATGACGCCAAGGTGACCCAGATGATCCACCACGCCTTCACCTTTGACGTCATTGTGTGCCAGAGCGAGTTTGAGGCACTGGTGCTGGAAGCCAGCCAGATCAAGGCCCATACCCCCAAATACAACATTCTGCTCAAGGATGACAAGGGCTACAGCTATGTCAAGGTAACCCGGGAGGACTGGCCCCGGCTTTCCGCCGCGCTGCAAAAGGATGACGAGAATGCTGATTATATCGGCCCCTTCACCTCCTCCTTTGCGGTGCGGGAGATGGTGGAGACCGCCCAGAACTGCTTTCTGCTGCCCCGCTGCAACAAGGAATTTCCCCGGGACATCGGCAAGGGCCGCCCCTGCCTCAACGCCCATATCGGCAAGTGTATGGCGGTGTGCAGCGGCAAAGTGAGCTGCCAGGCCTACAACGACGCCGTCCAGGGCGCGCTGCGCATGATCCGCTACGGCAAAAAGGACATTGTGCGCCAGCTCAGGGAAAAGATGGAGGCCGCTGCGGAACGGCTGGACTTTGAGAGCGCCGCCATCCTGCGGGACCAGATCGCCGCCATTGACCGGGTGTCCGCCGGTCAAAAGGTGGTCATGGAGTCCGGCGCCGAGATGGACGTCATCGCGCTGGCCGGCACCTCCCGGGCGGTTTGCGCCGCCGTGCTGCGCTACCGGGAAGGCCGCCTGACCGATAAGCGGGAATTTATGTTCCATGATACCACCGATATTGACGCCGTACGGGAGGAGTTTCTGCCCCAATACTATCTGGACGGGGAAACCATCCCCAAAACCATCGCCGTGGACGCCCTTCCCCCCGACGCCGAGGCGCTCCATCAGGCCCTCAGCGAATCCCGGGGCAGCAAGGTGGAGCTCTATGTGCCCCAGCGCGGTGATGTGGCCAAGCTGGTCACCATGGCCTACACCAACGCTGTGGAGCGCCTGGGCCGGGAGAGCGGCCGCTACACCCGGGAGGAAAAACTGCTGGAGGAGGCCGCTCAGGTCCTGGGGCTCAAAGCGCCGCCCCGCATCATTGAGAGCTATGATATCTCCAACTGGGGCGACGGGTCCAGCGTCTGCGGCATGGTGGTGTTCCGGGACGGCAAGCCCTATCGCACCGGGTACCGGCGCTTTAAAATGAAAACCGTGGCGGGCACCGATGACTACGCTTCGCTGGCCGAGGCGCTTTCCCGCCGCGCTGCCGAGTATGAGGCGGCCCGGCGCGGGGAAAAGCCGGACAACGACGCCAACCAGTTTGCGGCGCTGCCGGACCTGCTGCTCATCGACGGCGGCCGCGGTCAGGTCAGCGCGGTCCGCGCCGCGCTGCGGGGAACCGCGCTGGAGCGTGTGCCCACCTTTGGCATGGTCAAGGACGACCACCACCGCACCCGCGCCATTGTGGATGATGCCGGCGGCGAGATCGCCCTCAACCGCAACCGCAATATTTTTACCTTTGTGACCAGCATCCAGGACGAAACCCACCGCTATGCCAACGACTACCGCAAGCGGATGATGCGCAAAAAGTCCTATGCCGCCACCCTGACCGACATCCCCGGGGTGGGGGAGAAGACCAGCGCCGCACTGCTGGCCCGGTTCAAAACGGTGGCAGCGGTCCGCGCGGCGTCCATCTCGGACCTGGAAGAGGTCAAAGGCATCAGCCACGCCAAGGCCGAGCAGATTTATAACGCGCTGCGGCAGTGAGAACAAACCGCAAATTCTCCCTTGACAATGTCTCTCAAACCCGGCATAATGAAAAGATGAAAGGCAGGCGAACCAAATGATGCGCGTGATTGCGGGCACGGCCCGCGGCAAAAATCTGGCCTCCCTTCCGGGGGAGGACGTGACCCGCCCCACCATCAACCGCGTCAAGGAGGCCATGTTCTCCAGCGTGCAGTTTCTGGTGCCGGGCGCCCGCGTGCTGGATCTCTTTGCGGGCAGCGGCCAGCTGGGCATCGAAGCGCTCTCCCGCGGGGCGGCCCGCTGCGTGTTTCTGGATACCTCCCGCGAGGCGGTTGGCGTCATTCTGGCCAACTGCAAAACCGCAGGGGTCTTTTCCAAAAGCCGGGTCATTCCTGACGATGCCTTCCATTTTCTGGCCACCACCCGGGAACAGTTTGATCTGGCTCTGTTGGACCCGCCCTTCCATTACGGCACGGTGGCCAAAGCCCTGCCGCTGCTCAGCAGCCATATGGCGCCCGGCGGCGTGGTTCTGTGCGAAACCGAGCTGACCGCCGGCCTGCCCGGGACGGTGCAGGGGCTTGTGCAGGTCAGACAATACAAATACGGCAAGATTCTTGTCACCCGCTATGAGAAAGAGGAACAGCTATGAATGTTGAGGAACTGCTTGATCTGATGGAAGAAACGCTGGAGGAAGGGACCTCGGTGCCCTTCGCCGCGACCAAGCGTGTGGTGGATGTGGAGCGCTGCCGCGACATCATTGATGAGGTGCGCAACAACCTTCCCGATGAGCTGCGGGACAGCAAAAAGATTGTATCGGACCGGGAGCAGATTGTCCGAACCGCCCAGCAGGAAGCCGACAACATCATCAAACAGGCCGAGGAACGAGCCCGGGTTCTGGTCTCGGATCAGGAGATCACCAAGCGCGCCCAAAAGGCGGCAGTGGAAATTGTGAACGCCGCTCAGAACCAGGCCAAGGAGCTGAACCGCGCCTCCGCCACCTACTGCGAGAGCATCCTGAAAAACTCTGAGGAGGTTTTGGCGCGCAGCGTGGCCGACATCAAAAACACCCGGATGAATCTGCGCAACGTCGCCAGCCGGGATATGCGCGGCGCCAAAAAGCCCAAGCCCTGACCGGCCGGTGGTTCCCCACCGCTCCCCACCCCCAAACGAAATGTGAAAAGTTCCTGCCCGCAGCGCTTTTTTGGCGCTGCGGGCTTGCTTTTTGCCCCGTGATTTGGTACTATATAAATGTCCCGGTGGGTAAAAATGGAGAGCTAGGGTTAAAAGTGGGTAGTTTTCCACGTTATCAACAGAGTTTTCAACCGCGCTTTTCCCGCCGGACGTCAAAAAATCGACTGCGTCGGCCGGAAAGGGGGAGTTTTCAACCATGTTCGTGGGTCAGTATGATTACGCCATCGATGCCAAGGGCCGGTTGAATTTCCCCGCCAAATTCCGGGACGGCATGGGGGAGACCTTCCTTGTCACCCGCTGGCTGGACCACTGCCTGGCGGCTTTCCCCCCCGAGGAGTTTGAGAAGGTGGCCGAGCGCATTGCCGAGAAGGGCCTGGTCAAGGGCCGCAATGTGAGCCGAATGCTCTACTCCTCTGCGGTGGAGGTTACGCCGGACAAACAGGGCCGCATCCAGCTTCCCGCCAAGCTGCGGGAATATGCCAACCTGGACCATGACGTGACGGTGATCGGCAACCGCACCTTTGCCGAGATCTGGAACACGCAGGACTGGGAAGCCAGCCAGGCCGGTTCCGATGAGGAATTTACCGCAGCCATGGAGAATCTTGACTTTTAACGCAGGGCAGGGAGGAAGCTGCTGATGGAATTCAATCATGTTCCGGTGCTTCTGGGCCCCTGCCTGGACGGACTGGCCATTGACCCCGCCGGTACCTATCTGGACGGTACGGCCGGCGGTGCGGGCCACTCAAAGGAAATTGCCAAGCGCCTGACCACCGGGCGGCTGATCTCGCTGGATCAGGACCCGGATGCGGTGGCAACCGCCACCGAAAGGCTCAAGGGCCTGCCCGCCCGGGTGGTTCAGGCCAATTTCCGGGAAACCGCCCGCGTGCTGGACGAGCTGGGCATCCCCGCCATCCAGGGGGCCTTGCTGGATCTGGGGGTCTCCAGCCATCAGCTGGACGATGCGGAGCGGGGCTTTTCCTACCACGCGGACGCCCCGCTGGATATGCGCATGAGCCAGCAGGGGCCGACCGCCGCCGATCTGGTCAATACCCTGGACCGGGAGGAGCTGACCCGCATTCTGCGGGACTACGGCGAGGAACCCTACGCCTGGCAGATTGCGGGCAAAATCGTTAAGGTGCGGGAACAAACGCCCATCCTGACCACCATGCAGTTTGCCGACGTCATTGCCTCCGCCATGCCGCCCGCCGAACGCCGCAAAAACAAAAACCCCGCCCGCCGCAGCTTCCAGGCGGTGCGCATTGCCGTCAACGGCGAGCTGGACGCCCTCAACGAGGGGATGGAAGCCATTTTCAGCCGTCTGGCGCCCGGCGGACGGTTCTGTATCATCACCTTCCACAGCCTGGAGGACCGGCTGGTCAAGCAAAAATTCCGCCGCTGGGCCCAGGCATGCATCTGCCCGCCGGAGCAGCCCGTCTGCACCTGCGGCGGCGTGCCCAAAGCCAAACTGATCACCCGCAAGCCCATCGAGGCGGATGCCGCCGAACGGGAAGGCAACCGCCGCAGCCGTTCCGCCAAGCTCCGGGTGCTGGAAAAACTCTGATTTTCATTTTGTCCCGTATCGATAGAAAGGGGTGGTACCCATGGCGACTTCCGCAGCCGCATCCATGAACACCGCACATCGCAAACAAGCTGCCGCAGAACCCCGGGTTCGGGTGGTCCGTGGGGGCCGCTACGGCGTAAGCAAGGCCCGCCAGGCCGCCGGGACCGCCGGCGCGGTGCTTGTCATCGCGCTGTTTGTGGGGCTGATCGTCAGCATCGTTGCCAGCCAGGCGCGGATCACCCAGCTTTCCGGCGAGATTGACGCCGCCCGGCGTGATCTGACCAATGCGCAGAGCTATTACGATTATCTTTCCTCCTCCATGGACAGCATCACCAACCGCACCAGCGCGCAGGATGTTGCCGAGGGGCGCCTGGGCCTGGTCAAGGCGGACCCCAGCCAGATTACTTATATCCGTCTGGAGGACGAGAGTGTGATCGAGAAGTCCGCCGGCAGCACCGGCAAGCTGCTGGAAGGCCTCAAGGCGGCGGCGCTCAGCCTGATCGGCAGCTTTGATCCGTGATTTGTTTCCGTTTTGCGCTCAAGCGTGCATCCCAACCGGAGCACGCTTTTTTGACATTATAACGCTTGACTGAAGGAACTGAACCATGCCCAAGGAACCCAACACGCCCCGCCGCAAACCCCAGCAGCGCCATGTGGCTGACCTGTCGCTGCGTCTGCGCACGCTGATCATTGTGGCGGTTTTCATCATCTTCGGTTTTGGCCTGCTCATTTACCAGCTCTATGTGCTGCAGCTTCGCGACGCGGAGCAGTACCGGATTCAGGCCACCGAACAGCAGCTTTCCGATGAGTGGATCCCCGCCACCCGCGGTTCCATCTATTCCTCCACCGGCAAACTGCTGGCCAAGTCCACGGTGGTGTGGAACATCATCGCCAACCCTTCCAAGTGCAATCAGGACTATGTGGAGCAAGCCAGTCAGAAAATCAGTGAGCTGCTGGGCGGCACCCCCACTGCGGAACAAATTCAGGCAGAGCTCAGCCGCACCGACAAGGAGTACCGTGTCATTGCCACCGGCGTGGATATGGTGACCGCCCAGGCCGTGATTGACTATGCCAACACCGAGCGGGTGACCAACGGTCTGCCCGAAGGCGATGAAAACGCCAAAAAGGAGAAGGTCCTTTCCATGTACAAGGAGGCCTCCTCCACCCGGGAATACCCCTGCGGTTCCTTCCTCTCGTCGGTTCTGGGCTTCTGCGGCAGCGACGGCAGCGGAATATACGGGTTGGAAAAATCCTATGACGAAGAGCTTTCCGGCACGCCGGGCCGCACCATCAGCAGCGAGAACGCCTGGGGCTATGAGCTGGCCAACGAGGAATCCGACACCCATGATCCCATCAACGGCTCCAATCTTCACCTGACCATCGACGATAATATCCAGAGCGTTCTGGAAACCGAGCTGTCCAAGGCCATTGAGGATTACAATGTCCAGAACCGCGGCAGCGCCATTGTGATGAATGTCAAGACCGGCGCCATTTATGGCATGGCCACCCAGCCCCAGTTCGACCCCAATGATCCCTATGCCATCACGGAACCCAAACTCCAGGCCATTCTGGACAACGCGGGCAGCGCCCTCTCGGCGGAGGAGATCTCCACCCTGCAAAGCCGCCTGGGCCAGGACAACGTGGCGGATCTGATTGCCGACGGCGTGATCGGCACCGAGCCCCGCACCGAGGTTCAGGACGACGGGACCGAAAAGGAAATTTCCAGCGAAAAAGTTGCGCTTCAGGGCATGATCCGGGAGGCCCAGTGGAAAAACAAGGCTGTGACAGAACTGTATTATCCCGGCTCTGTCTTTAAGCTCATGACGGCCGCCGCCGCGCTGGATTCCGGCCTGATGGATGCCGGCCAGCAGTTTTACTGCGGCGGCGGCCTGACGGTATTTGAGGGTACCGAATGGGAGCACACCTACCGCTGCGCCGAGGGCAGCACCCACGGCTGGCTGGACATGGCGGGGGCGCTCAACGAGAGCTGCAACCTCTACTTTATCCAGGCGGCCGAGAAGATGAATCCTGATTTCTTCTATAACTACTATCAGGCCTTTGGCCTAACCCAGACCACCGGGATTGACCTGCCCTTTGAGGCCAAAGGCATCTCCAAAACCCAGAAGGAAATGGAGGACGTGGTCACCGACCTCTATTCCTCCGCCTTCGGTCAGTCCCAGAAGCTCACCCTGATCCAGATGGCCACGGCTGTGGCGGCCACCGTCAACGGCGGTTACCTGGTCACCCCTTATGTGGTGGACTACATGACCGATGATACCGGCAACGTGGTCTGGCAGGCGGAGCCCGAAATCCGCCGTCAGGTGGTGAGCGAGGAGGTCAGCGAGCAGATCCGCGTGATGATGGAGAACAACGTGGGCAGCAATATCAACGACACCACCCATAAATGCCGCAACGCCTATGTGGCGGGCTACCGCATCGGCGGCAAGTCCGGCACCGGCGAACAGCTGGACTGGAAGGGCGTCTATAAATACCGCCCCGACGGGGACTACCGCAAGGCCATCAGCTTTGCCGCCATCCTGCCCGCCGACGACCCCGAGATTCTGGTGCTGGTCATGCTGGACGATCCCCGCTGGATCTATGACTACGCCTCCCAGATTGTGGCCACGGTCACCGGAAACATCATCAGCCAGATTGCACCCTACCTGGGCATTGAGCGGGATTCCTCCTACGATGCCACCGGCACCGTCAAGGTGCCCAACCTCATCGGTACCCGCTGGACCTCCGCCCAGGTCCAGCTCAATGCCGCCGGGCTGTCCCACCGTTTTGTGGACAGCAGCGACGGCGATGTGATCTACCAGTACCCGGCAGGCGGCACCGAGGTGCCCGCCGGCTCCACCGTTTACTGTTATACCCAGTCCGCCACCGACCAGACGGCCACAGTGCCCGACGCGGTGGGCAAAACCGGAACCTTTGCTGTGCAGATGCTCAAATCTGCAGGCATCAACGCCGGGGTGTCCGGCGACCCTTCCGCCCGCGTACTCTCCCAGGATGTGGAGGCCGGCACCACCGTACCGCTGGGCACGGTGGTGACCCTCACCACCGGCGAGGCGCAGTCCACCGACCCGGCACAGGAGGAAGCGATGGACGCCGCAGCGGAGGAATCTCCCGAATCATCAAAAGGAGCGTGATCCCCATGAAACCCATGAACGCCAATGAACTGCTGGCCGGGCTGACGCTGGCCCGCCCGGTCCCCATCACCGCCGTGGTGACGGATTCCCGCAAGGTGGTCCCCGGCTGTGTCTTTGTCTGCTTCCCCGGGGAGCGGGTGGACGGCCATGACTTTGCCGCCGCCGCCTACCGCGCCGGGGCGGAATATATCATTGCCAACCATCCCGTGGACGGTGTGCCCGAGGATCACCTGGTGATCTGGCCCTCCAGCCATCGGGCCATGATCCGCATGGCCTCCAATTACCGGATGCTTTTCAGCCCGCTGATGATCGGCGTGACCGGCAGCGTGGGCAAAACCACCACCAAGGAATTCTGTTATGCGGTGCTCTCCGCCTTTGGCAATACCCTCAAGACCGAGGGCAACCAGAACAATGAGATCGGACTGCCCAATACGCTGTTCCGTCTGGAGGATACCACCGAGTACGCGGTCGTGGAGATGGGGATGAGCAGCCTGGGCGAGATTGCCCGCCTGGCCCGCACGGCGCGGCCCTCTGCGGGGATCATCACCAACATCGGGGTCTGCCATCTGGAAAATCTCGGCAGCCGCGAGAATATACTCAAAGCAAAGCTGGAAATCTGTCAGGGCCTGCCCGACGGCGCGCCGCTGGCTCTCAATGCCGACGATGACCTGCTTCCCACCGCAGCGCTGCCCGGGCGGCTGCGGCCTGTGTGGTTCGGGATAACATCCAAACGGGCAGAGGTTCGTGCGGAGCAAATCCGCCCGGCAGGGGAGGGCACCGCCTTTACCCTGGTGGATACCGGAGCCGGGGAGGAGGAACGCTTTGCCGTGACCATTCCCACGGCGGGCAATCACACGGTATATGACGCGCTGGCCGCCTATGCGGCCGCCACCCGGCTGGGGCTGGACCATGCCCGGGCGGCCCGTGCGCTGGCCAACTACCAGACGACCGGGATGCGGCAGAACATTGTCACCCACGGCGGAATCACCTTCATTGAGGACTGCTACAACGCCAGCCCCGACAGTATGAAAGCCGCGCTGGACCTTCTGCGCACCCGCACCCCCGGCAAGGGGGGACGCCGCGTGGCCGTGCTGGGCGATATGCTGGAACTGGGTTCCGCCAGTGAAACCGGCCACCGCCAGGTGGGCGCCTGGGCGGCCCGGTCCGCAGACCTTCTTGTGGCCTACGGCCCGCTGAGCATCGCCATGACGCAGGCGGCCTCCCAGAAAGGAATTGCTGCGGTCCATTGCCAAACGGCGCAGGAAGTAGTAGAATATCTAAGGCATACGCTGCACCCCGGTGATGTGGTGCTGGCCAAGGCGAGCCACGCCATGAAACTGGAGGATGTGCTCACCGCATTGTACGCGGAACTGCCGAATACCTGATTTTTTGGGGGAATACCACATGGGGACGATTGTATCCTGGATGCTGGCCGCTGCGGCGATCGGCGCCTTTACCATCACGGCACTGTCGGGCTGTTTTGTGATCCCGGCGCTGCGCCGGCTGCACTTCGGCCAGACCATCCGGGAATCCGGGCCGACCTGGCATAACAAAAAGCAGGGCACACCCACCATGGGCGGTCTGTGCTTTATCTTTGGCATCCTGGTTTCCTGCGGGCTGGTCTATATCGGGTTCCGCCGCTATGCGCCGGATCTGCTGGGCACCGCTCAGGTGCGTGCCGCCATGCTGGCGCTGTTCCTGGCCTTTGGCTCCGGCTTCATCGGCTTTCTGGATGACTATATCAAGGTGGTGCGCCACCGCAACCTTGGCCTGCTGGCCTGGCAGAAGCTGGTTCTGCAATTTCTTGTCACAGCCGGGTTCATGCTGGGGCTCCATGCCCAGGGGCTGATGACCACCCTGATCGCTCTGCCCTTTGTGGGGACGGTGGATCTGGGATGGCTTTACTATCCCATCGCGTTCTTTGGCATTATCTTTCTGGTCAACGCCGTCAACCTTACCGACGGCCTGGACGGTCTTTGCTCCTGCGTGACCTTTGTCTCCATGCTGGGCTATCTGCTGGCGGCCAGTATGCTGAGCTTCTACCATGTGGCGGTGCTGGCCGCCGCCACGGCCGCCGCAATGGCAGGGTTCCTTGTGTGGAACTTTTACCCTGCCAAAGTGTTCATGGGCGATACCGGCAGTATGTTCCTGGGCGGCATGGTCACGGCGCTGGCCTTTCTCATGGGCCGCCCCGAGCTGGTGCTGTTCTTTGGCATTGTCTACATCTGGGACGCCATGACGGTGGTGATCCAGCGTGTGTACTATAAAGCGACCCACGGCAAACGGATTTTCCGTATGACGCCCATCCATCATGCCTTTGAGATGCGTGGCTGGCGTGAAGTCAAGATTGACTTTTTCTTCAGCTTCATCGCCTTTGTGGGCGTCGTGTTGGGGCTGATGTACATTTATCTCGCGTGACCCCATCCCCGGAGCGAAAGGAGGCTCCCTTCCCGCATGACGCTTGCCCGTATTTTTGATCTGGCTTTTGGCAACATTGGCCGCTTTTTCAAGGAGATCAGCTTCCGCAAAGAGGAACGGGGTCCGGTCTCCTGGTCCTTTGTCGGCACGCTGCTGCTGGTTCTGGTCTACGGCCTGATTATGTTGTTTTCCGCCAGCTACTCCACCGGCTATTACCGCAAGGGCGGCGATATCTATTTTTTCATCAAGCCGCAGGTCATTGTCGCGGTGATTGGCATTGCCATGATGTTTATCATCTCAAACATCAATTACCGCAGTCTGCGGCATATGCAGTGGTATCTCTACGCTCTCACCCTCGCGCTGCTGGTTCTGGCGCTGTTCAGCGAGCCCCAGAACAGCTGTTACCGCTGGGTGTACCTTTTTGGCTCTTCCCTTCAGCCCTCCGAGCTGGCAAAGTTCTCCACCATCCTGGGCATTTCCTGCTGGGCGGACGCCCACTATGAGCAGCGCGGCGGCTTTGTTCACGGCATTCTGGGTCCGCTGCTGCCGCTGGCGCCCTATGTGTTTCTGCTCTATAAGGAGCCCCACAACTCCGCCATTATTCTGCTCATCCTCATTGCGGGCACCATGCTGTTCTGCGGCGGCATCGGCCTGCGCTGGCTGCTGCCGGTGGGCGCAGTGGGCGCGGCGGCCCTGGTCTATATGCTCACCAGCCAGAATAACTACGTTCAGCAGCGTCTGGGCGCCTGGGGTCTGACATCCGGCGGGGACGAGGAAGTTCTTTACCAGACCCAGCAGAGCCTGTATTCCATCGCCTCCGGCGGGCTGACCGGTCTTGGCATCGGCAACAGCCGTCAGAAACACCTCTGGCTGCCTGAGGCCACCAACGACTTTATCTTCTCGGTCCTGTGCGAGGAGCTGGGCTTTGTTGGGGCGCTGCTCTGCATTGCGCTTTTCGCCGCCCTCATCATTCAGGGCATTTTCATCGCCCTGCGCTGCCCGGATTATTTCGGCACCATGCTGGGCATTGGCATCATGGCTCAAATCGCGTGGCAGACCTTCTGCCATATCGGCGTGGTTACCGCCACGCTGCCCAATACCGGCATCAGTCTGCCCTTCTTCTCATCGGGAGGCACCAGCCTTTTGATTCTGTTGTGCGAGATGGGCGTTATGCTCAGTATTTCCCGCGCCGGCAACGCCCGCGCCCTGGCCCAGCGCCGTTGCGAGCAGGAGGAGCTGGCCCGGCGCATGAACGGCGGCACCGCCCGCAGGACCTACCGCCGCAACCCGGTATAACCGTTAAGGAGTTGTTTGAAATGCGCGTTCTCATCGCCGCCGGCGGCACCGCCGGCCATATCAACCCGGCCCTTGCCATTGCGGGCGCCCTGCGCGCTGCGGACCCCACCGCCGAGATCCACTTTGCCGGCCGGAAGGAAGGCATGGAGTACGGTCTTGTCACCAAAGCCGGGTACCCCTTCCACCATATCGAGATCAACGGCTTTCAGCGCAAGCTGATGCCCAAAAACATTGGCCGCAATGTGGTGGCCCTCTATCATCTGGCGCTCTCAGGACCCCGCACATCCGCCATTCTGCGCCAGGTCCAGCCCGACCTGGTCATCGGCTGCGGCGGCTACGTCAGCGGTCCGGTGGTGCGTGCCGCCGCCAAAAAGGGCATCCGCACCGCCATCCATGAGCAGAACGCCTTCCCCGGTGTGACCAACAAGCTGCTGGCCAAGGATGTGGATGTGGTCTTTGCCGCCTCCGCTGCCGCAGTGGAAAAGCTGGGCGCCCCGGAAAAGACCGTCGTTGTGGGCAATCCTGTCCGGCCCGAAATTTTGACCCAGGACCGTGCCGCCGCCCGTGCCGCGCTTCACGCCGGTAACCGCACCGTGATTCTCAGCTTTGGCGGTTCGCTGGGCGCCCGCCGCATCAATGAGGTGGTGGCCTGCCTGTGCGGCTGGGAACAAAAGACCCGGCAGAACATTCTTCATCTGCACGCTACCGGCAGCCGTGGGGTCCAGCTCTTTCAGGACCTTGCCGCCAGGGAGGGCTTTGCCCCCGGCGAGAACCTGGTGGTGAAGGAATACATCGACAATATGCCCCAGCTCCTGGCCGCCGCCGATCTGGTCATTTCCCGTTCCGGCGCTCTCACGCTGGCCGAGCTGGAAGCCATGGGCCGCGCGTCCATCCTGATCCCCAGTCCCAACGTGGCGGAAAACCATCAGTATTATAACGCCCTGGAACTGCAAAATGCCGGTGCCGCCGTTGTCATTGAGGAGAAGGATCTGACCGGCGAAACGCTCATTCATACCGTTCAGGACCTTCTGGCGGAGCCGGGCAGGCTCACCGCCATGGGCGCCGCCGCCCGGACGCTGGGCAACCCCCATAGCCTGGACCTGATCACCAGCAAGCTTCTGGAACTGGTCAAAACCGCACAGTGATTTGCCGCGGGGAGGAACGAGTCGCAGGCTCCTCTCCGCGTTTGTACGCTCACGGCGGATTTTAAAAACAATGAAAGGAGGCACCGCCCATGGACCGCGACCAGCGCAGCCGCCGCCAAAAGAATCATGTGCCTCCCCAGGCCGCCCACAATCCCCGCAGCGTACAGGACCGTGTGGGGCTGGAGCGCCGTGCCGCCCCGCCGTCCGCGCCCCGCAAAAAGAACAAGGGCGGCAAAAAACAGCAGGGGAGCCGCCCGGCATCCGCCCCGCGTGCCGCCTCCCATTCCAGGACCGCACGCCCGGCAAATGCGGCACAGTCCCCGCAGCGGCCGGCCAACGCCGCGCCTGCAAGGGGACGCGGCCAGCAAAATCCCCAAAAAGCCGGCTACCGTGGCGGTGCGCCCCAGATCCAGCGCCGCGTGACCAGGGCCGAGCAGCTTCGCCGCCGGCGCCGCAAGGCCATTGTGGGCGCGCTGTGCGTGGCGGGGGTACTGGCCCTGGGCGTTGTGCTCTCCATCAATCTGCTGTTCAAGGTCACCGATTTCCGGGTGGAAAACCCCGACCGCACCACCCCGGCCAATACCGGCATTTACACCGAGGAACAGATCATTGACCTGCTGGGGGTCAACGTGGGGGACAACCTCCTGGGTTTTTCCACCAAAGAAAAGTCCGCCCAGCTGCTGGCCGCCCTGCCGTATCTTGACGTGGCCCAGGTGGACGTGCAGCTCCCCGGCACGGTGGTCATCAAGGTCCAGCCCGCCACCGAGCGGTTCAAACTGCAGTATAACGGGAGCTGGCTGGTCCTCAGTGAGCAGCTCAAGGTGCTGCGCGTGGAATCCGCCGAACCGTCGGGCGGGCTGGTTCTTCTGGAAGCAAATCTTGTGGACGGTCAGAGCACCGCGCCCGGAACCTTCCTGAGCCTGGCCAGCGGGAGCGACCCGGACGCCGCCCTCGCCACCCCCCAGCCCGGCCAGTCCACGCCCGAGCAGGCGCAGGCCCAGACCAACGCCAATGATGCGCTGTACACCATTCTGGACGAGCTGGAGCAGCACGGCCTGCTGGACGGCGCCACCGTCATCACAATGACCGATATGAGCGAGCTGAGCGTACTCTATGAGGGCCGTGTCTCGGTCCGCCTTGGCACCGCCAACAATCTGGATTACAAGATCCGCTTTGCCGCCGCCATCATTCTGGACACCCAGGGCAACGGTCTGACCGCCAGCGACCGCGGCACACTGGATGTCTCCAATCAAAAGGATGACGGCTCTGTGGAGGCTCTCTTTACCCCCGCCGAGGACCCGGCCCCCACACCGGAGCCAACCCGGGAGCCTGCCCCGGCGTCCGGGGAGGAATAATCTGTCCCATCCAGAATCCCGCCATGAAAGCTGTGGCGGGATTTTTTGTTGTATCCTGTAACAAAAGCAGGCGAAACTGCACTGATAGGTTCGAAAGAGCTCTTGATCGCTGACTGGGAAGGAGGTGCGGAGATTGAAGATCCCCGAACTGGAAGAGTTGTATGCCAGATATCGCAGCGATTTGTATCGGTATTGCTGTTTTCTGACCCACGATCCGGTCTGGGCCGAGGACCTGTTGAGCGAAACGTTCCTTCGGGTGCTCCGGCGGCTGCCCACGTTCCGGGGGGAAGGCAGCGTGAAAACCTGGCTGTTTGGCATCGCCCGCAATGTCTGGATTGAAGAATTGCGCCGCCGTCATCCGGCCCTGAGTCTGGATGATCCGGATGCCATTTTGGAACGATGTCTCGGGCAGGACAACCTGCCCGCCTGTACCGACGCCCGCCTGGCGCTGGCCCGGGTGCGGGAGCTGCTGGAGCAGGCGCCGCCCCGCGCCCGGCAGGTTGTGGAGCTCCGGGCAAAGGGCTACTCTTACACCGAAATAGCCGAAAAATTGCAAATCTCCGAAGGTTCCGCCCGTGTGCTGGAACACCGAACCCGCCAAAAACTGCGGGATACTCTGCAAAAGGAGGGCTTTACCGATGAATGAATGCGGTACCATTTCCTGCGAAGTCTGTGCGGATCTTGCTCCGCTGGTGCAGGATGACGTTGCCAGCGCCGCCAGCGCGGTGCTGGTGCGCACCCATCTTGACTCCTGCGCGGCCTGCCGGGCCAGGTTCCCGGATCTTTGCCAAGGCCTGGACCACCCGCCTGCCGCTGCGCAGCCGGATGACGCCCGGGTGCTGAAAAAGCTGCGTGACCGGATGAATCTGTGGCTGTTTCTTTTTCTTGCGGCCGGGATTCTGCTGGGAACAGCACTGTTTTTCAGCCCCCGCCACGGGATACTGGTGATGCTGATTTATCCGCTGATTGGAGGGCTGGCGTATTGGACCGGACCATCCCGCTGTAAGTGGGTGTTGGTCGCAGCGGCCCTGCTGGCATCCTACACCCAGGTGATGAACGCAGTGGCTAACCCTGGGGATTCCTGGTATGATATTCTGGCGTCTGCCACGACAGCAGCCGGAGTTGCCGTGCTGCTCTGCCTTGCGGGAATTGCCGTTGCGGCACTTTTCCGATTTGCGTTTCAAGGAGGAAAGAAGAATGACAACAAAAATTAAACGATTTATTGCCGGGGTGCTGGGCGCTGCGATCATTCTGGCGCTCTTGCTCATTGTAGACGAGGTACACGGAGACCCCCTCTCAGAGTACATCGGCAAGCAACGGGCCATCGCCTATGCGCAGGAATGCTATCCCGGTCAGACCTTCCATGTGATGGAGAACAGCGATCCGATGGGACGCTTCCGGGAAACCGATATCTGGGTGCAGTCAGACCAGAGCAGGGATACCTATTTTGGCGTCACAACCCGGTTTTGGATGTTGACGGAGGATTGGCAAGGAGCGCCCCGTCAGCGCATGGTGGATGGCCGGGAAAATACCCGGGGACGCATGGAACGGGAAGCGGGGGAAGAGATCGCGGCTCTGTTTAAGGAGCAGCTTCCCGACCTGAGATTTTCCTGGGCAAATTTCAGGGGAAACGATACGGTCATGGTTAATCTGGGATGGGAGGACGGAGAAAGCATCAGCGAAACGTCTTTGAAAATTCAGGAACTGCCGTTGGACCAGCCTTTTACCCCCGAGATTATGCAGCGCGTGCCCAGCCGGATTTCGGTTTCCATTCTCTGGGACACGGCACCCACGGAGGAAGATCTGGAAGTGGTTCTTCACCGGTTGAAGACGACGCTGGAACAAAAGTAACCGCCCACGGAAACCACGCCCTTGACAAAGCAGCCGGGACCGAAGGTTCACTTCGGTCCCGGCTGCTGTTATTCATCCTGTTTAAAGCAACTCTG
>SFVK01000006.1 GCA_004561545.1 bacterium
AATTACTTGTTTGTTTGGAATTGTTTATCGTGATTTTCCATCACGTTTAAGGTTCCACAAGTTTCAGTATTGTTCAATTTTCAAGGTCCTGTGGTCGCTCCCGGTCTCCCGGACAGCTTATTTATTATATCAGGCCAAGTTCTTTTTGTCAAGCACTTTTTGATATTTTTTTGAATTTCTTTTTTCGGGAAATTCTGTTCCGCCTGTGCCGCAAAAGTGCCAATCCAATGGTTTTTTCTGCGGTGCAGCGCTGGAAATGAGCTTTTCAGCGACCCGCTGTCTTGCGCGACAGCTTATTTATAATACCACACTTTCCGCCAAAGTCAACCCCTTTTTTCAATTTTTTTCGACTTATTTTTTCCCCGTCTGCATCTGGGGGCCGGTGCTTTGGCGGGGCACAGGATGTGGGGCGTGATCCGCAAAAAACCAATTGCATTTTCGCTTTCCTTATAATAGTATAGAAGCATAATGAAGTGAAACGGGGGATTTTCTATGCTTCTGGCCCTGAACATCGGCAACACAAACATCACTTTTGGGGGATACGACCCGGACGGAAAACGGGTCTTTTCTTCCAAGTTGTATTCCGACAGCGCGTTGAGCTCCGACGAGCTGGTTTATAAAATTGTCAATATGCTGGCGCTTTACGGCGCCTCGCCGTTGGATGTGGACGGCGTGATTTTGGCCAGCGTGGTGCCCGCGCTGACGGCGCGGATGCGGGAGGCCCTGCAAAAGATGACCACCGCGCCGCTGATGGAGGTGGGACCCGGACTGAAAAGCGGGGTGCGCATTCGGATGGACAACCCCGCCCAACTGGGCGGCGAGCTGCTGTGCGCCGCTGTGGCCGCTCTGCGGTGCCATGAGCCGCCGCTGCTGGTCATGAACATGGATACCGCCACCACCATTGTGGCGGTGGACGCCGCAGGGAGCATTGTGGGGGGCATGATTCTGCCCGGGCCGCAGCTCAGCCTGGCCGCATTGGTACGCAACACCGCCCAACTGCCCCAGGTTGACCCCGACACAGCGCCCCGCCGGCTTTTGGGCACCAACACGGCGGACTGCCTGCACAGCGGGATTGTGTTCGGTACCGCCGCCATGCTGGACGGCGTGATTGCCCGGTGCCGCGCCGCCCTGGGCGCACCGGACGCCGCCGTGGTGGCCACCGGATCGCTGCCCGAAAGCATCCGCGCCGCCTGCGGGACCGCCATCGATTACCGCGAGACGCTGATCCTGGACGGTTTGTTTGCCATTTGGAAGCGCAACGCCCACCGGTAAGCGGCCGCAGGGTGGAGTTGTAAACGGAATGCGTGTTTTGCAAGATCGCAGGCAAGGCGCTGCGTGGCCCGCTGCGGCTGCGCTGGCGTGAACCCGCTCAACGCCAGCGGTGTGTGTGCCGGGCAGAACCCAAATCAGGTGTGCGAAGCGTTCAGGATGGAACGATCATAAAACGCATTTTTGCACCCAAAAAAGCTGCCGCAGGGAATGATATGCTCCCCTGATGCGATACAGTGAAATAACAAACACTGTAGAACATGAAGGGAGCATATCAGAAAAAGCCCCTGAGGCAGCTTTTTGCGATATTCGGCAGCGAATGAAGCGGACCGCCGCTTTTGCATCCAGCAGGCAAGGGAACCGTCCAGTCCCGGCCGCAAGGGCCCGAAGCCTGACGGTTCCCGGAGGCAGAAGATAACTGAGGTTACACCCGGGTGACCAGCGCCTTGCAGCCGCCCGCCACGCGGTAGGCGCCGGCGCCGGCGGGGATGAACACGCTGTCGCCGGGGGCAAGGGGCATGGTTTCGCCGTCCATCTCAAGGGTTCCCTCCCCCGCCGTGATGAGCAGATGGACAAAAGAGGTCTCGTCTGCGGCGCCCGCGAAGGGAGCGGCGGCGGCATCGGTGGTGAAATAGCGGCAGCTGCCCAGATGGGGACCAAAGTCCTGGGGGGCCGGCGGGCAGAGCTGTGTGACGGCCATGGCCTGGGGAATGTGCAGCGCCCGGGGCTTGCCGTCGGCGCCGAGACGGCCATAGTCATAGATGCGGTAGGTGACGTTGGAGTTCTGCTGAATCTCGGCAATGACAATACCCTTGCAGATGGCGTGCAGCGTGCCGGAGGGGATGAAAAAGACATCGCCCTTGTGGACCGGCACAGCGTTGAGCACCTCGGGCAGGGTATTGTTGCGGATTCGTTCGGCAAACTCGTCGGGGGTGATGGTGTGACGGAAGCCGTAATACAGGAAGGCGTCCGGCTCGGCATCCAGCACCACCCACATCTCGGTTTTGCCATACTGGCCCTCGTGGGCCAGAGCGTAGTCGTCGGAGGGGTGGACCTGAATGGACAGGTCCTTCTTGGCGTCAATGAGCTTGACAAGGACCGGGAACTCCTCAAAAGACGCGCAGTGGGTTCCGGCGGCGCCGGGGTTGGCGGCCAGATAGTCCGGCAGGGTGGTGCCGTCGGGCAGAACACTGGGGCCGTCGGGGTGGGCGGAGAGCACCCAGGCCTCGGCCAGCGGGTGCAGGTCGCTGTGGACGTGGAAATCGGTTCTCAACCGCTCCCCGCCCCAAAGGTAGTCTTTGCAGGCCGGGAGCAATTTGAAAGCACGCATGATGTTCGCCTCATTTTTTCTTTTCAAGTCGGGTGAAGGCCGGGCGCAAGGCAAAGCTGAACAGGGTGATGGCGGTGCCGCCGCCCAGGAACAGCCACGGCAGATACAGGTAATCATACAACGCGGGCACAACTTTGTGCAGCAGCGGCATGAACAGCAGGACAATCAGCCAGACCAGCACCGCAGTGGGGTTGGCCACACAGAGCAGCGCGCCGTCCTTGAGCACATCCCGCACGCGGGTATAGCCAAAGCGGCCCAGCAGCGCAAAGCCGCCGCCCAGCACACAGAGCCAGCACAGGCCCATGGCCGCCGCAACGGCAATGAGCACACCGCCCCAGGAGCCGGGGTTGGCCAAGCCGATCTGGTAGTCCGCCACAAGGACAATCAGAACCACTGCCAGGACGGCCCATACCCTGGTGGCGATGCGCCAATCCCGCTTGAAGGCGGCCATAAAATCCCGGCGCACAAAGTAGTCCTGCCGGGCGGCGATTTTTCCCGCCACCGCAAAGGCTGCGGTGGTGGAAGCCCCCACTGTGACCAGGGGAAGGCTGAAAATCAGCCACAGCACGCTGAGGAACACCACGTCCCCCAGGGTGCCCATGGCGGCAAAGAAGGGGGATTCCGCAAGGTTGCGCTTGCCCCCCTCGGGGTTTGTCTGGCGGCTGGTGTCATTTTGCTCGTTCATGGCGTATGGTTCCTTTACTGGTAAATGGTTGGATAGCACAGCGGCGCGGCGGCCAGGCCGGTGCCGCCAAAAAGTTCGGCGGGGCCAAAGCTGTGCCAGGCATAGCGCACCGCCACGGGGTGGAGCACGGCAGAACAGTGTAGGCGCACCGTGTCGGGGGCAAGGATCTCGGCCCGGGCCGGGTGGAACACACCGTCCCGCCCGGCCAGCTCAAAGCCCCTGCCCTGCCCAGCCAGGCGCAGGCCGCCCGCCGCGTTGGCAAAGCGGATGAGAGCACGGCGGCCCGCAAAGTCCGCACAGGTCATCTCGGGCGCAAGGCCCTGAACGGGGGCGTGGTACACCGTCTGCATCGTGAGCAGGCCCAGGCGGGTGCCGGGGGTCTGCTTGTCGGTGGGGTGGATGTTGTCCTCCTCGCCGCAGTCGGTCAGAACCGCCAGCGCCATATTGGGCTCATGGTGAACCACCGCGCTCTGGGCGGCGCGCAGAGCGGGCCAGTCAAACTCAGAGCCGTACATGGGCAGCTGCACCACAAGGAAGGGCAGCGCCCAGTCCCCCCAATCCGCCCGCCACCGCCGTACCAGGCGGGTGAGCAGCGCGCGGTAATCCCCGGCGTGCTCCTCGTCCTGTTCGCCCTGATAGTACCAGAACCCCCGCAGCGCGTAGGGGCAGACCCGGCGCAGCATGGACTCATAGAGATTGCCGGGGCGCTGGTACCCGGTGCGGCCCGCAGGCGGCGGCCAGGGAAACGCCCCGCACTCGGCGTTGAGGGTGGCCCAGCTCACCGCCGGGTCGGCCGCGCGCCGGGCGGCAATGCGGTCGTTCCAGGCGTCCACCTCTTTCTGGTAGGCGGCGCACTCGGCGGCAAACTGTTCCTCGGTCTTGTCCCCCATGCGGGCGTCGTACTCCGCGATGCGGGCGCGGCCTTCGGGGAAGTTTTGCAGCTCGGTGCGGGGCAGCCAGCAGTGGGCAAAGGTTCCGCCCCAGTAACAGCATATCACACCAATATGCAGGTTGTCCAGATGTCGGGCCAAAGTGCGGGCGGCATAATAGGCCACAGCGGAGATGGTGGCCGCCGTTTTGGGCCCCACCACCCGCCAGCGGGCGCTTTGCTCCGCAGCGTCGGCATCGGCCCCGGTGGTAACCTTGGGCACGGCGTAGAAATGAATCCGGGGGTTGGCGCAGGCGGCCAGCGCCTGTGCGCCGCCGCGGCTGTTTTGCAGCTCCAGCTCCATGTTGCTCTGTCCGCCCGCCAGCCAGACCTCACCCAGCCAGACGTTGGGGAAGGCACGGCGCTCCGCCCCGCTCTCCACCGTCATGGTGAAGGGGCCGCCCGCCGGCAGGGCCGGCAGCGTGAGACGCCATTGGCCGTCCTGCCCCACCGTTGTGTCCGCCTGCACGCCCTGACCGCCCGCAGCGGGGGCCAGGGCGCAGCGGAGTGCGGCGCCGGGGGTTCCCTGACCCCAGACGGGCAGCGGCTTGCCGCTTTGCAGGACCATATCCTCACTGAAAATGGCCGCAGTTGAAAGTTTCATTTTCCCACCTGCCGGAGCAGTTCCAGATTGCGGTCAATCAGCGCGCAGCGCTGGGCCACACAGTCACGGCTGCGCAGCGGATCGGCGGGCGTGTTGAAGGCGAAATCCAGCAGCTTGTCCACCGTGGTGGTGTCCACATGGAGCCGGGTGTCGCTGGCGGCATAATAAATGTAGACGTCGCCGCGCTCGGTGGCAATGGCGCCGTTGGTGAACACCACGTTGGACACATCGCCCACGCGCTCCCAGTCCCGGGGGGCAATGAGGAAACCGGACGGCTCCGCAATGACCTTCCAGGGCTCTTTCAGGTCGGTCACAAAGACATAGACCACATACCGCAGCCCGGCGGCGGTGTTGCGCACACCGTGGGCGATGTGCAGCCAGCCCTTTTCGGTTTTGATGGGGGTGGCGCCCTCGCCGTTCTTGGCCTCGGTGATGGTGTGGTAGCGGCGGGCGGAGGTGATGATCTCCTCGTCGATCACAGGGTGGGTGATGTCGTCGCACAGCCCAAAGCCGATACCGCCGCCCGAGCCGGTATCGATAAAGTCATCCATGGGGCGGGTGAAGAAGGCATATTTGCCGTCCACAAACTCCGGCAGCAGGTCCACGTTGCGCTGCTGGGGGCTGCGCTTCGTGACCAGGTTGGGCAGGCGCTCCCAGGTTTTCAGGTCTTTGGTGCGCACGATGCCGGCGGCGGCCACAGCGGCGGAGAGGTCCTTGGATGTGGTGTCCTTGCTCTCGGAGCAGAACACGCCGTAGATCCAGCCGTCCTCATGCCTGGTCAGGCGCATATCGTAGACATTGGTCTCCTCGGGGCAGGTGTCGGGCAGCTCCACCGGCTTGTCCCAAAAGCGGAAGCCGTCCACCGGGGAGTCGCTCTCCGCCACGGCGAAAAAGCTCTTGCGGTCGTTGCCCTCTACGCGGGCCACCAGGTAATATTTGCCGTTGAGCTCGATGGCGCCGGCGTTAAAGACGGCGTTGACGCCCAGCCGCTCCATAAAATGGGGGTTGGTGGCGGCGTTGAGGTCATACCGCCATTCCAGGGGAATGTGGTCGCGGGTGAGCACGGGGTATTTCCAGCGGTCATAGATACCGTTGTAAAAATCAGTTTTCTCGTTGATGCGGGAAAGCAGCGCTTCCTGCTCCGCCTTGCGGCGGATATACTCGGGATGCAGTTCAAACTTGGACATCGGGGTCCCTCCTGATCAGTTCAAGGCACATACGGCCGTTGTGGTAGGGGCACTTCCACGGCTCCACGATGGGCTGGCGGGTGGCGGGAACGCCGTTTTCATCCAGGCACCAGAACCACTCGCTGCCGGGGCGCTTGTCCACCATCTTGTCGCAGATGTAGTGCCAGACGTCTGCGGCGGCATCGCGGTACCGGGTGTCGCCGGATTTGGCATACTCGTTCACAAAGCCCAGCACGCTCTCGGCCTGCACCCACCACACGCGGGTCAGGTTATCCCTGCCCCGCTCACACTCGTTGATGACCGAGTGGTCCCGGTAGGCATGGCGGTAGATGGCGGCGGCCAGGTCGCTGTCAATGGCAAAGATGCGGCGCTGGAGGGTTTGGTCCCCCAGCAGGGAGCAGCCCCAGTCGATGAGCCAGCTGGATTCAATGTCGTGGCCGTAGCTGTAAAGGTCAATGATGGAATGGTAGTGCTCGTCAAAAAACACCAGCTGACGATGCAGTTCCGGGCTGTAGATTTTTTCGGCGTAGATGCCCAGAATCCGGCGCATGGCCTTCTCCACGTCCGGCTGGGGGTCGGCCTGGTACAGGCCGGAATATCCCTCAAACACATGGAGCAGCGTGTTCATGGTCTTAGCGGCCAGCACGCCGTTTTCGCTGAGCTTCTCGTTGGATTCCGGCTTCCAGTCCACCGTAAAGGCTTCCAGATAGCCCTCTCTGTCGGTGCAGCGGGTCTCGATAAGACGGAACAATTCCTTTGCCAGCGCCAGCGCCTGCGCGTTGCCGCTCAGGCGGTAGTAGGCGGACAGCGCATAGATGGCAAACGCCTGATTGTAGGTGTGCTTGGTGGTATCCAGCGGCTTGCCGTCACAGGTGACGCTCCAGTAAACGCCGCCGTTTGCCCGGTCCACACAGTGGTCCATCAGGAAGCGGAAGGCATGGTCTGCCGCGTCCCGCAGATCGGGACGGCGGGTGAGCATGGCAGACTCGCTGAAAAACCAGAGAATACGGCTGTTGAGGATACAGCCCTTTTCGGCTTTTTTGTCCAGGTTCAGGTCAAAATCCAGATACCCGTAAAAGCCGCCGTTTTCCTCGTCGCGCAGACCGAGCCAGAACGGAAGGATGGTCCCGTCCAGCATCTGCTGCGCCGCCTGGGAAATTCTCAAGACGATTCCTCCTTGCGGCAGCGCGGAGCACTGCCCTGCAAAAAATTGCGGGGGCGGAGCCGAATGCACGCCCCCGCGGCGACATTATCGCTTGCCCGGCTCCCGGTCAGACGCGGACGTCTCATCGTGGGCCAGAATGTAATCCACCACCTCATCCGCCGTGGTGAAGGCCAGGCCGACATAGCTGTCGGCGCAGCCGTAATAGACGGCGATGCGTCCGGTGGCGGCGTCCTGCAGCGTGGCGCAGGGGAAGCAGACGTTGGGCACAAAGCCCCGCTCCTCGTACCACTCCTCCGGCGTGAGCAGGAAGGTGTTGCAGCGGTGCAGCACCCTGCTGGGCTCGTCCCGGTCCAGAATGGCGCCGCCGATGGAGTAGACCAGGCCGTTACAGGTGCCGGTCACACCGTGGTAGAACAGCAGCCAGCCCAGATCGGTCTCGATGGGGGCCGCGCCGCCGCCGATCTTGACGTTCTTCCACCAGTTGCCGCTCTTGCCCATCACATGGCGGTGATGGCCCCAGTATTCCATGTCGGGGCTTTCCGAGACGTAGATGTCGCCGAACGGCGTGTGGCCGGAGTCCGACGGGCGGGACAACAGCATGAACTTGCCGTCAATTTTGCGGGGGAAGAGCACCGCGTTGCGGTTGAAGGGCAGGAAGGGGTTCTCGATGCGGGTGAAGGTCTTGAAATCGGTGGTCTTTGCCATGCCGATGGCCGCGCCGTAGGCGTCCTGGCACCAGATGATGTAATAGGTATCCTCCACCTTGACCAGACGCGGATCGTAGGCGTAGGGCGGCATGAAGGGCTGGCCCGCCTCATCCACAAAGGGGATTTTCTCGGGGTCAAAGGTCCAGTGGATGCCGTCGGCGCTGCGGCCCAGATAGATAAAGGGGATGCCGTTGGTCTGCTCGCCCCGGAACACGCCGATGCAGGCGCCCTCATAGGGGACCACGGCGGAGTTGAAGATGCGGGCCACCCCGGGCAGCGGGTTGCGCCGGATGATGGGGTTTTCGGTGTAGCGCCACAGGGGCAGGGTCTGGCCCTCGGGCTTGTCCTGCCAGGGGATGTTGGGCAGATCACCGCACAATAGCCGGACGTTGCTCATGAAATGTTCCTCCAAAATTGGTTGTCATAGGTTTGCGTGTGATACACGGCGCTCCCCCTGCGCCCCGGCCCGGGGGCCGGGGCGCGCTGCTCGGGGAACGCCCGCCGCAGGGCATCAGCCCTTGACGGCGCCGGCAGCCATGCCGGAATAGATCTGATCCTGGCACAGCAGGAAGATGATCAGGGCGGGGATGATGGTGATGAGAACGCCGGCGCAGATGTAGTTATACTGGCTGCCCATGGGGCCGGTGAACACATACAGGCTGGTGGAGACCACCTGGTACTTGGTCTTGTCCTGCAGATACAGGTTGGCCATGTAGTACTCGTTGTAGGTCGAGGTGCCAAAGGCGCCGCCGGTGACAACGTAGGGCATTTCGAAGGCGGACAGAGCGCCGGAAACCGAGATGATCAGGTTGAGCACAACGATGGTGCGGATGGAGGGCAGGATGATGTCCTTGAACTTGTGCCAGGCGTTGGCGCCGTCAATGTCGGCGGCCTCGTACAGGGTGGAATCCACCGAGGCGATGGCGCCGATGAACATGACGATGTTCTGGCCGACGTACTTCCACACCAAGCAGGCCACCAGCACGATGTTGTTGATGGATTCGTCCTTGAGCCAGTAGGGGCAGGATTCCAGCGGAATGCCCAGGAAGCCCAGCAGGCTGTCCAGCACAAAGCCGTGGGTGAAGAAGAACTTGAAGATAAAGCCCACCGAGATGCCGCAGATCAGGCAGGGGAAGTACAGCGCGCCGCGGAAGAACTTGCTGCCCTTGACCTTGAAGCTGAGGATGGTGGCAAAGAGCAGGGCCAGCGCCATCTGCACCACGGAACCTACCATATAATACAGGCTCAGCTTGAGGGCAGAGAAGCAGTCGTCCCGGGTAAAGACGTCGATATAGTTCTTGAGGCCGACAAACTCGCGCTTGCCGATGTACTTCATTTTATAGAAGCTGAACTGCACCATCTTGAAAAAGGGCAGATAGGTAAAGGTGAACAGCAGCAGGGGCACCAGCAGGAACACAAGCGTGACAATGATCTGCTGGCCGCGCATACTTTTGGCCCACTCCCGCAGGCTCTTGCGGGGCGTGGCCGGGGCGGCGGTGTTTGATTTCATACAGGGTCCTCCTAACGATGATGGAATGATCGTATACAAGAGGAGGGGCGGGCCCGCCTGGGGCCCGCCCCCGACCGCTTAAAACTCTTTATTTTGCGGGAGCATATTCGTCTACAGCGGCGTTCCAGGCTTCGTTCCAGTCGGCGATGATGTCATCGTAGCTCTCATCCCCGTTGATGGCAGCCTCCACCACGCGCTGCACGTGGGTCTGGTCAGCGTTCAGGGACAGCTCGGATTCCTGGTTCACGTTGGGCTGCAGGTCCGCGATCTCCGCAGGAGCCTGGGCATCGGCCACCAGCGCGATGCCGTCGAAGGCTTTCAGGGTTTCGGGGTATTCCTGGCTCTTGAGCACCGGCACGCCGCCCTGGTCGTAGGCGAAGTTGCTGGACTCGGACATCCACTTGATGTACAGCATCGAAGCGATCTTGTTGTCGTCGCTGATGTTCTTGTTCACGCCGAAGCAGTAGTCGGCGCCGGCGGAGGCGTACTGGGTACCGTTGACCGAGATGGGGAACGGCATGTAGGCGATATCGTCGGCGTTGTCACCGGCGGCCTGCATCTGGACGATGGCCCAGCTTCCCAGCACCATGCAGCCGATCTCGCCGTTGTTGATCATGGGCTTGCAGCCTTCCCAGTCGGTGGTGGTGGGGTCATCCTCGGTCAGACCCATGGACACGGCGTCATACAGGATCTTGTACACGGCGTAGGGGCCGGTGCCGTCGCCGCGGTCCGCGAAGGGATCCTTGGTCTGGGGCATCGTGATGTTCATCCAGTCGGAATCGCCGGTGGCGCCGCCCGAAATATAGGCGTCCCAGGCGGTCATGGTCCAGCCGGCGGCAAAGTTGGTGTACAGGGGGATGGCGTCGGTTTTGTCCTTGATGAGCTGCAGGTCGGCGAGGAACTCATCGGGGGTCTTGGGCAGCTCCGTGATGCCGGCGGCTTCAAAGACGGCCTTGTTGTAGACGATACCCTGCGCGT
This sequence comes from bacterium, assembly GCA_004561545.1. Classification (GTDB taxonomy): domain Bacteria; phylum Bacillota; class Clostridia; order Oscillospirales; family Ruminococcaceae; genus Gemmiger. The sequence continues at coordinate 10,364 of SFVK01000006.1, forward strand.
TGCCGGTGGAGGGGATGCCGTAGACATCCTGGCCGAAGGCGCGGTTGTCCGCGAAGTTGTACTCGTCCTTGATCTCGTCCAGCTGGCACAGCACCTGGAAGTAATCGCCCAGCTCGGTCAGGGGAATGGTGGTGGGGATCATGCAGATGTCGCCCCAGTCGTTGCTGGTCAGGCGGGTGGTCATGTCGCCCACATAGTCGGTGATGCCTTCATACTTGATGTTGATGCCCGGGTACATCTTCTGGAACTCGGCAACATAGTTGTCGAAGGTGCCGTCCGCGATCAGGTCGGTGCGGTGGCTGATGAGCTTGAGGTCGGCCTTCAGGTCGGTGTAATCCTCGCCCACCTTGAGGGACGCGTAGCTGGGAACGCCGGACGCTTCCGCCGATGCGGAATCCCCGCCCGCCGTGCTGGCGGCCGCGGAGCTGCCGGAACCGCCGCCGCAGCCTGCAAGCAGCGTCGCCGCCATGGCGGCGGCCAGGGTCAATGCCAATGCCTTTTTCATTGTGTGTTTTCCTCCTTGTCAAGTCAATCATTCGAAAGCAGTGGTGCTGCTCATGGATTCGAGCCAAATTGCCTTCCAGATTTTTTAGGTAAATTTTGGCGCCTTTTACCTTACGTATTTAGTATACATTTTCTTTGCATTTAAGTCAATATGGAAGAATTTTTTCAGCGAAATCATTGTTTTTGGCAGATGGCACTGGCAGAATTGACAAATAAAATCTGTCAAATCCAGTAAAAAAGCAGGCTAAGCAAAAATTTAGCCTGCTTTTAGTTTTCTTTTTAAGTTGATTCCCGCCGCACAAAGGCGCCCGGGATCACCGAGGTGGGGGCCAGCGGGGTCTTGCCCAGCAGCTTGCGGCGCAGCTGATCCACCGCCGTTGCGCCCATGGTTTCCACATCCACCCGGTAGGTGGTCAGCGGCGGACGGCACAGGGTGGACCAGCGGAAATCGTCATATCCCGTCACTGCCACATCCCGGGGCACCTCATACCCGGCGCGGCGCAGCGTCTCCACCAGGTTGAAGGCGGCCTCATCGTTGTTGCACACAAAGGCCTGGGGCATCTCCCGCGGCAGGGCCAGCGGAATGAACCGGCCTCTGGCGTCGCGGTCCTCCAACCGCCAGGCGGGGTTGGGTTCCAGGCCGTGGGTCAACAGGGCCTTGCAATAGCCCAGATAGCGGTCCATAATGGAGCTGGTCGCCCCGATGCTGCCCACAAAGCCAATTTTGGTGCGGCCGGTGTTGAGCAGGTGCTCGGTCATCATATAGGCGCCGCTGGTGTTGTCGCTGAGCACGCTGTCGGCGCTGATGGTCTCGTCGTAAAAGTCCAGCAGGAGGAAGGGCAGGCCGTAGGTGATGGCGGTGCAGAGGTACCGGCGGCTGATTTCCCCCATAAAAATAAGGCCATTTACCTTTTTCTGGGTCAGCAGGGTGGGCATGATGCAGCCCGCCTCGGCTTCCTCGCCCACCAGCTCCAGCAGGCAGCTGTAGCCCAGCGCGGTGCAGCGGTTGAGCACGGCGCGGTAAAGGGCGCTGTAAAACTGATTTTCGTCAAAAAAACGGTCCGCCACCAGAATGCCGATGTTCTCGCTCCGGGCCAGCTCGGCGGATTTGGGCGCGGGGGGAATATAGCCCATCTCCTGCGCAGTCGCCAGAATTTTGGCGCGCATCTCCTCGCTGACGCCGTCCTTGCCGGCCAGGCCCTTGCTGACCGACACAATGCTGATGCCCAGTTTGGCGGCAATGTCCGCCATGCGCACACTTTTTGCCATTGTCCTGTCCACCTCTTGTTTCTTCCGGGGCAGCAATCCCCGGGACGCCCCCTGCCGGCGCACGGCACGGCAGAGGGCCTTATCCCCATTGTTATAATAGTATCAGGGGTTGGGCGGAGCGTCAAGAAGTTTTTTACTTAAATGTTCTTTTTGAACGTAAAAAATTAGTGTCCTTTTTTGCTCAATTTGACAATATTTAATTTTGCTCTTGCAATTCCGGTGTCCGTATGATAATGTTAAGGAAAATTGAGCTAAGTTTTTAGCTAAATGGAGGGTTGTCCATGTCCCTGTCCCCTGTCTCGGCCCTACCCAACGTGCGGGTTCTGGGCCGTCATCTGCCCGGCCAGGAGCCGCTCACGCTGTTTTATACGGCCAGCGGTCTGGAGTGCCGTTTTACCGGCAGCGAGCTTTGGCTGGAGCTTGCCGCCGACTATGAGCTGTTTGAGCCCTGGATCAGCGTGGAGTTGAACGGGGCGTGGATCAGCCGGTTCCCCGTCAACCGGGGGCAAAGCGAAATCTGCCTGTTCCGGGGCATGACGCCGGGTCCCGCCAAGCATGTGCGGGTGCTCAAGGACGTGCAGGCCATGCGCGACGATCCCCGCCATCTGCTGCAGATCACGGGGCTGCGCCATGAGGGCGGCGCATTTGTGCCGCTGCCCGCACCCCGCCTGCGGCTGGAGTTTGTGGGGGACAGCATCACCAGCGGCGAGGGGGCCATCGGCGCGGTGGAGGAGCAGGACTGGATTCCCGCCTTCTTCAGCGCCGAGAACCACTATGGCCGCATGACCGCCGACGCGCTGGGCGCCGAATACCGCATTGTGAGCCAGAGCGGCTGGGGCGTCTGCACCGGGTGGGACAACGATCCCCGCCACGCCATTCCCCCGCTTTACCGGCAGATCTGCGGCGCGGCGGACGGACCCCGCAACGAGGCGCTGGGCGCCGGCCGGCCCTATGACTTTTCCGGCTGGCCGGCCGACGCGGTGATTGTCAACCTGGGCACCAACGACGCCAACGCGCTGCGCAACCCGCCGTGGCGGGACCCGGCGGACGGCAGCCTTCATCCCTGTCCCGGCCTGCAGGAGCTGGAGCGCTGCGCGGCGGAGTTTCTGGAAACCCTGCGCGCCTGCAATCCCGGCGCGCTGCTGGTCTGGGCCTACGGAATGCTGGGAAGCAGCGCGCAGGACGGCGGGGTGCAGCAGGCGCTGGAATCCGCCGTGGCCCGGTACTGCGCCGCGAGCGGGGATTGCCGCGCCCGGTTCCTGCTGCTGCCCGACACGGCGCCCGGAACCTTTGGCGCCCGGAGCCATCCCGGCGCCGCCAGCCACCGCCGGGCCGCCGAAACTTTGACTGCGTTTTTACAGCAGGAACTTGCTCTTTAAATTAAGGAAACCCTCTGAAAGGAGTTTTTTGCCATGACCGTTACTGAACAATACAATCTCTGGCTGGCCCGTGCCACCGAGGACCCCGACCTGACCGCCGAGCTGAAGACCGTTGCGGAGGATGCCGACGGCATCAACGACCGGTTTTACCGGGACCTGGCGTTCGGCACCGGCGGCCTGCGGGGCGTGATCGGCGCGGGCACCAACCGCATGAACCTTTACACCATCCGCCGGGCCACCCAGGGCCTGGCCGACTACCTGAACGCCAGCCCGCTGCCCAAAAAGGTGGCACTGGCCCATGACAGCCGCCACAAGGGCGAGTTGTTCTGCCGCGAGGCCGCCCGGGTTCTGGCCGCCAACGGCATCACCGCTTACCTGTATCCCCGGCTGGAGCCGACGCCCGCGCTGTCCTGGGCGACGCGGTATCTGGGCTGCGGCGCGGGCATCTGCGTGACAGCCAGCCACAACCCCGCCAAATACAACGGCTACAAGGTCTACGGCGCCGACGGCTGCCAGATCACGCTGGAGGTTGCCGGTCAGGTTCTGGCCGCTATCGAGCGGCTGGACTATTTTGACGCCCCCAAGCTGGCGGACTATGACGAGGCCGTGGCCGCCGGGCTGATCCAGACCATCGATGACCGGTGTCTGTCGGACTTTGTGGACGCCGTTATGGCGCTGCGCCCCGGCAACGATGTGTCCCGGCTCAAGCTGGTTTACACCCCGCTCAACGGGTCCGGCCTGGAGCCCATTCGGATGCTGCTGGACCGCATGGGCGTGCCCGCCGAAAACGTGACGGTGGTGCCCGAGCAGGAAAAGCCCGACGGCTCCTTCCCCACCTGCCCCTACCCCAACCCCGAAATCCGGGAGGCCATGGAGACCGGCCTGAAGCTGTGCGACAGGGTTCATCCCGACCTGATGCTGGGCACCGACCCCGACTGCGACCGCATGGGCGCGGCGGTGCCCGACGGCCAGGGCGGCTACCGGCTGATCACCGGCAACGAGATGGGTGTGCTGCTCTTTGACTACATCTGCCGGGTGCGCATTGCCAACGGCACCATGCCCAAGGCTCCCGTGGCGGTGACCACCATCGTCTCCACCGACATGGCCACCCCCGTGGCGAAAAAATACGGTGTGGAGCTGCGCCGCACCCTGACAGGCTTCAAGTTCATCGGCGAGCAGATCGGCCTGCTGGAAGCCGCCGGGGAGAAGGAGCGCTACATCTTTGGCTTTGAGGAGAGCTACGGCTACCTGTCCGGCGCCCATGTGCGGGACAAGGACGCCGTCAACGCCGTCATGCTGGCCTGCGAGGCAGCCGCCTACTACGCGGCCCAGGGCATGAGCCTGCTGGACGCCGTCAACGCGCTGTATGCCGAGTTCGGCTTCTACCGCAACAAGCTGCTCAGCTTCACCTTTGAGGGCGAGAGCGGCATGAAAACCATGGCGGGTATCATGGAGCGCCTGCGCGCCGGCACCCCCGCCGCCGTGGCCGGGTACGAGGTTTCCGGCGTGACGGACTATGAGAGCGAGGGCACCGGGCTGCCCAAAGCCAACGTGCTGGAGCTGCGCTTTGCCAACGGCGCCAAGCTGATGGTGCGGCCCTCTGGCACCGAGCCCAAAATCAAGGTCTATCTTTCCGCCGTGGCCGGCAGCGAGGACGCCGCCGACGCCATCAACACCGCGCTGGGCGAGTCCGCCGGCGCCTGGATGAAGGAGTAAGAGATGAAAATGAAAGCATCCTTTCCCCAGAACTTTGTGTGGGGCGCCGCCACCTCCTCCTATCAGATTGAGGGCGGCGTGGCCGAGGGCGGCCGCGGGGCCAGCATCTGGGACACCTTCTCCCACACGCCGGGCAAAACCCACCGGGGCGAGACCGGCGACGTGGCCTGTGACAGCTTCCACCGCTACCGGGAGGATGTGGCGCTGCTCAAGCAGATGAATCTGACGGCCTACCGGTTCTCGGTGGCGTGGCCCCGGGTGGACCCCTTTGGCGACGGGCACTGGAACGCAGCGGGGCTTGCCTACTATGACGCGCTGGTGGACGAGCTGCGCAGCGCGGGCATTGAGCCTTACGTCACGCTGTACCACTGGGATCTGCCCCAGGCGCTGGAGGACAAGGGCGGCTGGCAGAACGAGGACACTGCCCGGGCCTTTGCCGCCTACGCCGCCAAAATGGCGGAGCATTTCCGGGGCCGGGTTCACAACTGGTTTACCATCAACGAGATTGCCTGCGTTGTCAAGCTGGGCTACGGTACCGGCGAGCACGCGCCGGGGCTGAAGCTGCCGCTGGAAGCGCAGTTCACCTGCTGGCAGAACGTGGTGTACGCCCACTGCCTGGCGGAGCGGGCGCTGCACGCGGCGGACCCCGCCAACCGGGTGGGCTTTGCCTCCACGGGGCGGCTGTGCTACCCTGTGAGCGATGCGCCCCGGGACGTGGAGGCCGCCCGGGCACTGACCTTCGGCTGCCCCGACGACGACTGGACCTTCACCCACCAGATGTCGCTGGACGCGCTGTGCCTGGGGCACTGGCCGGAGGCGGAACTCTGCGGGCCCCGTCTGGCCGCCTGCATCGCGGCGGTGCCCGCCCACATCAATGAGGCGCTGGCGTTCGGCAAGCCGGACATGTTGGGGCTGAACATCTACAACGGCGTGCCCGCCCGCATGGGCGCTCAGGGGCCGGAATACGCCCAGCGCCCCGCCGGATACCCCCGCACCGCCATCGGCTGGCCCGTTGAGCCGGAGTGCCTGCACTGGGGCGTGCGGTTCATCCACGAGCGCTACGGCCTGCCCATTTTCATCACCGAGAACGGCCTTTCCTGCAACGACAAGGTCTATCTGGACGGCAAGGTTCATGACGCCGACCGCATCGACTTTCTGGCCCGCTACCTGCTGGCGCTGCACAAGGCCATCGAGGAGGGCGCCGACGTGCGCGGCTACTTCCAGTGGTCCCTGATGGACAACTTTGAGTGGAGCAACGGCTACAACGAGCGGTTTGGCCTGGTCTTTGTGGATTACGCCACCCAGAACCGCCTGCCCAAGGACAGCGCCGCCTGGTACGGCGCCGTCGCGGCGGCCAACGGCATTGCCTGACCCGGAAGATTGCACAAAAAAGATCCGAAACCGGAACCCCTGCGGGGGGCGCGGTTTCGGATCTTTGCTTTTTGTCAGGCAGGCGCGGCTCAGCCCATGGTGACCGCAACCCGCACCGTGGTCCCGGCCGGGGCCAGCGGCAACAACTGCCCCGCCACGGCCTGGCCGTTGACGGTGACGGCGGCGACGCCCTTTTCCACATGGGCGGCGTTGTCCACCGTAATTTCATAGGTCGCGCCACGGTAGACCCGGCGCAGCGTGAAGCCGTCCATGGCATGGGGGATGCAGGGGTCAATCCTCAGCCCGTCCAGCGTGGGCTGCACGCCCAGAATGTACTGGCTCACATCCACAAAGGTCCAGGCGGCGGTGCCGGTCAGCCAGCTGTTTTTCGCCTCGCCGAAGGTGGCGGCATCGATGCCCGCCACCATCTGGCTGTATACATAGGGTTCGGTGCGGTGGATCTCGCTGATGTTCTCGATGTAGGCCGGGCAGGTCTTTTTGTAGATCTCAAAGGCCCGGTCGCCGTGGCCCACCACCGTCTCGGCGCAGGACACCCAGGGGTTGTTGTGGCAGAAGATGCCGGCGTTCTCTTTATAGCCCGGGGGATAGCTGGAGATTTCGCCCAGCTCCAGATGATACCGGGTGTAGGCGGGCTGGAGCAGCACAATGCCGTACTTTGTGTCCAGCCGTTCCGCCACGCTTTGCAGCGCCCGGACCGCCTGGCCGCCTTCCACGCCGACGCCCGCCATGACGCACATCCCCTGCGGCTCGATGTAAATCTGGCCCTCCTCGCACTCGCTGCTGCCCACCGGATTGCCGGCGGCATCGTAGGCGCGGCGGAACCATGCGCCGTCCCAGCCGGGGCCGAGGATGGCCTGCTCCATCTGCGCCACGGCGGCGCGCACCTGAGCGGCCTCATCACCCAGGCCAAGATGGTCACAGATGTCGGCATATTCCCTGCCGTACTTGACGAACATTCCCGCAATAAAGACGCTCTCGGCCACTGGACCCTCGCTGGGGCCGGTGGTCTGGAAGCTCTCGCCGGGGGTCTCGCTGAAGCAGTTGAGGTTGAGGCAGTCGTTCCAGTCCGCCCGGCCGATCAGCGGCAGGCCGTGGGGGCCAAGATGGGTGAGGGTATAGTTGAAGCTGCGGCGCAGATGCTCCATTAAAGGCCGGGCCAGCGCCGGGTCGTTGTCAAAGTCCACCTGCTCGTCCAGAATGGAGAAGTCGCCGGTTTCCCGCAGATAGGCGCTGACGGCGGCGATGAGCCACAGCGGGTCGTCGTTGAAGCCGGAGCCGATGTCCAGATTGCCCTTTTTGGTCAGCGGCTGGTACTGGTGATAGGCGCTGCCGTCGGGGAACTGGGTGGCCGCAATGTCCAGAATGCGCTCCCGGGCGCGGGCGGGGATCAGGTGGACAAAGCCCAGCAGGTCCTGGCAGGAATCCCGGAAGCCCATGCCGCGCCCCGTCCCGCTCTCATAGTAGCTGGCGGAGCGACTCATGTTGAAGGTCACCATGCACTGGTACTGGTTCCAGATGTTGACCATGCGGTCCAGTTTTTCATCGCCGCTCTTCACCGAATAGGTGGACAGCAGGTTGGTCCAGTGGGCCTTAAGGGACTCCAGCGCCCCGTCCACCTGGGCATCGGTGGCATAGCGGGCCATCATTGCTTTGGCCTTTGCCTTGTTGATGACGCCGGGGGCGGCCCACTTTTCCTGTGCGGGGTTTTCGATGTAGCCCAGCACGAAAATCAGGCTGCGACTCTCGCCGGGGGCCAGCGTGACGTTGATCTGATGCACCCCCACCGGCGCCCAGCCGTGGGCGACGGAGTTGGTGCAGTGCCCCTGTTCCACCACCTCGGGGCTGGCGTTGGAGCGGTAGGCCCCCAGAAAGGCGTCCCGGCTGGTGTCAAACCCGTCCAGCGGCGCGTTCACCGCCCAGAAGGCGTAGTGGTCCCGGCGCTCCCGGTACTCGGTCTTATGGTAGATGGCGCTGCCCTCCACCTCCACCTCGCCGGTGGAGAAGTTGCGCTGGAAGTTGGTGGAGTCGTCCACCGCGTTCCACAGGCAGAATTCCACATAGCTGTACACCTGCAGGGTTTTGGTGGCACCGCTCTCATTTTTGAGGATCAGGCGGTCAATCTCACAGCTGTCCCCCACCGGGACAAAGATCTGCTGCCGGGCGCTCACGCCGTTCTTTGCGCCGGAAATGACGGTGTAGCCCATGCCGTGGCGGCACTCATAAAAATCCAGCGGCGTCCGGGTGGGCTGCCAGCCCGGGTTCCAGACGGTTTCGCCGTCCTTGATGTAAAAGTACCGGCCGTTGGAATCGGTGGGGGTGTCATTGTAGCGGTAGCGGGTGATGCGCCGCAGCTTGGCGTCCCGGTAAAAGCTGTAGCCCCCCGCCGTGTTGGAGCAAAGGCTGAAAAACGCTTCGCTGCCCAGATAGTTGATCCACGGCAGCGGCGTTTTGGGGGTCGTGATGACATATTCCCGGTTGGCATCGTCAAAATGGCCGTATTGCATGAACAATCTCTCCTTCACAAACAGGACCGGGCCTCAGGTGACGCAGAAAAGCCCGTAAACGTTTACGCTCTATCCTATACAATAGCGCAACTTGCCCGGAATTGCAAGGTGTCAATTAAATTTATACGAATTTTCAGCGTTTTTTACAATTTTTGCCCGCCTTTTTTGGGGGCCGGGCGCCCCCGTTTTTCCCGGGGGCCGCGCCGGGAATTCGGGCGGAAATCGTTTTCGGATTTGCTGGTAAATTCTTCGTGGTTTTCGTACAAATTTTCGTGATTCAAACTGTGCAAACCTCCAAACCCGTCATTTCCAACAGATTTTTTCAAAAAACGCCTTGCATTTCGCGGCAAGGTGTTGTATATTAGACTTGCGAAAACGATTAAGGGGAAGGCAAGGTGAGCGGCGATGGTTTCCATCAAGGTCATCGCCGCAGAATGCGGCGTATCGGTGGCAACGGTCAGCAAGGCGCTGAACGGCCACAGCGATATCAGCGAGGCCACCCGCCAGCGGGTGACCGAAACCGCCCGGCGGCTGGGCTATATGCCCAACTCGATGGCCCGCGCCCTCAAGACCAACCGCACCTACAACATTGGGGTGCTCTTTGTGGACGAGGCCCAGAGCGGCCTGACCCATGAGTATTTCGCCGCCGTGCTGGACTCCTTTAAAAAAGAAGCGGAGCGCCGCGGGTACGACATCACCTTCATCAACCATCACATCGGCGGCAAGGCCTCCAGCTATCTGGAGCACTGCCGGTACCGTGGGGTGGACGGCGTGGTGGCCGCCTGCGTGCAGTTCGGCGACCCCGAGGTGGTGGAGCTGGTGCAGAGTGATCTGCCCAGTGTGACCATTGACCATGTGTTCAACAACCGGTCCGCCGTGCTGTCGGACAATGCCGAGGGCATCCGAACGCTGGTGGAGCACCTGATCCGGCTGGGGCACCGGCGCATCGCCTACATCCACGGGGAGCGTCATTCCTCGGTGACCGAAAAGCGGCTGGCTTCCTTCTATAAGACCTGCGCCGATCACGGCATCGAGGTGCCGGACGCCTACGTCCGCCCTGCCGAGTATCGCGGTGTGGTGGCCTGTGCCGGGCGCACGCAGGAGCTGCTGGCGCTGCCCACACCCCCCACCGCCATCCTGTACCCCGACGATTTCTCGTCGGTGGGCGGCATCCACGTCATCCAGGAGGCGGGGCTGTCCATCCCGGGGGACATCTCGGTGGGCGGGTACGACGGCATCCCCCTCGCCCAGGTGATGACGCCCCAGCTGACCACCTACCGCCAGAACACCGAAATGCTGGGCCGTCAGGCCGCTGTGCTGCTGATCCAGCAGATCGAGAATCCCCGCATCACGCTGCCGGAGCAGCAGGTTGTGAGCGGCTCCCTTCAGCCGGGCGCTTCCACCGCCGCGCCGCGGCGCTGAATTTTCCTTGTTGTCCTGCCCGCCGGACGCGGGCTGAAAGAATCATCCGGTTTCATTGCCCGCCTCTACGGGCTGCACGATTAAAAAGGAGGATACTCACATGAAAAAGACATTGGCTCTGTTGACTGCCACCGGTATGGCGCTGACCATGCTGGCCGGCTGCGGTGGCGGCTCTTCCAGCACCGCTGCCAGCTCTGAGGCCGCAAGCTCGGAGGCTGTCAGTTCGGAAGCCGCCAGCTCGGAAGCCGCTCCGGCCGCCGAGGAAGGCCAGATCCTGAACATCTGGTGCTGGAACGATGAATTCCAGAGCCGCTTCAACGACTACTATCCCGGCGTCAAGGAGGTTGCCGCCGACAAGTCCACCACCACGCTGGACAACGGCATCACCGTCAAATGGACCATCAACCCCAACGAGAACAACAATTACCAGAACAAGCTGGACGAAGCGCTGCTCAAGCAGGATTCCGCCGCAGATGACGACAAGATTGACATCTTCCTGATTGAGGCCGATTACGCCCTGAAGTATGTGGATTCCCCCTACACGATGGACGTCAAAGAGCTGGGCCTGACCGACGCGGATCTGGCGGACCAGTATCAGTACACCAAGGACATCGTCACGGTGGACGGCGTCCAGAAGGGCACCACCTGGCAGGCCACGCCCGGCCTGTTCGCCTACCGCCGCAGCATCGCCAAGGACGTGCTGGGCACCGACGATCCCGCCGAAGTGCAGGAGGCCCTGAGCGATTGGGATAAGTTCAACGCCGTGGCCGAGCAGGCCGCCGCCAAGGGCTACAAGATGCTCTCCGGCTACGATGATTCCTACCGCACCTTCTCCAACAACGTGTCCGCCGGCTGGGTGGACGGCACCACCGTCAAGGTTGACCCCAACATCATGAGCTGGGTGGATCAGACCAAGACCTACACCGACAAGGGCTACAACAACAAGACCAGCCTGTGGAGCGACGGCTGGGCCGCCGACCAGGGTCCCGACGGCAAGGTGTTCGGCTTCTTCTACTCCACCTGGGGCATCAACTTCACCCTGCTGGGCAACTCTCTGGAAACTCCCACCTCTGAGGGCGGCAAAGAGGAAGTCGGCAACGGCATCTACGGCGACTACGCCGTCTGCCAGGGCCCCCAGCCCTACTACTGGGGCGGCACCTGGATCTGCGCCGCCACCGGCACGGACAACGCCGCCACCGTGTGCGACGTGATGAAGCAGCTCACCTGCAACGCTGACATCATGAAGCAGATCACCATTGACACCCAGGATTACACCAACTCCCAGTCCGCCATGAACGCCATCGCCGAGGACCCCGATTTCGGTTCGGACTTCCTGGGCGGCCAGAACCACATCGCGCTGTTCGCCGAGGTGGCTCCCACCATCGATATGAGCAACGCCGGTCCTTACGACCAGGGCTGCAACGAGACCTTCCAGAGCTGCATGAAGGATTACTTTGACGGCGCCGTTGACCTGGAGACCGCGAAGGCCAACTTTGAGGACCAAATCAAGGTCAAGTATCCCGAGCTGACCGCTGTCGAGTGGCCCGCTGCGGAATAATCCGTCCCCTTCCAACCAAATCCAAACCCACAGCCGGAAAGGGCGGGCAGGCGCCCGCCCTTTCCCCTTTTCCGGTTCTCTTTCGGCAGAAAGGGTCCGGTTCTCAATCAGAACGGCACCGCCCGGTCCCGCACCGGTATCTGCCGCACGGAGGGAATTGCCTGTGAAAACCAAGAAAAAAGGCATCAGCTATGCCAAATGGGGTTACATCTTTATGGCGCCGTTTTTCATCATCTACGCCATTTTCCAGCTCTACCCCATGATCACCACCGTCTACTATTCCTTCTTTGAGTACTTCCGCAGCGGCCTGAAGATCATCGGACCCAACTTTGTGGGCCTGAAGAACTACGCCTCCATGCTGGCCGAGGTGCCCAAATATTTTGCAAACACCATCATCATGTGGCTGATGGGCTTTCTCCCCCAGATCATCATCTCGCTGCTGCTGGCCTCCTGGTTCACCGACCTGCGGCTGCGGCTCAAGTTTCAGGGATTTTTCAAGACCGTCATCTATATGCCCAACCTGATTATGGCGTCCGCCTTCGCCATGCTGTTCTTTACCCTGTTCAGCGACACCGCCAACGGCCCCATCAACAGCATTCTGCTCAACCTGGGCCTCATCGCGGAGCCCATCCGCTGGATGACCAATGTCTGGTCCGCCCGGGGGCTGGTGGGGCTGATGAACTTCCTGATGTGGTTCGGCAACACCACCATCATCCTGATGGCCGCCATCATGGGCGTGGACCCCGGCCTGTATGAGGCCGCCGAGCTGGACGGCGCGTCCAGCCGCCAGATGTTCTGGAAGATCACCATGCCGCTGATCAAGCCCATGCTGGTCTACACCCTCATCACCTCGCTGATCGGCGGCTTGCAGATGTTCGACGTGCCGCAGGTTCTGACCAACGGCAAGGGCACGCCCAACAACTCCACCACCACCATCGTCATGTACCTCAACCAGCATCTGTACAGCAAGAACTACGGCACGGCCGGCGCCATCTCGGTGCTGATGTTCCTGATCTGCGGCGTGCTCTGCGTGCTGGTGTACGCCACCCTGACCAGGCAGGATGACGGTCTGACCAAAGCCCAGCGCAAGGCCAGAAAGGCCCAGATCAAGGCGGCCAAAAAAGCCGCCCGCACACAGAAAGGAGCGTGAGCGGGATGCCCAATTCCACCAAGACCAAAATGGAAAACCGCCGCCATGTGGGCGATCCCGGGCTGCTGGTCCACCGCATTGTGGCCTACACGGTTCTGTTTCTTCTCTGCTTTATCTGTCTGTTCTTCTTCTATGTGCTGATCATCAACTCCACCCACAACCACTTTGACATTCAGCGCGGCTTCTCGGTCCTGCCGGGCAGCAGCTTTTTCACCAACCTGTACAACACCACCCACGACGCCAACATCCCGGTGCTCACCGGTCTGCGCAACTCGCTGGTGGTGGCGGCCTGCAGCGCGCTGCTCTCGGTCTATTTCAGCTCGCTGACCGCCTACGCGGTGTACGCCTACAATTTCAAGGGCAAGAACGTCCTGTTCGCCATTGTGCTGCTCATCATGACGATGCCCACGCAGGTTTCGGCCCTGGGTTTTTTGAACCTGATGGACGCCTTCCACCTGACCAACACGCTGTGGCCTTTGATTCTTCCGTCCCTCGCGGCGCCCAGCGTGGTGTTCTTCATGAAGCAGTTCATGGATTCCAGCCTGCCCAAGGACATCATTGAGGCCGCCCGCATCGACGGCTCCGGGGAGTTCCAGACCTTCAACCGGGTGATCCTGCCCATTCTGATGCCCGGCATGGCGGTGCAGGCCATCTTCTCCTTTGTGGCGTCCTGGAACAACTACTTCATTCCCGCCCTGATTATCGACGATGCCAAGATGAAAACCATGCCCATCCTCATCGCGCAGCTGCGCAGCGCCGACTTTTTGAAGTTCGACATGGGCAAGGTTTACATGATGATTTTCATCGCCATTCTGCCCGTCATGATTGTCTATCTGTGCCTGTCCAAGTATATTGTGCGGGGCGTGGCGCTGGGCAGTGTCAAGGGCTGAGCGGTTTTTTCCTTTGAGTTTTCCTCCTTCCCTGAAAATCACACGGCGCGGCGCCGGGGGTCTGTCTCCCGGCGCCGCGCCGCTTGTTGTTTGAACACGCCTGCCCCCGTCAGTCCCGGCGGAAGAGGTCGCGGGTATAGACTTTCTCCTTCACATCGTCCAGGCAGCTGTCGTAGCGGTTGGCCAGGATGGACTGGCTCTGCGCCTTGAAGGCGTCGAGATCGTTGACCACCCGGCTGCCGAAGAAGGTGCTGCCGTCCTCCAGCGACGGCTCATAGATGATGACCTGCGCCCCCCGGGCCTTGATGCGCTTCATGACGCCCTGGATGCTGGATTGACGGAAATTGTCGCTGTTGGATTTCATGGTCAGACGGTAGACGCCGATCACCGGCTCCCGCTGCCCGGCCCAGTCCTCCTCGCCGCCGGCGCCGGCCAGTTCCAGAACCCGGTCGGCGATAAAGTCCTTGCGGGTGCGGTTGGACTCCACAATGGCCTCGATGAGGTTTTCCGGCACATCGGCGTAGTTGGCCAGAAGCTGCTTGGTATCCTTGGGCAGGCAGTAGCCGCCGTAGCCAAAGCTGGGGTTGTTGTAATGGTTGCCGATGCGGGGGTCCAGACACACGCCGTCAATGATCTGCCGGGTGTTCAGGCCCTTCATCTCGGCGTAGGTGTCCAGCTCGTTGAAATAGCTGACCCGCAGCGCCAGATAGGTGTTGGCAAAGAGCTTGACCGCCTCGGCCTCGGTAAAGCCCATGTAGAGGGTGGGGATCTCCTCTTCCAGCGCCCCCTGCCGGAGCAGCCCGGCAAAGGTGTGGGCCGCCTCCACCAGCCGGGGGTCCTCGGGGTCGGTGCCCACAATGATGCGGCTGGGATACAAATTGTCATAGAGCGCCCGGGATTCCCGCAAAAACTCGGGGCTGAACAGAATGTTTTTGCTCCCCGTCCGTTCCCGGATTGCGGCGGTGTAGCCCACCGGGATGGTGGACTTGATGACCATGATGGCGCCGGGGTTGACCTCCATCACCAGCCGGATGACCGCCTCCACAGCGGAGGTGTCAAAAAAGTTCTTTTTGCTGTCATAGTTGGTGGGCGCGGCGATGATGACAAAATCCGCCTGCGCGTAGGCCGCCGCGCCGTCGGTGGTGGCGCGCAGGCTCAGTTCCTTCTGCGCCAGATAGCGCTCGATATCCTCATCCCGGATGGGGGATTTCCTGTTGTTGACAAGGTCCACCTTGTCCTGCACCACATCCACGGCGGTGACATCGTTGTTCTGGGCCAGCAGAACGGCCAGCGAAAGGCCCACATAGCCGATGCCCGCCACTGCGATTCTGGTTTTTTGTTTCATACAGCGTTTTCCTCCATGGAACTCACCCGGGGTTCCGGTTCAGCTCGGCGCGCAGCCGGATCAGGCGGACAATGTCTTCCTTATCGGTCCGGGTCAGATGCTCCTTGCAGCAGTCGTAGGCGGCAAAGGGCTCGTCCCGGATCAGCTCCTCCAGCCCCTGCGCCCCGGGGTCCCCGGCAATGCGGTCCAGCGTGACGCCCAGACGGCGGGCATACTCCTGGGCCACCGTCAGCTTGGGGACCCGCTGGCCGGTCTCATACCGGCTGATGACCTGCTTGGTGGTCCCCAAAAACTCCGCAAGCTGCTCCTGCGTCATACCCCGTTCCTCCCGGATCTGCCGCAGGGACTCCCCAAACGTCATGGCCCCACGCCCCCTTTCCCCCTTTATTAAACCATACTCCACCCCCAAAATCAATACAGCCGTCACCAAACCATTGACAAAACGGGCGGAAAGGGTTATAGTATAGGTGTCACCATTTGGATGATTCCGCAGAAAATCCGCGCTGTCCGGTCCCCCTTTTCCCGGCAATTGGCGGGTCGGGGGTATTTTTTTGCGGGACGGGTCGCCAATTGGATGACGCAATTTTTTTCCCTGCGCCGTCTGCCGGACGCAGGGAGGAACCGATACGCGGCAGAAGAGAAAGGAGAGATTGCGTGAATCAGACGGTACATGAAATTCAGCTGGAGGGATACGCGGCACGGCCCGCCGACGGCGGGCTGCACCTGAGCCTGGGAACTGCGGAAAGCTATGGCGCCGAGCGGCTCCATCTGACGCGGGGCAGTGGATGGGAGGATCTGAGCGTGACCGCCACCTTCCACACGCCGCAGGCCGCCGCCCGGCCGGTACGGATGCTGATGGACGAAGACGGCATGGTGGAGGTGCCCTCCGAGGCCACCGCAGCGGCCGGCAGCGGGGTGATTGTGCTTACCGGGCTGGCCGAGGGGGTGCAGCGCGTCAGCTGCAACCTACCCTACGCGGTCCGGGGCCACGCACCGGTGGAGGGGCGGGCCACGGCGGGGCCCACGCCGGATGTGACGGCGCAGATTCTGATCCAGACCGCCGCCGACCGCACGGCGGCGGCAGAATCGGCCCGTCAGGCCGCCGGGGCAGTATCTCACCCGCCCTGCATCGGCGAGAATCAGACCTGGCTGGTGTGGGACGCCGGGACGGAGGAATACCAGGATACCGGTGTGGCGGCCGGCGGCGGTCCCCAGGTGCAGGCGGACTTTGACCAGAACGACAGCGGCGAGACGGATTATGTGAAAAACCGCACCCATTGGAAGGAGACCGTCACCACCGCCGTGACCATCTTTGGGGAAAGCACCGTCACCACCGCCGTCAACAGCAAGGGGTACTATGTCAAGACGGGGCTTTTCCACTCCAACGGCGCCGCCATTGACGAGGGAAACACCTTCCGGGTCACCTTCAACGGCACGGTCTATTCCTGCCTTCCCCAAAAAGCCACCGAGACCGCGCTGACCGCCAACAGCCTGGGCAACCTGAGCCTGATGGACAGCAGCAAGGAGGATACCGGGGAGCCCTTTCTGTTCCGCACCGGGTCCAGCACCCTGGCGGTGCTGGCCACCCGGGAGGCGGGGGATTTCACCCTTCAGGTGGACCGGCTGGAGAGCGAGGAGGTCTATCACAAGCTGGACGCCAACTACCTGCCGCTGGACCCCATTGATCTGACCGTCGTGACAGAGGAAGGCCAGACCGTCACCTACCGCCTTTGGGGCAGCGAGGTGAGCGATGGAAACTGAGCTGAACGGCGCCCCGGTGCGGTTTGCCGCCCTTGGCGGCACGGTTTTTTGCGTTGACGATGCCCTCGACGTGCGGGGAAGGGACGCCGACGGGACATGGTGGTACCAGCTCCGCCCGGGGGACCCGCTGGAGGGACCCGATCAGAACAGCTACGGCTACCGCGCGACGCTGGCGGAATGCACGGAGGAAAACCACAGTGCTCCCCTCTATGCCTACCGCTGGATTTATCGCTGCCTGATGGAACACTTTGGCGCCCCGGAGCGGACGCTCTTCTGCGACGGAACCGTTGCCCGGTATACCGGGCTGCAGGCCGCCGACAACGGCGGCGGGGTGCTGTACATCCCCTTTGCGCAGTTCCACGGGCTGGCCCTGGCGGATGCCCTCATCCTTTTGCAGCGGGTCATCGTGGACCATCATCTGATTGCCCTGCACGTCATGAACGCCGCCCCCAACGGCGCGCTGATGGTCCGTTTTGCCGCCAGCGCGGAGGAGCTGACCGCCATGGAATCGGTTTTGGAGCAGACACTGGCCCTGATTGACGGAAAAATCGGGGATCTGTACGGGTTCACCCCGTCCAGCCCGCCCGCCACGGCGGAGGACCGAGTGAAGGTGGCCAAAGTGATCTTTGACTGGCTGCACCTGAACAACGCTTACGCCGCGACGGACAGCTGGCTCAACGGGACGGTCTATGCCGCTTTGAGCCGGGGGGATCAGGCGCCGGTGTGCTCCAGCTACGCCCGGGCGGCCCATCTGCTGCTGGACCGCTACGGCATTGAGAACATCGTGTGCAGCGGCAAGCGAAACGCCGGCGACAGCGCGGACCATGAGTGGAATCTGGTGAATTACCACGACGCCGTGGGCAGTTACACCGCCGCTGCGGCCCAGTGGTGCATCTTTGACGCCACCGGAACCCCCTCGGGCACGCTGACCAACTGGGATGATTTCAACTGTATTTCCCAGGAGGGCCGCCATGTGGACAGCACCACCCTCTATCCCCTGCCCGTGACCCACCCGTTGGATGGGGAACACACCTACACCGGCAGCGAAGCATACGGCTGGTAAAAAACAACGGGCATGGGGAGACGTTCCCCATGCCCGAAAATGATGAACCCGCGCGGCGGAACCCGGCGTTGCGCCGCGTTACCGGGCGCCCCGGCCGGCAAAGACCACCGCCACCGTCTTGCACAGCAGCTTGAGATCCAGCCCCAGGGACCAGTGGTCAATGTACTGGACATCCAGCTTGACCACATCCTCAAAGTTTTCGATATCGCTGCGGCCGCTGACCTGCCACAGCCCCGTGATGCCCGGCTTCATGGAAAGGCGGCGCTTGTGGTGGCTCTCGTACTGGCGGTACTCGTCCACCGTAGGCGGGCGGGTGCCCACCAGGCTCATATCGCCCTTGAGCACGTTGAAGAACTGGGGCAGCTCGTCGATGCTGGTGCGGCGGATGAAGCGGCCCACCCGGGTGATGCGGGGGTCATTCTCCATCTTGAACATCAGACCGTTCATCTCGTTGCGGTCCATCAGTTCCTTTTTGCGCTCCTCGGCGTCCACATACATACTGCGCAGCTTGTACATATTGAAGATACGGCCGTTGAGGCCCACCCGCTGCTGCCGGAAAAAGAGCGGCCCGGGGCTTTCCAGCTTGAGGGGGATGGCCACCACCGCGATGATGGGCACGCTGATGAGACAGCCCACCAGGGCGCCCGCCAGATCCATGGCGCGCTTGAGCATCAGGTCCCGCATACTGTACTGGACCGATTCCACCGTGATCATGCTCACGCCGCCCACCGTCACCATGCCGGAAGGCGCGCGGGGCGGCAGGCCGGTGCGGTTCTGCATCTCCCGCAGGCGGTCCAGCTGGGGAATGTTGAAGTGGATGTCCAGCCCCATGCTCTCCATCTCGGTGAGGTAGCCCATCAGGCTCTCGCTGGTGTCGCCGGGCAGGCTGATGTAAATTTCATCCAGCGCGTCGCGGCGCACCCATTCCATAAAATCCTCGAACCGGGCCTTGACGGGGACCCCCTCCACCAGGGTACCGATGTCCTGCTGTTCGGCGTCCACCAGCGCCATGCCGATGACGTTTTTGCTCCAGTCCCGGTGCAGGTCCCGCACCAGCGGCTCCACCCGGTCCCGGGTGGAGAGGACCCCCACCAGCTTTTTCATGGGGAGCGAATGGCCGCTGCGCAGATAGGCGCGCAAAATCCCCCGGGCCGCCGTGGTGACGGCCGCGTTGACAAGAAAAATCCCCAGATACAGATACCGGGAATCCGCCACCGACGCCTTGGTGACGATGAGCAGAATGGCCAGGACGGCGGCAAGGATGGTGTTGTATTCCACCACCCGCAGCAGTTCAGATTTCACATCCCGCCGGACAAGGTCCACATTCTGGTTGAAGCAGCTGAACGCAATGAGGAAAGCCACCGCCAGCATGGAGTAAAACTGCACATAGTCCGATACGGTATAGGCGGGGATGAGCCGCAAAATGGTGCCGAACAGCAGCTTGACCAGCACCGTGCTGATGGCCAGCGACAGCAGGTCCACGCCGAAGGCCAGCATATATTGAAGTTGTTGACGATTTCTCATGAGTACAATTCCTGACCCGGCCGCCGCCGTCTCCGGCCCGGCCGCGTTCTTTCCGGGCGCCCATGGCCCCGGGGCAGACCGCCCGATGATTTTATGGTTTTCATTGTAACACGAAGAGGACTGTTTTGCAACAAAGTTCCGCGCAGGAGCCGCGCCGCGCGGTAGGTGAGCAAGCTGATCCAACAAGGTGCGCCACCCGCCGGGTCAGCGGCTCCCGGGGCGGACGCTGTACTTTCTGCCGGCCCGGACCGGGTACATGTTCCGGAAAGATATTGGGAAGGAGTACGGCATCCGCCCCTGCACCGTCCTCACGCCGCCGCGCCAGATTGTCTTCCCGCGTTCCCTTTCTGTACCTCTTCCCTGCGGTCATGGGCATCAACGGCGTCTTTACGGCCCAGCCGGTGAGCGATCTGCTGGCTCTGGTGCTCTGCATCCTTCTGGTCATCCGGGAACAGCGTACCCTTTACGCCAAACTGCCCGCCGGGGCCAGATAACCGAAAAAGCAAAAGGGACCGTCCCGGAATGCCCCGGAGCAGTCCCTCTGGTTATGTTTGGGAAAATCAGACTTTTGCGGCGTCAAATTCCGCCTGGATGGCGGCATTGGGCGCGGGGGCGAGCAGGCTGACCACCACACAGAGGGCCAGCGACACCAGGAAGGCCGGCAGCAGCTCATAGATGTTCCAGATGCCGCCCAGAGGCCGCACCAGGTACTTCCACACAAAGACCATCACGCCGCCTGCCAGCATCCCCGCCAGGGCGCCCTGCCAGTTGCAGCGCTTCCAGAACAGGGCGCAGAGCATCACCGCGCCGAAGGCGCCGCCAAAGCCCGCCCAGGCGAAGCTGACAATGCCGAACACGCTGGAATTGGGGTCCCGCGCCAGAATCACGCCCAGCACGCTCACCGCAAGAATAGTCAGGCGGGCGGCGCGCAGGCTCTGTTTGCCGTCCATTTTGACATGCAGGAAATCCTGCATCAGGTTTTGGGAGACGCTGGACGCCGCAGCCAGCATCTGGCTGTCCGCCGTGGACATGGTGGCCGCCAGAATGCCCGCCAGAATCACGCCGGCCACGATGGCCGCCACGGGGCCAAGCTGGCTGATGAGGCCCGCAATGCGGACGATGATGGTCTCGGAGGAGGAGCCGTCCAGAAATTCCAGCGCGCCGGCGCCCGTCATGGCGCGGCCCACCACCCCGATGAGGATGGCCACGCTCATGGCGATCACCACCCAGACCGAGGCAATGCGGCGCGAGAGCACCAGCTTTTTCTCATCCTCGATGGCCATAAAGCGCAGCAGGATGTGGGGCATACCAAAGTAGCCCAGGCCCCAGGCCAGCGTGGAGAGAATCGTGATGGGGCCATAGGACACCGCCGCGCTGGCGGCGGCGTCATGGGTGGCCGCCATGCTCAGATAGCCGGGCAGCGCGGCGGCGTTGGCCGCCACGGCGTCCAGGCCGCCCGCTGCGCCGACGCCATAGCCCACCACCACAAAGAGGGCCAGCGTCATGACGCAGGACTGGATCAGGTCGGTGGTGCACACCGCCTTAAAGCCGCCCATGATGGTGTAGCCCACAATAATCAGGGCCGAGACCACCATGGCCCACAGGTAGTCCACCCCGAACAGACTGTTGAACAGCTTGCCGCAGGCGGCAAAGCCGGAAGCGGTGTAGGGCACAAAAAACACCACAATCACCAGGGCCGCGATGGCGTTGAGCAGGTTTTTGTCCTCATGGAACCGGCGGGAGAAAAACTGCGGCACCGTGATGGCGCCCAGGCTGCTGGAATACCGCCGCAGCCGCCGGGCCACAAAGTACCAGTTGAACCAGGTGCCCAGCGCCAGGCCGATGGCGGTCCAGGCCGCGTCACAGACACCGGTCAGGTAGGCGACGCCCGGCAGGCCCATGAGCAGCCAGCTGGACATATCGCTGGCCTCGGCGCTCATGGCCGTGACCAGCGGCCCCATCTTGCGCCCGCCCAGATAAAAATCCGTGGAGTCGCTGTTGGTTTTGCTGAACAGGAACCCCACCGCAAGCATGACCAGCAAATAGGCCACGATTGCCGCAATGATGCAGAAATTGATGGTTGACATAAGATACCTCCCTCATATGCAGAAAAAGACAGTTCCAATGTATCACATAATTGGCGCAAAGTACAGAAGAAATTGCAAAAATATTCATAATTTTTGAATTTTTTTGCAATTTTTTCTTTTTTCCCGGGGGCCGCAGGGGGACAATTTGGGCGTGTCCCTTGCGAACAGAAGGGCAACCGCGTATAATAAGGATATCCCGATACGCAACTGTGAGAGGAACGTAAAATGCGAAAGATCAGCAAGCTTTTCACCCGCAAAAACCTGCCGCTGCTGGCCGTGCTCCTGCTGGAGCTGGCCTTTGTGGCGGTGCGTTTTGCGGGGGATTTCAGGACCGGTCCGGTCATTGATATCACCCCCGACCGGATCATTCCCTATGCCGAGGAATGCACCAACGACGAGCGGGGCGCCCGGGTGGAAAACTTTACCGGGCTGTTTGCCGTAACCCGCTGGGTGGACATTGCCCCCGGCAGCTATCAGGTGAGCGTGACCTACGTCAACAACGGCGAGGACGGCAAAGTGACCTTTCTGGACGAGACAATGCCCACCGCCCAGTATGACGCGGCGCGGCTGCCCGCCGAGCGCACCCGCACCGTGTTCAGCCTGTGGCTGCCCCACGGCTGCGAGACCGCCCAGCTGCAGTTCTATGCCGACTGCGGCGAGCAGCGGGTGATTTACATTACCGGCGTACAGCTGGTCCCCACCCACGCCTGGGCCTATGTGCGGCTGCTCACAGCGCTGGCCCTGTTCGCCGTGCTGGATTGGGTCGTTCTGTTCGCCACCCGCCGCCTGCCGCTGCCGGTGCGCAGCGTCAGGGCGCGGTACACCTGGGTCGCCATGGGCTGCATTGTGGTGTTTGCCTGTATGCCGCTGGGGCTGGGATACCTGACCTACGGCCACGACCTTTCCATCCACCTCTCCCGCATTGAGGGGCTCAAAGCCGGCCTGCTCTCCGGCCAGTTCCCGGTGCGGATGGACCCCGCCATCATCAACGACAAGGGCTATCCCTTCAGCCTGATGTACTCCGATCTGCTGCTCTATCCGGCGGCCATCCTGCGCATTCTGGGCTTCAGCCTGCAAAGCTGCTACAAGTTCTATGTATTTTGCACCACCGCCGCCACGGCGCTGGTCACGCGCTGGGTGCTGCGCCGTATGCTGGGCAGCGAGCAGGTCGCCCTGCTGGGCACCGCGCTGTATACCCTGAGCTTCTACCGCCTGACCAACGTCTATGTGCGGGCCGCCGTGGGGGAATACTCCGCCATGATTTTTCTGCCGCTGGTCCTCTACGGGCTGTGGCGCATCTACACCCAGGAGGTCAAGGCCGACCGGCGCAGCGAGCCCTGGTGCTGGGCGCCGCTGGCCATCGGCTTCACCGGGCTGTTGCAGAGCCATCTGCTCACCACCGAGCTGGCGGGCCTGTTCACCCTGATTTTCTGCCTGATCCGCTTCAAAAAGACGGTGACCCGTCCGGTGCTGCCCGCCCTGTGCAAGGCGGTGGGCGCGGCGGTATTGTGGAACCTGTGGTTCCTGGTCCCGCTGGCCCAGTACATGGTGATGGGCGTCTGCCGCATCAGCGGAAAATACGACGCCTCCTACCTCTATGACAGCGCGGTGTATCTGGGGCAGATGTTCACCCTGTTCGGCCGCGGCGGCGGCGTGGCCGAGAGCATCCAGAGCGGTATGTGCGAGGAGATGGCCCAGTCCCTGGGTCTGGTCCTGGCCGTGGGCGCCGTGTTCCTGCTGCTGGCGCTGCTGGACCCCGCCGTGCGCCGCAGGGACCGCCGGGCCGCCAAACTGGGCGTCACCGCGCTGGGCTTTGGCGCGCTGGCGGTGTTCTGTGCCAGCGACCTGTTCCCCTGGTACAACCTGTTCCGGGCGGAGAACGGCGTGGCGCAGGCACTGTCCAGGCTGCTGGGCAAGTTACAGTTCGCCTGGCGGTTCCTGACCCCCGCCACGGTGTTGCTGGTTCTGTGCGCCTGCTGCGCGGTCGCCCTCTTCCTGAAAGCCCGGCCCGAGACCGGCCGCCGCATGGCCGCCGTGCTGCTGGCCCTGACGGTGATCCCGGCGGGATATCTGATGTACGACAAGTGCGACCGCAGTGTGAACACCGTCTATCTGAGTCTGGCGGCGGTGGACGACCTGCCCGGGCAGGTGGGCGGCGGCGAATACCTGCCCGCCGGGGATTTGACCACCGATGACAGCGCCTGGGGCTGCCTGGACCCGGTCTGTTCCGACGGCGTGGCGCTGACGGGCTATGACAAAAACGGCCTGCGGGTGACCTTGAGCGCCGCCAACCCCACCGGGGAAAACGGCTCCATCCGGCTGCCGTTGTTCTACTATCCCGGCTATCGGATGGACGGCGGCGATGGCGGTGTGACGCTGACCCACAAGGACGGCTACTTCTTTGTGGTCATGGCGCCGGGCTGGCAGGGCACCGTCACGGTGCGGTGGGCCGGGATGTGGTACTGGCGCATCTCGGACGCCGTCAGTGCGGCGGCCGTCGCGGCCACCCTGATCCTCTGGCGGCGGACCCGCCGCAGGGGTCCTGCCACCGCCGCGTAACCGCCGGCAGGCCGGCGCAAGCTTCACACGTCGCCGGGTGTTTCCCACTTTTGCCCCGCGAAGCCCTGAACTTTGTCCAGTTTTTGCAAAGTTCCCGGGGCGCGATTTGTAAAAACTGCCAGTTGCTTTTTTGGCCGGCGGCCCGTATAATAAGCACATACAGCAAGGGCGCTGCGAACGTTGGTTCGCAGTGCCTTTTGTTTTTGAAATTGAATTCATAGAGGAAAAGGAGATCGGTACCTATGGCAGCAACCGTTATGGAACTGTACGGCAGCAAAGTCTTCAACGAGCACGAGATGCGCGAACGTCTCCCCAGCTCGACTTACAAGAGCCTCAAGGCCACCATTGAGAAGGGCCAGCCCTTGGATCTGGAGGTCGCCAACGTTGTGGCCAGCGTCATGAAGCGCTGGGCCATCGAGCAGGGCGCCACCCATTACACCCACTGGTTCCAGCCTCTGACCGGCATCACCAGCGAGAAGCATGACGGCTTTGTCAGCCCTCAGCCGGACGGCACCGCCATCATGGAGTTTTCCGGCAAGGAGCTCATCAAGGGCGAGCCCGACGCCTCCTCCTTCCCCTCCGGCGGCCTGCGCGCCACCTGTGAGGCCCGCGGCTACACCGCCTGGGACCCCACCAGCTACGCCTTCGTGAAGGACGACGTCCTGTGCATTCCCACCGCGTTCTGCTCCTACACCGGCGAGGCGCTGGACAAAAAGACCCCGCTGCTGCGCTCCATGCAGGCCATCAGCGACCAGGCCTGCAAGGTGCTCAAGCTGTTCGGCAAGGATGTGGACCGCGTGGCCACCACCGTCGGCCCCGAGCAGGAGTATTTCCTCATCCGCAAGGAGGACTACGAAAAGCGCCTTGACATTGTGCTCACCGGCCGCACCCTCTTCGGCTCCGCTCCCTCCAAGGGCCAGGAGCTGGAGGAGCACTACTTTGGCGTGATCCGCCCCGTCGTCTCGGATTTCATGAAGGAACTGGACGACGAGCTGTGGAAGCTGGGCATCCCCGCCAAGACCAAGCACAACGAGGTGGCCCCCGCTCAGCATGAGCTGGCGCCCATCTACGATACCACCAACGTCGCCATCGACCACAACCTGCTGACGATGGAAATCATGAAGAAGGTTGCCTCCAAGCACGGTCTGGTCTGCCTGCAGCACGAAAAGCCCTTTGAGGGCGTCAACGGCTCCGGCAAGCACAACAACTGGTCCATCGGCACCAAGGACGAGAACCTGCTGGACCCCGGCGACACCCCGATGGAAAACCTGCAGTTCATGGTGTTCCTGGCCGCCGTCGTCAAGGCGGTGGATGAGTACGCCGACCTGCTGCGCACCTCGGTGGCCACCCCGGGCAACGATCACCGTCTGGGCGCCAACGAGGCCCCGCCGGCCATCATCTCCATCTTTGTGGGCGAGGAGCTGGAAGCGGTCATCGATGCCATCTGCACCGATTCCCCCTATGCCGGTCCCGTCAAGATGAAGATGGACCTGGGCGTGGATGTGCTGCCCAAGTTCAGCAAGGACACCACTGACCGCAACCGCACCTCTCCGTTTGCCTTCACCGGCAACAAGTTTGAGTTCCGTATGCCCGGTTCCGCCGAGAACCTGAGCGACGCCAACACCATCCTGAACACCGCCGTGGCCAAGGAGCTGAAGGACTTCTGTGCCGAGGTGGAGGGCGCCGGCGACTTTGAGTGCGCTGCCGCCGCCTGGGTCAAGAAGACCCTCAACGATCACCGCCGCGTGATTTTCAACGGAAACGGTTACTCCGAGGCCTGGGAAGCCGAGGCCGAGCGCCGCGGCCTGCCCAACCGCAAGTGCACCCCCGACGCCATGATCGCCTTCAAGGAGGAGAAGAACATCGCCCTCATGGAGGAGTTCGGCGTTCTGACCCGCACCGAGATGCTCAGCCGCTATGAGGTGGAGATGGAGCATTACTCCAAGGTCATCAATATCGAAGCCCGCACCATGCTCAAGATTGCCAACAAGCAGCTGATCCCCGCCGCGACCGCCTATATGGGCGAGGTTGCCAGTGCGGCCGCCGCCAAGACGGCTGCCGTGGAGGGCATCTCCACCAAAGCCGAGCAGAAGCTGCTGGTGGAGCTTTCCAAGCAGACCGACGCCATGAGCGATGCCACCGATGCCCTGAAGGCTGTGACCGACAAGGTCAGCGCCCTGGAGGACGAGACTGCCAAGGCCCATGCCTTCCATGACGAGGTTCTGCCCGCCATGGCCGAGCTGCGCGCCGCGGCCGATGTGGCCGAGGAACTGGTGGACGAGGATTACTGGCCGCTGCCCTGCTACAGCCGTATGCTCTACTACACCGAGTAATCGCCCGCGCACCGGGCCCGGCCGCAAGGGATCTGGCCGCCGGCCCGCACAAAATTGCCATTCTCCTTTTCCTATTTCTTACACCAGCTCGAAAGGCCCGCCGCAAGGTGGGCCTTTCGAGTTTGGCTGCCCGGGAGCTCTTTTCCGGGCGTGCCGAACCGGGTCTGCCGCCGGGCAGCGTCCCGTTTTTCCAAATTTCGTCTCAATTTCCTGACTTTTTTCTTTTCCTGCTTCGTACAATATGGTATAATTGTTTTATCTGGTTCATTCCACGATCTTCGGAGGTTTCATCATGAAGCATACCGCACAGGATATCCTGAACTTTGTCGAGGATAACGACATCAAATTTGTCCGCCTGGCCTTCTGCGATATTTTCGGCAATCAAAAGAACATCTCGGTTTTCTCCAGCGAGCTCCCCTACGCGCTGGAGCAGGGGGTCTGCTTTGACGGCAGTTCCATCTCGGGCTTTATGAACACCGAGGAGAGCGATCTGGTTCTGTGGCCCGATCCCGACACCATGACCATTCTGCCCTGGCGCCCCGCCGAGGGCCGCGTCATGCGGATGTACTGTGACATCACGCTGCCCAACGGCCGTCCCTTTGAGGGCAACTGCCGGGGGTATCTGCAATCGGTGGTCAAGCGGGCTGCGGCCATGGGGCTGCGGTGCGATGTGGGCTGCGAGTGCGAGTTCTATCTGTTCCAGACCGACGAGCAGGGCAACCCTACCCACATCCCCATGGACAAGGGCGGTTACTTTGACGTGGCGCCCATGGACCGGGCCGAGAACATCCGCCGGGAAATCTGCTTTGCCATGGCCGACATGGGCCTGCGCCCCCAGCACAGCCACCATGAGAGCGGGCATGGCCAGAACGAGGTGGATTTCATGTACTCCTCCGCCCTCAAATCGGCGGACAACCTCAACACCTTCAAGAGCACCGTCAAGGCCATCGCCGACCGCAACGGCCTGTTTGCCAGCTTTATGCCCAAGCCGATGCCGGACCAGGCGGGCAGCGGGATGCACATCAACATCTCCATCCACCGGGACGACAAAAACCTGTTTGAGGGGGATATTGCGCCGGACAGCGAGGCCGGGCATTTCATCGCGGGCATTCTGGCCCACGCCCGGGAGCTGACCTGCTTCTGCAACCCCATCCCCAACTCCTACACCCGGTTTGGCAGCTGCGAGGCACCCAAGTATATCAGCTGGAGCCGCCAGAACCGCAGCCAGCTGGTGCGGCTGCCCTCCGCCACCGGTCAGTTCTGCCGGCTGGAAATGCGCAGCCCCGACCCCGCCGCCAACCCCTATCTGGCCATCGGGCTGATTCTGGCCGCCGGGCTGGACGGCATCCAGAAAAAGATGACACTGCCCGCGCCGGTCAACCGCAACCTGTTCCACAAATCCGCCGCCGAAGGCCTGGAGAGCCTGCCGGAATCGCTGCGGGAGGCCATCACGGTGGCGGCCCAGAGCGATTTTATCGCGGGTGAATTGCCGGTGGCGCTGATGAATAAGTATTTCGAGTATCAGACCCAGCTCTGCCATGCCTACGAAAATGCCCCCGACCCCCGCGCCTGGGAGCGGGAGCACTGTTTCCTGATTATCTGATGGGCCGCAGTCTGTTTCAACGGAAAGGGGGTGCCGCGCCATGCCGGCCGCGCTGATTGTCTCCGCAGGCAACAATGCCAACGAATATCTGGCCCGCCATGTGACCGAGCTGGGCTATCTGCGCCCCACCATCGTGGCCAGCGGCGGCGAGGCGCGCCGCCGCATGGGCGAGCTGGACTTTGAGGTGGTCATCATCAACACCCCCCTGCCCGATGAATTTGGCCACGAGCTTTCCACCTATGCGTTGGAAAAGACCAACGCCGGGGTGCTGCTGCTGGCCAAGAGCGGCACCGCCGACCAGATTGCCGACAAGCTGCTCCAGTACGGGGTGCTGGTGCTGGCCAAACCCTTTCCCGCCGTTCAGTTCCGCCAGTCGGTGCAGCTTGCCGCCGCCTGCTGCCACCGGCTGGACTATCTGCGGCAGGAAAATGAACGTTTAACCGAAAAGATTGCCCAGATCCGGCTGGTGGACCGCGCCAAGTGCCTGCTCATTGAGCGCCGCGGCTGCACCGAGGCGGAGGCCCACCGCTATATTGAAAAGACCGCCATGGACAGCCGCCGCGACCGTGCCGACGTGGCGCGGGAGATTTTGGAGCAGGAAGAATAACCGGATGGATAAAAGAGGAGCTTCCCATGGAAATTGAACGCAAATGGATGGTGACCGGCTGGCCGGAGGGCCTGCCCGAGGTGGAAGTGTACCGCATGGACCAGGGCTATCTGTGTGTGCGGCCCACGGTGCGCATCCGGCGGGAGGCATTGCAGGGCGGAACGACTGCCCATGTTCTCTGCTTCAAAGGTGCGCCGGACCCCGCCGGTCTGGCCCGGGAGGAGATCGAGACCGAAATCACCCCCGACCTGTTTGCCCGGCTGGAGCGGCTGATCGGCAAGCCCCTCATTGTCAAGGAGCGCCGCAGCTACGCCCTGCCCGGCGGGCTGACGCTGGAGGTCAACGACGTGGACCCCGGCCAGCCCACCCATTTTATGTATGCCGAGGTGGAATACCCCACCCTGGCCATCGCCCAAAGCTGGGACCCTGCCGCTGCGGGGCTGGAGCAGTACCTGTGTGACGAGTGCACCGGACAGCCCGGCGCCAGCATGGGGGAATACTGGGTCCAGACCCGGGGCGAATGACCCCGCCATCAGACAAATCCCGGAGCGCACTGCGCTCCGGGATTTTTTGTTCCTGGTTATGCGGCCCGGACCCAAAGCCGGGCCAGCGCCCCGCCCCGGGGCCGGTTGGCCAGCGTCAGCCCGCCGCCATGGTCCCGAGCTACACGGGCGGCAACGCTCAGCCCCAGGCCCCAGTGCTCCCCCGTGCGGGCGGTATCGCCGGTGTAGAGCTCCTGCCCCGCCTTTTGCAGTGCCTCGGGGGAAAATCCGGGTCCGGTATCCTCCACCACAAAGACCACTCGCCCCTGCTCCGCCCGGCAGGACAGCGTGACCGTTCCGCCGGGCGGGGTAAACCGCACCGCATTCTCCAACAGATTTTCCACCGCCCGCGCCAGGGCGTCCGCCTGCGCCGGAAAAACGGTATCCCCGGGCAGAGTATTTTTGAGTACAAATTGTATTTTCTTTGGACCGCACAACATCTCGGCAAGTTCCTTGCGCTGGCGCAGAAAGTCCGCAGCGTTCATGGGCCGGAGCGTCCCGGTGTCCCGCTCCGCCCGGTTGACCGTGCGCAGCGCCTGCAGGTACTGCCCTGCCCGGCCGGCGCCCCGCTGGATGGCTTCCACACACTGGCGCTGGGGGGCGGTCAGCGCCTCCTCGGCCAGAAGGTCTGCATTTCCGGTGATGACGGCGAGTGGCGTTTTGAGGTCGTGGGCCAGCGCCGCCGTCTGCTCGGCCCGCTGCTGCTCCAGCGTCCAGCGGGCCCGCAGACTGTCCTGCAGCGATTGGTCCAGCCGGGCCATGGCGGTGAGTACCGCGTCAAACTCCCGAACCCGTGCGCCGGTAAACTGTGGCCCATCCAGTTCCTGCCGGGCAATGGCGTCGCTGGCAGCGGTCAGCCGGTCCACCTCCCGGGTCAGAAAGCAGGCAAACCGACGGGTGACGGCGGCGCTCCGCCAGACCAGCAGCACCACCAGCACCAAAAGCCAGCAAGTCTGGAAGTCCGGCAGCCCGCGCAGCACAGGATCGGCATAGGGCATGGCGTAGTCATACTGCAGCAGGCAGGTCCGGCCGTCTGGCAGGTCGCAGCGCATATAGTACTGACGATACAGCATCCAGGGACCGGGCTCATTCCGCCACTGGGCACGGGCGGCCGCCAGATGGCGGTCGTCCATGTTGGTTACCACGCTGCGGTCGGGGTCCCCGCCGGAAAACACCAGATACCGGCAAAGGGAACTGTAGGTTTCGGGTTCAAAGACACCCGTCTTGAGGGAATCCTGGGCCTCCATGGTGGCATGAGCGGAGGCATCGGAGCGCAGAACCACGCCGTATCCCACCAGAAACGTCAGGGCGCCCCACCAGAGAAGCACCACGATGGCGCACTGCACCGCGGTGGCTGCCAGATACCGCATCAGAACGCCGCGCAGGCTTTGCAGCCGGGGCGGCGTTTTTGAGTTCATTCCCCGCCCCATCGATACCCCACCCCCCAGACCGTCACCAGCGGACCGGGGTCCAGCCCCAGGGCCCGCAGTTTGGCGCGGATGTTTTTGACGTGTTCCGTCACGGCGGAGGCATCGGCGGTGCCGTCATAGCCAAAAACCGCCTCATAAATCTGCTCCCTGCTGAAGGTGCGTCCCGGGTGCAGCGCCAGATATTCGCAGATGGCGTACTCTGACCGGGTCAGGCGCAGCGGACATTCCCCCACCGCAGCGGTGCGGGCCGCCAGATCAAAGGCGACGCCGCCCCGCACCACCCGCCGGGCCGCCGGGCCGGGGACGCGGCTGGCCCGGCGCAGATGGGCCGCCACCCGGGCGCGGAGTTCCGACACCCGGAAGGGCTTGAGCAGATAGTCATCCCCGCCCAGACCCAGACCGGTGAGGATGTCGCCCTCCTCCCCCCGGGCGGTCAGGAACAGAATGGGCGCATCGGTCAGGTCCCGGATGCGGCGGCAGGCGGCAAAGCCGTCCTCCCCGGGCATCATGATGTCCAGCAGA
Organism: bacterium; assembly: GCA_004561545.1. Lineage (GTDB taxonomy): Bacteria > Bacillota > Clostridia > Oscillospirales > Ruminococcaceae > Gemmiger. Next base: position 41,524 of record SFVK01000006.1, read on the forward strand.
ATGCAGTCCGCCCAGGCACACAGGGCGGGGGTAATCTCCCCGCCGGAGCACACAGTGCGCACCGTGTGGCCGTCCCGCTCCAGGGCGGTGCGCAGCAGCGCGCAGAGGTCCCGATCATCGTCGGCAGCTAAAATGTGGGCCATGGCGTCACCCCATCCACCGGCACACCGCGCAGGACGCGGCATACAGCAGGTACACATGGGCGGGGTAGAACCAGTAGAACAGCCGCTTGTGCCCCGCGCCGCGACGGCCATTGTAGGCGGCCATGAGCAGCACCGCAAAGACGCTGAACCACTCAAAATAATCGGTGAACATCATGGAAAAGGTGAACCCCGGGGTCCCCGAAGCCAGCCACCCGGTCAGGACGAGCTCGGTGGCAAAGGTCCAGACCGCCCAGCAGGCCAGCTGCCGGGGGCGGTGGTCCCGCAGCAGGTACAGGATCACGCCGCCGATGAGGTAATACACCCCGCCGTCGGTCAGATTGCTCCAGGCGGGAATGAGCGACTGACAGAGCACCGCCACCGGTTTGGACAGCGCCGGAACCGTGCACAGCAGCGACGCCGCAAAGGGCCAGAGCACCACCGCCGCAATCACCGCGATGCCCCGGACACAGCGGTGCTGGCGCAGCCAGTCGATGCCCTGCCACACAAGGCAGAGCAGCACAAAATCCGCAAAGATGCCGTTGCGGGGCCAGAACCCGTCCGCCCGGCGGAAATACCCCAGCATGAACAGCACCTCGATCAGTCCCATGGCGGAGGAGATGCCCCAGATGCGCAGGAAATAGCGCTTGCGGTCATGGGTGTGGGCGAAGCCTTCCGCTGTGCAGAAGAGAAACAGCGGCGCCGAGAGCCGCCCCGCCATGGTGAACCACACCGGCACCGCGCCGGTAAACTCAAACATATAATGGATATGATCCAGCACCATGAGCACCAGGGCAATGGTTTTGAGATCGGTGCCGGTCAGCCCGGCGCGTTTGTTTTGCAGCATGGATGGTTCCTCCTGTATGATTGGGTTGCTTCCAGTATAAGGGGGAATTGTGTAGATTTGATCAGGACCGGAACAAAAAATCCCTCCCCGGGGGGAGGGATGCAAAGGATTACTTGCTGTTCTGGATGGTATAGGTGAAGCCGTACTGCGCCTGCAGTTCCTTGACGGCGGGCTCCAGATCCTCGATGAAGGTGGGGGAATAGACGGTCTGGCCGTTGTGGGACTTCTTGTAGTCCTCCATCAGGCCCATGAGCTTGTCCCAGCCCTCGTCGGCCTTTTCGGCGGGAACGTCCTTGGGGAAGTCGATGATAAATTCGCGGTGTTTGGGGATGCGTGCTTTCATACTTGGTTCCTCCGTTCGATCATGGATGGTTTACAGATGGTGTTTGGCATGGGGGCGTTCCGCCTTCCCACGCGCCGAATACCCGCCGGGCGTTGGCGGCGGTCAGGTCCAGCACCTGCTGGGGGTCCATGTCCCACAATTCCCCGATGCGCACCGCCACATGGGCGATGTTGCGGCTGTCGTTGCGCCGGCCGCGCACCGGTTCGGGGGCCATGTAGGGGCAGTCGGTTTCCAGCACCACGGCGCTGCGGGGGACGGCCGCCAGCACTTTGGCGGCCCGCTTGGCGCCCTTGTAGGTCGCCGCGCCGCCAAAGCCCAGCGCCATGCCCTGCTCCACCAGCCAGACGGCGTCCTCGGCGCTGCCGCTGTAACAGTGGAGCACGCCCCGGGGCTTGTATTGGCGCAGCAGCGCATAGGTCTCGGCGTGGGCCTCCCGGTCATGGACCGACACGGGCAGATCCAGCTCCGCCGCCAGCTGCAGCTGGGCCTCAAACAGCTCCAGCTGCTCCCGGGCGGGCAGCGGCCAGTGGTGGTCCAGCCCGATCTCCCCCACCGCAATGACGGCGGGGTCCTCAAAGAAGGGGCGCATCGCGGCCAGCTCGGCCCGCCAGTCGCCGCCGTAGACGGCCACGGTGGGCGCGTCCTCCTCGCCCAGGCTTTCGGGGTGGATGCCCACCGCCGCCCGCACAAAAGGGTACCGGTGCGCCAGCGCCACCGCCGCCGGGGCGTCGCCGGAATGGGTGGCGCATTCCAGAACCCCCGCCACGCCGCCCCCGGGCAGCGCGGCCATCAGGGCGTCCCGGTCGGCGTCAAACTGGCGGGCGCTGTAATGGGCGTGGGTATCGATGATGTTGTTCATTGGACCACACTCTTTTTGGGTTTGTTGACCAGATAAATGCCGCAGCACACCAGCGCCAGCGCGGCCAGATACTGCCACTCAAAGAGCGGCTCCCCGTTGAGAACCGCCGAGAGCAGCACGTTCATGACGGGAATGATCAGACCGAACACCGCAATGCGGGAGACAGGATTGTTTTTCATCAGCAGCGACCAGAGCACATACCCGGCGCCCGAGATAAAGGCCAGGAACAGCAGCACCGGCACCGCGCCCACGCTCTGGGGATGCAGGCTGCCGCCCATGACCAGCCCCATCACAAGCAGTGCCGCGCCGCCCACGCCCAGGTTGAGGCAGGAGACGGCGAAGGGGTCCGCTTTTTTGGTGACGGACTTGTTCCATGGCCCGGCCAGCGCGAAGATGGCCGACGCGATGAGCATACAAGCCATGCCCAGCGGGCTGCCGCCGCCATGGTTGCCCAAGGTGGCGACCAGCACGCCGCCAAAGCCCAGCACACAGCCCAGCGCCTTGCGCGGGGTGAGGCGGTCGGCCTGGCCGTAGAGAAAGTGGGCGAGGATCACCCCCATAAAGCTCTGGGTGCTGTTGAGGATGCCGCCCATGGCGCCGGTGAGCAGCGCCACGGCGGTGTAATAGAACGCGTACTGGGCCGTGGACTGCCAAAGCCCCAGCGCACAGCATTCCCCCAGCACCCGGCCCCGGGGCATGGGGATGGGGCCGCGCCGCAGCGCCGTGCCCAGCAGCCACACCAACAGGGCGGAAAGCAGGAAGCGGACCCCCGCAAAGCAGAAAATCGAGGGGGTATCGGCGGCCTCAATGGCAAACAGGCGGTACCCCATCTTGATAAAGGGGAACGCCGACCCCCACAGCACATTGCACAGCACCGCCATGCAGACCGCCGCGGTGGGGTTTGAGAAAAAAGCATCCAGTTTAGAAGCCGGTTTCAAAATGCAGACACTCCAATATTTTGTTTCAATTCCTCAGTGGATTCGGGTTCCCACGGGGACGTTGTCGCTGTAGAACACAACCTCGCAGCCGCCGTCCGCCGTGTCGGGGGCCACAATCATGCCCTCGCTCAGATACTTGCCCTTCATCATGGGGCGGGGCGCCAGGTTGGCCACAATGGCGATGCGCTTGCCCACCAGATCCTCGGGCTTGTACCACTTGGCAATGCCGGACAGGATGCAGCGCTCCCGCTCGCCGTCAAAGACGGTCAGGTGCAGCAGCTTTTTGCTCTCCTTCAGGGTCTCGCAGGCGCGGACCTCGGCCACGCGCAGCTCCACCTTGCAGAAATCGTCATAGCTGATCTCCGCCTCATGGTCGGTGATCTCGGCGGCTGGCTCCTCCTTCTTCTGTCCGGCGGCAGCCTTGGCGGCATTGGCGGCCTCGGCGGCGGCCTTCTGCCTGGCGTCCTCCGCTTCCAGATATTCCAGCTCCTTCTTCACGTCGATGCGCGGGAAGAGGGCCTCCCCCTTATGCACCGTGTAGGCGCCGCGCACCTCGGCCACGGTGTCCTCCCGCAGCAGAGCGTCCAGCTCCCCGGCGGTCAGGCCCAGCTGGTCCGCCATCTTGGGGGCGGTGTTGGGCAGGTAGGGCTGCAGGAACGCCGCCACCGCGTGCAGGGCGCTGCACAGATTGAAGAGCACCGTGTTCAGGCGGGGCATCGTCTCGGCGCTCTTGGCCAGCACCCAGGGCGCGGTCTCGTCGATATACTTGTTGGCGCGCTGCACCACCTCAAAGATGGCTATGAGGGCGGTGGGCACGTCCAGCGCCTCCATGGCGGCATCCACCCTGGCGGGCAGCTCGCTGATCAGACCCAGCAGCTCGCCGTCCACCGGCTCCGCCACCGGGGTGTTGGTCACGGTGCCGCCAAAGTACTTTTCGCACATGGCCACCGTGCGGGACAGCAGGTTGCCCAGATCGTTGGCCAGATCGGTGTTGATGCGGTTGATGAGCGCCTCGTTGGTGAAAGCGCCGTCGTTGCCAAAGGGCACTTCCCGCAGCAGGAAGTAGCGCACGGCGTCCACACCGTAGCGGTCGCACAGCTTGACGGGGTCCACCACGTTGCCCTTGGACTTGCTCATCTTGCCGCCGCCCAGCAGCAGCCAGCCGTGGCCAAAGACCTTTTTGGGCAGGGGCAGATCCAGCGCCATGAGCATGGCGGGCCAGATGATGGTATGGAAGCGCAGAATCTCCTTGCCCACCATATGCACATCGGCAGGCCAGTACTTGTCGTAGTCGTGGTAGGTGTCGTTGCCGTAGCCCAGTGCCGTGATGTAGTTGGACAGCGCGTCAATCCACACATAGATGGTATGCTTGGGGTCAAAGGGCACCGGAATGCCCCAGGACACGCTGGTGCGGGAGACGCAGGTATCCTGCAGTCCCTGCTTGATGAAGGAAATCATCTCGTTTTTGCGGGTGGCGGGCTGGATGAAGTCGGGGTGATCCTCATAGTACTGGAGCAGCCGGTCGGCGTACCTGGAGGTGCGGAAGAAATAGGCTTCCTCCTCCGCCTCATAGACCTCGCCGCCGCAGTCGGGACACTTGCCGTCCTTGAGCTGGGCCTCGGTCCAGAAGCTCTCGCAGGGCTTGCAGTACATTCCCTTGTAGACCGATTTGTAGATATCGCCTTTATTGTACAGATCGGTGAAAATCTTCTGCACGCTCTTGACGTGATACTCGTCGGTGGTACGGATAAAGCGGTCGTAGCTCACGTCCATGGTTTTCCACAGATCCTTGACGGTGGCCACAATCTCATCCACATACTGTTTGGGGGTCACGCCCTTGGCGGCGGCCTTGTCCTGAATTTTCTGGCCGTGCTCATCGGTGCCGGTCAGGAACATCACATCATACCCCTGCTTGCGCTTGTAGCGCGCCAGCGCGTCGCAGGCCACGGTGGTGTAGCTGTGGCCGATGTGCAGCTTGTCGCTGGGGTAATAGATGGGGGTTGTAATGTAAAACTTTTTATTTTCCATAGGTTGCAGACTCCTTCCCAGAAAATCAAACTCTTACAGGGGTTCCGTTTTGTGCGGCGGATCAAGTCCCACCGGCGTCACGCCGCAGGCCAGCAGCGCGTGGCGGCACAGGACCTCGGTGCTGTCGATAAAAAAGGGACCCAGGTGCTCGTCCCGCCTGACCAGGCTCAGCTCGGTGCAGCCCAGAACGGCAAAATCGCAGCCCTGGTCCCGCAGCTCCTGCGCTGCGGCGTCAAACAGTGCCATATCGGCGCGGCGGCCCTGCTTGATCTGGTCATAGATCACCGACATGACGCCCTCCTGCCGTTCCGGGGAGGGCGCCGCCCAGCCGATGCCCGCGTCGCGGCAGGCAATCTGGTAGGTTTCGGCCAACAGGGTGCCGTCGGTGGCAAGAATGCCCAGTTTCCGGCAGCCCGCCGCCCTGGCGTCCGCCACCGTCAGCCGGGGCATATTGAGCACCGGCACCGGCAGGGCGGCGGCCAGCCGGTCATAGAAATAGTGGGCGGTGTTGCAGGGGATGGCCAGCACCGTGGCGCCGTACCGCACCAGGCTGCGCCCGTCCTGCTCCATAATGTCAAAGGGGTCCTCATCGCTCTGCCCGGTGATAAAGGCGGTCCGGTCCGGCGTGGAGGCGCGGGAGGAGAGCACCAGATCAATGTGGTCCTGATCCTTCCGGGCAGGGGTGTGGTCAATGAGCATCTGGTAAAGATAGCAGCTTGCCGCCGGTCCCAATCCGCCCAGAATGCCCAGCACCTGCCGTTTGTTCTGCTCCATGCACACCCCTCCCATCATAGACTATCCCTTATTATAAAACAGCCGCCGGAAATATGCAAGACGGCCCCCTGCGGATTTTTCCGCAGGGGGCCGTGGCCGGCGTCACTGTTTGAGTTGTTTCATGACCTGGTCGGCGCCGGTGGCCGCCAGACCGCTGACAATGCCCACCGCCAAAGCGGTCAGCGGGTCACAGGCCGGAAAATCCACCATGCCGCCGTAGTAGGCTGCCAGCCCCAGCGCAGCGCCCAGTGCGCCGCACAGAGTGGGCAGCCATTTGTTGGCCAGCGGGGTCTGCTTAATGGCCAGTGCGGCCAGGTAACAGATCACTGTGATGCAGGCCACGCTGGCCACGCCGAGAGATTCGAAGGACATAGGATCACCTCTTTCCTGATCGTTATGCGCCCTTGCCCCGGTTCATACCGGGGGAATGCGCAGGGTGTTTGTTTTTTCCAGATCGGACAGGCGGTGGTTGGCCACCTTGATCTGTTCCTCCAGCACCGGCACCCGCTGGGCAAAGTTGTTGTGGGCGCGGACCTCGCGGGTCAGCTCGTCCAGCTTGGTGTCGGTCACGGCCTGGGCCGTCTCGATCTTCTGCTCGGTGCGCCGGGCTGCCGCCGCGTTGCTCAGAATCACCCCGATGAGCGAGAGTCCGCCGCTGATGAGCGCCACCACAATGGATTCCACCGGCATCACCCCGCCACCGGTTCGGTTTGAACCAGACCGGCGTCCACCAGGCCCAGCCGGTCGGCCAGCTGGCAGATGGCCCGGGCGTCGCCGCCGCTCACCGGCCCGATGGACAGCTTCTGCAGCTGCGCGGCGGGCCTGGGCCGCTCCACGCTGGTGTAGCGGCCCAGGTGGGTGCCTGTGGCAGCGTCCTTGACCGTGAAATCGCTGTCCAGCCAGTTCAGCGGGTTGCAGCGAACGCCGCGATAGATCACCTCAAAGTGCAGGTGGGCGCCGTAGCAGTCACCGGTGGCGCCGGAATAGCCGATGAGCTGGCCCTCGCGGACCGTCTCGCCTCGGCGCACGCACAGCTCGGTCAGGTGGGCATAGCGGGTGCAGAGCTCCCCGCCCTTGTAGTCGGCGTGCTTGACACGGCACATGACGCCGTAGCTCTGCATCCCGGTTTTGGTCACGCCGTCCCAGAGCTGGGTCTGGGTCACGGTACCGTCCTCGGCCGCATAGACCGGGGTTTTGAGGGCGGCCCGCAGATCAATGGCATTGTGGGCGCCGCCGTCGTTGTAGGTCCAGCCCGCCGTGATGATGTGGCTGGCCAGCGGCCACGCCAGCAGCACCTCGCCGTTTGAAAGTCTCATGGATTCACCCCGCTTTCCTTAGCCTGCGGCCGTAAAGGTCCTGGTGTTGGGGTTGAAGGTGCCCGCCGTCTTGACGCCGGTGTAGTGGACGTTGAAGGGGATCTGGTAGCCGGTGGTATCGCCGCCGTAGCTGACGATCTCGATGTAGCACTCTTCCTTGACGGCGGGGTAGGCGCCGGTGGACGCCTCGCCCCAGAGCTTGACCTCCACGATGTCGGTCTTGAGGTTGTCCAGCGTCAGGTCGCCGTCGATGATGGCCTGCAGCTTCTCAAAGAGCGGGTCATCCTTCTCGGCGTAGTAGGGTGCGACCTCTCCCTGCTTCTGGTAGCTGTCAATGACGACGCTGGTCTGCCCCAGAATGTTGTTTTTCTTTTCCACGTTGGCGGAAAGCTCGGGGGAATACTCCTCCAGGTCGCTGCCCAGGCGGACATAGCTGGCCGTGCCGGAGCCGAAGGCGGCGTTGAGGTAGTGGGCCATGTATTTGCGTTCAATCTTCATGCATCATCTCTCCATTTCATTGTGTACTCGGCGGTCAGCGTCACACGGTAGCGGGCGGTGCCCTCGTCGTGGAGCTGCTCGCACTGGCCCGCTGCGGCGGTGACCGCCTCGTTGCCGGTGTCGGCGTTGCCCAGCACCGGGGCGCGGCGGGCGGCGCTCTCCCGGGCCGCCCATTGCTGGAAATCCAGCAGCCGGGCAGCATTTTCCGCCGCCAACGCGGCATCCCCCGGCACAAAGGGCAGCGTCAGGCGCAGCACCAGTGTCAGACGGCAGCGGTCGGTCACCTCCCCCAGCACGTTGGTGCGGCGGGCCAGCACCCGCACCCCCTGGGGGTAGGCCCCCGCCGCGCCGCCGTCGGGGGCCAGCTCGTCCACGGCCCAGGTGCAGCCCTCCAGCGCGGGGCAGGTCCGCACCCAGTCCAGCAGTGTTTGCAGGGTGGAATGTTCCATTGACTTCCTCCTTGGTCAGTTGCTCAGGCTGTGGGCGCCGCTGCCCGCGTGGGTCCACCAGCCGCCCGCCTCCAGATGGCTGGGCGCCCCGTCCCGGGCCTTGGGGTCCACATACTGCACCGCCGCCAGCCCCGGCACCGACGCCGGCACAAAGGCGGGCCACCCGTCGTAGCTCACCTCGGGGCCTTCCCCGTCATAGACCCGGTCGTGGGGGGCCAGCGTGTAGTCCACGCCCCACCGGGCGGACCGCTCGGGGATGATGAGCAGAAAGGCCGTGCCCGACTGGCTGGCCGTGTCCATCACCTCACGGCGGCGGTGGTCCAGAAAGGCGCCCCGCACCACCACGCGGGTCACCTGCCGCGCCGCCGGGTCCGCATGGTAGAGGGTGACGGTCTGGCGGCACAGCGGCCACCGCAGCTCAGCCCGCATGGCGGGAGCCGCGGGGCAGGCAGCGGCTGATGTGCAGGTAATCCCGGGCCAGGTCCCGGTAATAGGTTTCCCGGCTGTGGAGGGTCTGGGGGCAGAGTTCCGGCGGGGCGGTGTAGCTCTCGCTGACGCTGCCCACGCTGGCGCCGGCCAGCCCCCGGCGGGAATCCTCCTGGTCAAAGGCATACATGGCCTCGGCGATGGCGCACAGCGCGCATTCCTCGGCGCAGACAAAGCCCTCCCGGGGGGTGACGGTGAACATCTGGCGGTAGCGCTCCAGCAGCTCGGAGGCGCGGCGGATCAGCCGGGGGAAGGCCTCCCGGGGGATTTCCTCCCCCAGAAAGTCCTGGACATAAAAATCGTAATCCGGCAAACGGCTCCGCCCCCTTACTCCTTGAAGCGGGCCAGCACGACCTTGGCTTCGTTGGAGAGCACCGCCACATAGAACTCGTCGGCGGTGATCTCGGTGGTGCGGATCTTGGGCTTGCGCTCGGTTTCCACATTGACGTCCCGCTTGCGGTAGATGGTCAGGGCCGGAACCTCGTCCTCGTTGGCCTCGCCGGATTCCAGCCGCACGATGGGGCAGGAATAGACGGCAGTGGTGGACTTGGTCACCTTGTCCCCCACCTTGGCGGTGGGCAGGGTGGCGCTGATCTGGGCCAGGTTGCCGGTGGTGACGGTGACCGAACCGGCGGAATCCAGCTTGTACCACTCGGTCAGCACCGGCACCTTTTTGGAGGGCACGACGCGGCAGCCCGCGATCATGCCCACCTCGCCGGTGAGCATGACGCCCGCCTGGTACTGGTCGGCGCTGAGGAAATCGCTGCTCTTGCGCAGCTGGGTGACCTGTCTGGGATGGACAAAAATCACCTTGTCGGTGCTCTGCTCCTCCTCAAAGAGGTCCAGCGCGTCCACCACGGCGCTGTAAGTGATGGCGGAACCGGAGCCGTCATAGCTCAGGCTGGCGGATTGCAGCACCTCCATGCAGTCATTGTCGATCTTGGCGGCAATGGAGAGCGCCAGCTGGGTGTTGGCCTCGCCCACGGGGTTGCCGTAGCCCGAGAGCACCGCCTCGTCGGTCAGGCCGATGCCCTTCATGGCCTTCTTGACGGTAGCCTTGCGCACCGAGGCGGTCATCTTCTCGATGGTGACGGCCTCGCCCTCGCCCACGTCGGCGGCGTCGCCGATGTAGGCGTAGGCGGGCACCGTGATGGTGTCGCCGGGCACCCCGGCCAGGGTGTCGTCCACCTTGGCAAAGGGCGCCACGCGCAGCTTTTTGGGAATGCGCGCCGAAACCACATCCCCCATCACTTCGGGGTCAATGAGGTCGGACAGTTTGGTGTAAGTATCAGCCATATTCTTTTTCTCCTTTCCTCGGTTGGGAAATCAGCGGGCGTTCAGACGCCGCGCATCCGTTTGTACCCTTCGGGGTCGCTGTGTTTGAGGGCCAGCCGCTCCCGGTAGGTCATTTTGTCCAGCGTCTCGCGGCCGGGCAGCACCGGGCTGGTGCCGGTGCCTGCGGCGTAGGGCGCGGGGGCGGGCCGGGGGGCGGGTTCCGCAGCGGGCTGCGGGGTCATGGGGTCCATGGGTTCGCTCATTGGGGTTCACCTCCCTTCCGGTCCGGCAGATACCGGCTGCGGATGGCAGCCAGGTCGGCCTCACTCTCGTGGGGCAGGTCAAAGTACCAGGCCAGCGCCAGCTCGGGGCGCAGCAGGCCGTCGCTGACCATCCGGGTGTACTCGTTCCAGGTGCGGGTGCGGTCAAAGAGCACCCCGTCGCCCCAGTCCACCACCAGATCGGCGGCCGGGTCAAAGCTCTCGCCCCGCCACAGGCCGTAGACCCGGCCCAGGGCATCGCAGAGGGCCATGGTCTCGCGGGCGGCGGCGTCCCACATGAGCTGGAAATCCCGCACCGTCAGGCTGAAATCGCCCGAGCTGGAGCTCACCTCGGTGGCAGTGCGCTCGGTGTCCTCCACCTCGCTCAGGATGCCCCGCTTGAGCCCGATCAGGCTCTCGCAGCTGCGCAGCAGGTCCTGTTTGCGGGCCAGATACTGCTCCACCCGCAGCGCCGGGCTGTAGACCGTCACCCCCACGTTGGCGGGGTCGTCGGGCAGGCCCACAAACAGGTCGTCCTCCAGCGCGCGGCGGCCGGCGGGGTCCTGCCGCAGCAGATCCTCCGACGCGAACACCCGGGACGCGCCGTTCTCCAGCTCGCGCCCCAGCTGGTGTTCCAGCCGGGCCACGGCGTGAATCAGCCCCACAGCGGGGGCATAGACCGCCACCGGGTCGGGACCGCCGTCCACGCAGTTGAGCAGCGGGGTGCGCAGCGTGGCCAGGCCGACGCCCTTCACGCCGGGCAGCAGCAAACTGGGGCTGAGGGAGGCCGTGCGGGGCAGCGCGGCCAACGGCAGCTCCCGGCCCAGCGCGTCGCCGGTCAGCTCAAAAAGCCGCGTCTCAATGGTCAGGCCCTCCTCCCCGGCGGTGCGGCGCTCCAGCAGGGCGTAGCCGCCCCGGCCCTGGCGCATCAGCTCCATGGTGCCCACGGCGGTCAGCCCGCCCCGGGAATCCCGCCCCAGGGGCACATAGCAGTCCCGCCGGATGGGCGCCAGGTCAAAGCCCCGGCCCGCCGGAACCGGTTTGAGCAGGCATTCGCCGCCCACCAGGGCGTATTGCAGCGCCCGGGCGCGCACGGCGTTGAGCCGGTCCAGGCAGGGGGCCAGCTCGGCCGCCCGCGGCCCCGCCACCCGGCTCTCATACTCCGAAAAGACGGTGCGGCACAGCTTGCTCACAATGAGCACCGCCAGCCGGTCGGAGGGGTCCTCCTCCCGGCGCGGCTCCCCGAAATACAGCGTCAGCCACTCCCGGACCGCCGCCTGCATCCGGGGGGAGGTCACATCCGCCTTGCCGAAGGCCTGTTCCAGATAACTTTTCAATCCACATCACCTCTCGTTTTGTTTGGTTTTGCCTTCATTCTCCTCTTCTTCTCCACACCCCCTCCATGGCGTAGCGCACCGCGTCAATGTGGTGGTTGTCCACATCGGGGTAGCCGGGCTGAACCGCGCCGGTGCGGGGGTCCCGGGCGTACTCGTAGCCGGTGAACTCCGCCGCCGTATCGGGGCAGCGCACCGGGTCAATCACGATGGCGTCCAGGCTTTGCAGCCATTTCATGCCCGCCTCCACGCTGCCCGGGCCCTTGACGGCCGCCCGGCAGGGCAGGCCGGCGGCGCGGTAATCGGCGCAGGATTTCGGCTCGGCGGAATCCGCCGTCAGCGGCCCGTCTGTCCCCCGCTCCAGCAGCAGGCGGGCGGTGTCCCGGTTGGGGGTGCGGCGGCAGGTGAGCTCGTCAAAGATGTAGAGGGTGCGGCGGGCGGGGTCGTACTGCACGGCGTTGTAGGCCCAGGGGTCGGGGTACCAGCCCCAGTCCACGCCCCGGCGCACCCGGTCAAAGCCGGAAACCTGCTCCTCCGGGATGGGCTCCAGCCGCAGGTTGGCGAACACCGCCGCGCCGTTGCCCACCACCTCGCCCAGATACTCGTGCCGGTACGCGATGGGGTTGGTCTGACGCAGATGGTCGGCGTCCGCCAGAAAGCGGGGCCCCAGCCAGTCCGGCGGCAGGTCCCGATAGGTGGAGTGGTGAACCACCCGCCCGGGCCGGGGTTCCAGGGCGTAGCGGTTGACCCAGCTGCGGCCCATGGCGGGCGGGTTGAAGCTCTTGAAGGCCAGCGAAAACTCCCCGCCGCGGAAAGGGCACCTTGACGCTCTTGAGCTTGCCTGGATCGTCCGCGCCGAAAAAGAGGATTTTCTGGCCGGTGGGCAGATAGGTACACTCCATGGGGCTGACGGTGCACCGGAATTTACGGTTCAGCCCCAGCGCACCGATGGCCCACCGGACCTGGGCATAGACGCTGGTACGCATGGTTCCCCCCACCTTGCGCAGCACAATGGCGTGGCAGTCGGGGTGGCGCAGCAGCTGCACCACCAGCTCCAGGCTGATATAGCTGGATTTTCCGCTGCCGCGCCCGCCCTTGGCCACCACCTCCTGCACCTCGCCGCGCCGGATGGCCCGGTGGACCTCCCAGAAGCAGGGCGCAATGAGGTTTTTCAGCCGCACTCTCATCCGGTCTCCCCTTTCGTCGGCGCTTCGTCCACAATCACAACGCCCTCCTCGGCGCCGGAGCCCTCCCCCAGGCCCAGATACTTATAAATCAGTTCAAGGGCTCGGAGCTTGTCCGCCACCTTGATGGGCGGGGGCGGCTCGGCGCTCAGGTCGGCAAAGGCGATGCCGGCCAGCTCGTCCAGCACCCGCTCCGGCGTGATCTGCTGCATGGGATGTCCCTCCTTTCCCCGGGCCGGACGTGCCCCCTCATCCCGCCTGCCCCACCCCGGCCTGCGCCGCGGGCGGCACTGTCAGCGCCCGGACCGCCTGGGTCTGGAACCGCTGCAAGCTGCGCAGCGAGACATGCATCCCCCGGGCGGCCTCCTCCTGGCTCTGCCCCAGCAGAAACCGCCGGTGCAGCACCTCCCGCCAGCGCGGGTCAGGCAGCGCCGCAATGCTGCGGGCAATCTCGCCGCGCAGCATCAGGCTCCGCTCCACCTGGCTTTCCAGCTCGGCCCGGGCCGCGTCAATCTGCTGCACCGCCCGGGGCAGCGCGGCCCCGCCCTCCCCCGGCGTGCCGGCCAGAACGCTGCCCATGCGCTCGGCGTCGCTGCGCAGCCAGGTGATCTCCTCCACCAGCGCCTGCTCCTGCTCCAGCGCCGCACGGTAACGGCCCAGCCAGCGGGTTTTCTCTCGTGTTTCGGTCTGCTCCACCCTTGTCATCTCTCCTTTCGGGTCACGGGTTTCTGTTTGGATTGTCCCCATTATAATCCAACAACCATAGGTTGTCAATCAGTTTTCTGTAAGATTGCGTCCTCTGGCGGAAGATTGGCGGGTTGCAAGGTCGGCTGTTCCGGTTTTCAAACCGTGCGCTCCGGCCGAAAATCATTAAAAATATAATTTTTCACCGATAAATTTTCCCATCCCTCTTGCGTCTTATTATAATCCAGATATTTTGGATTTTCACAGTACACGGCGAGCTGCTTTTGCTCCCGCCTCCCCGGCCCCCGCCGGTTCCCCGGCAGACGGTCTTCTGTCACGCAAAATGTTTTTCAGAGAAATTTCGTGGAGCGCTGTGCTTTTGTTCTCGGTACATCGTTTTATTTTTATTGTTTTAGCACTCTTTCAAAAAGACTGCTAAAAATTCACATTGTGTTCACACATAGTTCATAAATCGGGTGTATCCTTAGAATCGTCAAAGGGAAACAGAAAGACGCCGCCCCCAAGAGCGCCGCCCCAAGACAAAACACAATGACAAAACCCAATTGAGATAAAAGGAGATATGACTTATGGCTATGCTGATTGAGCGCCGCTACAACCCCTTCCGTGATTTTGAGGATCTGAACCGTTCCTTCTTTGGTGACAATGGTCTGGCGGAGTTCAAGACCGACATCCGCGACACCGGTGACGCCTACCTGATGGAGTGCGATCTGCCCGGCTTCAAAAAGGAGGACATCGCGCTGAGCCTGGAGGATGATATGCTGACCATCAAGGCGGAGCGCCACAGCGACTTTGAGGACCAGGACAAAAAGAGCGGCTATCTGCGCTGCGAGCGCAACTACGGCAATTACAGCCGCAGCTTCAACGTGAACGGCGTGGACACTTCCCGCATCCATGCCGCCTACACCGACGGTGTGCTGCGCATCACGCTGCCCAAGTACGTCAAGCCCCAGAACGACGGCCGTTCCATCGCCATCGACTGATTTTTCCGCCATCCATTGAGGATTCCCCTTTTCCTTTGCTGACACAGCATAAACAGGCACTCGCCCGCACAGCTTGCGCTGCGCGGGCGGGTGTTCTTTTTGTTGGATTTTCTGTTCAGCACAGCGGCGCCAGCAGGCGCAGGACCGCAGATACCATGGTGCCCAGCACGCCGGAGCGGCTTTCCGACAGCTCCACCGGGTGGCTGGCCCGCTCAATGTCCATCATGTCGGCGGCGATGTCCGCCAGAGCCGGGCACCCGTAAAGCAGCACACTGCATTCAAAGTGGAGGTAAAGGCTGCGGTAGTCCAGATTGATGGACCCCACCGCAGCAATCTCCCCATCCACCAGCCAGGTTTTGGCGTGGAGAAATCCCGGCGTATAGGTAAAGATCTTGACCCCGCCCCGGAGCAGCGGCGCAAAAAAGCTTTTGGTCAGCTGATAGACCATCTTTTTGTCCGGGATGCCCGGCACATAGATGCGCACATCCACCCCCCGCTTGGCCGCCAGCCGCAGCGCCGTCAGGGTGGCATTGTCCAGGATCAGGTAGGGCGTGGTGATCCAGAGGGCGCTCTGCGCCTGGTTGATCAGCTCCAGATAGACGTTTTTTGCCACGTTTTCCTGGTCCACCGGGCTGTCGGCGTAGGGCTGCACCAGCCCCACGGTGCGCTGCGGCGCGGGGCGCAGTTCCGGCGCCATGACATCCAGCCCCGGGTCCCTGGGGCGCTGGCTGGCCCAGAGTTCCAGAAACATGGCCGCAAAGTTCCAGGCGCCGGGGCCTTCCAGCCGCACGGCGGTGTCCCGCCAGTGTCCAAAACGCTGTTCCCGGTTGATGTACTCATCCGCCAGATTAAAGCCGCCCGTGAAAGCCACGCTGCCGTCCACCGCCACAATCTTGCGGTGGTCCCGGCTGTTCATGACCATATTGAGCACCGGCACAAAGGGGTTGAAGGGCACCGCCCGGATGCCCTCCCGCTCCAGCGTGCGCCAGTAAGCGGCGGGCAGGCGGGACGCACAGCCCACATCGTCGTAGATCATCCGCACATCCACCCCGGCCGCCGCCTTGCGGCGCAGGATCTCGTGAACGCCGTCCCACATTTCCCCCTTGGAGACGATGAAAAACTCGATAAAGATAAACCTTTCGGCCTTCTCCAATGCCGGGAGCAGGTCGGCGTAGACCGCCTCGCCGCCGGGGTAATATTTGACCTCGGTTCCGGCGCACACCGGGCAGGCGGCATAGTCCCGCAGATAGGCCGCCGTGCGGGCAGCCCGGGGATTGGCGCGCTCCAGCCGCTTTGCGGCGTCCGGGTCCGGCGCACGCAGCGGTTCCACCCGGGCCGCCGCCCGTTCCAGCAATTTCCGCAGCCGGAACGCCGGGCGCTTATCCCCCCACAGAAGGTAGAGCAGCCCGCCCTGGATGGGCATGAGCACAAAGAGCGCCATCCAGCTGATTTTGAACTCCGGCGCGGTGGAATCCTGCCGGATCAGCGCCGCGCACATCACAAGGCTCAGCCCCAGCATGACGGGGTTGATCCATTTGGCATAGTCCGCCAGCACATAGAGCAGCACCCACAGCCAGACCGCCTGCAAAATCAGCAGCACCGCCGTAACGGTCACACGGTTGATCACCTTGCCCAGCAGCTTTCTGATTTTTCGCCCGATTTCCTGCATATGACCTCCCCCCGCCCGCCGGCAGTTCCCCGCCCGCCGCAAACATCCCGTGCGGGAGGGGTGTTGTATCAAATGTAGCACGCCTTGCCGGGGAATTCAACCAGCAATCTGTCGGATTTGTGCGAATTTTCCCGGATTTTTCCCGACCGCTTGCAGAAAAAAATCGTGGCGTTTTCCTTTTCCGCCCTGTTACGGTCTCTTTTTATTGGTTTTAGCACTCATTTTATTTGAGTGCTAAAAATTCACACGCCGTTCACACATTGTTCATGTTCCAGGTGTATTCTGGATGTTGTCAAAGGGAAGCAGAGGCGCCGCCCCCAGGGGCGCCCTTCCCGGCGACCCAACAGCAGGCCCACATTGATGTGGCAAAAAAGGAGATATGACTTATGGCTATGCTGATTGACCGTCGTTACAACCCCTTCCGTGATTTTGAGGAGATCAACAATTCTTTCTTTGGCGACAACGGCCTGGCCGAGTTTAAGACCGACATCCGCGATACCGGCGACGCTTATCTGATGGAGTGCGATCTGCCCGGGTTCCAAAAAGAGGACGTCTCACTGAGCCTCAACGGCAACACGCTGACCGTCAAGGCGGAGCGTCACAGCGACTTTGAGAACCAGGACAAAAAGGGCGGTTATCTGCGGTGCGAGCGCAGCTACGGTCGCTTCACCCGCAGCTTTGATGTGACCGGGGTGGATGTTTCGCGGATTCACGCCGCTTACACCGACGGTGTGCTGCGCATCACGCTGCCCAAGTACGTCAAGCCCCAGAGCGAAGCCAAGGCCATTGCCATCGAATGATGCTCCCCCGCAAAATTTCTTTTGCTGATCCAGTATAAGCCAAAACTGTCCGCGCGGTTCCAAACACCGTGCGGACAGTTTTGCTATTGTTTTTTGTTTTCAGCGCGCCGCCCCGCCGGGTCAGCACTCCGGGTCCAGGAACTGAATGCCCGCCCCCAGCAGATTGGGGCCAAGATGGACCGCCAATGTGGCGTCGATCTGGCCGTGAACCACGCGGCGGGCGCGGGGCAGCGCATCGGTGAGCGCCCGCTCCAGCGCCGCGCCCTCCTGCGGCACGTTGCCATCGCAGACGATCAGGTTATAGGGCTGGCCCGGGTGTTCCCCGGCCAGTGCCGTCACCAGCCCGATCAGCTCCGCCTGCACCGCCTTGCGGCCGCGCACCTTGGCCACGGTGGAAATCACGCCGTCCTTGTGATCAAAGGTCAGGATGGGTTTGATTTGCAGCAGGCTGCCCGCCAGCGCCGTCACGCGGCCAATCCGGCCGCCGCGGCGCAGATATTCCAGCGTGTCCAGAGAAAACAGCGCGGTTGTCTCCTCCACCAGCCGGGCGGTCACTTTCTTGAGCCGGTCAAAGGGCATTCCCCCACGGGCATAGTCCGCCACCTGCAGCGCCACAATGCCCTCGCCCAGGCTGGCGTTTTTGGTGTCGAAAACGGCAATTTCCAGGTCCCCGCGTTCCTGCGCCGCCAGGCGGAAAAGGTTGGCCTCGCCCGAAAGGCACTCCGCAATGACCAGCACAATCACCTGGGTATAGCCCTGCCGGGCCACGGCGTCCAGCGTATCGGCAATATCCCGGGCAAAGGGCAGGCTGGTCTTAAAGGTTTCGGTTTTCTGGCGGCGATAGACCTCCTCCACCGTAATGTCGATGTTGTCGCGGTAGCTGGTTTCCCCGCAGGCCACCACCAGCGGCACGCAGAAAATGGGGTAGTTTTTGAAAACCTCCTGGGGCAGATCGCCGCAGGTATCGGTGATGACAGCAATTTTTCCGGCAGATTTCATGGCACGTTTTCTCCTGAGCAGGGCGCAGATGCGCGGTTTTTGTTTCTAATTATTATATTCCTTCCTCCTGGTTCCGTCAACCGGAAGCGCTGTACAAGCCGGGCGGGTTGCGCTATAATAAAGCTGAATTCTGCCCGGCCGCCCGCTTTCAGCTTTGGCCCGCGCCGGACCGACCAGACAGCAGCAAGTTATTTTCAGGGAGGAATTTGATATGTTGACACCCGGAATCAAGGGAACCGCGTCCGTCACCGTAACCGCCGCCAACACCGCCGCCGCCATGGGCAGCGGCGAGCTCGAGGTGTTTGCCACGCCGGCGCTGGCCGCGCTGGTGGAGCAGGCCTGCTGGCAGAGCGTGGCCCCCGAGCTGGACCCCGGCTGCGGCACGGTGGGCAGCCGGCTGGAGCTGGACCACACCGCGCCCACCCCCGTGGGCCTGACGGTGCGGTGCCGCTGCACCCTGACCGCCGTGGAGGGCCGCAAGCTCACCTTTGAGGCGGTCATGGAGGACGACTGCGGCCCGGTGGGGCGCGCCGTCCACGAGCGGTTCATCATCCAGAACGAGCGCTTCCAGCACAAGGCCGACGCCAAAAAGCAGCCGCAGTAACCCAAAAACCGTAACAAAGCGCCATCCCGCCCCGGGGATGGCGCTTGCAGCGTGTCGGGAAACCCGACACGCTGCAAAAGGGGGACCCGTCCGGCACGGCTTCGCCTGACCGTCCGGTTCCCCCTTTTGGAATCCCTCTCGACAAAATTTTACGGGAAACCGCGCACTCGTCGCTTCGCTCCTCGCACACAATTTCCCGCAAAATTTCCCTGTCGGTGTCACCATCGTCGGCGCAGGTCCGCTGATGGTGACGGATTTTAATTTTTTCGATCCTCTCAAAGCGTCATCCCGCTCCCGGGATGGCGCTTTTTTGCGGTCAGAGCGCCTCGGGGGTGGGCGCCAGCGCCGTGGTGATGGGCTGCTCCTGATCCGCCGCCACCGGATCGGTGGGGCTTTGGCCGTAAATTTTGCGGTAGCTGCGGTAGAAAGTGGAGTAATCCGCAAAGCCGCATTCCCGCGCCACCACGCCCGCCGGGTGCCCCGAGTGGAGAAAAATCCGCGCCAGCGCCATCCTTTTATATAAGATATAGTCCCCCACCGTGCTGCCCGTGGCGCGCTTGAAGGCGCGGGCCAGCGTGTTGCGGCCCATGTAAAACTGCTCCGCCAGCCCCTCCAGCGTCAGCGGCTTGGTCAGGTTGGCGTTGATGTAGACCAGCACCTCCTGAATGCGGGCGTGGGCCTCCGTTGCGCCCGCCGAGGTGCCGTTCATTGCAAATAGTTCCAGCAAAATGCCGATCAATTCGGTGCGAATTGCAAGATCCTGCACCATTTCGGGCTTTTCGGCGGCCTGTTCCAGCGCCTCCACCCTTCTCTGGAGCTTTTCCCAGGCGCCGGAATACAAAATTGCCGTTCCTGCGAAAGGCTGGAGCAGGCAGCGCTCTTCGGGGCGCAGTATTTCGTGGGCAAACTGGATGGTGGCCCGGCAGTAGACGTTCTCCGCCGCGTAGGCCTGCACGCTGTGGAAGCGGGACCGCTCCAGCAGCAGCACATCCCCCGGCTGCAGGGGATAACACACGCCCTCCACGCGGAAATCTGCCCGCCCCTCCAGGAAGCAGTACACCTCATACCAGTCGTGGCAATGGGGCGCAAACACCGTCTCGGGCGAATCGGTCCGGCGCAGCTGGAAGGTCAGCTGCGGGGTGGTAAAGCCGCGGGTATTTTCCATCCCGGCTCCCTCCTTGCAAATCATACTTTTGTTTATTGTAGCACAGTTGGTGCCATTTGCCAACAAGGCGGTGCAAAATGCAATGGTTTTTTCTTCCATCGGGGGTATAATGGGAGCATCCCAAGCGAAAGGAGCGATGGATCATGTTCTTCTTCAACGACAAGAACAACGGCATGACCGAGGATCAGCTGATCGTCGCAACTGCGATGATGAGCCTGTAATCCGGGCCAAAATATGATGCCAACGCGGCAAAGACCGCGTGATACAACAATTCCTGATGGAAAGGAGCCAACACCATGTTTTTCTTCAATTACAAGAGCAAGGATATGACCGAGGACCAGCTGATTGTCGCCACCGCGATGCTGAATCTGTGATCCGGTTTGTGAAACAAATCCTGTCCTGAGGGACGGGCAAAGTCAGGGCCGCCGCGTTTGTGCAAAGCACACAAACGCGGCGGCCTTTTTTGTGCATTCCGGCCAGTCATTCCGTTTTTCAACAATTTATTTTTAAAAACATTCAAAAAAACTGTTTATTTTATCTCAAATCTGTGGTAGAGTAGTGGTATGTCAAGTGACGGGTCAGCGCCCGCACAAATATATCTGCCGGGTGGGGAGAGCTGTCCCGGCGCGAAAAGAGGTTCGTAAGACAATGGAATACGCCAGTAAAGACATCCGCAATATTCTCGTGGCCGGTCACGCAGGCTGCGGCAAGACCACACTGGTGGAGGCTCTGCTCTATTCCAGCGGCGCCACCGAGCGTATGGGCCGCGTGGAGGACGGTACCACCGTCAGCGACTTTGATCCCGAGGAAGCCCGCCGCAAGGCCAGCCTGAATTCCAGCGTGGTGCCGGTGGAGAAGGACGGCGTCAAGTTCAACCTGATCGACGTTCCCGGCCTGTTTGACTTTGAGACCGGCGCCGCCGAGGGCGCCATGGCCGCCGAGAGTGTGCTGATCTGTGTCTCGGGCCGCTCCGGCGTCACCGTGGGCGCCGAGAAGGCCTACAAACTGGCCCTCAAAAACAACAAGGCGCGGATGGTCTTTGTGACCAAGACCGACCTGGAGAACTCTGACTACTTCAAGATTCTGGAACAGCTCAAAATCAAGTTCGGTCCCTCCATCTGCCCCTGCGTGGTGCCGGTCCGCCTGGACGACGGCACCGTCGCCTACATCAACCTGTTCAGCCAGAAGGCGTTCAAATACGAGAGCGGCCGCCAGATCCAGATTGATCTGCCCGACATTGGCCACCGCTTCGAGGGCCTGATCCAGGCCATGAACGAGGCCATCGCCGAGACCGACGAGGCACTGATGGAAAAGTTCTTTGAGGGCGAGTCGTTCACCACCGAGGAGATTGTGGCCGGCATGGCGGCCGGTGTGCGCAGCGGCCAGATCACGCCGGTGTTCTGCGGCAGCGCCGTCAACCAGCAGGCTTTGGATATGCTGCTGTACAACATGAAGGAGCTGCTTCCCGCCCCCGACGCTGCCCCCGTGGTGGCCGAGGACGCCGGCGGCGCCCCTGTGGAGATCGCCGTGGACCCCGCCGCCCCGGTCTGCGCTTATGTGTTCAAGACGGTGGCCGATCCCTTTGTGGGCAAACTGAGCTACATCAAGGTGCTGTCCGGTAAGCTGAGCGCCACCAGCAGCGTCATCAACGCCCGCACGGGCCAGCCCGAGCGCCTGGGCAAGACGCTGACCATCTGCGGCAAAAAGCAGACGGACACCGCCGCCATCGGCGCGGGCGACATCGGCGCCGTGGCCAAGCTGGCCACCGCCAAAACCGGCGATACCCTGTGTGATCCCGCCCGGGTGGTCAGCCTGCCGCTGCCCACCTATCCGGTGGCCTGCTACCGCATGGCCGTCCGCGTGGCCAAAAAGGGCGACGAGGGCAAGGTTTCCGGCGCGCTGGCCCGCCTGATGGAGGAAGATCCCGCCATCCAGTTCACCGTGGACCCCGAGACCAAGCAGCAGGTCATCAGCGGCCTTGGCCCCCAGCATCTGGAAGTGGCCGTGGCCAAGCTGAAGAACAAGTTTGGCGTCGAGATCACGCTGGAAGCGCCCCGTGTGCCCTACCGCGAGTCCATCCGCAAGAGCTGCAAGGCCCAGGGCCGCCACAAAAAGCAGACCGGCGGCCACGGCCAGTTCGGCGATGTCTGGATTCAGTTCGAGCCCATCGACGGCGACGACATCGTCTTTGAGGAGAACGTGTTCGGCGGCAGCGTGCCCAAGAACTTCTTCCCCGCTGTCGAGAAGGGCGTCCGCCAGGCCGCGCAGCACGGCGTGCTGGCGGGATATCCCATGGTGGGCCTGAAGGCTACCCTGCTGGACGGCAGCTATCACCCCGTGGACTCCAGCGAAATGGCCTTTATCATGGCGGCCAAGCTGAGCTATAAGGCGGCCATCCCCGAGGCCGGCCCCGTTCTGCTGGAGCCCATCGGCACCCTGAAAGCCCACGTCCCGGCGGACAGCACCGGCGACGTGATGGGCGAGGTCACCAAGCGCCGCGGCCGCGTTCTGGGCATGAGCCCCGACGAGGACGGCGAGCAGGTGGTGGAAGCCGAGGTGCCCATGAGCGAGATGCAGGATTTCACCACCTTCCTGCGTCAGCTGACTCAGGGCCGCGGCTGGTTCACCTTTGATTTCGTCCGCTATGAGACGCTGCCCCAGATGCTGGAAGCCAAGGTCATCGAGCAGGCCAAGGCACTGGGCAACTTTGCCGAGGAGGACGCATAACCGCCGTTTTTTAAAATGACAGAGGGCGCAGCCGGCTGGCTGCGCCCTCTCAGATTGTCGAAAAAGTCAAAATCCGTCACCATCGGCGGACCTGCGCCGACGATGGTGACACCGACAGGGAAATTTTGCGGGAAATTGTGTGCGAGGAGCGAAGGGGAACCGGACGGTTAGGCGAAGCCGTGCCGGACGGGTCCCCCTTTTGCAGCGTGTCGGGTTTTCCCGACACGCTGAGAGGGCGCAGCCAGCCGGCTGCGCCCTCTGTTTCCTGTTTGATTCCGGGGGATGTCAGGCAATGCCTTTACTCCGCCGGGGGATCTTGGGTGTTTGGGGTGTTTTGTTCGCCCTCGCCGGCGCTCTGTTCCTGCAGGGCATTCAGTTCCGCCTGGGCGGCATCAAAGGCGGCCTGGGCGTCCGCCACCGCCTGGGCAGCGGGGCCGTCGTCGCTGGCGTCCGGGGTGGCGGCCGCCTCCTGCCGGGCCTGCTGAAGCCGCTCCAGCTCGGCGCGGCATTGCTCCAGCCGGTCGCTGGCCTGCTGCAGTTCCAGCTCTTTGCGCTGGGCTTGCTCCGCCGCGGCGGCCACCTCATCGGGGATGCCGCTTTCCAGCAGCGCGGGCTTCTCCGGCAGCGTCTGCTCATTGCCGTCGGCGTCCACCAGCCGCAGGCTCTGGCCGTAGTAGCCGCCCCAGATGGCAACAAAGCTCTTGCCGGGGCAGACCGTCAGGGTGTGGCCCTGGCTGTCGGTCAGGCTCAGCGGCGCGGTGGCGTCCCCCTTGGTCCAGTGGATCTGTTCCCAGCCGCCGCCGGTCAGGTAGAGCCCGGTGCCGCCCGTCATGTCATACTGGCGGGTCACGCCGTCGTCCTTGACGCCGGAGGAGGCGTACAGCACAAACACATTGGTAAAGGCCGCCTGTTCCCCGCTGCCCGCATCCATCATGGGGGAGCCGTCGGCGTTGTTTTTCAGGTAAAGGCCGATCTCGGGGGAATAGACCAGCTCCTCGGTATCCTGATCCGAGAAGGTGATCAGAAGGCTCTTGGCATTGCAGGTCTCGGGCGCGGGGCGCTCGCCGAACTGGAACAGCGTCATGTTGGCGCCCTCGGTCCCGGTCCCATAGCCGGACAACCCGCCGGCGATGAGGTCGCCGGTGGTGTACCAGCAGTTTTCCTGCCGGAAGCCCACCGCCGCCCGGTCCCCGTCAAAGGCAAAGCCCGCCGTGCCGATGTGATAGCCGTCCAGATCCTGATAGGTCAGGGCGTTGAGCAGGTTGGAAGCATAGATGCTCTTGTCAATGTGGACCGGGATGGCGTTGAGCGGCAGAACCATCTGCAGGGGCAGGTCCCGCCCCGGCCCCACCGGCCCGGCCTTTTGCACATCGCAGGCGCGGGCAAAAACGGCGGTCAGCCCGGCGGTCTTGCCCTCGGTCACCGCCTCAATGAGCACATCGGCGCCCGCAACGCCCCACTGGGGAATCGCGCCGTCCCCGGTGCGGATGCTCACCGCCACGGGGCGCTGGTTGGCGTAGCCCTCCCCCTGCTCCCCGGTCAGCGGGTTGTTGACCGGCGCGGGGGTGGGCGTGGGGGTGGGTTCGGCGGTGGGGGTGGCCGTTGGGGTGGCCGTGGGCTGGGGCGTCCCGGTTCCCCGGGCGCAGCCAGCCAGCAGTGCGGCGGCCAGAACAAGGGCCGTCAATGCCTGCAAACGCTTCATAGATAAACTCTCTTTCCTTACGGGTGCTGTGAGAAAAGTGCCCGCCCCAGCACGGGCGGGCACAGGGAAACGCAGTTGGAACCGGCGCGCTGCCGCGGGCGCCGTCAGCCCTCGCTGCCGCGGGCCGCGTTGGTCAGGTCGTCGGTGGAGACGTTCAGGCTCTCGCCTTCCTTGGCGTCCGCGTCGATGGAGGTGTTGCTGGCCGAGACGGTGGCGGCATCCAGGTCAAAGTCCGCCAGCAGGCCGGACTTGAAGTTGATGGCCTCGTCCACATCCACAATGGAGACATAGCTCTTGCCGATGTTGATCTCGCAGGGGGTGTCGCTGCACTGGCCGTTTTCGTCCAGATAGTACAGCCGCAGGGCCTCCAGCGGGGTGCCCTTCTGCCAGTAAATCTTTTCGCACTTGCCGCCGTAGCAGTAATAACCGATGCCGCCCCAGCTGTATTCGGCGTATTGCAGATCCTTGGCCTCATGGCCGGGGTAGGTGTGAATGTCGGTGAACAGCACAATGACGTTGGGGAACTGCAGCTGGTAGTCGTTGTACTCCTCATCCACGGTGTCGCGCCAGTTGCCCGAGAAGTTCTGCTGCATCAGGTAGACATTGTTGGCGCTGTCATACAGGAAGCGGGTCTTGTAGGAGGCGCTGTGGCTGATCTCCACATACTCGCCGTCGCTGACCACCGGGCCGTCCTTGGTGGTCAGGGCGGAGTCGGGGGAGTTGGCCAGGTCGCGCACCGGGTTGTCCTGCCGGTAATCCACAAAGTTAAAGAAGGTGGAGTTGTAGGTGCGGTTCATATCCACATCCATGTCCTCAATATACTTGGCGATGTTCTCGCCGCTGGTATACATGGTGTGTTCCTTGGCCAGACCGTTGCCGTAACTCTGGCCGCGCCAGTTGACACGGTTGTAGTCGCGGTAGCCGTTGGCGCCGTTATTATTGTTCAGGTTGCCATAGTCATAATCCAGCGCATACTGCTTCATGACAACGCTCTCGCCCTCATGGACATAGAGCGCCTGCCAGGGCAGAATCAGGCGGAAGAACTGGTCGCGGCCGGAGCGGACGGGGCCAATCTCCTCAATGTCGTGGTAGTCATTAAAGACCGGCATAAAGCGGGTGATGCCGCCCTCAACCTTGATTTCAAAGAGCATCTGCGCGCGGGAAAGTCCGCGCTGCGGGCGGGCATCCACAAGGTTGTTCACCATGACGGCGGTGATGCGCTGACCCTCGGGGTAATCGTCGCCCTTGGGCTCGCCGGTGAGGACGTTGGCCTCATAGGGGGGCAGCGTGGGGGTCGGTTCGGGGGTCGGCTCGGCGGCGGTGCTGCTCGCCGCCGGGGAAGAGGGACCCGATGCGGTGGTTTCTTCGCTCTTTTTGCAGGCGGCGAGCACAACGCAGGCCGCAAGCACCGCCAGAATGCATACAAAATAACGTTTCATCCATGCTTTCCTTTCTGTTCCGTGGCCGCAGGGCAGCGGTGATTGATTTGATTTCATTTTACTTGTTTTACCGCGTTTTGTAAAGGTCTCCCGCTGTAAATTTACACAAGGAAATTTTCCCCGTCCACCGCCGCTTTCCCATTGCCCCCGCGCGCCGGAAATGCTATAATAAGGGACAGACCTGTTCATCCAGGCACCGGGCAGACGGTTCTGCCCTGCCAAAACATAAGGAGAGTTATCATGGGACTGTTTTCATCTGACCGGTATTCCCGCCCGGGTCCGGGCGTCAACCCCGACACGCCGCGCAAAAAGGGCATGGCCCGCCTGCTGGAAATTCTGGGCCGGGATCTGTGGAGCTTTTTCTGCGCGGGGCTGCTGGCCTTTGCGGGGATGCTGCCCTTTGTTCTGGGCATGGTGCTGGCGGTCACCTCCCACGCGGTGCTGCTGGTGGTCCTTGCCGGGGTTGTGGGCGGCATGATCGCCATGCCCGAGCTGGTGGCCATGGCGGACACCGTCCTGCGCAGTTTGCGGGACGAGCCGGGCTATTGGTGGCAGACCTACCGCCGGGTGTGGAAACGCAACCTGAAAGAGAGTCTGCTCCCCGGCGCCATTGCCGGTGTGGTGTTCGGCATCCAGATTTTCACCCTGTTCCACCTGCCGGACCTGAACGCCACGGTGGTCACCTGGGTGATGCTGCTGGTCAGCCTGATCCTGACGCTGGGCCTGTTCAGCTACCTTCTGCCCCAGATTGCCCTGCTGGATCTGCCGTTCTTTGGCATTGTGAAAAACAGTGCGCTGCTGTTCCTGGGGTACCTGCCCCGCAGCGCCGGGGCGGTGCTCATTCAGCTGGTGTACTGGGCGCTGATTCTGCTCTTTTTCCCGCTGACGCTGTACATTCTGCCCCTGACCAGCGTGTGGGTGCCGCTGGTGCCCTCGCTGCTGTGCATCTACCCCGCGCTGAACAAGAGCTTTGACATCGAAAAGACCATCACCAAAATGCGGGAGGATCATCTTCAGCAAGCCCTTGCCCGCGACGCCGCATCGGAATCCGCCCCTGAGCCCTGGCCCCCCGCCCCGGCCGCGGCCGAACCGCAGGACGCCGAACCGCAGGATTCCACCGACACAACGGCCGACCGGTAACCGGCCGCTTCCGCCAAAAAACAAGCACGCGCCTTTCACACCGGGAAAGGCGCGTGCTGTTTTTATGGGTTTGTGCGGGCGGCTTTTACATTCCGGCCAGGATGCCCGCCAGGGCGGACAGGCCAATCCAGACGATGGGATGCAGTTTTTTGGTCTGCGGCACCCAGTGGGTCAGCACAATCAGCACCCCGGCCAGCGCCAGGCCGATCCAGTTGAAGCCGGCCCCGGCGGCGGGGGTGAAGGTTTCCAGCACAACGCTGAGGCCCGCCGCCGCGATGAGCGCCACCGAGGCAGGGCGCAGGCAGCGGAACACCGATTCCACATATTTGTTGTGGCGGAAGGCGTTGAGGATGGTGGCCACAATCAGAATAATGATGATGGAAGGGCAGACCAGCCCCAGGGTGGCCACAATGGCGCCCGGCACCCCGGCCACCGTAAAGCCCACATAGGTTGCCGTGTTGACGCCGATGGGGCCGGGGGTGGACTCCGAGACGGCCAGCATATCCATGAGCTGGCTCTGGGTGTACCACCCGGTTTTATCCGCCAAAGCGGAAAGGAAGGGCAGCGTGGCCAGCCCCCCGCCCACGGCGAAGAGGCCGGTCTTGAAAAACTCATAGAACAGACGAAGCAGGATCATTGTTTGCCCTCCTTCCGCGCGCTCACCAGGACCAGGCCCACGCCCAGCAGACCGGCGGCAAGCACAAAGACCACCGGCGACCAGTCAAACAGCACCGAGCAGGCCAGAACGGCCGCAAAGATGGCCAGCGTCAGCCGGTCTTTGACGGCGCTCTTCCACAGCTTGAGCACCGAGTTGAGGATCAGCACGCAGACACAGACCCGGATGCCGGCGAAGGCGCTTTTAACCACCGGCAGATCGGCAAAATTGGTGATCAGCCCCGCCAGCAGCGTGATAATGATGATGGAAGGGGTGACCACGCCCAGCGTGGTGACGACCCCGCCAAGGTTGCCGGCATATTTTTTGCCGATGAAGGTGGCCGTGTTGACGGCGATGACGCCGGGCGTACACTGACCGATGGCAAAGTAATCGGCAATCTCCTCCTCGGTGGCCCAGTGCTTGTTCTCCACCACCTCGCGCTGCAAAATGGGCAGCATGGCGTAGCCGCCGCCAAAGGTCATGACCCCGACCTTGGCGAAGGTCAGATACATTTCCAGTAATTGATTCATTCCATTTCCTCCCCGGGGCCCTGTGCGCAGGCGCCCTTGTTACAGAATAACACATCCCCCGCATTTTGCAAGGGCCGGGGCGCAGAAATCCTGCCGCCCGCCCCGGTCCGTCCAGGCCCTCTTGCAGGAAAATCTACCCAGAAAAGCACCCTGTATCTCAGCATTTTGTCCCTTGACGCTGCCGGGCAGGGCAGGTACAATAGGAAGAAAGAACCGTTCCGGAAGGAGGCGTTTGATTCCATGGACGGGCCCATCGCAGAAGTAAAAAGCAATCTGAAATATCTCCGGCTGCTGGCACGGGATTTTCCCACCCAGGCCGCCGCAGCCAGTGAAGTCATCCGTCTGGAGGCCACCCTCAAGCTGCCCAAAGGCACCGAGCACTATATCAGCGACCTGCACGGTGAGGACGAGGCGTTCATTCACATTCTCAACTCCGCTTCGGGCGTCATCCGGGAGAAGGTGGACACCGTTCTGGGCGACAGCGTGCCCGCAGAAACCCGCGCCGAGCTTTCCACCCTGATCTATTATCCCACCCAGAAGCTGCCGCTGCTCAAGGCCCGGTGCAAGAGCCGCACCGAGCTGGAAAACTGGTACCAGGGGACGCTGCTCCAGTTGATTGACGTCTGCCGTCTGGTATCCAGCAAGCACACGCGGGAATATGTGCGCAACTGCCTGCCCCAGAGCTGCGGGCACATCATCGACGAGCTTCTGCACGCCCACTTTGAGGACCACAACAAGACGCTGTATTATGGCCAGATTGTGGGCAGCCTGATCGCCAACGAGCAGGCGGACACCTTTATCATCCGTCTGTGTCAGCTCATCAAGCGGCTGTCGGTGGACAAGCTGCACATCATCGGCGATTTGTTTGACCGCGGGCCCCGGCCCGACCTGATTCTGGACCGGCTGATGCGCCACCACAATGTGGATTTTCAGTGGGGCAACCACGACGCAGTCTGGATGGGCGCCGCCGCAGGAAGCCCCGTGTGCTGCTGCACCGTGCTGAAAACCACGCTGGCCTACCACAACCACGGGATGCTGGAGGATTTTTACGGCATCAACCTGCGCCACCTGCTGCGCATGGCGGAGCAGTATTATGGGGAGGAGGACCTGAGCCTCTGGATGCCCCATACCGATGAGAGCCGCGGCCCCTACACGCCGGGGATGCTCCACCGGTGCGCCGTCATGCACAAGGCCATCACCATCATGATGCTCAAGCTGGAGTGTGCCGTCATTGACCGCAACCCGGACTTCAAGATGCAGGGCCGGGATTTTCTGCGCCGCATCGACTATTCGGCGGGCACCGTCACCATTGGCCGGGAGGTCTATCCCCTGCGGGATACCTCCTTCCCCACCGTGGACCCGGCCCACCCCGCCATGCTGAACCCGGACGAGGAATTTGTGCTGAAAAGGCTGGTTGCCTCTTTCCGCCACAGCGAGAAGCTGCAGCGCCATGTGCAGTTCCTCTATGCCAAGGGCGGGGTCTATCACATTGAGAACGGCTGCCTTTTGTTCCACGGCGTGGTTCCCATGACGGAGGACGGCCGGTTTGCCGCCGAGACCTTTGAGGAGGAGACCCTGAGCGGCCGGGCGCTGCTGGATTACTGCGACCGCCGGGCCCGGCGGGGCTACTTTGCGCCGGAAGGCTCCGCCCAGCGCCAGAGCGGGGAGGATTTTCTGTGGTATCTGTGGTGCGGCAAGCTGTCGCCGCTGTTCGGGCGCAGCGCCATGACCACCTTTGAGCGGATCTACATTGCCGACGAATCCACCCACAAGGAAATCAAGGACCCCTACTACACCTGGTACAACGATGAGGAAGCCTGCCGCCGCATTCTGGCGGAGTTCGGCCTGCCGGGGCACTGTCACATTGTGAACGGCCATGTTCCGGTGCGGGAAAAAGCCGGGGAAAGCCCCATCAAGGGCGGCGGCCGGCTGCTGGTGATTGACGGCGGTTTCTGCCGGGCCTACCACGAAAAGACCGGCATTGCAGGCTACACGCTGGTCTATTCCAGCCACGGCATGAGCCTGCGCACCCACCAGCCCTTTGAGACCACCAAAAAGGCCGTCAGGGAAAACATGGACATTCTGTCCCGGGTGGATGTGGTGGATGACAACCACACCAACCGCGTGCTGGTGGAGGATACCGACGAGGGCGTGGCCCTGCGCACCCAGGTGGACGATCTCCACGAACTGATCTGCGCCTACCGCCTGGGGCTCATCAAGGAACAGCCCTCCGATGTTTCCATCTGGTAAACGACTGCCAACGGCCCGGCCGCACCAATGCAGGTGCGGCCGGGCCGGTTTTTTGTCTCTGCCTTACCGCAGCAGAATGCGGAAGCTCACGCGGTGATCCGTTTCGCCGCTCAGATGATAGGCGTCCTCCACGTCGGTGCCCCAGCTGTCAATGCCGCCCACGCCGCGCACAGCGCCCAGAACGGTGACGCTGGTGCGGCCGGTGACGGGCAGCTCGCTGATGTGCGCGGCCGCCTCAATTTCCTGCGCCGTGTTGGGCAGGGCGCTGAAGGCAAAGGGGCTGTCCGTCTGCACCAGCGTCAGCGCCGCCGCCGTGCGGCCGCAGACCGCCCGCTGCTTGAGGGTGACCTGCCGGGTTTGCAGATGCATTCCGCAGTCCTGGGGCACAAGGGCCGGTTCCACATGGGGCGTCTCGCTGTGGCAGCCAAAGACGCCGCCCCTGTACCGGTCGGGATAGGTTTCGCCGGACAGTCCGGTCCAAAGGGTCTCGGCCACCGGCGCAAAGGTCTGGAACCGCACGCCAAAGGCGGGCAGCTCGGGCGCGCCGGCCGTGCCGTGGTACCGGGCTTCCACCCGCAGCGCCCCCCGGGGCTCCACCGTGTAGGTCAGTTCCGCTGCGGCGCCCGGCACAGCGTCCACGCCAAAGCGGTACCGCACCGTCACGCCATCGGCGTCCTTTTGCAGCACCTCCATGCCCAGATACCGGGGGAAGGCGTCCGCCCCCATCCAGGCCGCGCTGCGCACCGGGAAGCCGCAGCCCCGGTCGTTGTCGGTGGAAGCCCGCCAGAAGGCCGGGCGGGGCGCGCGCCAGAGCCACTCGATGCCGTCAATTTGCAGCGAGCTGGGGCCGCCCTCACTGACCGAGAAGAGGATCTCAAACCCGTCGCCCCGCACCCCCAGGTTGCCGTCCCCCCGGGTCACCGCGAGGGGCCCCGGCCTGCGGGCCTGCCATGCGGCGGCCAGCCGGGCGTCCTCAGCGGCGGCGCGGCGGGCGTTCTCCCGGTCCTGCGCCGCGCGGGCGGCGGGGTCGGAATACCAGTACCGCACCTCCTGCAGGGCGGGCTTTTCAGCCCCGTCGGCGTAGACAATGCCGTTGCCGCTGAAATTGTAATCGGTGTTGCGGTCGCCAAAATCCCCGCCATAGCCCAGAACCCGGCGGCCCAGCGCGTCGGTGTGCCAGAGGGCCTGGTCCATGTAATCCCAGAGAAAGCCGCCCTGGTACTGGTCAAACTCCTCCTCCAGCCGGACGTAGCTCTCCATGCCGCCCAGGGAATTGCCCATGTCGTGGAGATACTCGCAGAGGATAAAGGGCTTTTGGGGGTGGGATTCCAGGTAACCCCGGATCTCCCACGGCTTAGCGTACATCCGGCTCTCCATGTCGCTGATCTCGTCAAAGGCGCGGTTGTGGAACACTCCCTCATAGTGGACCAGCCGCCCGGGGTCCTGCTCGTGAAAAAAGCGGCTCATGGCCAGAATGTCCTCCCCGGCGTAGCTCTCGTTGCCGCAGGACCAGATGAGGATGGCGGTGTGGTTTTTGTCCCGCTCAAACATGGAGCGGGCGCGGTCCACCACACAGTCCTTCCACTCGGGCAGGCTGCCCGGCACGTTCCAGCTTGGCTCCACGGCGCCCAGCTTCTGCCAGGAGCCGTGGCTTTCCAGGTTGGTCTCGTCGATCATATAGATGCCGTTGCGGTCGCACAGGTCGTACCACAGGCTCTGGTCCGGGTAGTGGCAGGTGCGCACCGCGTTGATGTTGTTTTTGCGCAGCACCGCCATGGCGGCCCGCATATCCCCGGCGTCGATGGCGCGGCCGGTTTCGGGGTTCCACTCGTGGCGGTTGACGCCGTGGAACACCACGCGCCGGCCGTTGAGGCACATGACGCCGTTTTTCATCTCAAACCGGCGGAAGCCCACGTCATAGGGCACCACCTCCTGCACCGCGCCCGAGGCATCGGTGAGGGTGAGGGTCACATGGTAGAGCACCGGGGTTTCGTGGGACCAGGGCTGGACGCCCGCCAGCTCGATGACGTCGCCCTCCTCCACCGGCGCGTCAAAGAGGGCAAAGCCCTCGGGGTCCTCCACCCGGCACCGCACGGCGGCGCCTGCCGTGCGGCCGCTGAGCCGGATGCGGGGGGCCAGCGTGCCGGTGGCGTTGTCCTCCGCCAGGCCGGCGCGGAGCCAGAGGTCCTCCAGATGGACCGCCGGTTTGGCGTAAAGATACACCGGGCGGAAGATGCCAGAAAACCGGAAGAAATCCTGATCCTCAATCCAGGCGGCCGAGCTGCGCTTGTAGACCTCGACGCACAGGCGGTTGCCCCGCTCCCGCACATAGGGGGTCAGGTCAAAGTCCGAGGGGGTAAAGCTGTCCTCGGCATAGCCCACAAAGTGCCCGTTGCACCACAGATACATGGCCTGCTCCACGCCCTGAAAGCTGACGCAGACCCGCTGGCCGCGCAGCCCCTCGTCCAGGTCAAAGAAGGTCACATAGCTGCCCACCGGGTCATGGTCCAGATCCACCCGGGGCGGGCGCAGATCCGCGCGGCCGTCCCAGGGGTAGAGGGTGTTGGTGTATTGCAGCTGCCCATAGCCCTGGGTCTCGATATGGCCGGGCACCCGGATGGTGCCAAACCCCGTCAGGGCGGCGTCCTCCCGCCAGAAATCCGCCGGGCGGGCGGCGGGGCTGGGGCTCCAGGCAAACTGCCAGGGGCCGTCCAGGCTCTGGCGCAGGCTGGTTCGCCCGGCGGCGGCCTCGGCGGCGGTGCGGTAACAGACGTGGTCCGAGTGGGCGTCCAGCCGGTTGACCGCAAACACGGTGGGGTCGCTCAGCCACCCAAGATCAGGCATTCTCATTTGATCGCTCCTTCCAAAACAGCGGGACGGGTTTGCCGCCCCGCCGGTTGCGTTCAGTCCCTGCTTTCGCTCTCCACCGTGGTTTCCAGCGTGACGGCGCCAACGGGGATGTCATATTTCACCGCCGGGATCACCGTGTTGACGGCGTACAGGCTGGTGTTGGGCCAGGCCTCCACAAGGACGCCCGCGCCGGTGCGGCCGGTGACGGTGCAGCGCTGGCGGGCGTTGCGGGCCCCGGCGGCGGAGCCTTCGGCGCTGGCGGCAAAGCCGTCACAGAACTTGGGCACGGCAAAGCCGCAGTCGTAGGCGGTGCAGGCGATGGCGCTCTCCACCCGGTGGCGGCGGATGTGGCCCATGCCCGTGGGGATCAGCTCGGTCACCACCGTGATGTCCGCAAAGGGGGACCACCGGCTGACGATCCGGTCGCCGAAGAGCTGAAACTCCTCGCTGTGGCGGCGGATGAAGGTGTAGCCGTCGATGACAAAGGCAAGCATACTGTCCGGCGCGGCCTGTTCCAGCGCCACATAGCTGCGGCTGGCCGAGAAGCCGAACCGGGTGTTGTAGACAAACTTGCCGTATTTTTCGGCAAACTGGCCGTGCTCGCTGGCTTCCACCTCGGCGGGGGCATAGGCGTTCACCTGGCCGTCCGGCAGGCGCTGGAACAGCAGGTCGGCGCTCTTCATGGCATAGACCGGGGGCAGCTCCGGCAGCGGCGCGGCGGGCACCGTCCAGAAGGGATGGTCCTGGGGCAGCGCCATGACCAGGAAGGTTTTCATGCCCCAGTAGGGGCTGCCGGGAGCGTTGTACCGCTCGCTCATATAGAGCTGGGGATAGGTGTAGCCGATGGTCAGCACGCCGTCCCGGTCAAAGATGGGCTTTTGGCACCACCATTCCAGATTGCGCACGATGATGCCCTTCATGACGCCCAGCGGCAGCGGCTCAATCCCGGCAAAGACACAGGCGGAGTAGAAAGCGCACTGCCCGAACCGGTAGGTCAGGCTGCGGCCATAGGGCAGCGCCGCGCCGTTGCGGTCAAACCAGAAGGCAAACTCCCTGCCGAAAGCCATCGCCCGCTCCCGGAACCTTCCGGCTCGGACGGGGTCCCGCCTGGCGGCAAACACGCTGTAGAGCACGCCGTAATACTGGATGGCCCAGGGGATGTAGTAATCCCGCTGGGGCTTGATGTCCGGTGTGCCGTCGGTGTACCAGCCGTCGCCCACATACCAGGAGTCCACCTCCTCCAGGTCGCGGTTCATCTGCTCCAGGTCGCAGGGCATCCCCACCGAATCCAGCGCCAGATTGACGAGAACGCGGAAGAACAGCCAGTTGCAGTGGGGCAGCTCGTGGTGGTTGATGGTGTCCAGCCAGCGGGCAAGGTTGGACTTTTCCTCCCCGGACAGCGGCGTCCAGACGGTGCCGGGCACCTCCAGAATGGCCGCCGCAATGGCCGCCATCTCCACAAAGAGCTGGTCACAGTCGCCGGGGTCGCCCCAGTATTCGGGGCCGCCGGGGTTGGTGCCGGAGGCAAGACCCCGGCGGTAGATGGCGGCAAACTCCGGCGCCTCGCCGCCGCCCAGCCAGTAGGGGCCCAGCGCCCACAGCGGGCGGGAGAAGCCCTCCATCTGGATGGTGCGCCGGGGATAGGTCACGCCGGTCTGCCCCACCTGGAGCAGCGCGCCCCCGTCGGAGTAGAGCGGCTTGAGGGGATCGAGAATGCGGAACATCAGGGTCTCAAAATCCTTGCGGGAATCCAGTTTCATCAGTATGCCCTCATTTCTTGTAATCAACGTTGGGGATGGTGGCCCAGCGGCGGCGCAGCAGATGAGCGGCCAGCTTGGGGCGGCGGTCCCGGGTAAAGACGCCCTTGCGGTTGCCGCCCACCCGCATGGGACCCTGGATGGTGGCAAAGTCCGCAAAGTTCCAGATCAGCTCCCCCACAAAGAAAGGGCGGCCGTCAATGACGGCATTGATCCGGTCGTAGTATTCGGCCTGAAATTCCTCGCTGAACATCCCGGCCCGGGTGTCGTGCAGGCCCTCCACGGTGTCGGCGCCGTACTCGGTAAAGATCACCGGCCTGCCCTGCTGCGCCCAGAAATCCAGTTCCTCGTTCCAGGCCCGGCAGGCGGCGTCCAGATCGCCGGAAAGATTGTACCAGCCGTAGTAGCGGTTGAGCGACACTACATCCATGGTCCGGGTGGTGATGTCCTTTGTGTAGTCATTCTGGCAGCAGACCAGCGTGACGGGTCGGTTCTGGGGGTCAAGGGCGTGGGCCAGCTCATAGAGGGGACGCCAGTATTCATAGGCGCTGCGGGGAAAATGCTCCAGATCCGGCTCGTTGCCCAGGCTCCACATCACCACGCAGGGATGGTTTTTGTCCCGGTCAATCATGGCGGTCAGGACATCGCGGTGGTGCTGCGCCAGCGGGAAGGTGTCGTAGGGGTTCTGCGCCGCGCCGGCGCCGATGCCCACGGCCGGGGTCTCGTCAATGACCAGAATGCCCTCCCGGTCGCACAGGTCATAAAATTCTTCGCTGTAAGGATAATGGCTGGTGCGCACGGCGTTGGCGTTCATCCAGTGGAGCAGGCCGATGTCCTTGACGTTGAGGCATTCATCCAGCCCGCGGCCATGGAAGGGGGAGTCCTCATGCTTGCTGAAGCCCTTGAGGTAAACCGGCCTGCCGTTGAGCAGCAGCCGGGTGCCTTCCACGCGGATTTCCCGGAAACCGAAGGTCTGGTCGTAGCAGTCCTGCCCAAAGCGGACCCGGGCGGTGTAGAGCCAGGGTTTTCCGGGCCAGGGCTCCCACAGACGGGGCGAAGGCACCCGCACGGTGCCCCGGGCGCCCCCGGCGCGGGCCACGGTGCGGCCCTCAGGGTCCAGCACCTCCACCGTGACGGTTCCCTGTCCCGCAGTGTCCACCCGGTAATCCACCGTTCCGTCCTGGCGGGGAACCAGCGTGATGTCCCGGATATGATCCGCCGGGGTGGTATAGAGCCAGACAGGGCGGTGGATGCCGGCAAAATTGAAAAAGTCAAAATTGGGGCGGTTCTGGGGCGCGGCGGTGGCCTTGGCGTGCTCCACGCTGGGAATGCCGGCGTTGTCGCTGCCAAAAAAGGCGATCTGCCCCGGCTCGTTGCCCACCGGAAGGGTGGAATGGTCCACCCGGTTGTCGCAGGCGACGGTGAGCAGCGCGGGAATGCCGGGAACCAGCTTGCCGGTCACGTCGGCCTCAAAGGGCAGGAATCCGCCCTTGTGCTCCGCGATGAGCGCGCCGTCCAGCCACACCCTGGCCCTGTGGGTCACCGCGCCGAAGCGCAGCACCAGCCGCTGGCCGGCAAACAGGGCGGGCAGCGCAACGGTGCACTGGTAGAAGGCCCAGCCGTAGTGGTCGCGCAGCGCTTTGTCCTCCCCCTGGTCGTTGTAACTGGCGGGCACCGCCATGGGACGGGGCGCGGGCAGCGGGGCGGCGGGGTCCAAGTCGGCGCCCGCGTTGTCATAACTCAGTTGGAACTGCCACAATCCGCCCAGTTCCAGCCGGAGACGGGCGGTGTTTTGCTGCGGATACAGCATCCGTTGTCACCTCACTTGCTGCGGATTACCAGTAAAGCGCCCAGACCCTGGTCAGGCGGGTCAGCGCTTCCATGTAGAAATAGTCGCCCCAGCTGGTGCACTCGTCCACGCCCTCGGGGGTGCAGGTGTTGTAGGGGCTCTTTTTGCTGTAAGTGCCGTGGGCAATCTGGCCCGCGCCGGGCCGCTGCTCCCTGACGGCGTAATGCTCCACCAGGCTGCCCAGCATCTGGCGGGCCAGATGGGTGTAGCCCTGTGCCTCGGCCGCGTCCACATACTTGGCGGCCTCCAGCAGGCCGCAGGCCACGATGGCCGCCGAGGAGGAGTCCCGCGGCTCCTCATTGCCCGAGGTAAAAATCATATCCCAATAGGGAACCAGGTCCTCCGGCAGGCGGGTGAGGTAGAAGTCCAGCGCTTTGCGGAAGGTCCCCAGATACTCCGGGTTGCGGGTATAGCGGTAGCTCAGCACACTGCCGTAAACGCCCCAGGCCTGACCTCTGGCCCAGAAGCTGTCATCCCGGTAGCCCTGGCAGGTCGCGCCGTGGCTGGGCGTGCCGTCGGGGTTCATGAAGAAGGTGTGGTAGGTGGAGCCGTCGGGCCGGAAGGAGTTGGCCAGGCAGGTGGTGATGTGGCGGTGGGCAATGTCGGCGTATTTGGCGTCGCCGGTCACCTCGCTGGCCCAGTAGAGCAGCGGCAGGTTGAGCAGGCAGTCAATGATATAGCGGTAATTTTCCGGTGCGCCCATGGCGCCCCAGGCCTGGATGAACTGGCCTTTTTCCTGGAACCGGCTGATGAGCTGGTCGGCGGCCTTGATGGCGGCGTCCCGGCCCAGCTCGCTGCCGGTGAGCTTGTAGGCCGCCACGCAGGAGGGGCTGTACAAAAAGCCCATGTCGTGGTGGTCCACCTCGATCTTGCGGTCAATGCGGTCGGCAAAGCTCCTGACCAGCGTCTCGGCGCTGGCGCGGAACGCCTCGTCCCCGGTGCGCTCGTAGGACAACCAGATCTCGCCGGGCCAGAAGCCGCAGGTCCACTGGTTGTTGTCGCAGGAGGGATAGATGCCGTGGACGCTGGAATGGTTCTGGCAGCGGTCGGTGTAGAGCGGCAGGTTGATGCGCACCTGGCGGGCGGCGGCGTCCAGCGCGGCGGCCGCAGCGGCGTCGGTGAGGGCGGGCAGGGAGGATGTAAATTTCATATCGGACAGCTTCCTTCCTAATGAGATGATGTACAGCAAAAGGGGCACAGGGCGAACGCGCCTTGTGCCCCATGTGGCGTTGGACAGCAAAATCCGGGACAGCCCAGGGTCATTTTAGCCCTTCAGGCCCGCAGATGCAACGCCCTGGACAAAATATTTTTGCAGCGACAGGAAAACGATGAGCACGGGGATCAGAGCCACGAAGGAGGCCGCCATAATCAGGCCGTACTCGGCGGAATACTGGCTGATGAACATCCGCAGGCCGATCTGGATGGTCTTGAGCTCGGTCTTGGTCAGGTAGATCAGGGGACCCAGGAAGTCGTTCCAGGTGGAGACAAAGGTGAAGATGGTCAGCGTGGACAGCGCTGGCTTGGACAGCGGCAGCATGATGCGGAA
Source organism: bacterium (assembly GCA_004561545.1). Taxonomy (GTDB): domain Bacteria; phylum Bacillota; class Clostridia; order Oscillospirales; family Ruminococcaceae; genus Gemmiger. The sequence continues at coordinate 79,622 of SFVK01000006.1, forward strand.
CCAGATGCCGTACTCCGACAGGCCGTCGATGCGGGCCGCCTCGCACAATTCCGAGGGGACCCCCTCATAGAACTGCTTCATCATAAAGACGCCGAAGGCGCTGAACGCCTGCAGGCAGATGATGGCCAGATGGGTGTTGTTGAGGCCCCAGGAGCGCATCATCATGAACTGGGGCACCATGTAGGCCTGCCAGGGCACCGCGATGGTGGCGATGTAGCCCAAAAAGAGCACCTTTTTGCCCTTGAACTGCAGCTTGGCGAAAGCATAGGCCGCAAAGCTGGAGGTGAAGAGCTGGAGCAGCGTGACGATGATGGTCAGCTTGGCGGTGTTCTTGATGAAGGTCAGCAGGGGGATCTTGGTCCAGATATCCTGATAGTTGCGCCAGCGGGGATTGGAGGGAATCCACTCGATGGGGAAGGCGAAAACGTCCTTGTTCATCTTGAGGGAGGCGGAGAGCATCCACACAAAGGGGATGAGCATGAGGAACGCAACCACGATGAGCAATGCGTAGATGACAATCATGGTGACGCGGTGCTGCATCCTGGCGGAATGGGATTTGACTGCCAGAGTTTGTGCCATGACGGGTTCCTCCTTTCCTTACTCGTTGGCGGCGGAGCCGCGGAACTGAATGATGGTCACGATGAGCACCAGCACGAACAGCACCATCGAGACAGCGCTGGCGTAGCCGTAGCGCGGCGTGTTGACGAAGGCGATGTTGTAGATGTCATAGACCAGCGTCATGGTGGCGTTGCCGGGACCGCCCTGGGTGATCATGTACATCTGGTCATAGACCTTGAAGGAGTTGATGGTGAGCATGATGACCACAAAGAAGGTGGTGGGGCGCAGCTGGGGCAGCGTGACGTGCCAGAAGATCTGCCACTTGTTGGCGCCGTCCAGCTCGGCGGCCTCGTTGAGCTCCAGGTTGGTGCCCTGCAGGCCGGCCAGATAGATGACCATGTAGTAGCCCATGTTCTTCCACACGCTGAACATGATAACGGTCAGCATGGCGGTGTCCTTGCCGGCCGCCCAGCGGGGCAGGTTTTCCACGCCCAGGCTGGCAAGCAACTGGTTGACCGGGCCCATGGAGGGGCTGAAGATCATGTTCCACACGGCGGCCACCGCCACCAGCGAGGCAACGTAGGGGAAGAAGGAAACCGTGCGGAAAAAGTTGCGGCACTTTACGTTCTGGTTGAGCAGAACGGCCAGGCCAAGGCTGCACACCAGGGTCAGGGGCACCGTGCCCAGGGTGTAGACGATGGTGTTGACAAAGGATGCCTTGAAGGTTTTATCGGTCAGGAGCTCGGCAAAGTTGGCCAGGCCCACAAATTCCACGGGATGGACACCGTCCCAGCTGCAGAACGCCAGGCCGATGGCGATCACCATGGGAACCAGGGTAAAAACGCAGAAACCGATGAAGTTGGGCGCAATAAAGCTGTAGGCGATCAGACTGTCCCGCAACCCCTTGCTCATGCCCTTCTTCCCGGCTTTCGGTGTCGCCTTGACGACGGATTCAGCCATTTGAAGTCCTCCTCTTAAACATTGCGCTTTACAAGAAGACGGAGCGGGCGCTTTTCGCCCGCCCCGCGTTACGGTTTGGAACTGTGTGAACGGGAAACCGGGATCAGCCGTTCAGGATGGCGGTGACCTGCTCGTTCATGTTGGCAATGCCCTCATCCACCGTCTCGGCGCCGGTCATGATGGCGTCATGCTCGGTGTTCAGGACCTGCTCAATGTCGGAGGCCTTGTCGGACAGCGGCATCTCGAGGTAGACGGCGCTGGTGGTCAGCGCTTCCTTGGAGGCGTCGTCCTCGGGGAAACCCTCGGTGGCAGCGATGATGTCGTTGATCTCGCTGGAGGAAACGGCGGGGAAGGTGCCGGTGGCGGCGATGGCGGCAGCGCCCTCGTCAGAGACGCACCAGTTGATGAAATCCTCGGCGGCTTCCTTGTTGGCGGAGTTGACGTTCACGCCCAGGGAGGTGACAGTGCCCAGGGTGGAGCCGGCCTGCACGCCGTCGGGATGGGGATACTTGACGATGCCCCAGTTGACGGGGTCCACGCCGTTGGCGCCAGCTTCCTGGTTGTACTTCTGCAGGGTGGCGATGAACCAGCTGCCCATGTTGACCATGGCGGCCTGGCCGTTCTCGAAGGCGGCGGAGTAGTGCAGGCTGCTGGTCTTCAGCTCGCCGTAGTCGGCGCAGATGCCGTCCGCCTGCTGGGCAAGGATCGTCTCGTAGTAGGGCTTGAGGAAGTCGTAGTTGCCGTCCACGATGGTGTGCTGGCCGTCCAGAATGCCGAACAGGGTCACAGCGGAGCGCCAGGTGTGGTAGTGGCAGCCGTGAACGCCGGTCTTTTCGGTGATCTCACGGGCCAGGGCGTCGTACTCGTCAAAGGTCATGTCGTTGGAGGGGTAGGCGATGCCGGCCTGATCAAAGATGTCCTTGTTGTAGTAGACAACCCAGAAGTCGGAGCGGAAGGGCACGGCGTAGAAGTTGCCGTCCTCTGCGGTGAGCTGCTCCATCACGCCGCCGAAATCGGCGGTGTCACGGGTGAGCACGTCGTTCATGGGCTCCAGCATCCCCAGGTTGATAAGGTTGGAGTAGCCGGGGATGTCCTTGATGGTCAGGATGTCCAGCTCCCCGTTGCCGCCGGCCAGCTGGGTGGCCAGCTGGGTCATGTAATCGGTGGAACCCAGGTCGGTCATCTCGATGGTGACGTTGGGGTTGGCGGCCATGTAGCCGTCCGCCATCGCCTTCCAGTAGGCGGTGGACTCCAGATCCCAGACCGCCCAGTTCAGGGTGACGGCATCACCGGAAGCGGACTCGGCGCCGGACGCTTCGGCAGAGGACGCTGCGGTGGAGTCGGCTGCGGAAGAAGCGGTGCCGGAAGCGCCGGAACCGCCGCAGGCGGCCAGAGACAGGGCCATGGCAGCGGCCATGGTCAGGGCAAGTGCCTTTTTCATAGTGTGTTTTCCTCCTGTGCTTTTTTGGGCCGGGGTCTCACCGGCCCGATTGACAAATTTATTATATCCTGCCATGTTGTCGAATCGAATGGAATTTTATCGGGGGAATCTGCAATATTTCGAGGGCCGCTGCGGCAAAACCTGCATTTTTTTAAGAAAGATGCATTTTTTCAATCACTTTGCCGTTTGCCTTTACTTTGCCGCGCGGTTTTTTATATAATGTAGATAAATTGCGCCATATCCACACAGCGGGGGGTGAAGTTCCATGCGCGCGCGTAAAAGCCTTCAGCTTCAGGTGATTGTGCTGGCGCTGGTGTTTGCCCTGCTGATTGCCATCACGGTCAGCGCCTCCAGCGTCATGTCCGCCTACCGGGAAAGCTGCCGCGCCACCGTTCAGGGCGCCGAATACTCCCTCCAGGTGGCCGCCAACGACCTGAGCCAGTCTGTGCAGGAGATTGACAGTCTGGCGGACTGGTGTACCGTCAACGCCACGGTGCGCAACTATGTTCTGTACAATTATAGCGTGCGGGATCTGGTCACCAGCATCTACAACACAGTCTCCAACAAATATACCTCGATGCACACCGCCCGGTACATCCAGCGGTTTATCATCACCAACGGCAGCGACCGGCTGATTCAGATGGGCACCATCACCAGCCAGTCCCGCGCCCTCAACGGCGAAACCATCCCCCGCCTGCCGCTGCTCACCGCAGGCAGCGGGGAAAATTCCTGGGTCATGGTGGCCAACGATCCGCTGCTGCTCTCGGGCACGGTGCAGTGCATTCCGGTCACCCGCACCATCTACGGCAGCAACGGCCGCAGGGCCTGGGCCTACATCACGGTATCTACCTCCCTCATCACCGACACCATGCGCAGCTCCCGGCTGATGGGGGAAAGCGACCTGTACTGGATCATGGACGGCCGCGCCTGGCGCATCACCGCCGACGGGCTGCAGGCCATGCCCGCCGGCTCCTTCACCCGGCAGGAGATTCCCGAATCCCTGGATCTTTTGGACCACCGCACCACCGTGTGGAAGGCCCAGGGCAGCGACACGCTGATTCTGGGCTATCCCGTGGGCAGCAGCGGGATGTATGTGGCCCGCACCGTCCCCCTGGCCTCCCTGTGGGAGAGCCTTCCCGCCCTGCCCACCAGTATGCTGTTCAGCGTGCTGATCATTCTGGCGCTGGGCATGCTGCTGGCATTCCTGCTGCGCCGGGTGATTGCCCGGCCGGTGCGGGCCCTGCAGGAGCAGCTGGAGCGCATCGGCGGGGGGGATTTCACCCCCAACCCTGCCATCGAGTGGAACAATGAGATGGGCGATATCGGCCGGGGCATCAACCGGCTGTCCCGCAGCGTCTCGGCGCTGATGGAGCGGCGGCTGGAGGATGAGCGCACCAAGCGGGACCTGGAATACCGGATGCTGCAAAACCAGATCAACCCCCACTTCCTCTATAATACCCTGAACAGCATCAAGTGGATGGCCACCATCCAGCACGCCCCCGGCATTGCCGAGATGACCACCGCGCTGTCCCGGCTGCTCAAGAGCGTCTCCAAGGGCAACGAGCGTCTGGTGCCGCTGCAGGAGGAGTTTGCCCTGCTCAACGACTATTTTACCATCCAGCAGTACCGCTACGGCGGCACCGTGACGATGGATGTGACCTACATTGAGGACGAACGGCTGTGCCAGAACTGTCTGATCCCCCGGTTCACCCTCCAGCCCCTGGTGGAGAACGCCATCTTCCACGGCATCGAGCCCAAGGGCTGTGCGGGCAGCATTGCGCTGACCGTCACGCGGGACCACACAAACGGCGACGTGCTGCTGGCGCTGACCGACGACGGCGTGGGCATGACCGCCGGGCAGGCCGCCAAAGCCCTGACCGAGCCGGGGCCGGAGGAGGCCGCCGCCAAGTTCCGCCATGTGGGCATATGGAACGTCCACAAGCGGCTGCAATACAGCTTTGGCGTGGCATACGGCCTGTCCATCGCCTCCACCCCCGGCCAGGGGACCACCGTCACGGTGCGCCTGCCCGGCCGTCCGCCGCTGGGTGCATCCCCCGCCATCGTCCAAAACGCCATTCCGAAGGAGACTGACCATGATCCGAGTTCTGCTGGTTGACGACGAACCCCTGGTGCTCATCGGTATGCAGAGTATGCTGGACTGGAACGCCCTGGGCTACGAGCTGGTGGGCACCGCCCGCAACGGCGCCGAAGCCCTGGAGCGCATCGGCGAGCAGCAGCCCGATGTTGTGGTGAGCGACATCCGTATGCCGGTGCTGGACGGCCTGCAGCTGGCCAGCCGGTCCCGGGAGCAGTACGGCGCGCTGCCGGTCTTCATCATGCTCACCAGCTATGAGGAGTTCGACTATGTGCGCCGCAGCATGGGCCTGGGGGCGGTGGATTATCTGGTCAAGATTGATCTGACGCCGGAAAACCTGACCGCCGCGCTGGACCGCGCCCGCACCGCCGTGGAGAAGGAACGGGCGCTGCGCGCGCCCGCCCAGGCCGCCCCCGGCGGGCTGGAAAGCTACCGGGACCGCTTTTTTATCCAGCTTTACAGCGGCCTGTTCCCCACCGACGGCGAAATCCGCGCCCGGGCCGGCGAGCTGGGCCTGACGCTGGACGCTCCCGCCTACGCGGTGGCCATTGCGGACATTCACAACCGGGAGCTGACCCCCGACCAGCAGGTAACCCTGAGCGCCGGGGTCACCCGCATGGCGGCGGACATTCTGCCCAAATACCTGCCCTGCCATGTGACCGGCATGGACCTGCGCCATTTTTCGGTGCTGCTGCCGCTGCAAAGCCGGGACGGGCTGGAGCAGCGGCTCACCCCCGTCCTGCAAAAGGTCAACGCCATCCTGTACAAATACTTTTCCATCCATCTGTGGTGGGCGGTGGGCGCCCCCACCAGTGTGCCCCATCACATCGCCAAAAGCCAGAAATCCGCCTTCTCGGCGCTGCCGCTGCTCAGCGAGGCGGACCCCATCCTCTTCTGCCGCAGCGACGACGCCACCCCCATGGACCACCGCGCCCGAACGGTGGCCAAGGTGCAGGACTATATCCGCAAAAACCCGGACAAGCGCCTTTCCCTCAACGATGTGGCGGCGGTGTTCAATTTCAGCCCCGGGTATCTGAGCCAACTGTTCAGCCAGAACGGCCAGACCAGCTTTGTGGAGTTTGTCACCGAGACCCGCATCTCGGCCGCCAAGGAGCTGATGGCCTCCACCGACCTCAAAATCTACGAGATCAGCGAGCGGCTGGGGTTTGAGAGCGCCTTCTATTTCAGCAAAGTATTCAAAAAGATTGAGGGCGTCAGCCCCCGCGCCTACCTGCAAAAGCTGCGCGGCGACCCCGGCGCCCGGGAGGATTCTGCCGATGTTGACTGAACTGCTTGCCGCCCACGGGGATTTCACGCCGGGGCGCTGGGTTCCCTGCCCCAGGGTGAGCGACCGCGCCGCCTGGGACCGGCTGCCCGGCTTTGACCGCTGGCTGTCCGGCGGCGGGGAGGCCGCCCGCGCAGGGCGGCGCGTTCCCGCCCTGCCGCTGAGCCTGTGGACGGATTTTACCCGCACCGGCAACCGCGCCCGATATGAGCACGCCTACTTTGCCCGCCGCCGCACCCTGTGCCGGCTGGTCATGGCGGAGTGCATGGGGGATACCGGCGAATTTCTGCCCCGGATCGCCGACTACCTCTGGGCCATCTGTGAGGAGAGCGCCTGGCAGCTCCCCGCCCACAACAGCTATCTCCGGGACGCGCCCCAGCTTCCCCTGCCCGACCCGTCCCGCCCTGTGGTGGACCTGTTTGCCGCCGAGACCGGCGCGCTGCTGGCCATGGTCCATTTCCTGCTGGGCCGGCAGCTGGACGCCGCCTTCCCCGGGCTGGACGCCCGCCTGACGCGGGAGGTGGACCGCCGGGTGGTGCGCCCCTGGTCCACCACCCATTTCTGGTGGATGGGCAGCGGGGAGGAGCCCATGTGCAACTGGACCACCTGGTGTACCCAGAACTGCCTGATCGCCACCGCGCTGCTCCACCCGGGCACCCCGGCGCGCATCCGGGCCGCCGTGGCCCGGGCCGCAGCCAGCGTGGACTGCTTCCTCAAGGATTATGGCGAGGACGGCTGCTGCAGCGAGGGCGCCCAGTATTACCGCCACGCGGGGCTGACCCTCTTCAACACACTGGAGCTGCTCTGCGCCCTGGCCCCCGGCGTCTTTGATGCGGTCTGGCAGCAGCCCAAACTCCGCAACATTGCACAGTACATCGCCCAGATGCACGTTTCCGGTCCCTGGTATCTGAATTTTTCGGATTGCAGCCCGCTGGCGGGGCGGCGGGGGGCGCGGGAATATCTGTTTGGCAAGCGGGTGGGCAGCCAGGCCCTGATGGCGCTGGCCGCCGCCGATATTGCCGCCGATCCTGATCCCGACCGCATCCACGCCGCCGATGACTCGGAGGGCATCAACCTGTTTTATCTGGTCCAGTCCGCCTTTGCGGAGCAGGAAATTCTGGCTTACGCCGCCACCGCCGCGCCCTGCGCCCCGGCGGACATCTGGTATCCCAGCGTGGGGCTGCGGGTCTGCCGGGCGGGGTCCTTCACGGTGGGCATCAAGGCGGGCTGCAACGCCGACAGCCACAACCACAACGACACCGGCAGCGTCACCCTCTACAAGGACGGCCACCCGCTGCTCATTGACATCGGCGTGGAAACTTACAGCAAAAAGACCTTCAGCCCCCGGCGGTACGAAATCTGGACCATGCAGTCCTGCTGGCACAACCTGCCCCGCTTTGTGGCAGACGGGCGGGCCTATGACCAGCTGGCCGGTCCCCGGTATGCCGCGCGTCAGGTCCGGCCGCTGGACGGCGGCCTTGCCATGGACCTGGCGCCCGCCTACGGCGCGGTGCCGGGGCTGGGGTACTACCACCGCACTGCCCGGCTCACCGCCGCCGGGCTGGAGCTCTGCGACGAGACCGACTTTGCCGGAACCGTGGAGCTGACCCTCATGAGCGAGCATCCCCCCGCCGCAGCGGGGCAGTCCGTCGCCTTCGGCGCGCTGGCCCGGGCGGAGCTTTGCGGCGGCGTTCAGCAGATCCTGACCGAGGCGGTTCCCGTCACCGACGCCCGGCTGCGCACCGCCTGGCCGGAAACCATCTACCGCACCCGCATCCGGTTCACCGGCGCGCTGCGGGTGTTCATCGGGTGACGGGCCATGGGGCTGATTCTCTCCCTTCAGGGCGGCATGGCGGTGGGAAAAACGACGGCTGCGGGGTATCTGGCCGCCCACGAACCCCGGGTCCATGTAATGTTTGAGGACATTTCCACCCCCGCCGCCAAAGTCCGCCGCCGTGGGCTTGACAAACACCGCTTTGAGGATTATCTTGAAATCCAGAGGCTGTTTATTCAAAACGAGCTGGACCGGTGGCAGACCGCCCGGCGGTACCCCTGCGCCGTCACCGACCTGGGCGCGCAGGAAATCGAATTTTACACCCTGTATTATCCCGTCTCCATCGGCCAGGACTGGCCGGTGGCCGCAGCGCTGGCGCCCGAGCTGACGGCCCTGCGCCGCTGCGCCGCCCGGCGCACCCTTTATCTGGAGGCGTCCCCCGCGGTGCTCCGCGCCCGCAAGGAGGGCGACGCCATCCGGGACCGGGGATTTTTTGACCACACAGTGCGCAATCTTCTGCCCGCCAAGCGCGCCTGGTTTGCCGCTTTGCCCACCACGGATTTTCTGGACACCAGCCGGATGAGCGCCGAACAGACCGGCGCGGCGGTGCAGGCGTGGGTGGACCGGCAGCTTTCTCTGGAGCAGTAAAATACAATTTGGATACAGGAGGTTTTTTCAATGGAACTCATCCATGTCAAAATTCTGGACCAGGCGGGCCACGCCCTGCTCACCTGCCCGGGCGCGGAGCACGTCAGCCTGGTGTACAACGCGCCTTACAAGCCCGGCGACCGCATTGCCATCGAGACCGGCACCCCCGGGCAGTATCTGATGGTCCAGTTTGAGGACACCATGGCCCCGGCGCTGCTCTATGTGACCAAACGGGAAATCAACTTCCACATTCCCTTCGGCGACCAGGCCGTCACCTACAGTCCCAAGAGCTTTGCGGGGGACTGCCATGTGATCCGCGCCCGCTTTGCGACGCCGGAGGAGGTTGCCGCCCGCCGCAATCTGGCCTTCAACCCCTACGACACCCACGGCGACACCGGCTGTTATCCCCACGCCAGCGCCAATGTGGAGACCCGGGGCGAGGCGGTGTTTGCCGCCCGCAACGCCATTGACGGCGTCTATGAGAACGTCGCCCACGGCACCTGGCCCTACCAGAGCTGGGGCATCAACCGGGACCCCAACGCCGCGCTGACGCTGGATTTTGGCCGCCCCGTCACGGTGGACGAGCTGCGCCTGACGCTGCGGGCCGATTTTCCCCATGACAGTTGGTGGACCAGCGCCACGGTGGCGTTCAGCGACGGCAGCCGGGAGGTTTTGCCGCTGGAAAAATCCCCCGATCCCCAGTGCTTTTCCATTGCGCCCCGCACCGTCACCCGCCTGACGCTCTGCGAGCTCATCAAGGCCGATGACCCCAGCCCCTTCCCCGCCCTGACCCAGATCGAGGCCTGGGGCACCGAGGCGAAATAACCCGCCGCCCGGCGGCATTCCCCCGTGGATCTGCCGTGTGCAGGGTCCCGCACAAAAGCCGGCAGGGAGCGGACGCCATAAAATGTCCCTGCTGCCAGGCGGAAACACTCCACGACTCCCTCCCCTGCGGCAGAATCCTGTGGAGCGGGAAAAAGCACCTTGCCCGTATCAGTTAAGAATCCTGTTTGCCATGCCGCACATTTTATGGTATGATGACAACAAAAGCCATTGAATGGGGTGACTGCTATGACCGCCGCACAACAGCAACAGGCCGCAAAGAATTTTGCCGCCTACTGGAAAGGAAAGGGCTACGAAAAAGGGGAAAGCCAGCCCTTTTGGCTGTCGCTTCTCCGGGATGTCTATGGCGTGGAGCACCCGGAACAGTTCATTCAGTTTGAGGAACAGGTTCATCTTGACCACACCAGCTTTATTGACGGCACAATTCCTTCTACCCATGTCCTGATTGAACAAAAAGGATTGGGCAAGGATTTGAACAAGCCCATCAAACAATCGGACGGGGCGTTGCTGTCGCCTTTTGAGCAGGCAAAGCGCTATATTCTGGAACTGCCCGTGTCGCAGCACCCGCGCTGGGTGGTGACCTGTAATTTCAGCACATTTTATGTGTACGATATGGAACGCCCGCGCGGCGAACCGGAAATGATCGAACTGGCCAATCTGGAAAAGGAATACTATCGGCTTCAATTCCTTGTCGATGCCGGGAATGAACACCTCAAGCGAGAAATGGAAGTCTCCATTGCGGCAGGTGAAATTGTCGGTTTGCTGTATGATGCCTTTTATAAACAGTATGCAAACCCGGAATCCGAACATTCATTAAAAAGTCTGAACAAACTGTGTGTGCGCCTGGTTTTCTGCCTGTATGCCGAGGACGCGGGCATTTTCGGACATCACGGGATGTTCCATGATTATCTGGCCGCTTTCAACACGCGCGGGATGCGCAAGGCGCTGGTGGATTTGTTCCGGGTTTTGGATACCAAACCGCAGGACCGTGACCCGTATCTGAAAGACGATAACCCGGCCCTGGCGGCATTCCCCTATGTCAACGGCGGGTTATTCTCTGACGAAACCATAGAGATACCGCCCTTTACCGATGAAATCCGCAATCTGCTGCTGGTAAAGGCCAGCGAAAACTTCAACTGGTCGGAAATCAGCCCCACGATTTTCGGCGCTGTATTTGAGAGCACCTTGAACCCGGAAACCCGCCGCAGCGGCGGGATGCACTATACCAGCATTGAAAACATCCACAAGGTCATTGACCCGCTGTTTCTGGACGGACTGAAAGACGAACTGGCCGGGATCTGCGAAATCCCCGTAGAGCGCACCAAGACCGCAAAACTGCGGGTCTTTCAACGCAAATTGGCGTCGCTCAGCTTTCTGGACCCCGCGTGTGGCAGCGGGAACTTTTTGACCGAAACTTATTTAAGCCTGCGCCGGTTGGAAAACAAAATTTTGCTGGAACTGTCCCACGGGCAGGTCACAATGTACACCGCCAGCGAAAGCCCGATTCAGGTTTCCATCAGCCAGTTTTACGGCATTGAAATCAACGATTTTGCGGTAACGGTAGCCAAAACCGCGCTATGGATTGCCGAAAGCCAGATGATGAAAGAAACCGAAAAAATCCTGCTGGTGCCGCTGGAATTTCTGCCGCTGAAAACCAACGCCTGTATTGTGGAGGGCAACGCCCTGCGGATGGATTGGGAAAGCGTTGTACCCAAAAGTAAGCTAAATTATATTATGGGGAATCCGCCGTTTGTGGGGTATTCGTTGCAAAGTAAAGCCCAAAAAGACGATATTCTTTCTGTTTATGTTGACGAAAACGGAAAGCCCTATAAGACAGCCGGAAAAATCGATTATGTTGCCGGGTGGTATTTCAAAGCAACGCAGTTTATGCAGGGAACGGCTATCCGCACGGCGCTCGTTTCAACCAACTCTATCACGCAGGGGGAGCAGGTAAGTGCTGTTTGGGAGCCGCTGTTTACCCGTTTTGGGATTCATATTGATTTTGCCCATCGAACGTTCCGCTGGGATAGTGAAGCAAATGCAAAAGCCCATGTGCATTGCGTGATTGTAGGGTTTAGTTGTGCGGAAAATACTGCGCCAAGAATGTTGTACATAGATGGGCGGCCGCGTGAAGCGGAAAACATCAATGCTTATCTGACAGATGCACCAAATATCTCTATCCAATCACGCAACAAGCCGCTGTGTGATGTTCCTACACTTCAAAATGGTGGCAAACCAACAGAGGGAGGGTATTTAATCCTTACAGAAGAAGATAAAGATGAACTGTTAAACAAATACCCCCAAGCAAAGCGGTTCTTGCGCCCCTATATGATGGGAAAAGATTTTATCCAACGCAAACCTCGTTATTGTTTATGGTTGGTCGATGCAAGCCCAGCGGAACTAAAAAACTGCCCTGCCATACTGGAACGCATTGAAAAAGTTCGGGCTTATCGCTTGGCAAGTCCGAAAGAAGCTACTCGCAAAAAGGCGACAACGCCGATGCTGTTTGATGAGGTTCGTGAATGTACCTCTGACTATGTTGCCATACCCAAGGTCTCATCCGAAAGGCGTCGCTATATTCCAATGGATTATCTGACGCAGGACATCATACCGGGCGACGCGCTTTTCATGGTACCGGATGCTTCTTTGTATGATTTTGGCATTTTAATGTCGAATATCCACATGGCATGGATGCGGGCGGTTTGCGGAAGATTAAAAAGCGACTACCGCTATTCCAAAGACGTGGTCTACAACAACTTCCCCTGGCCTTCCCCCACCGAAGCGCAAAAAGCCAAAATCGAACAGACCGCACAAGCGATTCTGGACGCGCGCGCCCTTTACCCGGATTGCAGTTTGGCCGACCTGTACGACGACCTGACCATGCCGCCGGAATTGCGCAAAGCCCATCAGGCCAATGACCGCGCCGTAATGGACGCTTACGGCTTTACCAAAGGTACTGCTGCCCGCACCAGTGAAAGCGCCTGCGTTGCCGAACTGATGAAGCGATATCAGCAGTTGCTTTCCGCGCAGCAGCGTGAGAACTAATTTCCTTTTGTACATCACCACAAAAAAATCCCCCGGACATCTGTCCGGGGGATTTGGTGACCCGTACGGGAATCGAACCCATGTTACAGCCGTGAAAGGGCCGTGTCTTAACCGCTTGACCAACGGGCCAAAAGAATACAAGGTTTCGCTAAAACAGCAAGCAACTTACCAGCCACGATTGCGACCGGCCCCCAAGTATTTTAGCGAAACCCTGCATTGGTGGTAGCGGTAACTGGATTTGAACCGGTGACACTTCGGGTATGAACCGAATGCTCTAGCCAACTGAGCTATACCGCCACATTTTTGCATCGGAAACGGTGCTATACTAGTATAGTAAAACGCAAGGGGTTTGTCAAGCATTTTCTCCAAAAAAAATCAAAAAATCCCCGTTGCCCTTCAAAAATCCCGCCGCCTTTGCCGGGTTCCCGGCCCGCAGAAGCTCGTTTTGTGCTTTCTTTCCTTCTTTCATCCAGTTCTCATACAATTTCAGGGAACAATCCTATAATTTTATTAATTTTAAATGCAAATTCTATTGACAATGCCTGACCCAGGTGTTAAAATATTTTAAAAAATGAATGTTTTTTACAATGTAAGGAGATATTTTATGAAATATTCATGGCAGCGCCAGATCATTCTGGAAATCATTCAGGAAGAAAAGCAGCACCTCTCCGCCCAGCAGATTTACGCGCTGGCCCGGGAGCGCTGCCCCCACATCAGCCTGGGCACCGTCTACCGCAACCTGAACACTCTGGCCGAGAACGGCATGATCGGCCGCGTGGGCATGATCAGCGGGGCCGAGTGCTTTGACTGGGACCCCAACTCCCATGAGCATCTGTATTGCCGCAAGTGCCACAAGATCATCAACTTGGATCTGCCGGAAAACGAGCTGAACAACCTGATCAAGAGCGTGCCCGGCGTCCGGGCTGAGGGCCACTGCCTGACCGTGACCGGCCTGTGCCCTGAGTGCGCCGGCAAGGACGCCTAAGCGTTGCCCTTTTTGCCTTTGCCGCGCGGGCTGGCTGCCTGCGGGGGATTGTTTTTTGCGCTCCAAAGTCAATCGAACACCGCCTGTCCCCCGCCGTCCCCGGCCGGGGACATTTTTTGTGCTGTGGAATGGGGGCGCTCCTCGCCTCCTGTCCCCCACTCACGGACAATCTTTTATTTTCCCCATAAATCGCCGTCGATTTGTTTTTCTCTCAGATACACCTCCATCAGGGGCAGGGCAAAAATTGACAAAAACGACCTTTTTCTGCCCGGGTTGGTTTGTACAAACCACAGAAAAGAGCCGGATTTGGTTACAAAATAGAAACAAGCTCTTTTTTTCCCGGCCCAATGGCGGTATAATACACCCACAGCACAAAGATGTGCGGAGTATTGCACTCAGTCTTTGTGCTGTTTTATATTTTGCTTCCCGTTTACCGATTTAAATCGACTGGTAAAATAGGAAGAGAGAGAAGGTTACACAAATGAAGAACGCCAAGTCCCTTTTGGCCTTCGGAATGGCGACTGCCATGGCATTGGCGGCCACCGGCTGCGGCGGTTCCGCCTCGAGCGCCAGCTCTGCTGCGGAATCCACCTCCAGCGCCTCCCAGGCCACCGAGGCAGAGAGCGCCTCTGCCGGTTCCGGCACGCTGAACATCATGCTGGAAACCCCCGTTGAGTCTCTGGACCCCCAGCTGGCCACCGACGGCACCTCCTTTGAGGTCATTGCCGACTACACCGACGGCCTGATGCAGATGGACGCCGACGGCGCCGCCGTGCCCGCCTGTGCCGAGAGCTATGAGGTCAGCGAGGACGGCACCACCTACACCTTCCACATCCGTGAGGATGCGGTCTGGTCCAACGGCGACCCCGTCACCGCCAACGACTTTGTCTTTGCCTGGCAGCGCGCGGTGGACCCCGCCAACGCTTCCGAGTATTCCTATATGCTGTCTGACATCGGCCAGATTGTCAACGCCGCCGAGATCATCGCCGGTGAGAAGGACGTCTCCGAGCTGGGCGTCACCGCCGTGGACGACAAGACCCTGGAGGTTCAACTGAACGTTCCCGTCAGCTACTTCCTGAGCCTGATGTACTTCCCCACCTACTATCCCGTCAACCAGGCCTTCTTTGAGAGCTGCGGCGACACCTTCGCCACCAGCCCCGAAACCACCCTGTCCAACGGCGCCTTTGTGCTGACCAGCTATGAGCCGGCCGCCACCGCCTTTGAGCTGGTGAAGAACGAAGACTACTACGACGCCGACAAGGTTCAGCTGGCCGGCCTGAACTACCAGGTCATCCAGGACAGCCAGCAGGCTCTGATGAGCTACCAGAACGGCGATCTGGACACCACCCTGCTGAACGGCGAACAGGTCGATCAGGTCAAGGATGATCCCGAGTTCACCAGCGTTGGCGCCGGTTACCTGTGGTACATCAGCCCCAACATCAAGGAGGTCCCCGAGCTGGCCAACCTGAACCTGCGTCTGGCCATGACCTTTGCCCTGGACCGCGATTCCATCTGCAACGACGTCCTGAAGGACGGCTGCGCCCCCACCTACACCGCCGTTCCTCCCGAGTTTGCCGCCGGTCCCGACGGCAGCGACTTCAGCGCTGACCAGACCATGTTCGCCGATGCCTGCGCCTACGATCCCGACAAGGCTCTGGAGTACTACGAGGCCGCCAAGACCGAGCTGAGCCAGGACACCTTTACGTTCGACATGGTGGTTGACGCCGACGACGCCCCCCAGAAGGTGGCCCAGGTGGTCAAGGAGCAGCTGGAGACCACCCTGCCCGGCATGACCATCAACCTGACCATCGAGCCCAAGAAGCAGCGCGTTGAGGATATGCAGAACGGCAACTTCCAGCTGGGTCTGACCCGCTGGGGCCCCGACTACGCCGATCCCATGACCTACCTGGGTATGTGGGTGACCGACAACTCCAACAACTACGGCGTCTGGTCCAACGCGGACTACGATGCCATCATCGCCGAGTGCACCACCGGTGATCTGTGCACCGATCCCGAGGGCCGCTGGAGCGCCCTGTACGACGCCGAGAAGATCGTGATGGATGAGGCCGTCATCTTCCCGCTGTACACCCAGTGCAATGCCGAGATGGTCTCCTCCGCCGTGAGCGGCATCGAGTTCCATCCCGTTGCCCTGAACCGCGTTTATAAGAATGCCGTGAAGGCCGGCTGAGCATTGGCTCCCGTCCTGACTGAATAAGGCATCCGGGCCGCGCAGTGGCCGTTCCGCTACGGCTGCTGCGCGGCTTTTTGATGATATGGTGTGCGCCACAAGCGCACAGGAGCGTTCGCCGCAGGCACAGCCCCCGGCCGCTCCCATCCCCGGCCCGCCGGGCCGGTCACTCCACCGAAGGAGGCATCCCCAACCGTGAAAAAATACACTCTCAAGCGTATTTTAACCTCTCTCTTCACCCTTCTGGCGATTCTGCTGGTCCTGTTCATTCTGATGAAACTGATGCCCGGCTCGCCCTTCAACGATGAAAAGCTCAGCGAGGAAATGCGCGCGGCGCTCTACGCCAAGTACGGCCTGGACCAGCCCATTGTGGTCCAGTTCTTCAAGTATGTGGGCGGTATGCTGCGCGGCGACCTGGGCGTGAGCTACAACATTTCCAAGAACACCCCCATCAGCCAGCTCATCCAGACCCGTCTGCCCATCTCCATCCGCATCGGCGGCATGGCGGTCACGCTGGGCGCCGTGGTGGGCCTGATTCTGGGCATTGTGGCCGCCCTCAAGCGGGACACCGTCTGGGACACCTGCGCCACCATCATCTCGGTCATCGGCGTGTCGGTTCCCTCCTACGTCTTTGCGCTGGGGCTTTCCTACTTTTTCGGCTTCAAGCTCAAGTGGTTCCCCATGCTGTTCAGCGCCAAGGCCATCACCCAGTCCAGCGTGCTGCCCAGCATCTCGCTGTCCATGTTCACCATGGCCTCCATCGCGCGGTTTACCCGCAGTGAAATGCTGGAGGTGCTGGACAGCGACTATATGCTTCTGGCCGAGAGCAAGGGCATTTCCGGCGCGTCGCTGATCTTCCGCCACGCGCTGCGCAACGCCCTCATCCCCATCATCACGGTGCTGGCGCCCCTGATTGTGGACCTGATGACCGGCTCGCTGGTGGTGGAAAAGATCTTTGCCATTCCCGGCGTGGGCAGCCTGCTGGTCAACGCCATCCAGTCCAACGACTACAATGTGGTCATCAGCCTGAGCTTTATTTACAGCGCCATGTACATCGGCATCATGCTGGTGGTGGATATCCTGTACGGCATCATTGATCCGCGCATCCGTCTGGCAAAGGAGGGGAACTGAGTATGGCACAAACCGCTGCTGCCCGCGTCAAGATCAACACGCTGGGCGATTCCGCCGCCATCGACGCCGCCTTCCCCGGGCACACCTTCACCGAGAAGGATTTTCAGCTCAAGGACAACGCGGGCGACATCAAAATCGACTCCAACTTTGCCTCCCAGAGCTTCTGGAAGGACGTGCGCATCCGGTTTTTCCGCAAAAAGAGCGCCGTGTTCGGCCTTGTCATGATTGTTCTGATCGTGATTCTGGCCGTCGTCGGTCCCGGCATGAACGACTACACCTACTCCGGCCAGACCCTGAGCCAGAAGAACATGGCGCCCCGGGTGCCTGTGATTGAAAATCTGGGCATTCTGGACGGCGACGAGACCATGTCCACCTCCACCGGCTCCAAGGTGGTCAACGTCTACCAGGAGAAAGGCCTGGACGATGTGTACTACTGGTTCGGCTCGGACAACTTTGGCCGTGACATCTGGACCCGCACCTGGGAGGGCGCCCGGGTCAGCCTGATCATCGCCGTGGCGGCCGCCGTCATTGACATGGTGATCGGTATGTCCTATGGCCTGATCTCGGGCTACTTTGGCGGCAAGGTGGATATGGTGATGCAGCGTTTTCTGGAAGTGGCCAACGGCATCCCCCGTCTGGTCATCTGCACGCTGCTTCTGCTGGTTCTCAAGCCCGGCATCCTGACCATCGTCTTTGCCCTGATGCTCACCGAGTGGGTGGGCATGAGCCGCATTGCCCGCGCCGAGATGCTCAAGCTCAAGGAGCAGGAGTTTGTTCTGGCCTCCCGCACGCTGGGCGCCGGCAGCTTCTTCATCATTTTCCGGGAAGTTTTGCCCAACATCATCGGACCCATCATCACCCAGGTCATGTTCAGCATCCCCACCGCCATCTTTACCGAGGCGTTCCTCAGCTTTGTGGGTCTGGGCATCCCGGTGCCCCAGTGCTCGCTGGGTTCCCTGATCAACGAAAGCTACAACAGCATCACCACCCATTCCTTCCAGATCATCCCCCCCATTGTGGTCATGGTGCTGCTGATGCTCAGCTTCAACCTGGTGGCCGACGGCCTGCGCGAGGCCCTGGACCCCAAGATGAAGAGTATGTAAGGAGGTGCGCACAGTGGCTGAAAACAAAGAACACATTCTGGCGGTGCGTGACCTGGACATCACCTTCAAGACCACCGCCGGACCGGTCCACGCCATCCGCGGCGTGAACATTGACCTGTACCGGGGCGAGACCGTCGCCCTGGTGGGCGAGTCCGGCTCCGGCAAGTCGGTGACCATGAAGGCCGCCATGGGCATTCTGGCCCAGAACGCCGTGGTCAACTCCGGCTCCATCGAGTTCTCCTACCACCATGAGGACGGCACGCCCGAGACGGTGGACATTCTGACCAAGGACAAAAAGTGGATTCGCCGCCACATCAACGGCAAGCGCATCGCCATGGTGTTCCAGGACCCCATGACCAGCCTGGACCCCACCATGCCCATCGGCAAGCAGATCATGGAAGGGATGCTCTGGCACTTCAAGATGGACAAGAAGGAGGCCTGGAAGCGGGCCGTGGAGCTGCTGGAGGAGGTCGGCATCACCGACGCCGAAAAGCGGATGAAGAACTATCCCCATCAGCTGTCCGGCGGGATGCGGCAGCGCGTGGTCATCGCCATTGCGCTGGCCTGCAACCCTGACCTGCTGATCTGTGACGAGCCCACCACCGCGCTGGACGTGACCATCCAGGCCAAAATTCTGGAGCTGATCCGCAAGATCCAGCGGGAGCGCGGCATCTCGGTCATCTACATCACCCACGACCTGGGCGTGGTGGCCAAGGTGGCGGACTATGTGGACGTCATGTATGCCGGCAAGATTGTGGAGACCGGCACCATCAACGAGATCTTCTATGATCCCCGCCACCCCTACACCTGGGGCCTGCTGTCCGCCATGCCCGACCTGGACACCGCCGACGAGCGGCTGTACACCATCCCCGGCTCGCCGCCCAACCTGCTCCACGAGATGCCCGGCGACGCCTTTGCCGCCCGCAACAAGTTTGCCCTGAACATTGACGACGAGCTTGACCCGCCCATGTTCAAGGTGACCGACACCCACTATGCCGCCACCTGGCTGCTGGACCCCCGGGCCCCCAAGGTGGAGATGCCGCCCGAGCTGCAGGCCCGCATTGCCCGCATGAAGGCCGAAGCCGACCGCACGGAAAAGGAGGCGCAGTAACATGGC
The DNA here is from genome assembly GCA_004561545.1 of bacterium. Classification (GTDB taxonomy): domain Bacteria; phylum Bacillota; class Clostridia; order Oscillospirales; family Ruminococcaceae; genus Gemmiger. The sequence goes on from SFVK01000006.1 coordinate 98,795, forward strand.
ACAAACCCAAACCGCGCCGCTGCTCAAGGTGAGCGGGCTCAAGCAGTATTTCCGCATCAACAAGAACTTCACCGTCAAGGCGGTGGACGACGTGAGCTTTGAGATTTATCCCGGCGAGACCTACGGCCTTGTGGGCGAATCCGGCTCCGGCAAGTCCACCATCGGCCGCAGCGTCATCCGCCTGTACGACCCCACCGGGGGTTCCATCCTGTTTGACGGGCAGGACATCAGCGGCAGGCTGTCCCGCAGCCAGAGCCAGCATCTGCGCACCCAGATGCAGATGATTTTCCAGGACCCCATGGCGTCCCTCAACCCCCGCAAAAAGGTGGGTGACATCATCGCCGAGGGGCTGGACATCCACCACATGTATTCCTCCCGCGCCGAGCGGCAGGAGAAGGTGGAGAAAATTCTGGCCAAGGTGGGTCTGGCCCCCGAACACGCCGAGCGCTATCCCCACCAGTTCTCCGGCGGCCAGCGCCAGCGCGTGGGCATTGCCCGCGCACTCATCATGGACCCCAAGCTCATCATTGCCGATGAGTGCATCTCGGCGCTGGACGTCTCCATCCAGGCCCAGGTGGTCAACCTGATGAAGGACATCCAGGCCGAGACCGGCACCGCCTATCTCTTCATCGCCCACGACCTGTCCATGGTCAAGTACATCAGCGACCGCATCGGCGTGCTGCATCTGGGCCACCTGCTGGAGACCGGCACCACCGATGAAATCTTTGCCAACCCGGTACACCCCTACACCCGCAGCCTGCTCTCCGCCATCCCCATGCCCAACCCGGTGGTGGAAAAGCGCCGCGTGGCCGAGGCGTACGACTACGCCAGCTCGGGCATTGACTACAACAAGGGCACCAGCCACCTGGTTTCGGGTACCCACTACGTCAAATGCACCGACGAGGAGTTCGCCCGCTGGACCCGGTAAGATCTGCCGGCGGCGGCTTTTGACGGGCCTGCCCGTCCGCGTTCCCGTCCCCGTTTGCTGCGGGGACGGGAATTTTTGTATGCGCGCTTCATTTTTATTCATATTCTTGAATAAAAATGCGTAATATGCAGTTTTGGGGGTCAATTTCCTTCCAAAATTCACCACGTTTTTGCCAAATAATCCGGTGTTGTTGACAATTCCTTGGTGATTCTGCCGGGTTGCATTTTGTTGCAGGCCGTGTATAATAAGAAGCATCAAATGAATAAATATTCACCGCATCCTGCGGTTGGAATCTGGGAGAGGGATCTATCATGAAAAAGAAAAAGGAAGACATCAAAAAGGTCGTTCTGGCCTACTCCGGCGGTCTGGACACCTCCATCATCATTCCCTGGCTGAAGGAAAACTACAACAACTGCGAGGTCATCGCCGTCTCCGGCGACGTGGGCCAGGGCACCGAGCTGGACGGCCTGGAGGAGAAGGCCCTCAAGACCGGCGCCTCCAAGCTGTACGTTCTGGATCTCAAGAAGGAGTATGTGGAGGATTTCATCTGGCCCTGCCTGAAAGCGGACGCCAAGTATGAGGACTATCTGCTGGGCACCTCCCACGCCCGTCCCTGCATCGCCAAGGCGCTGGCCGACATCGCCAAAAAGGAGGGCGCCGACGCCATCTGCCACGGCTGCACCGGCAAGGGCAACGACCAGGTGCGCTTTGAGCTGACCCTCAAGGCCATGGCCCCCGACATGGCCATCATCGCCCCCTGGCGGGAGTGGGACATCAAGAGCCGCGACGAGGAGATTGACTACGCCGAGGCCCACCACATCCCCCTGCGCATCAACCGCGAGACCAACTATTCCAAGGACAAGAACCTGTGGCACCTGAGCCATGAGGGCCTGGATCTGGAGAACCCCGCGCTGGAGCCCCAGTACAACAAGCCGGGCTTTCTGGAGCTGGGCGTCTCCCCCGAGCAGGCGCCCGACACCCCCACCTATGTGACCATCCACTTTGAGAAAGGCGTTCCCACCGCCGTGGACGGCAAGGAGATGGACGGCGTGGCGCTGATCGAGCACCTGAACCAGGTGGGCGGCGCCAACGGCATCGGCCTGCTGGACATTGTGGAGAACCGTCTGGTGGGCATGAAGAGCCGCGGCGTCTACGAGACCCCCGCCGGCACCATCCTGTACAAGGCCCACAACGTGCTGGAAACCATCACGCTGGACAAGGAATCCTTCCATTTCAAGGAGATTGTGGGCCAGAAGATGGCCGAGCTGGTCTACAACGGCCAGTGGTACACCCCGCTTCGGGAAGCCATCTGCGCCTTCACCGACAGCCTGCAGCAGACCGTCACCGGCGATGTGACCCTCAAGCTCTATAAGGGCAACATGATCAACGCCGGCGTCACCAGCCCCTTCACGCTGTACGACGAACAGACCGCCTCCTTCGGTGAGGACGAGGATTACAACCAGGCCGATTCCGCCGGGTTCATCAACCTGTTCGGCCTGCCCATCGCCGAGCGCGCCAAGCTGGCCAAAAAGTGGCCCGCCCGGGACTGAGTTTCTTTCATTGACCATAAGCTGCCGCCGGGAGTGTTTGCCCCCGGCGGCGTTTGTGCTCACACACACACCATTTTTTGACAACCAACGGGAGGTAGCTATGCCCCAACTCTGGCAGGGACGTTCGTCCAAAGCGGTGGACAGCCGCGTCAACGACTTCAATTCCTCCATCCGCTTTGATGCCCGGATGATCGAGCAGGATATTCAAGGCAGCATGGTCCACTCCGAAATGCTGGGCCGTCAGGGCATCATTTCCGCGCAGGACGTGGAGCAGATTCACGCCGGGCTGGCCTCCATTCTAAAGGATCTGCGCAGCGGCGCGCTGGAGATTGACCCCGCCGCCGAGGATGTCCACACCTTTGTGGAACAGACCCTCACCGCCCGGGTGGGGGACGCCGGCAAGCGCCTTCACACCGGCCGCAGCCGCAACGACCAGGTGGCGCTGGACATCCGGCTCTATCTGCGGCAGGCCAGCGCCGGGCTGCAGCAGCAGCTCCGCGAGCTGATCGAGACGCTCTGCTGCCAGGCCGAACAGGGCACCGGCTACGTCATGCCGGGCTACACCCACCTGCAGCGGGCCCAGCCGGTCACCTTTGGGCACCAGCTCATGGCCTACGCCTGGATGCTGCTGCGGGACCTGGGCCGCCTGCGGGACGCCACCGCCCGCATGGACGCCGAGTGTCCTTTGGGTTCCGGCGCGCTGGCGGGCACCACCTATCCGCTGGACCGGTTCTACACCGCCGCCGAGCTGGGCTTTGACGCGCCCTGCGGCAACTCCATTGACGGCGTGTCCGACCGGGATTTCTGCATCGAGCTGACCGGCGCCATGGCCACCTGCATGATGCACCTCTCCCGCCTGTCGGAGGAAATCATCCTGTGGTGCAGCTGGGAGTTCAAGTTCATCGAGCTGGACGACGCCTTCACCACCGGGTCCTCCATCATGCCCCAGAAGAAAAACCCCGACGTCACCGAGCTGATTCGCGGCAAGACCGGCCGGGTCTACGGTGATCTGAACACGCTGCTGGTCATGATGAAGGGCATCCCCCTGGCCTACGACAAGGATATGCAGGAAGACAAGGAAGCCGTCTTTGACGCGGTGGACACCCTGTCCCTCTGCCTGAAAACCATCACCCCCATGCTGGCCACCATGACCCCGCTGCCCGACAATATGCGCCGCGCCGCCGCCAAGGGCTTTATCAACGCCACCGACTGCGCCGACTACCTGACCAAAAAGGGGATGCCCTTCCGGGACGCCTACAAGTGCACCGGCACCATGGTGGGCGCCTGCATCGACGCCGGCAAGACGCTGGAGGAGCTGACGCTGGAAGAGTTCCGCAGTTACAGTCCCCTCTTTGATGAGGACATTTACGAAGCCATCGACCTGACCCGCTGCTGCGAGGGCCGCACCAGCTACGGCGGCCCCACCAAAGCCAGCGTGCTGCGTCAGGTGGCCGACGTGCGGCAAAAACTCAAGGAAACCGGGGGGCATTCCCATGAGTAAATACAAAATTTTTGTGGACGGTTCCTCCGGCACCACCGGGCTGCGCATTGCGGACCGGCTGGCCGGGCGGGAGGAGTTCACGCTGCTGACCATCCCGGAGGCGGACCGCAAGGACGTACACGCCCGGGCGGCGGTCATCAACCAGAGTGATCTGAGCTTTCTCTGCCTGCCCGACGCGGCGGCCCGGGAAGTTCTGCCGCTGGTGGACCCCGCCGTGCGCATTCTGGACACCTCCACCGCCCACCGCACCGCGCCGGGCTGGCTTTACGGCCTGCCGGAGCTGCACGGCACCCGGGACGCCCTGCCCGCCGCCACCCGGGTGGCGGTGCCGGGCTGCTACGCCACCGGCATGATTGTGCTGGTGGCGCCGCTGGTGCGTATGGGGCTGCTGCCCAAAGATTACCCCGTCACCTGCCACGGCCTTTCGGGCTACTCCGGCGCGGGCAAGAGCGGCATCGCCCAGTACCGCGACCCCGGGCGGGACATCGCCCTGGAAAGCCCCCGCCCCTACGGCCTGACCCTGAGCCACAAGCACCTGCCCGAGATGCAGGCCGTCTGCGGGCTGAGCACCACGCCGGTGTTCTGCCCCATCGTGGACGACTATTACGCCGGCATGGAGGTCACGGTGCCGCTGCACCTGCCGCTGGTGGGCCGCAGCGCCCGGGAGCTGGCCGGGGCCTTGCAGGACTATTACCGCGACGAACCGGTGATTCACGTCCATCCGCTGAACGAGGCCCCCGCCTTCCTGCCCGCCAACACGCTGGCCGGCAGGGACAGCCTGGAGATTTACACCACCGTCTCGCCGGACGGCGAGCGGATGCTGCTCATCAGTGTGCTGGACAACCTGGGCAAGGGTTCCTCCGGCGCGGCCATTCAGTGCATGAATCTGATGCTCGGCCTGCCCGAGACCGCCGGGCTGGCGCTCTGACCGGCCCCGGCCCAACTGTGGAAAAGAGGAAAAAGCATGGAACAGTTCAATTTCATTCCCGGCGGCATCTGCGCCGCCAAGGGGTTCAAGGCGGCGGGCGTCCACTGCGGCATCCGGCGCAACCATTCCAAATATGACCTGGCGCTCATCGCCTCCGACGTGCGCTGCGCCGGCGCGGCCTGCTACACCACCAACAAGGTCTACGGCGCGCCCATCCAGGTGGACCGCGTCCACTTGGCGGACGGCCACGCCCAGGCCATCGTGGTGAACAGCGGCAACGCCAACACCTGCGCCCCCAACGGTGTGGCGCTGGCCAACGATGTCTGCGATCTGGTGGCAAAGGAGCTGGGCATCCCCGCCGGGGACGTGCTGCCCTCCTCCACCGGCGTCATCGGGCAGGCCATGGAGCTGGCTCCCTTCGCCGCCGGCGTGCCGGAGGCCGCCGCCAAACTGGCCGCCACCGCCCAGGCCAGCCACGACGCCGCCACCGCCATCATGACCACGGACACCCATCCCAAAGAGGTGGCCGTGGAATTTACCCTGGGCGGAAAGCCCTGCCGCATGGGCGCCATCGCCAAAGGCTCCGGCATGATCCACCCCAACATGGCCACCATGCTGCTCTTCATCACCACCGACGCCAATGTGGAGCCTGCGGTGCTTCAGGCGGCGCTCTCCACCGTGGTGCCCGCCACCTTCAACCAGATTTCGGTGGACGGCGACACCTCCACCAACGACACCGTGCTTTTGCTGGCCAACGGCCTGGCGGGCAACGCCGCCCCGGCCCCGGGCAGCGCGGATTACGACACCTTTGTGGCCGCGCTGACCGCCGTGGCGGAACACCTGTGCCGTGAGCTGGCCGGCGACGGCGAGGGCGCCACCAAGCTGCTGGAGTGCATCGTCACCGGCGCGCCCGATCTGGAAACCGCCCGCGCCGTCTCCAAGAGCGTCATCCACTCCACCCTGTTCAAGGCCGCCATGTTCGGCGCCGACGCCAACTGGGGCCGGGTGCTCTGCGCCATCGGCTACACGCCGGGGGAGTTTGACATCTCCAAGACCGCCGTGCGGCTGCGCAGCGCCGCCGGGGAGGTCTTTGTCTGCGAGAACGCCGCCTACCACCCTTACAGCGAGGAAGAGGCCGCCGCGGTCCTGAAGGAGAAGGAGATTCAGATTCTGGTAGACCTGGGCTCCGGCACCGCTTGCGCCAAAGCCTGGGGCTGCGACCTGACCTACGACTATGTGAAAATCAACGGGGATTACCGGACCTGACCCGGTGCAGAGGGGAACGTGTATGAAGAACGAAGAAATGGCCCTGCTCTTTTCGGAGGCCACACCCTATATCCAGAAATACCACGGCAAGACGCTGGTGATCAAGTACGGCGGCAACGCCATGGTCAACGAGGAGCTCAAGCTCGCCGTCATGAACGACCTGGTCACCCTGACGCTGCTGGGCGTCCGGGTGGTGCTGGTCCACGGCGGCGGCCCCGCCATCAACCGGATGCTCCAGCGGGTGGGCAAGGAGTCCCGCTTTGTGGGCGGCCTGCGCTACACCGATGCCGAGACGATGGCCATTGTGCAGCAGGTGCTGGCCGGTCAGGTCAACAAGGATCTGGTGGCGCTGCTCAAGGGCCGGGGCGTGGGCCTGTGCGGGCTGGACGGCCACACCATCACCTGTTCCCGCAAGACCGACGTGGACCTGGGCTATGTGGGCAATGTGGAAAAGGTGGACACCACCCTCATTGAGCACCTGCTGAACGACGGGTTCATCCCCGTGATTGCCACCGTGGGCATGGACGAGAACGGCACCGCCTACAACATCAACGCCGACACCGCCGCTGCGGCCATTGCCATCGCCCTCCACGCCGAGAAGCTGGTCTCGATGACCGACATTGTGGGCCTGCTCTACGACAAGGACGACGAATCCACCCTCATCCCCGAGGTGGAAATTTCCGAGATTGCCGGCTACAAGGAGCACGGCGTCATTTCCGGCGGCATGATCCCCAAGATCGAGGGCATGGCCGACGCCATCTATGAGGGCGTCCACGAGGCGGTCATCATTGACGGCCGGGTGCCCCACTCGGTGCTGCTGGAGATGTTCTCCGACCGCGGGTCCGGCACCCTGTTCTACCGCCGCGGCAGCCGGTGAGCGCCGCAGCACACCGAAACATCTTCCGGGAGGGTTTTTATGCAAACCGAAAAAGTGATCCGCCGGGATCTGAAATACATCATGCACACCTACAACCGCAGCCCGCTGGTGCTGGAGCGCGGCATGGGCATGACCGCCTATGACGCCGAGGGTAACGCCTATCTGGATTTCACCTCCGGCATCGGCGTCAACTCGCTGGGCTACTGCCATCCCGCCTGGGTGGCCGCCGTGGCGGAGCAGGCCGGCCGGCTGCAGCACACCTCCAACCTGTACTATACCGCCCCCGACGCCAAGCTGGCCAAGCGGCTGTGCCGCCGCACCGGCATGGATCAGGTGTTCTTTGGCAACTCGGGCGCCGAGGCCAACGAGGGCGCCATCAAGTGCGCCCGCAAATACAGCGTGACCACCTTCGGCCCCGACCGCAACAAGGTTCTCACGCTGGTCAATTCCTTCCACGGCCGCACGCTGGCCACCCTGACCGCCACCGGCCAGGACGTCTTCCACAGGGATTTCGGCCCCTTCCCGGGCAACTTTGCCTACGTTGCCGCCAACGACTTTGACGCGCTGAAGGCCGCCGCCGATGACACCGTCTGCGCCGTCATGATGGAGATGGTGCAGGGCGAAGGCGGCGTCGTGGCGCTGGACCCCGACTATGTGCATCAGGTGGAGTCCTACTGCCGCGAGCGGGACATCCTGATTGTGGTGGACGAGGTGCAGACCGGCGTGGGCCGCACCGGCACCTTTCTGGCCTGCCAGCACTACGGCCTGAAGCCCGACATTGTGACGCTGGCCAAGGGCCTGGGCGGCGGGCTGCCCATCGGCGCGGTTCTCACCACCGCCAAGGTGGGCGCCGCCATGGGCCCCGGCTCCCACGGCTCCACCTTCGGCGGCAACCCGGTGGTCTGCGCGGGCGCCTGCGCCGTGCTGGACACCATGGACGACGACTTTATGAAGAACGTCAATGACCGCGCCGTCCAGCTGCGCGCCGGGCTGGCCGCCCTGCCCCATGTGACCTCCGTCACCGGGTTGGGCCTGATGGTGGGCGTCGCCTTTGAGGAGGGTATCCAGGCCGCCGACGTGCGCACCGCCTGCGAGCACGCGGGCCTGCTGGTGCTCACCGCCAAGGACCGCCTGCGGCTGCTGCCCCCGCTGATTCTGACCGAGCAGGACGTCACCACCGCCCTGAACATTCTGGCCGGCGTGCTGGAAAACGCCTGACCCGGCCCCGGAGGTTTTCATGGAGCATCTGTTAAAATTGAGCAGCCTCTCCCCCGCCGAGATCACCCACATTCTCGACGTGGCGGACGAATACAAGCGCCTGCACCGCGCGGGCGCCGACCCCAGGGACCTGCAGGGCAAGGCCGTGGCCCTGATGTTCGGCAAAAACTCCACCCGCACCCGCACCAGCCTGGAGGTGGGCATCTACCAAATGGGGGGCCTGGGCACCTATCTGAGCGCCGACGACCTGCAAATCGCCCGGGGCGAGCCCATTCAGGACACCGCCCGGGTGCTGGGGCGGTACTATGACGCCATTGTGTACCGCACCTTCAGGCAGAGCGATGTGGAGGCGCTGGCCCAGTACAGCGGGGTGCCGGTGATCTCCGGCATGACGGATTACGCCCACCCGCTGCAGGTGCTGACCGACCTGATGACGGTGCGGGAGCGCCGCGGCACGCTGGCCGGGCTGAAGGCCGGCTTTGTGGGCGATGGCTACAACATGGCCAACAGCCTGATTGTGGGCTGTCTGATGATGGGTATGCACCTGACCATGGCCTGCCCCAAAGGCTACCGCCCCGCCGCCGATGTGCTGTTCTTTGCCCGGAACTACGGCGACCGGTTCCGCCTGGTGCAGGACCCCGACGAGGCCGCCCGGGACGCCGATGTGCTCTTCACCGATGTGTGGACCAGCATGGGCATGGAGCGGGAAACCGAGCGCCGCCGCCGGGATTTCCACGGCTACACGCTGGATGCCGCCCGCATGGCGCTGGCCAGGCCGGACTGCCTGGTGCAGCATCCCCTGCCCGCCCATCGTGGCGAGGAGATCACCGACGAGATCCTGGAAGCCCACGCCGGGGAGATTTTTGACGAAGCCGAGAACCGCCTTCATGTGGAAAAAGCCGTCCTGGGCATTCTGCTGGCGGGCAAATAATTTTTTCCCCGGTCTGGTACCTCCCATGGGATTGTGCTATAATGGACACAGCACAAAAATGGAGGGAGACACTTGGGGATTTTGAGCAAGCTCCAGGCCAAGACCGGTGAGGCCCGCGTCAAAGAAAAAATCCGGCCTTTGCTGGAAAGCCGCATGATGCGGGATATTCTGCTGGAAATCGGCCAGCGCGGCAACGAACCGCTGGACCCCCAGTCGGTTCCGCTGTCCATGCGGGAGCGGGCCTCCCAGCTGGCCGCCGAGACCGGCCTTTCGGGCCTCAAGCAGAGCGCCATTGACGAGGTCTGTCTGGACGCCGCCGGCATCACGCTGGTCTGCAACGGGGAGAGCACCACCTTCCGCTACGCCGACTATAACTATGAGGACATTCAGGACACCGACTGCCTGCCCGCCGTGGCCGAGTACCTGGTGCAGCATCTGCGGGGGTATTACAACATTGCCCGCACCTTCTTCACCGTCACCAAATCCAACGGCCACACGGAGGAAAAAACCCGGGAAGTCCTGGTCACCCGCCACCACGAGGACACCCCCTTCACCCCCAGCCCGGTGCAGAAACAGCGCCTGTTCTGACCCGCCGCCCGGCCGGGTTCCCGCCTTTTTTCTCCCCCGCCGCAAACGCACGCCGCCCGCATCTTGACGCGGGGCGGCGTTTTGGGTATAATATGAGAAGTATGCGGGATTTCCGTTCCCCGGAATACAGGGAGCATTCCTCAAGAGGTCGCACCCGAACGGGCGTGACAGCGTGCGTTCCCCGGGGTATGGTTTCCAGTTGTATCCGCTTATCTTGCATCGAAATCTTGTATGTGTCCGAAGGGTTTGCAGGTCGGTGCTGGACAATTAAATAGGGAGATGTACTCAAGAGGTCGTAAGAGGGAGCACTCGAAAGCTTGCAGCCCACTGGCCGATTCGTCCGCCGCGAATGGCGTGACGGCGGGATTTTCCCGGGGTATGAATCCGGTTATTATCCGCTTATCTTGCATCGAAATCTTGCATTTTTCCGAAAGGGTTGCAAGGCGGTGCTGGAAAAACTTAATATGGAGATGTACTCAAGAGGTCGTAAGAGGGAGCACTCGAAATGCTTTAGGTCTCGAGAGAGGCGCGTGGGTTCGACTCCCACCATCTCCGCCAGTGCCCTCAGGAATTTTCCTGAGGGTATTTTTGTATTTTCACGGCAAGAACCGCTTGCCGTTTGGGAGGGCGCACTATGCCGACATTTACCATCGTGGGCGGGGTCAATGGAACAGGTAAGAGCAGCCTGTCCGGTGTTCTAAAGGTTTGCTTGGGGGATGTGGGCATTGTCGTTGACCCGGACAAGCTGATGGCCCTGAACGGCGATGAGTATGCCGGGGGTCAAGCTGCCGTTGCCAAACTGCAGGACTGTCTGGCCCAGGGCATCGACTTCACCGAGGAAAGCACCCTTTCGGGTAGCTTCTCCCGCAAAATGGCCCGAGCGGCCCGTGACAAGGGCTACACCGTGCGGCTGTACTATGTGGGTCTGGATACCGCCGAGGAATCGGTCCGGCGGATCGCCAACCGGGTGGCTCGCGGCGGCCACGACATCCCAACCCAGGACGTGGAACGCCGGTTTGCCCGGCGTTTCCGGGACCTGGGCAAGCTGCTGCCGCTGTGCAACGAGGCAACCTTCTATGACAACGACAACGGCTTCCGGGTGGTGGCTTTCTACCGCAACGGGGAACTGCTGCCCGCCACCGATACGCCGCCCGTCTGGCTCACCGACCTGCGTCGGGAGCTCGCGCTCTGAACCAGTGCGTGATCACCACCGGTTTTCCGGCAGTTCCTCCGGCAGCGGCAGTGCCTGTTCCATCGTGGCGGCGCTGAGCTGCTTGGACTGGGAATCCAGGTGGGCGTAGATGTTGGCCGTGGTGGAGATGTCGCTGTGGCCCAGCCATTCCTGGATCTGCTTCATGGGTACGCCTTGCTTGAGCAGCAGGCTGGCGCAGGAGTGGCGCAGATCGTGGAAGCGGATCTTCCGCAGGCCGTGGTCGGCCAGCAGCTTGGCGAAGCCGTCGGTCACTGCGTTGGGCAGGATCAGATTGCCCATCTCGTCCACGAACAGGTAGCCCTTGTACTTCTGGTTGTAGCAGTTGCCGCAGAGCTTCTCGTTGTAGGCCTGCTGCTCCTTCAGCGCCCGCAGCCGCTGGGCGAAGCTGGCCACCAAAGGCAGGGTGCGCAGGCTGGACTTAGTCTTGGCCCGGTCAGCCTCCACGAGGATGTGTTTGCCCTCCAGATTGGTGCTGGTCACGATGTGGCGGATGGTCAAGGTACCGGCCTCAAAGTCCACGGCGTCCCACCGCAGGCCCAGCACCTCGCCCCGGCGCAGCCCGTAGAAGGCTGCAAACTGGATGATCAGTTCCAGGCGATGGCCCCGGGCAGCTTCGAAGAGCTGCTCCATCTCCTCGGCGGTGTAGTAGGCGGCCATGTACTTCTCGGGTTTGGGCCGTTCTACCTTGTCCACCGGGTTGCCGGGGATCAGATCCAGCTTCACGGCGTATTTCAGCGCCTTGTGCAGGTTGGCGTGCAACCGCAGTACGCTGGTGGCTTTCAGCGTTTCCAGCTCGTGGAGGTAGAAACTCTGGATGTGCCGCGCCTGTAGCCCGCCCAGCGTGATGCCGGTGGGCTCGAAGTGGGGGACGATGTGGTTCTTCACATTGAAGTTGTAGGAGGACCAGGTGGTTTCCTGCACAGCGGGGCGGATGATCTTCAGCCAGTAGAGCATATAATCGCTGAACAGCATATCGGGGCTCAGTTCCTCTTTGCGGTTGGGTTTGGGCGGCGTGAAGCTGCGGCGCAGTTCCCGCAGCATCTCCTCAGCCCGCTTTTTGTTGCCCTTCACAGGCAGTCCGGTGGCGTGCCAGGGCTGTTTGCGCTTGCCGTCGGCACCGGTGTAGCTGAGTACCATGTAGTAATATCCGTTTTTCTCTTGCAGTCGGCCTGCTACCATAGGCATTTCTCCTTTCATACTCGTTTGTACGGGTTTCCGGGTCCAACACAACAATACCCGGAATCCTCGGCAAAAGCTATTCACAAATCTACACAAGGATACGCCCTTGTTTTGGGTACGAATCTACCAAAGCGCCCGCGTCGGGAACTTCCCGGCGCGGGCTTTTGGTATGGTTGTGGTTCAGCGTTCCAGACTGCGGCGGCGCTTGCGGTGGCGGGCTTTTTCCTCGGCCCGCTGACGGGCCTGTTCCTCCAGGGCCTTGCGGCAGGCGGTGGTGGCTCGTACCCTCCGGAGAACCCTGTCACAGATTTCATCCTCGTGCCGCAAAGCCTTGATCTGGCGGGTCAGTTCAGCCCGGCGCTCAGCGGTACCGGGCGGCGGAACCTTGTGCCGCAGCAGCCGGGCACAGTCGGCGCGCTCCTTGCAGAGAGCGTCGATCTGCGCCGTCAGTTCCCGGCGGTGGGCTTCCACCTCGTCGGTGGTGTGGAAATCCCGGTCAAAGCAGAGGTGCATCTCCTCCAGCGTGCGCTCCACGTTGCGCCAGATCGCTTCGATCTCCGGCCAGTTGATGGACGCCCGGGGATTCGGCTTGGCCTGTACCTTGTACCGGAAGTAGAGATACTGCCGGCCCAGGTGAGGCCTCCCGAAGAGCTCGTCCAGCAGCCCTTTGTACCGCACCTTGGCCCAGGAACGGCAGACCGGACGCCTGGGACGGTCATACCCGCCGAACAGGCTGTAGTAGTGGGGGCCGAACTGGTAATAGTGGGCGTCCAGTGCCCGGGCCAGCGCGGGCCAGTCGAACTCCGGGCCCAGGCGATGCACCCGCACCGGGCGGCCACCATCCACCGAGCGCAGCGTGGCATATTTGCGGCCCTCCTCCCGCCGCCACAGGTAGCCCATCCGGCGCAGGGCCAGGGCAAAGTCCTCCTCGGTGCTGGTCTGCTGGAGGGCGGTTCGCAGTGCCTCCCGCATCCGGTTGTACCGGGTGGGTTCGCCCCGGCGCTCCGCTTCGTAGAGGGGGCGCGGTAGGCTTTTGCCTTGGGGCTGTACCACCGATAGTCCCTGGGCCCGGCAGAGGGCATCGGAGGCGCGGCGCAGTTCCCGGTACTGGCTGCGGCGCTGTTCGTACTTTTTGCCATCCACATAGGATACCGCGTTGATGACAAAGTGGTTGTGCAGGCAGTGAGTGTTCATGTGGGTGGCCACCAACACCTGGAACCGCCCGCCCCACACCTGCCGGGCCAGCTCCACTCCGATGGCGTGGCACTGTTCCGGCGTTACCTCGCCGGGCTGGAAACTCTGGTAGGCGTGCATCGCCACCACGCCCTCGGTCTTGCCGAACTTCCGCTGCACTGCCCGCATATCCGCCCAGGCGGTTTCGGGGCGGCAGTGGATGCCGCTCACCAGTTTTGCGCTTTCCGGCAAGGTGGTCTTGGCGTCGTTCCCGGCGTAGTGCAGCGCCTGGGACAGGGCACCGTATTCGGTTTTTTCCGGGTTGGCGGCATAGTCCACCACCCGGCGCAGGTTGTCCCGCACCGGCCAGATCTTGGTGACGGCCAGGGATTACTCCTTCGGCAGCAGGGCATCCCGGATCTGGTCTGTGGCCGCCCGGCAGGGGCGCGCGTCCCCGGGCGGCAGACGGTCCGCCAGCGCATCCAGTTCTTCCAGAGCGGAAAACAAAGACGCGGGCGGATGCAACTGCGGTGTGTACCCCAGTGCCCGCTGCCGGAGATATTCCGACAGCGTCAGACCGCAGCGCCGGGCGGCGGATTCCATCCGGTGTTTTTCAGCCGGTGTCACCCGCACGTTGATGCCCACGGTGCGGTTTCTCACGAAGCAGTCTCCCGTGAGAAATCGGGGCTCGGGGTCGTCCCCGTAGAAGCGGCGGTGTCCGCCGCGGCGAAGGGTTGCCCGTCGGCAACACAAAGCCCATGCTCGCTACCGTGATGCGGCCCCGGTGACGGTGATGACGACGATGACGGTACGGGGGCCGCACCCTCTTCACCAGCCGGTGCCGTACCAGACGGTAAAGGGGATCTGGCGGTATCATCGTCACTACCGTCATGACCGTCATCCCCATCACAGGTGAAGCACAGCAGCCGGGTGTTGGAGGTGCGCCGGGACTGGTAGCGGATGCCCTGCGGGGTAAATACCGTGTAGAAATGCTCCACCAGTTTGCGGGTGAACTGGTTGGGCAGCACATCGGTGATACCGGCGACGGTCAGCAGGTCGGTGGCGGTGCCTGTCCAGTTGCCGGCGCGCCGGATAAAGTCCGCCGCCCGCCACAGGTAGTCCGGAACAGCCTTCCGGACCTGTTCCTCGGCGGATTCCTCCTCCAACAGCTGCCAGATGCAATCCCGGGTCTGCAGGTGGAGGGTGCAGCTGTCCATGTCACGGCCTGTCACAAGCAGCCGGGCTGTGTCGCTCATCCGCTGGCGCTGCAGCAGCCAGATGGTGTCGGCGGCACCCATCAGGCCGTTGGACCCGGAAATCTGCTGGAACGGGTCGGACGCGCCCTGTTTGCGCAGATGATGCACCAGCAGCAACCCGATGCCACGGCGGTCCGCCAGGGATTTCAGCGCGCTCATATCCTGGTAATCGCTGGCATAAGCGCCGTTATTTGGGTCGGCGGTGCGGACCTTCTGCAAGGTGTCGATGACCACCAGCCCGGTTTCGGAGTGCTGGGACAGGAATTTCTCGATCTGGAGTTCCAGTCCGTCCCCGATGGCGCAGCTTCCGGTCTGGAAGTACAACCGGCTGGGAACGGAGTCCTCGGTCAGGCGGAACAAACGCCCCTGAATGCGGGCATAGGTGTCCTCCAGACAGAGGTACAGTACAGTCTGCGGCTGGGCGGTGCGGCCCCAGATCTCGCCGCCCCGGGCCAGCTGCAGGCAAAGCCACAGACACAGCCAACTTTTGCCTGCCTTGCTGGCACCGGCCAACAAGGAAAGCCCGGCGGGCAGCAGGCCGGGAATCAGCCACCGCACCGGCGGCAGCGGGGTGGAAAGTAGAGTTTCAGCATCAATAGGTTCGTTTCTCTGCATGGCATACGCCTCCTTCTTGCTGGGCCACAGGCCGCCAAACGGGGCCCTGTGGCGCGACCTTTGCAACAATGCGGGTAACGTGTCCGCCGCCCGGCGGCGCGCGGCACGGCGCAGATTTGGGCGGAGGTACAGAGTGAATCTTAATAAGATTCACGTTTCCGGGAAAATCGCTTGCGTGAATCTTGTTAAGATACCTTTGGCCGCAATACAACAGAAAGTGAATCATGCTATGATTCACTTTTTCTGCGGCGGATTTCCAGTGAATCATGCTATGATTCACTTTGCAGGTCTTGCCCGGCAAAACCCGCCCCTTGTGCATTGGTCAGCAGATAACGGATGACGTTGATTTTGGGAATCTTGTAGGCGTTGCCCAGTTTGAGGGATCCGATTTCCCCTTCTCCCAGCAGATCATACGCCGCATGACGACTGATGCCCAACATAGTTTGCAGTTGCCGGACTGTCACCACGTCGGGATAGTCGGCAAACAGCAGGCCATAGCAAGCTTTCAGCTCTTTTTCCGGGATGAGGCGTTTCGCAGACATGCGACCCTCATAGAATGAAAATGTACGAATTGGATAATCATAGAAAAATCTCCTTTCTGTAGTGCTTTGCGAACATTCTATTGAACTTTCGCAAATTTGATAAATATATTATAGTTCGCAAAAATGCGAACGTCAATATATTTCGCAAATTTGTTACAATTTTCTTGTAAAACGGGGACAGGTAGGGTACAATGAATACAAAAAGACGCGCCCACGGGAAATCCGTGGACGCGATAACGGCTTGGGGAGGAGCAAAACCGTGACGACCGGCGAGAAAATTAAACGGATACGCCGCCATCGGCAGATGACGCAGAAGGAACTGGGCGAAAAGATCGGATTGGGCGCAGGCGGCGCCAACCGCATTGCCCAGTATGAGATGGGGTACCGAATTCCCAAAAAGCCACTGCTGGAGAAAATGGCCGAAGCGATGAATGTGTCTGCGATGGCCTTGTCAGAAGGCGGGAACGGCGCTGCTGCCGATATGATGGAACAACTGTTTTGGCTGGATGAGGAAGTGCCCGGCATCATCAATCTGGTCCAGACACAGCGGTCAGAAACCCGGTACAATGCCAACCAGGATTTTTCGTTGCGTTATGATGACAATGATGACTGGCCGCCGGACAGCCCTGTGGCCATGTGGTTCAATTTGACGATCTTGAATGATTTCCTTAAAGATTGGGCGGAAGTGCAGCGAAAACTTCGCCAAGGAGAGATTACCGAAGCAGAATACTTTGAGTGGAAAATCTGCTGGCCGGAGAGTGCAGACAAAAAGGAATCCAACGGTTAAAGAATTAGTGTTGCGTCCATTTTTTACATCAAAGATGGATGAACTATTAATCCAATAAGAAGGAACTCTACCTCAGAATCTATAAATAGGATTCTAACGTAGATTCCTTTTCAACGGGAAAGCCGGTATTATTTGATCTTTTGTGTTGTATAGTTGTCCAGGTGCTTCCCGCAGGAACCGATGATGATTTTGTGGAGATTGCTGTCATAATAGAAATAAATCCGTAAAAGTTTATTGCTGGTAGGGGAGGACTCGCGGCTCTTGATATGGGCTTGGATATCAATGGTTTTTCCTTGGTATTCATCTGTATATTGGCGCATTAGGGCGGAATCTTTCCGGGTCATGGTGCCTTCGCCACGAGCTAGACGAAAATTTGAGCTTTGATTGAATTCCTGCTCGACAGAGGCAACGGCATCATCTTCATACAAATCATACAGAAGAGTAGACATTTGATAAAGAGCATCCCACAAAATATCCACCCTTGTAGGACAATCCTTCAGGGAATTGAGCCCTCTCTTGGTAAAAGCAATCCGGTCGCCAAAATGAGAAAGAAAATATTCTCCGATTTCCTCTGCAGTTTGCGGATATTTGGCAATATTTCGGACCTTGTTGAGCGCCTCTTCCCGCTTGTTCGACAGTGCGGCCGCGTCCCTGAAAGCATCTTCCTTTGCACGGGATTGGTTTAAATCTGATTTCAACTCATCGATTTTGGCAGCATATTGTTCACGCTCACATTTCCACTGAAACCGTTCGGCATCTATGGATTCCAGCTGCTGCTGCAAGGCTGTCTCCTTTTCAACGGCGGTGCCTAGAAGTTCATTTTCCACAAAATCCCGATACGCCTTTTTGCGTTCTTCCGCGGCTGCATCATCATTGAGTTGTCTGCAGTCTTCTGTACGGAACATCTTATCATAAAAGTGGACATCCTGCGCCAGGGCACGCCGGAGAATGTGATAGATTTCATCTCCCAATTCGGCAAGCATTCTGGCACTAATGTAGCGATGGCGGTAAGGATCATTGGAATCCTGGATATGTGGGTGAGCGGCATAGACGCGGATGGCACCAGAATAGCACCCGAAACTGGCGGGGGTGCAGAGCTGGTTCATTTCATGGGAAAACTCAATATCATTGGCGTAATAAATCAAGGCATTTGGCCCCAGAAGGTTCATGAGTCTGTCCGGGTCTACCAGATTTTGGACTTCCCCGTCTTCCTCGCTCATTTTTCTGGGACTGATATAAATGACAGGAACTTCACGGTTCTCGTCGCAGACGATTTTCCAGAAATCCGGAAAAGCCCCGGGCTTTAGCAGCTTGGCTTTCAGGTCAAGAGAATATCCTTCCACGGTGCATTCAAGCGAATCATCTTTGACAAAAAGCTTGATGATTTTGGGAATGGATGGCTCCGGATGCTTCTCGCAAGGTCCGATAAAACCAGGCCTGTCATTGTAGTAAATTACAATGCTGATGGTGGCCTGGTCGGTGGCCTGCTGTTCAAATCCTATTTCTGTTGTCCATTGACGCGGGGCACAGCCGTTTAGAGAAGGCCATGACTCGATAATTTTGCAGGCCCAGAAATGCATACCGTCATCCCGCTCATGGTGAACCGACTGAAGGTGCACAATCCCTTCTTCAGAGGTGATTTTTCCCCCGTATTTCAAGGAAGACCATCTGGAAGTGTCGTTGGGAATGGATTCCCCGTTGCGCCTCCATTTCGGAACCATCCAGATTCTGATTTTCTGGACAAGAAGCCAAAGAAGATCATTGTCTGGACTTTTGGACTTGATTTGGAATTTCCCTTTGAAAAACAGTGTGGAATTCAAATCTATCATAAATAATAGTCCTCCAACTATCAAAGTGCCATTCTAGGCTGGCATGCTTTTGAAACGGTATCATAAAAGGAAAGTTGAGATCTTTTAGAGGCCAGCTGTATTCGTTACATATGATCCTAATCCAGCAGCAGTGCAATCTCCTGTAAGGAGCAGCAGGTGGAATGTGCCAGTTTGTTGCGGCAGGTACGAAGAAATTGAACGCGGTTCCGCACAGAATTGTCTGGGAGGCAAAGCTGGTTGGACTGTAGAAGATAGAAAAGCGTTCCCAGTTCCACGTCCATCAAATCCGTTATTGGCTCACCATACTGTAAGATTTCTCTCGTGTCCAGCAAGTGCTGGATCTCTTTGCGCCAGGTTCCAATTATTTGAATCCGTCCCATTTCGATGATGGGAAATACCGTCTGCATCTGGGTCTTCCAGACACGGTAGCTGATCACATCCTGCCGGCCGCTTCTACAGTAATGGAAAATATGATTAGAGGATTCATCGCGTCCGCGGCGGGAAAACTCGGGAAGCGCGGCGAGTTCCTGGAGCCCATCCCAGATACAGGTTGTCCGAAAATCCATTTTGTGCAGCAATCTGCACGAAACCTCTGCGTCGGCGTCACAGACATTGGCCAGCAGAGAGGCAATATACCCTTTCCAGACGCTGGTAAGGGAACGGCTTTCTCCCAAAATAACCAGGTTGAACAGTTGGACATCGTAACTGCTGATGTAGTCGGAAAACGGAATGAACCGCAGATTGGACGCATTGAAAGAAGGGAGCGTTTCAGGGACTTCCAATACAAAAAGGCCCTCCTGGACAGTATTTGAAGGGAACTGATGACAAAACTGGATCCATTGATTGGCAGATTCACTGTCGAGCCCGTTGATCCAGATGATACGGTTTTTCAGCACATGATAGGCGCTCAGATAGGTCTGAATGGTTGTTTTTCCTTTCTCACGGTAGCCTTTGCTGACGGCAGAGGGAGCAAAGCGGTTTAACAGAAACCGGCCAGGAAGCAGGTGATCGAGATTGTCATCCACATTGTCAATGGATTCGAGAACAACATCGGAATTATCAATCCGGCTACGGAGATCCTGTTGAATGGCGCTGCGCATGGAATGGCGCCAGGGCAGGTCTGGCGGAACCTGCAGCACCACGCTCCGGTTTTCCTGCAGAGCAGAGGAAACGCTTGTTACAAGGGCGTGAGGCCCTGTGACATTTTGCCACCAAAATTCTTCCCAGGAAATATTCATGCCTCATCAGCCTCCTTACTTGGGTTGGCAGCATTAGATTCGATATCTCGCTCCAAAGCATCAAAATTTTCGCCGATGATATCCACAAACATACTGCGGCGAAGGCGGTAGACATGACTGGCAGGCTGACTGAGAATGCCCATTTCAACCATTTCATCCAAGAGTGTGATGAAGCTCTCCTCCGTTTCATGTTCCAGGCAGCGGATGTCATAAAGTGAGGCGATTTCACGAATCTCGAAAACTTTGAAACCCATCCAATTACTGGAGGCGTCATTGATGGTGTTTAAATGGTACAGTACAGTGATGCAGCGGGCAATCATAAAATAGCGGGGGTCGAGTTCCAGGGACCAGCGGAACTTTTCTTTGATGCTTCGATTCAAGTCAGCGGAATTCATGACGGCACCCAGCTGATCGTCCTGCAGAGTGAAGGGCGGGTTACCGTCCGCGGCATGATAGTATTTGGAATACTGCGCATTCAGCGTCTCAACAAGCATATAGCCAAAGAACTGGAGAATACCAGGGTAGTAGTTGGTGTTGGCCAGAATCGTCTCCAGATGGGGATACCGGTCAATTTGAAATCCTAAATAGGAAAGCGGGCGCGACAACAGCTGAAGGGCGTCCGTGGGGGAAAGGGGCTTGATGCACAGGGGGGTTCCCAGCTGCCCGAAAATACCATTGTCTTTTGTGGCATTTTTTGCGCGGCAGACATTGTGTAGGCCGGTGAGCACAAATTTGAAATTGTTCCTGGTTTCGCGCCGCAAATTGACAAAGGGCTGGAGCTGATCGTATTTGTTATCAGCAATGGCAGCCAAGAAACTGTCCGCCTCGTCAATCAGCAGAAGGAGGGCGGCGATACGGCCACTTTGAAACAGCTTGCTCAGATGCAGACAAAGGCTTTTGATAGAGTCGCAGGCAGGCAGAGGAATTTTTCCGTCTGTTTTGCGTACAATTTCCGAAGTGATGGTGGAAATGACGTCAGCTTCTGTTTTTTGACGGACAATGCAGGTATAAACAGCAAATTCTTTTTTATCCGGTTTCATAAAAAGATTTTCTGCACGTTCCAGCAAGGCGGTTTTGCCCAGCTGCCGGCCGCCATAGACCACACAGGCACCACCCATATCCATAATGGAAGAAAGCTCTTTGGTCCGGCCGAAAAACATTTCATCGGCGGTGGCACCGGCATCCCGCACAAAAGGCTGGTAGCTGGTATACGGCAGGGTGCATTTCAACAATGCTGGCAGGCGTTCGGTTTCTTGCTGCATGGCCAGGTAGAGGAACAAAACCTGGTCAATCAAAAGAAAAGAATTCTGCATGGAGGTCTTCGTATGGAAGTACTCGCCCACCATCCGGCGGTAAGAAATATCCAGAGGCCGGTCGATCAGCACGATGGAGAGCTGACGCAAATTCAAAGAACTGATCGTATCTATCAGCTGTCGCTCGGTGAAATTCCCGTACAGGATGACGACATGGAGAGGAGATTTGATCTGTGTACCAAAAGCGGCGATAGGGTGGCGATAATCGGGCATTCCTTTCGGCGTAGGACGGACCGTGAGCAAAAAGCTATCTTCCTTGCTGTCAGAGTTTGACTTGGTGTTCTGGACATCAAGGCCAAGATTCCGGAAGAGCGAACAGATTTGTTCTGGTGAGGAAGCCCCTTTGCGTGAGGGCCAGCATTGCAACAGGTTCCGGCTGTCTTCCCGCTGGCGGGAAGTCCAGTCTTTGGGCTGATGACGTTCAATGTAAGCCCAGCCGAAATTCTTTAAGGATGATCCGGTAGACCGCTTGCATGCTTGGAACAAAGAGTCAGCGGAATGAAGAAATTCACTGAAATAATCCCTGTCTTGCAGACTAGGGTCAAACGCACCGGTAAATTCTTGGTCACCGTTTTCAAAACGTGTCAGATATTCTTCGGCAACAGCAAAGTTGCGGTCTGTTTCCAAAAGGTGATCAGCTGCTTGCAGCAGGGGGGACTGCGCATTGGATGCAAGTGCAGTATTGAGCCGCTTGCGCAAGCTGGACTGGCGGATGGACGCAGATACGGTGATTTGCCGCTCCAAAGCTTTCAGAAACTGTCTCCAGCAGGCAAAGTCCATCCGTTCAAAGAAAGCCGTTTTGTACTGTTCCATAATGCCGGCCAGCGTTTCTTTTTCTGCTTCATTGATCTGATTATAGGTGTAGGAAAGCTCCAGCGTTTCGCGGAACCGTATGGTGCGTTCTTCGGCGGAATCCGTGGCTTCCTTGCTCTGCTCTTCCGAAATGATATAATCTTCGTCCTTACTGTTCAGGAAGAGTCCCAGCAATGCCAGCTGATGCAGGTTGTCCTTCAGATTTCCGTCATCCGAGGGATCCAGGGTATCCCCCAGAATATCCGCTTTGATCTCATCCACCGGACGCTTGGCGGTGTTGATATGACGTGCCACGTTCCGCCAGGGTTCGTAAAAACGGATGTCGGCAAATTTGGGGTCCAGCCAGGGCGTACCATCATCGTTGAGGCTGATAACCCCACTGTACAGAAGGTCCGAATAGGTGTCAAACGGATTCCCTTGGCCGGAAAGATAGTCCTGCATGGAAGACAGCATCCAGGACAAAATGTTGGTATTGGGCTTTTTCCCGAAGGACATGTCTTTTTGCAAGGAAGAAATGATCTTCAGGATATCTTCTTTCAAGCTTTTCAGCCGGGAAAGGTTTCCTTTCTTCGAGATATTATTGACGTGTTCAATCCAGGAAAGCATCAGTTCAATGCGGATATGGAATTGACGCAGCGCAAGTTCGCGGGCATCGTATTCCAACCGGAACTTCTTTTTTGTATTGACATTATCCCATTCATCATTCAGGCACTGCTCCAACTTGGCATCATTGAGAAGCCAGGTACTCCCTTGCTTGTCACAATAGGCATCCAGCACCAGTTCGACGTATTGAATATCGCTGTCATCAAAGGAAGACTTTGAAATAATTCCCATGCAGGTGTGCAGGTCGCTGCCGGCACCAAAACAGGCATTGTAAAGGATGGGCAATGCACGAATCCGTGTCTTGGGGGGCTGGTACGTCAGGTATTGTTTTGCCTGCACACGCAATTTGCTGAGGTATGCTTCACTTTCAGACTGACTGCCCAAAGAAGCGATTATAGAAGGTGTAAAGCCAACGGGGGAAATATCGCCCAATTCTATAAACTTGTTGAACAAAGGCTTAAAGGAAGGAAAATCAGGAAAGTAAACCTCGTAATTGTCAAAAAAATTATGTACCTGATCTCTCAAGCCGTAGTCATAAGGGTTGGTGGGCAGCATGATGGCGGAAATGTAGGCAGCCAGGAGGAGCGCGTTATTTCGTTCCATATTGCTTTGACCGCCCGCAAAAGCCGCCATCAACTTTTCGGAGGTGTAAGAAAGATCTTCCAGCATGAGGCCGGAAGCAAAACGCAGCTGCTGGGAAAGCTGCAAGCTTTTGGGGCGGTCTTTCTCCAGCCCGGCACCATAGGCCAACAAAACGGAATTGACCACCGCGGATTTCAGGGAATCCTTTGTGAAGGCCGGCTGGTTCAGGATCCGCAGGATCAAACGGCAGAATGTTTCATCGGAGGGAGTGTCGACCGCGTCGGGAAGTTCCTGCAAAGACAAGCTTTCCGTTGCTGAGGCTTTTCCCTCAGCAGAAACAGTGGGCTGCTGCTCAGCGGCTTCAACCGCAGAAGAAATGGGCGTATTATCAGGAACCTCCTGTGCATCACCAGCTGCCTGGGAAGCAGGATCCGTGCCGGTGGGAATGCCGGAAACGGTAGGCTCGTCAGGAACAGGATCGTCCGGGAAATTCTCCGGCGGCAAAGAGGGCACAGCAGCCGGCTTTTTAAAACACTGAAGCCCTTCTTGATCGAGAACAAAGACAGTATCAAACCGTTGCAAAATCTCATCGGATAAAGAGACAGCATCCCCGACCAGCAAAAGGTTGGGGGAACAGAGCGAATCGGCCGACTCTGCCAGGGGGTACGAAACAAGGCAACAAGAAAACGTTTGATCCTCAAAAGGGACCAGAATTTGGTAAGAGGTGTTATTCCAGCGGATGGAATGCACGATCTTCTGGTATTGGTCATGATTCAGCAGCTTCCGCATGGTATACAGATATTGCAAAAGCTGCTCATTGAGCACAAGAGCTTCTTCCAACACCGACAAGGACGCACCCTGGTCAAGCGCAACCTGGTATTTTCCCAGAGAAACACACCAGAAGGGTTTGTTCTGTGTGTTGCGAAGCTGAATGATGCTTTCCTTGCGCATACACGCTTGGCAATAGTTGGACAGACAATAGACAACCCGGTCTTCGCCATTGAAGCTGTATCCAAAACGAAGTAGGTATCCCTTGTTGACGAGTAATGTTACAGCGGTTTCAATTTGAGTTAAGTTCTTTTCGGTCTCGTCAAAGGCATCCAGGCATACACACACCAAATACAGTTGATGTGCAGTGAGGATTCCCATGTTTGTGAAAATGGGTACTATTATTTGGATATCGCGCTGGGCCTTCGCAAGCCGGGTAATTTCTTTCTTAAAGGCTGAGGCACTAATGGAGCCTTTTTGCGGGTGGTTGGTGGGCTTGATGGCTGTATTGGCGATGGTGTTATCACCGGAAGGAACGACATCTGTATCCTCACCGGTATCCGAAAGGCCACCCTTTTTCGGGGCGTCAGGCGACACAGCATCCGGATGGGCAGGATTTGCAACCTCAGCTGAGGTGGAATCAGCCAGGGAAGGCGCTTGTTTCTCTACCTCGACTGAAGAAGATACGGCCGGGGGAACATCGGTATTTTGAGAAGAGGAACCAAGATAATAATTGCCGGATGCCAGGCCCAACTGTACAATGGGAGGGTAATTCTTGCCGATATTCATCAGCAGGTCAATGCCGTCAGGCGTTTGGCTGACATTTTTCATTTTCAAAGCGGCCAAAAAGGTCTCCGGGGCCTCGGTCTCCGGCAGAATTTCATGGATGTTTGTTTCATCAATCTGATGCAGTAATTCCGCTGCCTTTTCCTGGAAGGGACGCAATCCTTCGGTGTACTCAGCCAGCATGGATTCTACATGGATAAACTGGTTCAATATTTCTTTTGCATATTCGACCTGCTCATGAACTTTACGGGATTGGCTGTCAACAGCGGCATCAACCAGCGCAGAAACACTGCTGCCCAAGGGAGGAAGAGCTTCCGGAATGGTCAACTCCTCAGCTGCGGTGAAAATTCCATTATATTGATTGCGTAAATCGGCAATATCGGTGTTGAAGGCAGACAGAGCAGTTTCTGTGGGAACTCTACCTTCGGAGACTGTCTGAAGCAAAGTGTAGGCCTGCTCTTTTACCTGATCTGCTTTCTGATGGAAAAGATCTAACAGGGAATTTAATTCCGGGATGTTCATTATAGTCCTCTCCCTTTTTGGTAATGCAATTATCCTGTCGACAAAATATATTGTTATTGTATATTTTTTGACACATTTCGTCAATCTTTTTGTACGAAGTGTGAAAAGAAGGGAGGAAAACGAAAAATAATGTATTTAGGGTGAAGTATTCCGTTTGTTTTTTAGCAATCAAGGGGAAAAAGAAAATATGGCCAAGTCCGGTTCCGGATTGCGCCAAAAACAGACTTGGTAGTGTTTGCGGTGCCCCCAAATTCCTGGAAGCCAACTGTAGCTTATCCGTTACAAAAATCCCGATAAAAAATCTATAAACAAAAAGCGGAAGGTGGAGCTTACCTTCCGCTTTTGTATAATTTGAATATTCTGAGTTCTCTTCTAATAGCACGATGCCACTTAGAGCCACAAAATGCAATTCTTTTCAAGCTCGGTTTTTCGCTCTTTCCAGTCCGGCATGAACATGGTAAGAAAGGCGTAGAACTGTTTGGAGTGATTGGGATGAACCAGGTGACATAGCTCATGAACAACCACATAGTCAATACAATTTCTGGGGGCTTCCAACAATTGCTTATTCAGCGTAATGATCTGCTTTTTCGGAAGACAGGAACCCCAACGGGTTTCCATGGAACGGATACGAAGCTGCGGTTTTGCCACACCATATTTTTGAAAAGGCGGATAGGCCTGATCTAAAACTTCACGAAAGATCGCTTCACATTGACGGTCCAAGTATCGGGTAACCAATCGTTGCTTTTTGCTGAAGTCTGTGGTGTCTTTGACGTTCAGAAACAGATAAACGCCATCCGTATATACGGTTTCTTTTGCGGCAGAAGCAACTTTCAGGCGCAAACCACGCCCCAGAAAATAGAAGGTTTCTCCACTGACATACTGTTTGGGCTGGGGAGAATATCGAGCAATTTCAGCAAACTTATCCTGTGCGGCAAAGATATAGGAGGCTTTGCTCAGAATAAACGAATCGATCTCTGAAGCGGGAACATTGGGATTGGCGGAAAGAAATACACGGCCATCTTTATGAATTCGGAGATTCAGGTTTTTAACAGGTTTTTGTTCCAGAAGATAGGAAATCTCCCGGTTTTCACAGCGCACATGTCGCATCATCTCAGAGGCCATCTTTGTTAAAACCTCCGTAGTGCGACTGTTTTTACGTTTTCAATGATCTTGTCTATGGTATCAAAGGAGAGTTTCAAACCACGCTCCTTCTCGTAGTGGTAGAACAAGTCATCGATATCTTGGGAAATACGGTCGTGAATGGTTTTGTTGTTGGTCCAGTCAACCTGACTGTGAGCTGCGACGATTTGGGTAATTGCAAGGGACATTTCGGCAGCAAAATCAGACGAAACCTCTGCTTCCTGCGCTTCATCGAAGATAGCAGGCAGGATGCCATAAAAAGCCTGGGCATGTACGTTGTTCTTGATGGACTCCGGGTAGGCAATGGTGCTTTTTCCGGCATGATAATCTTCCATGATGGCGCGCATCTTTGCCAGATACTCGGCTTCTGTAATAACTTTTTCTTTGTATTGCTTCAACGCGGTTTTGATACGCTTGGAAAAACTGTCATAGTAGGCAGGGTTTTCCTGATATTTGGCGCTGATGCTTTTGGTCAACTTGCTGGTAATGGCATCTGCTTTGGAACGGGCGGAGCCCAGACTTTCCAGTTCGCGCTCAAAATCATCCTTGTTCAAGATGTCAATGGGGCTGGTGATCTGTTTGAGACCGGCCACCGAAAGATGTGTATCCAGCAAGTTCTGCATTAAGGGTTCATATTCCCGGTTGTCGATGGCATCACAATAGCGGATTTTCACACTGCGGCGCACTTTGGAGAAGAAGGCGAAAGCAGATTGATAGCGCTTCAGCTCTGGTTTTGGGAGCGCTTCATAGGCCTGCGCTGCATTTAATACCAAGTTAAGGGCGCGGCCAAAGGCGCATAGACGGTTGTAGAAGGTCTCGCGGCGTTTATCATCTGCCAGTGAAACTTCCACGGCTTCAGAATCCTGCGGATTCTTCAGGGAAGCAAATAGTTCCATGAGTTGAGTGTAGGCCTCCCGCAGCGACCCGATGGACGACATGACATCCACCACAACACCTTTGAGATCGCCACTGTCGAAGTTTTCAAGACCGGCACCGCTGTACAGATCCATAGCGGTATCTAGCTTTTCAATAAGGCCACGATAATCCACGATCAAACCGTAGTCTTTTCCTTCACACAAACGGTTGGTGCGGGCAATGGCCTGTAACAGGCCGTGCTCCTTCAACTCCTTATCGATGTACAAAACCTGGCAGATAGGGGCGTCAAACCCTGTCAGCAATTTGCTGCAGACGATCAGAATGTCGATGTCACCGGCGCAGAACTGGTTCTTCATAGACTCTTCGTAGGTGTCGGCATCGCCATACCGATTCATCATCTTATTCCAGTAAGCCAGTACTTTGTCGTCGGTACCCTCATCTGCATCGTCGACGCTTTCCCGCATATCCGGCGGGGAAATCACAACAGCACAGTTCAAATCCCCGAATTGTTCAAAACATTCCAGATAGCGTACAGCGTCCCGCTTATAATTGGTGGCCAGCATGGCTTTGAAACCGGTGGCTTTGAAGCCTTCGATGAAGTGGTTGTTGATATCCAACGCGATACGCTTGATACGGGCATTGGTGGAGGTGAGACGGCGGATGCTGCTCCATTTACGGGAAAGATCATCCCGCTGGGCTTCGGTAAGTCTCTTAGTAGTCTGTTGGAACCAAAGGTCGATGTTTTCCTCATCCACGTTCTGATCCACAAAACGGCCTTCATAGATCAGCGGAACAATCGCACCGTCGTCTACACCGTCCTGAATGGTGTATTTGTGAATCAGTTTTCCAAACTTGGCCACAGTGTTTTTCTCTTTTTTCATGAGAGGCGTGCCGGTAAAACCGATGTAGCAGGCATTGGGGAAGACCGTGCGCATGCGAGTGGCCAGCAATCCATAGTTGGAACGATGACTTTCATCCACCAGGAGAAAGACATCCCGGGACAGATTCTTGTGCTCCAGCTTTTCTGCCGTGTTGAACTTGTTGATAATGGTGGTGATCACATCGGCACGGCCGTCCTGCAACAGGTCCACCAGATTGCGTCCGCTGGTGGCCCGAGCTGGGTTCAGACGGGTGTGCGAGAAGGTAGCGGCAATCTGACGATCCAGCTCTTTGCGGTCAGTAACGATGATGACCCGGGGATGGCAGGAGGAAAGTTCCATCAACAGATATTTGGCCAGCATAACCATCGTCAGGCTCTTGCCGCTGCCTTGCGTATGCCAGATGACGCCGCTTTGCCGGTTGCCTTTTTCATCGGGTTGCTGGATAGTTTTGATAATCTCCTGGATGGCAAAATACTGCTGATAGCGGCAGATTTTTTTCACGTTGGCATCAAACAGTACAAAGTAGCGGATCAGCTCCATTACACGGGCAGGGGTGAAAAGGGAAATCAGGTTGCGGTCCTGCTCGGTGGGAATGCGGTCATGGATACACCGGGCGAGGGCGTCTTTCAGGAAGTCAGTATCCTGCTCTTTCCACACGGTCCAGAATTTTTTTGGCGTGCCTGCGGTGGCATATTTTACGCTGTTTTTGTTGGTGGCCAGTACAATCTGGGCAAACTTGTACAGCTGGGGAATGTATTCTTTCTGCTGGTTACGGATGTTCTGTTCCACAGCCTGCTCTACACTGATCTGCGGTGCTTTGCACTCGATGACGGCAAAGGGAATGCCATTGATAAATAGAACCAGATCCGGTCGGGCGTTGTGCA
This sequence comes from bacterium, assembly GCA_004561545.1. GTDB lineage: Bacteria > Bacillota > Clostridia > Oscillospirales > Ruminococcaceae > Gemmiger. The sequence goes on from SFVK01000006.1 coordinate 127,582, forward strand.
GCTTATCGCGGCTGTCAACAGCGAATTCTTCGGTTACATGGAACAGATTGTTTTCAGGATGCTCCCAGTCGATATACCGCAGGTTGAAACTGAGTATTTTCCCTTCGCCCACGGTCTCGGGGTAGCTTTTGCCCAAAAGCAGCGCATCGTAGATCTTTTCGCTGGCGCGCACCAGACCATCTGTGAGAGGCTCGTCCAGATCGTCCATGGCGCGTTCAATGTTGGCAGCGGAAAATTCATTCTCCGCACCGGCAAAGGTGTACCGGTTCAGACGGCGCAACTGTCCGCGCAGAATGTCTTTCAGCAGCACATGGTACCGGCTGCCGCGCTGCGCGTCGCAGTCCTGCGGCGAAATATAGGTATACCCCATGGACTGCAACAAATCAAGCGCGGGTTGCTGGCTGATATTTTTTTCCAGATAGACAGATTGGTCCATAGGATGACTCCTTTATGGCTCTCTAGAAATTGGAATCGTATGACCACAACCATACAGGGGGACGGCATACTGATAAATTTGCTCGTCTACGGTTTTGAGCAAGTTTACTGCATCGTTATAAATATCACGGTTGAAGTCTGCATTACTCAATTCATTGCCATTGGTAAGGCGGATATGAACCCGATTTCTCAGATCGATAACATCCTTGATATGCTGAACCTCCTGCGGGTTAAAGTGCAAGAGGTTTAATTCGACAAGCCGGTCCAGCGCGTTTTTTACATAGTTGCGGTCTCCGTTGCTGAAGTGTAAATGACAGGAATTGGTTTTCCCACATGACTGGGTACAACAACAAACGTTGTTGGCTGCCTCTAAAATAATGGATTCCATAATAGAAACAATGTTGATAATGGCGAGCTTGTAAAATATGACTTCGACGGAGCCCCAGATATTGATTCTGTTTACAATATAGTTCATCAAATCGGAAACTTCCAAAGCATAAGTGACGTTGTGGCGTGTTGCCCGTGTAGGAAATATAGAGCTCAGGTGGTAACTGGATTTGAAATGTCGTACAGTCCGAATGTAGCCTGATGGAAACTGAATCTTTTTTTCGGCGGGCAGGGCGGCGTTTGCGGCTGGCGGGTTCAAACCGGCACTGCGAAGTAAGTTTTCGTTTTCCGTTAAAAGCGCGGAAATTTTTTGATTGTTTTCGGCAATCTTTTTTTCTATCTCCTTGTTTAATGGCATGCTGTAACCCTCACAATCCCTGTCAGCAGAAGCTGCATCAGGGCTTTTTTCTTTTGCTTTTCCTGTTCGATATCCTGACGAAGCAGGGCAATTTCCCGGTCAGCAGTGGATAGAACTTCGGCGATAGCATTTTGTTCGTCTAGATCAGGAACAGCAATGGTCAAATAGCTATATTTGGATATCCAATGCCTTTCGTGTTCGCCTACTGTAAAATTAATCAGTTGCATTGCTTCGTATGCAAAAATAATATTAAAACCGTCTTTAATAGTTAGAATCTTCATTGCAGAAGATTTCGCTTTAAATGGAAAATCCACATATTTTGAGGCAGTTGTAAAGTCATCAAATATTATAACTGGTACTTTTGTAAAAATCCCATTGGTTTCATTGGTATAACCTAAAACAAATGTCTTTCCGGCAGTTAATACTGGGGTTTTATATGCGCTGTCGTAATTGGTCGTTTTAACCAAATAAGGTGTGGGTTGTATATAATTAAAAACATCTCTTAACTCTACTGTTTTCCATCCTTTAGTAAAGCCACATAAGCGTTTTTTGCCGGTTAAAAGTTGCTGCGCGAGATATTTTTTCTGGCGCTGCTTTTCTGCAAGACGTTTTTCTTTTAGTTCGATGAGTTTGTCTTGCGCAGTTAGGATAGCGGCAATCCTTTTCTGCTCACCAATAGGGGAAAGTACGATTTTACTTTTTAGAAAACGGTCCTGCCCTAAAGTTCTGTTGCGTCCGGCACCTCCGGGCGATGCTGCCTCAAGGATATCTGTTCCACGCTTTGTTAAAAAGTAGAAAATGAGATAATCAATATCTACGGTGTTGTTTAAGGGGCGGTACATCGGAAAGCGATGAGAACCAATCATGCCTATTTCAGCTAAGGTTGTCTTTGCAACTGCTTGTTCCCATGCAAAGACAATATTTAGTATAAAACAATTTGGCTCAATCCAAAAAACGGCTTTTTTGCCAAGAGTGCTACCAATTACGGCATCTTTATAAAAGATGCCTTTGCCGTGCGAGCGGATACCAATTTGTGTATATAACTCGTTTGGGTTGACATCGACCGGTTTTTCTACGCGCTGAAGGCATTCACCGACAGTATATACATTCCAGTTTGAGGGGAAAATCCCAAAACTGCTTTTTTGATATTCCTCCGGAACTTCACCCCGACGGAGTTGCTCTATGCGCTGTTTAATTTCGGGATTCATATGCTACCTCCTATTGGATATAACCTAAGGCAAAGAATATTAGGTCAATTACCAGTGGAATGAAAATTCCAAAACAGTGTCTTATTTTCAGGCTCTTGCTCAAATAGGAGGGGCCGAAAGCGAACTCAACATTGGGATATGCTTTTTCTATCAGGCTGAGAAGCCAAAGGTTTACTGACACCAGTATCATACAACACAGGCCAACGATTACGGCTGATTGAAGATTTGTAAAGGCACTGGGAAATATTCTTTCTAAAGAAAATGAAAATAACAAACTTTCACAAAAACCAAGAAGCATTGAACAAAGATTTTTTATTGGAAAAGTGATATTGATTTTTTGCTTTTCCATTTCATTTATTATGGTTGACATCTCGTTACAGATGGAATTATACCAATCTCTGTCTGTGCTACTAATTTCAACAGTGCTCTCGTTGGGATAAAGGAGTGAATTATATATTCGTACTTCGATTTTGCGGTCATACCCCTTTGATTTATAGGTAAACCAAAGGCGCTGACTTTGCCTTTTCCTGAATTCATCACTTGCCAATATTGCTACGCTATCATTGCCAGTGATACTGCTTTGATCCTCAAATAGAATTTCGTATTCCTCCGTATAATCACCGGTGCGAAACTGTGAGTGAAGCAGGTGTGCTATACGAAGAACATCATCTTCTTTTATGATCTTCCCTTTGATAGTCAGCGTTTTCTTATACTCGATGTTCCCCATGTGTATTATTCCTTAGTTTACGTTCACGGTTTGAGACGTTTCACATCTGCAGTCAGTTTGTCTACATCGCCCTGGACTTCGAGTTTGCGGCGATGCGCATCGTACTGTTCATATTGTGTTAGAGCCAGCTTTTCGGCAACTTCCCGTTTGACGGTACCGAAGTTCTCCAGGACATCCCGGCCATTGAAACGAAGAAAATCACCCAACTTATTTTCCCAGTCGGCCATGTGCATGGGATGGCGGCCTTTTGCCTGCAGTTCCGCGTAGTCCAGGTACATATTGACAATGAGGTTCAGCGTGCTGATTTCCTCCTGTGTCATGTAGTTCTTCGCTACGGTGACGTCACCACGGCGGACTTTGGCTCCTTTGAAATTGGTAAGGCCCATATTGTCCTTGGAGGCATCCGCCCGGGCAGCGATGATCTCCGGTGCCGTATGACCGGTGGCTGCGTATTCCAGCTTGTTCTGCACCGATTTGAAGAAATTTTGGGCGATTGGGCTTTTGCTGTCGTAGTCGACAGAGAGAGCGAAGATTTCCTTGACTTTCTGGTAAACGCGCTTTTCGCTGGCTCGGATGTCCCGAATGCGTTCCAGCAATTCGTCGAAGTAATCTGCGCCGAACTCCTTGGGATTGCGCAGGCGATCGTCGTTCAGGACAAAGCCCTTCTTCATGTATTCGGTTAGAATCCCACTGGCCCACCGGCGGAAATGCATACCGACATTGCTGCGCACGCGATAACCAACTGCAAGAATCATGTCGAGATTATAGTAATCGAGCTCGCGGCTTACCTGCCGGTTTCCTTCAATTTGAACTGTTCGGAATTTCCGAACAGTTGCCGCGGGGTCAAGTTCTCCATCCTTGAAAATGTTGCTTATGTGCTCACTAATAGATGACTTGGCTACTTGATAGAGATCGCACATGGATTTTTGCGTCATCCAGATGGTGTCCTCCTCAAAGTAGACATCGATCTTGGTGTCACCTTTTTCGTTCTGATAAATCAGGATTTTGCCGGTGTTTTCCAACTCGTTGCTCATAACCCCAGTTCCTCCAGATACTGTTTCATCTGTGCCTGCACCTGCGCCAGTTCCGCTTCGATATTGGCAATGTTGCGCTGCACCTCGTCGATGTCAACCAGTTCTTCCTCTTCAAAGGTATCCACATAGCGGGGAATATTCAGATTGAAGTCGTTCTCCCGGATTTCATCCAAAGAGGCAAGGTAACTGTATTTGTCCACGGTCTCCCGCTTCTCGAAGGTGGAGACAATCCGGGCAATGTCGGTGTCGCGCAGAATATTCTGGTTCTTGCCCTTCTCAAAATTGCCCTCCCCGGAAGCATCAATAAACAGCACATCCCGCTGCGGACGGTTTTTCTTGAACACCAGAATGCAGGCTGGAATGCCGGTACCATAAAACAGATTGGCGGGCAGTCCAATCACGGCATCCAAAAGATTCATTTCCACCAGCTGGCGGCGAATTTTCCCTTCGCTGGCACCACGGAAGAGGACGCCGTGGGGCAGCACGATGGCCATACGGCCATTTTCTGCATCCAGGCTGGCCAGCATATGCAGCACAAACGCGTAATCACCCTTGGAAGTAGGAGGAACACCCCAATCAAACCGGTGGTAAGGGTCCAGCTCGGCTGTCATTTTTTTCTTGCCTTTGCTGTCCGCCTCCACATCCGTCAGAAAGCCGCTGTCCCACTTGTCCAGGCTGAAGGGCGGATTCGCAACCATAACCTGGAACTTCATCAACTTGTCATCTTCGATGTTCTGCGGGTTGGATAGGGTGTCCCCTTGCCAGATGCGGGCGTCATCCACCCCGTGCAGGAACATATTCATCGTGCACAAAGCCCAGGTCTGAGCGTTGAGTTCCTGGCCGTAGATGGCGACCTTGCCGCTGGGCACCTTTTTATAGGCTTTCAGCAACAGGCCGCCGCTGCCGCAGGTGGGGTCGTAGATACGGTCATTCTCTTTGGGCTTCACCAGGGAAGCCACCAGTTCGGATACCTGGCTGGGAGTGAAGAACTCACCACCCTTTTTGCCGGCGTCCGACGCGAACATGGCGATCATATACTCATAGGCGTCGCCGATGATGTCAGCGGAGCCCAACTGGCTGGGACGAAGATCCAGCTTGTGGAAATCTTCCAGCAGATTGCGGAGCGTGGCGTTTTTCTCCTTCACTTCCCCGAAATCCACTTGGGAATTGAAGTCAATGGCCCGGAACACGTTGCGCAGCTTTCCGCTGTTGTGCTCTTCAATGCGGGACAGTGCTACATTGATCATCTGGCCAATCTGCGACTCACTGCGGTGATCGTACAGATAATCAAAGGTGGACTCTTCATCCATGGCAAAGCGCTCACGGCTCATGGCGCGCTCCACACGGCGCATATCACCCTCATACTGTTGGATGTACTCCTGGCGTTTCTCCTTGGAAACGTCGCTGAGATATTTTACAAACAGCATGGACAGAATGTAGTCCTTGTACCGGGAACTGTCGATTTTGCCACGGAAGCTGTCGCAGGCGCTCCACAAAACTTGTTCAATGTCGTTTCGGGTTGTCATACAGAAGTACCTCGTTTCATAGATGAATCTTCCCGCGCAAGAATCGCGGCGTAGTATTTTTCTTTTTCCTCTGCCAGTTGATGCAGCAAGGCCGTTTCGCGCCGGGCCAGTTTGTGAATTTGTCCGATTCGTTCCTGCTGAGCAATCGAAGGAACATGAAATTGGAACTGCGTGAAGAAAGAGGCTTTCACGGCGCTGAGTACATTACTCGTAGTGCTTGTATAGATCCGACGCTTAACAGCCGGGGTATTCAGCAACCAAAAGAGGTAGTCCGGCAACAGAGTGTTGCTTTCCGTTCGGATGATCATGAAATTGGAGGAGACCACCAGACCGGTGGTTGTGGAATCAATGAGTGCGGCAGTGTATGGTGTGGTCAAGCGGACGATAATGTCGCCGGGCTGGGTCAGATATTCCGTCTTGAGAGGCTCCGACGCATGAAACACGCTGAGGTCCTCCTGGGCGATACTGCCATCGGGGTGAATGGAACGAAGTGTAAGAAGGTTATAGCAGTACGGTGTGGGCTCTCGGGACTCTTTGCGCGCTAGCACAAGCCCGCTTCGTACGGAAGCAAGTTCCTCTAAATGCATAGGCTCACCTCTGAAATGTCATGAAGTAAAAATAACGCGTACAGAGAACAACTCAACCTCTGCACTCAAGAGTATAAAGGGTGGGACAGGGGTTGTCAAGGAAAATTGTGTCATGGATTAAAAATAACGAAAGGAACCTAAACAAATCGCACCTATATATCAAGAGGGAAGATAGGATGAGAGCTTCTGAATATAGATATGTGCATCGTTTTGAGTGTGTGAAGGGGGGACAACAGAAAGCGCGCATCACTTCTGTTGGATGGAACTTGAATAAAGATAAAGAAGCACCTCTACAGTGTGGAGGCGCCCCTTTGGAAAATACGAGATTTTTCGGTATCAGTCACCTTTTCATGTCAGCAATCTTCCGTATCATCCCATAATGTTTCACGCTCTTCCTCGTGATCCTGTTATAATCATCCGAAACCAGGTAATCCAGCAGCCACGCTTTCGGCACCATGAACCGTGGGCGGCGCTGGATAGTGCGCAGGCGGCCCTCGGTGCACCAGCGGGAGACCGTGTGGGGGGTGTAGCCGGTGAAGCGGGCGATCTGCTCCACGGTCAGAACGTTGGGGGCGTCGGCCAGCTGCTGTTCCAGGTGGCGGCGGAGCAGCAGGCGGCTGACGATCTCGTAATCGAGGGTGCGGGTCAGGGACACGGCGGGCGGCTTGCGCTGGGGATAGTTCTTATACCACCCGCTGGGAGGAGCGTAATGCTCCGGTTCGGTCATACGGCGGCACAGGTAGGCGGCCACGTCCGCCTTGGCGATCTTGTAGCAGCGGGTGCGCTTGCCGGTGTGGATGCAGGGCACCAGACCGCTCTGCAGCAGATACAGCGAAGTGCGGGTGCCGATGTGGCAGGCTTGGCGGAAGTCGTTGCGGCTCATGGGATCGGGATAAGGTGCCAGCAGCGCGTCGATCTCCTTTGCCAGCCGGTCTTGCGTAATGGTTTGTTCGTTCATGGTCGGATTCTCCTTTGATGAAATTCGGACCCGGAGAAACCGTATCAGCACGACAAGATTCTTGGATTTTGGGGTGATTTTCTCGCCTGCGGGGGAATTTTATGCCGGGACAACCCGGCCAGAACCAGCCCCGGCGGGCCGGATGCTGTGCCGGTTATCTTGCACGGTATCTTGCATTTTTCCCGGAAGGCGCTGCTTTTCGCCCCAAAGGGTGGCACTGAACTTTTACTTGTACCCACGCGGTTTTGTGGGCGGATGCCCCGGAAATCTGCGTGGTGTGGCCAAAATGGGCGGGACGAAACGGCCTGTTTTGACCCTGGGGGAGCACAGACGGCATTGGGGACACAAAACTCGAAATGCTTTAGGTCTCGAGAGAGGCGCGTGGGTTCGACTCCCACCATCTCCGCCAGATGGGGGCAAGGACGGAACCGTCCTTGCCCTTGTTCTTTTTTCGGGAAGAGGATGTTTTACAGAAATTAGCCTTTTGTATGACCATTCATGCACTGACGCGGTCCCGTGTGGCTGAGGTGGCCACGTTGATGTCCACGCTCAAACCGGAGTGGTGGGATTTTGAAGGAGCCAATCAGCGTAACCGCCCACAGAAACCACGCCCTTGACAAAGCAGCCGGGACCGAAGGTTCACTTCGGTCCCGGCTGCTGTTATTCATCCTGTTTAAAGCAACTCTG
>SFVK01000022.1 GCA_004561545.1 bacterium
CGTATCCGCCACCCTGCTGGCCAGTACCATGCCGCACCGCTTGCAGATCAGGTGATGGATTCGTTTTCCTGTGAACCCCTGCGGCGTGTAGGTCATCATAGCTTCGTAGCCCTGATACCCCACCACAAATTCCTGACCGCCGCACCATGGGCACTGTTCCATTGGCAGTTTCATTTGCCCGTCCTCCTTCTGTTGTTCTGTCTCAACCATACCAGAAGTGCGCAGCAAATGGTATCACCAAACTGCACAAAGTATTTTCTTTCACGTTGATACCGGGGACAGGTACGGGACACATCGAGGACACTTGGGACACGTAATTTCGCGTTTTGAGTCCTGTAGGACACTTGCAGGACACTTCGCCCTCTTGATTTTCAACGATGAGCCATCCTTTGTACACGAGGACACGTATTTACACAAAAATTTTTGCGCGTTTTTTTGCGGGTAGTTTTTCGCCGTACCAGGTGTACGCGTCCTGACAGTTCATCAATTGTACCCTCACTCCATTATCCCATCCACAGGCTCCACAACGCGCTGAACGGCAGCACAAGAAGGAGCGCGGGCATCAGGTCCACCAGCGGCACCGACTTGATACGGGAGACCCGGAACCCCGCCGCCATGGTGAGGATGCCGCCGCAGGCGGACAGGTCGGCAAACATGGTGGGGGTCAGCACATTGGCCAGCAGGCGGCCCGCGCCGAACACCAGCAATAGAATCGCACACTGGGGCAGCGGAATGGCGCAGACCGACAGCCCCAGCGAGGCGGCGAAAATCAGCGCGGTAAAGCCGTCCAGCACAGCCTTGGACAACAGCAGGCTGGGGTCACCGGTGATGCCCTCCGTCAGGGCGCTGTACCAGCCGAAGCCGCTGCAGCAGAACAGCGCCACCGCCGTGATGTAAAATTCCATATCGATCTGGTCACTTCCCAGATGCAACACTCCCACCAGCTTTTTAAAAAAGCGGCCTGTCCATTGCTCCAGATGCAGCAGGTGCCCCACCACAAAGCCCACCAGAATGGCCAGCACCACCGCGGTCATGCCGGACGCCTTGATGATGGAATTGACGCCGATGGCAATGGCGCAGTAGCCGAACAGTCCCGGCAGATGTTCCTTCAAAGCCGGGGGCAGGATTTTCCCCAGCGCCGTTCCCAAAAGACCGCCCACAAGCACGGCAGCACAGTTTGTCAAAACTCCGATTGGCATTGGTTTCTCCTTTCAAAAAACAGCGCCCTTCCAGACGCCTTGCAGGCAGTTCTCGAAGGGCGCATTTTCCATATTCGTTCAGGTGCGCAGCAGCGCCACCGCCACATCGTTCACGTTGGTGCCGGTGGGGCCGGTGACCAGCAGCCCGTCCACCGCTTTCAGGGCGTGGTAGGCATCGTTTTGTTTCAGCACCTCGAACACATCCAGCCCGGCGGCCTGTAGGGCGGCGTTGGTGTCGCCGTCCACATAGCCGCCCGCCGCGTCGGTAGGGCCGTCGGTGCCGTCGCTGCCCACGCTGAACACCGCCGCGTTCAGCCCGGCAATGCCCGGCGCGGCGGCAAGGGCCAGTTCCTGATTGCGGCCGCCCAGCCCCTTGCCGGTGAGATGCACCACCGTTTCACCACCCGCGAGGAACGCCAACCGGCGGCCGTCCCCGGCATGGGTGCGCAGCACGCTGGCCAGAAAGCTGCCGGCCTCCCTCGCCTCGCAGCAAAGCTGGTCGGTGAGCAGCATCGGCTCATAGCCCAGCGCACGGCACTGCACCGCCGCTGCGGCGCACAGTTCCCGCACGCTGCCGGTGATGCGGGTGGTCACGTTGTCCAGTGTTTTGGGGGTCTCCACCGTCAGCAGGCGGCGGGCCTCGTCGGACAGCTTCAGGCCGTATTTTTCCGCGATGGCCAGCGCCTGACGGCAGGTGGAGGCGTCGGGGCAGGCAGGCCCGGAGGCGATCATATCCAGCGGATCGCCCAGAATGTCGCTGAGCACCACCGCGAACACTTTTGCCGGGGCGCAGGCCTGGGCGAACCGTCCGCCCTTGACCCGTGACAGCCGCTTGCGGATGGTGTTCATCTCCACGATGTCGGCGCCGCAGGCCAGCAGCTGGCGGGTGATGTCCTGCAATTCCTCGCCGGACACAAAGGGCTGCTCGAACAGGGAACTGCCGCCGCCGGAGAGCAGAAACAGCACGGTATCGTCGGCGGTCAGCCCCTGCACCAGCTCCAGCGCGCGGGCGGTGGCGAAAAAGCTGCCGTTGTCCGGCACCGGGTGTCCCGCCTCGTAACAGTCCACGCCGGGGATGGCGCCTTTCACATGGTCGTATTTCGTCACCACCACGCCGCCGTCCACCTGTCCCAGTGTGTCCACGGCGGCCTTTGCCATCTGCCACGCGGCCTTGCCCGCCGCCACCAGCAGCGTGCGGCCGGGGCCGGGGCGGAACTCCGCCAGGGCGCGGCGGATGGCCTCGTCAGGCAGCACCGCCTGAATGCTGGCGCGGACGATGGCGTCCGCGTCATGGCGCAGCGTTAGATTCATACAAATTCCTCCTCAGCGCACCAGACAGGGGCGCTTGTGGTCGTACTTCCAGCCGGGGATGAGATACTGCATCGCCATGGCGTCGTCCCGGTCGTGGCTGGGCAGCTTGTTGTACAGGGCGTTGGCGGCCATGACCTTGTCCATGTCCAGCGTCACGCCAAGGCCCGGCGCGGCGGGCACCTGCAATTTGCCGCCGATAATTTGCGGGGTGTCCTTGAGAAGATTCTGGCCGTCCTGCCAGATCCAATGGGTGTCCAGCGGGGCGGGTTCCCCCACCGCCGCCGCGCCCACCTGTGCAAAGGCGGCGAGGGTGATGTCAAAGTGGTTGTTGGAATGAACGCCCCAGCTCAGGCCCCAGCTGTGGAGCAGCTGGCTCATGCGGATGGCACCGTCAAAGCCCCAGAAATGGGGGTCCGCCAGAATGATGTCGCAGGCATTGAGGCTGACGGTGTGGTAGAACTGCCGCCAGTCGGTGGCGATCATGTTGGTGGCCACCTGAAACTGGGTGGCGTTTTTGAACTCCCGCATGATCTCCCGGCTGGAATACCCCGCCTCGGGGCCGCAGGGGTCCTCCACATAGGTCAGGACGTTATGCATATTTTTGCACAAACGGATGGCTTCGTCAAGGCTCCACGCGCCGTTGGGGTCAATGTTGATGCGGGCTTCGGGGAAGGCCTGTTTGAGGGCGCGGCAGGTTTCCATCTCGGTGTCGCCGTCCAGCACGCCGCCCTTGAGCTTGAAGTTGGCAAAGCCGTACTTTTCCCGCAGGGCCTGCGCCTCCTCCACCACGCGGGCGGGGGTGAGGATTTCCTCCCGGCGCAGGCGGAACCAGGGGTCGGTGCTGGCGCTCTCGTCCAGATACTGCATGGCGGAGGCGGGGGTCTTGTTCTTATCGGACACATAGAACAGATACCCCAGCATTTCCACCTCGGTGCGCTGCTGGCCCTCGCCCAAAAGCTGGCACATGGGCACGCCCAGATGCTGGCCCAGCAGGTCCAGCATGGCGCACTCGATGGCCCACTCGCTTTTCACGACAAATTTCAGCTTGGCGATGTCCAGCGTCTGGATGCCCGCGCCGTCGTCCCCGGCGGCGGGGCTGGCCAGCCTGTGGATGGTCTGCAAAATCTGCCGGTAGCAGGCCACCGGCTGGCCCTCCACCAGCGGCCGCACCGCGTTGAGGCAGTCGCAGGTGTAGTCGCCGCCATGAATTTCCCCGATACCGGTGTGCCCGGCGCTGTCGGTGAGGATGACCAGATTGCGGGTGAAGCAGGGCGCGTGCGCCCCGGACAGGGTCATGAGCATGCTGTCATACCCGGCCACCGGGATGACCTGCATGGTTTGGATGATGGGAGAATCCATGGCGGTCTCCTCTCAGCGCACCAGACAGGGCTTTTTGTTGTCAAAAACCCAGCCGGGGATGAGGTACTGCATCCCCACCGCGTCATTGCGGGCGCCCTTGCCGTAGCATTTGTCCATGTACAGCTGGTGGGCCTTCAGCACCTGTTCCCGGTCCACCTCGATGCCAAGGCCCGGCTTGGCGGGCAGGTCGATGCAGCCGCCCACGATCTGCATGGGTTCCTTGGTGAGCCGTTCACGGCCCTCCTGCCAGATCCAGTGGGTGTCGATGCCGTTCATTTTGCCGGGGATGGCGGCGGCGCACTGCACCACCATGGCAAGGGAAATGTCAAAGTGGTTGTTGGAGTGGCAGCCCCACATCAGGCCGAAGTCATTGCACAGCTGGCCCACCCGGACAGAGCCTTCCATGGTCCAGAAATGGGGGTCCGCCAGAGGAATGTCCACGCTTTGCAGGGTCAGGGCGTGGCACATCTGCCGCCAGTCGGTGTTGATCATGTTGGTGGCGGTGGGCATCATGGCGGCCTTGCGGAACTCCGCCATCACCTCGCGGCCGGAGAAGCCCTTCTCGGCGCCGCAGGGGTCCTCCACGTAGGCAAGCACTTTTTTCAGGTCGGGGGCCACCTCCAGCGCCTCCTCCAGACTCCAGCAGCCGTTGGGGTCCAGGTCCACGCGGGCGTTGGGGAAGGCCTCCTTGATGGCGGTGACTGCCTTGACCTCCTCCTTGGGAGCCAGCACGCCGCCCTTGAGCTTGAAGTCCTCAAAGCCGTACTTTTCGTGGGTGGCCTTGGCCAGCGCCACGATGGCCTCCGGGGTCAGCGCCTCCTCGTGGCGCATACGGTACCAGTCGCAGTCGGCATCCGGCTCCGCCTCGTACTCCAGATCGGTCTTGTTGCGGTCGCCCACATAGAACAGGTAGGAGAGGAACCGCACCCGCTCCCGCTGGACGCCGTCCCCCATCAGGGCGGCGGCAGGAACGTCCAGCAGCTTGCCCATCAGGTCCAGCAGCGGGGCCTCGATGGCGGTGACCACATGCACGCCGGTGCGCAGGTCAAAGGTCTGCAAACCGCGCTCGTCGTCCTTGATGTTGGCGCTCAGCCAGGCGCGGACTTTATTCAGCGTGGCCTTGTAGTCCACCACGCGGGTACCCAGCACCAGATGCTCCACATCCTTGAGGGCTTTGGTGATTTTCTCGCCGCCGGGCACCTCGCCCACGCCCTCGGTGCCCTCGGAATCCGTCAGGATGACGATGTTGCGGGTGAAGTAGGGCGCGTGCGCGCCGGACAGGTTCAGCTCCATGCAGTCGTGACCGGCCACCGGGAACACTTCCATTTTAGTGATAACAGGAGAGTTTTTCATCTTCGTTTCCTCCTCAGATGAGTTTCATATCCACCAGAACCTGACGCAGCTTATCCTTCTCGGCGGGGGTCAGCTCACCGATGGGGTCCAGGCACTTGCCCACGGGGATGCCCTGTAAGGTCAGGCCCTCCTTGATGACCTCCGGGAAGGTGCCCATGGCGCAGGCGATGCGCAGCGGGGCCAGACGGTACTGGGCCTCCAGCGCGCCGTTCCAGTCGCCGTCCATGTACTTGTCGTAGATGTCGGCCACCACGCGGGGGGCCACGTTGGCGCAGCTG
>SFVK01000016.1 GCA_004561545.1 bacterium
CTTGAAAACAAACTGAAAACTGCCAGAGAATTTGCCCTCAAACAGGGGAGATGGGGCTTTTCCCAGCCATCAATCCGCTCCCAAATATTAACAAATTGTAAACTTTCGCTTTTTCCTTCAAAAAACGCAAAAATCACGGCTATCGGTGTGGAAAACCGACAGCCGGGATTGAAAACTTTTTGAAAACAGCCGAATCTTTTTGAGATTTATCTACAAATGCGCTCATTTTTTGCACAATGCGGGCGCACCGCTGTGGAAAAACGGCAACAAAAAAGCCCAACCGCAGTGAAACGATTGGACAACCTTGTAAAATACGACCTTGAAAACAGGACGTCGAAATCGCCATTTTTTGGCGTTACAACAAAGAAAAAAGGCTGTGACATCTTTTTTGTCACAGCTGTTGGTTGCGGGGACAGGACTTGAACCTGCGACCTCCGGGTTATGAGCCCGACGAGCTACCATCTGCTCTACCCCGCGATATAAGGCGCTCTCTTGAGTGCTTAAATACTATACCACAACTCAAAGTGCCTGTCAAGAGGGAACGGCGCAAAAGTTGCGCAAAAAGTTGCGCCGGAGGCGCACCGGCGGTGCCGGGCGGGGGGGCTGCGCCGGCGGGGGCGATGGCCGCAGCGGCGGCGGGGGGCGCCGCAAATAACAGTTGAATCGCGGCGCAAAAACAGGTACTATATAAGGTAGATTAAAAAATTGGGGACAGGGAATTATGAAACGATTGGTCATCGGCGTTCTGGCCCACGTTGACAGCGGCAAGACGACCCTGGCGGAGGCACTGCTCTTTCGCGCCGGGGTGATCCGCAAGCTGGGGCGGGTGGACCACCGGGACGCCTTTCTGGACACCGACGCGCTGGAGCGGGCGCGGGGCATCACCATCTTTGCCAAACAGGCCGAGCTCACGCTGCCTGCGGGCCGCGACGGCGGCGTGCCGCTGGAGGAAACCGGCATCACGCTGCTGGACACCCCCGGCCATGTGGACTTTTCCGCCGAGGCGGAGCGCACCCTGCAGGTGCTGGACTATGCCATTCTGGTCATCTCGGGCACAGACGGGGTGCAGAGCCACACCGCCACGCTGTGGCGGTTGCTGGAGCGGTACCACGTTCCAACGCTGATTTTTGTCAACAAGATGGACCTGCCCGGCGCCGACCGGGAGGTTCGGCTGCGGGAGCTGCGCGGGCGGTTCGGAGACGGCTGCGTGGACTTTTCCGCCGACGCCTCCCCCGCCGCCCGGGCCGAGGCGCTGGCCCTGTGCAGTGAACCGCTGATGAACGCCTTTCTGGCCGGGGACATTGCCCGGGAGGATCTGGTGACCGCCATTGCGCGGCGGCAGGTTTTCCCCTGCTATTTCGGGTCGGCGCTGCGGATGGAGGGCATTGACGCGCTGCTCACCGGCCTGCAGCGGGACACCCGGATGCCCCCCGCCGCGCCGGACTTTGGCGCGCAGGTGTTCAAGATCGGCGCCGACGACCAGGGCGCCCGGCTGACCTATCTGAAGGTCACCGGCGGCGTCCTGAAGGTGAAATCCACCCTCTGCGCCCGGCCGGACGCCCGGGCCGCCTTTGAGGAGAAGGCCGACCAGCTGCGGCTGTACTCCGGCAGCAAGTTCCGGCTCATCAGCGAGGCCCCCGCCGGAACGGTGTGCGCCGTGACGGGGCTGACCAAAACCTATCCCGGGCAGGGGCTGGGCAGCCAGCCGGACGCCCGGATGCCCATTCTGGAGCCGGTGCTCAACTACCGGGTGGAGCTGCCCGAGGGCGCCGACCCCCACCACGCCCTGCGGGCGCTGCGCACGCTGGAGGAGGAAGACCCCCAGCTCCATGTGGTGTGGAACGACGCGCTGGGCGAGATTCATTTGCAGCTCATGGGCGAGGTCCAGCTGGAAATTCTGCAAAGCGTGCTGCACAGCCGGTTCGGGCTGGAGGTGGGCTTTGGCGAGGGCGGCATCCTGTACAAAGAGACCCTCTCGGCCCCCGTGGAGGGCGTGGGCCACTACGAGCCGCTGCGCCATTATGCCGAGGTCCATCTGCTGCTGGAGCCGGGACCCCGGGGCAGCGGCGTGCAGCTGGCCAGCTGCTGCCGCACCGACGCGCTGGACGGCAACTGGCAGCGGCTGATTCTGACCCACCTGGCCGAGCGGAGCCACGCCGGCGTTCTGGCGGGCGCGCCGCTGACCGATGTGAAAATCACACTGACGGCGGGGCGGGCCCACCTCAAGCACACCGAGGGCGGGGACTTCCGCCAGGCCACCTACCGCGCCGTGCGGCAGGGGCTGCGCACCGCCGCGGCGGCGGGCAACGCCGTTTTGCTGGAGCCGTGGTACGACTTCCGGCTGGAGGTTCCCCAGGACTGCGTGGGCCGGGCCATGGCGGATTTGCAGCGCCGCTGCGCCGAATTTTCCCCGCCCACTGTGGAAAACGGGATGGCCGTGCTGACCGGCGCCGCGCCGGTGGCCGAAATGCGGGGTTGCGCCCGGGAGGTGACCGCCTACACCCGGGGCGCGGGGCGGCTGAGCTGCATCCCCAAGGGGTACGCCCCCTGCCATAACACCCCGGAGGTGCTGGCCGCCATCGGCTACAACGCCGACGCCGATGTGGAGAACCCCGCTGACTCGGTCTTTTGCAGCCACGGGGCGGGGTACCTGGTCAAGTGGGACGAGGTGCCCGCCCGGGCCCATGTGTCCGGCGGGCTGGGCCGCAGCGCCCCCGGGGCGGCGGACGCCGAAGAACCGCAGGACGGGGCGCAATCCCCCGCCGGCGCTGCCCGGCGGCGGGCGGAGGCCTACCGGGGCACGCTGGAACAGGACAGGGAGCTGCTGGCCATCTTTGAGCGTACCTACGGGCCGATCCGCCGCTGGGGCGAAGTGCCGGGGCGGGAGGATGCCCGCATCGCCGCCCGCCTGGCCTTTGACAGCGGCAAACCGGCGGCGTCCCGCACACCGGCCGCGCCGCCGCCCGCCGGGCCGGACTATCTGCTGGTGGACGGCTACAACGTCATCTTTGCGTGGGAGGACCTGAAAGCGCTGGCGGCGGACAATCTGGACGCCGCCCGCCGCAGGCTGATGGACATTCTGTGCAACTATGCGGGATACCGCAAATGCGTGCCCATCCTGGTCTTTGACGCCTACCGGATCAAGGGCGGCAGCCGGGAGGTGGAGACCTGGCACAACCTGCATGTGATCTACACCCGGGAAGCCGAGACCGCCGATATGTTCATTGAGCGGGCCACCCATGAGCTGGCCCGGCAGCACCGGGTGCGGGTGGTCAGCTCGGACGGCGCGGAACAGATCATCATTCTGGGCAACGGCGCGCTGCGGGTCTCGGCCCAGGCCTTCCAGCGGGAGGTCCGGGCCGTGGAGGCCGAGATCCGGGAATATCTGGAATCCTGAAGGGACCTATATTTAAAAAAGGAAGCTTTGTTCTATGGAATTTATCTTGAGCCGCGCCACCACGGTGGAGGCGCAGTGGGCCGGGGCGCCGGTCCAGCGGGCGGTGGCCCGCTTCCGCCGGGACCTGGAAATGACCCTGTGCCCCACCGGGATGACCCCCGGCAACCGCATGATGATCTGCCTGGCCCCCGCCCTGCCGGCCGAGAGCTACACGCTGGACGTGAGCGGTGACCTGCTGACCTTGTGCGCCGCCGACGACCTGGGCGCGGTGTACGGCCTGCTGGACCTGAGCCGGGACGCGCTGGGGGTGAATCCCTTCTGGTTCTGGAACGAGCAGCGCTTTGAGCCAAAGCCCTTTGCCACCGTGACGGGGCAGCGGTCCGCCAGCCCTGCGGCGGCGGTGACGCTGCGGGGATGGGACCTCTCCCACGCGCCGCTGCTGGACGCCTGGGCCAACGAGAGCAATCAGGGCTGGGAGATGGCCTTTGAGGCGCTGCTGCGCTGCCGCGGCAACGTGGTGCGCACCGACCGGTGCGCCGACCTGGCCGCCGCCATGGGCCTGCGGCTGATGCAGGACCCCCGCCGCCCGCTGGGAGCGGCGCCCCAGCCCGCCGCCGTGCAGGACATTCCCGCCCGCCGCGCGGTGTGGGAGGACGCCATCCGCCGCCAGAAGGCGCTGCCCCGGGTGTGGAGCCTGGGCTGCCTTGACGCCGGGCGCCACCCCGACGCCGAGAGTTACAGCGCCGCCGTACGGGAACAGTCCACGCTGGTCCGGGCCTCCCTGCCGGGGGCGCCGCTCACCCTGTTTCTGGAGGGCAGCGCGGCGGCGATGTACCACGAAGGGCGGCTGGATCTGCCCGCCGATGTGGTGCCGGTGCTGACCCCCCGCCCCACCGACAGCGAGGCCGGCGGGCCCGGCCCCGGCATCCGGCACGGGCTTTGGGTGGAGCTGTGCAGCCGGGACCCCATGACGGGCAACCCGGTCACCCCGCTGCCCGACGGCGACGATCCGCTGTGCGAAACGCTGAAGGGCGCCTGGCGCAGCGGCGTGCGCACCCTGTGGATGGCGGATGTGGGCGATCTGCGGCCGTATCTGGAAACGCTGGATCTGGTGTCGGCGCTGTGGTGCCGTCCCGACACCGACACCGAAGCCCTGCGCACCGCGTATCTGCGCAGCACCTTCCGCGCACCGGACAACTGGACGCTGACCGACACCAGCCTGGACGATCTGTCGGTCTGTATGCGGGCCTGGGCCCAGAGCACGGTGCGCTGCGGCTATCCGCCCCGGGCCATGGGGGAAAACTTTCTGAGCCGGGCCGTCCGAGCCCTGGCCGGGGCCTGGCTGTGCGGCCGGGTGGACGAGCCGGTGCCCGCGCTGGTCCCGGTGCTGGGGCAGCATCCCTTTGCCCAGCAGCTTTCGGCGTTCCGCGCTGCCTGCGAGGAGGCGCTGACCAGCTTTGAAACGCTGCTGCCCGGCTGCTCCTACGCGGGGCGGGCCACCACCCGGCTGTGGAAGGACGCCTATGTGATCTATGTGAAATATTATCTCTACGCGCTGCGGGGTGCGGTGCGGTTCTGCCGCGCCCGGGAGCAGTATCTGGGCCGGGACTACCGCGCCTGCTTTGCCACGCTGGGCCAGGGGGCGGACGATTTTGCCGCCGCCGCAGCGCTGATGCAGGGCGGCAGCGGGCTGTGGACCGGGTTTTACGCCTCGGCGGTGCCGGACTGCGCCCGCACCGTCCCCGTGATGGTCAGCCTGATGGCGCTGCCCCGGGCCGCCGGGGACGGGCCGGACTACACCGGCTGGCAGGGCGCGCTGCCCGGCGCGGGGGACGCCCCGATGGCGGATTTTGCGCTCTACCGCGCCATGCTCCGCGCCCGGGAGGAGGGCGGGGAACCCCAACAAATGCAATAAACAGCGCGGCAGACCGTACGGTTGGTCTGCCGCGCTGTTTGGATTTGGCTGTTATTGCAAAAGTTCCAGCACCTCGGCGGGGTTGGTGTCGGGCTTGACCTTGGGCAGGGCGTGCCGGATCACCCCGTCGCCGTCAATGACGTAGGTGGAGCGCACCACGCCCATGCTGACCTTGCCGCACATCTTTTTTTCCTGCCAGACGCCGTAGGCCTCGATGGCCTGGCGCTCCGGGTCCGAGAGCAGCACAAAGGGCAGGTCATACTTGGCGGCAAACCTCTGATGGGAGGCCGTCGAGTCCTTGCTGACGCCGATGACCACGGCGTTGCGGCTCCGAAACGCCTCATAGGCCGCCGCAAAGGCGCAGGCCTGGCGGGTGCAGCCGGGGGTGTTGTCTTTGGGGTAAAAATAGAGCACAACGGTTTTGCCCCGAAAATCCGACAGGCGGACGGGGTTGCCGCTCTGGTCGGGCAGCGTGAAATCGGGGGCCGGGGTTCCGGGGGTCAGAAGCATGGCGGGTTCTCCTTTCTCAGCGGTGGATGGGCGCCGTCTTTTCTTTGAGCCAGGCGCGCTCGGGTTCGGTCATGCGGGGGCTGAGCATCTCATAGACGCGGGCATGGTAGGCGTTGAGCCAGTCCATCTGTTCCCGGCTTAGCTCGTCCACCAGCACCGGCCCGGTGGCGATGGGCACCAGCGTCAGCGGCTCAAAGCGCAGCCAGCGGCCATACTGGTTTTCGCCGGCCTCCACGCATTCCAGCTCGTTTTCGATGCGGATGCCCACCTCGTCGGTCTCATAGACGCCCGGCTCGTCGGTGACCGTCATGCCGGGGCGGAACACCGTGTCATTGTTGGGGCCAAGGCGCTGGGGGCCTTCGTGGACGCTGGAGATAAAGCCCACGCCGTGGCCGGTGCCGCAGCGGTAGTTGATCTTGTGGGACCACAGCGGGCCGCGGGCAAAGCTGTCCAGCGCGCCGCCGGTGCAGTAGTCCAGGAACACCGCCCGGGCCATGTCGATATGGCATTGCAGCGTCCAGGTGTAATAGCGGCGCTCGTTGTCGGTGAGCGGGCCGACGGGGTAGGTGCGGGTGATGTCGGTGGTGCCGCAGTCGTATTGGCCGCCGTTGTCCACCAGCAGCAGGCCCCGGGGCTGGATGACGCTGTCGCTGCCCTCCCCGGCCTGATAGTGCATCATGGCGGCGTTGGGGCCGTAGGCGGCGATGGTGCCAAAGCTGTCCTCAAAGTAACCGGGCATCTCGGCGCGGCGGCGCTGGAGCATGGCTGCGATGTCGGTTTCGTGGAGAACCTTGCCCTCGGCCAGCGCCTGCTCCAGATCCATCTGGAAGCGGCAGACCGCCACGCCGTCCCGGATATGGCATTCCCGGATGTTTTGCAGCTCCACGGCGTTCTTGACCCCCTTGAGGGCAAGGATGGGATCGGCGCCGGCCACCGTCCTGTGCTCCTTCAGGGCGCAGGCCAGGTCATAGTTGGTGGTTTTGGGGTCCACCAGGAACACCTCGCCGGCGGGCAGGGCGCGCACGGCGGCGGTCAGGGCGGTGTAGTCCTCCACCGTCACGCCGCTGGCGGCCAGGGTGGCGGTGTCCGCTCCGCTCAGGCGGCCGGGCGCCAGGAAAAGGGTGCACCGGTCCATCGTGACCAGGGCGTAGGCCACGGCCAGCGGGGTGCAGGGCAGGTCATTGGCCCGCAGGTTGGTCAGCCAGGCCACACAGTCCAGCCCGGTGACGGCCAGGGCGGTGGCGCCGGCCTTTTGCAGCTCGCCCCGCACCAGAGCGATGCGGTCGGCGGCGGTGGCGCCGGTCTGGGCGGGGGTGAGCAGGCGGCAGGGGGTGTCGGGCAGGGCCGGGCGGTCACCCAGGCGCTCCCACAGGGGGTTGACCACATCCCGGCTGGCCAGCGCCGCGCCGCTCTTTTGCAGCGCGGCGGCGTACTGCTCCGCCACGGCGGCGGGCACGCAGCTGCCGTCCAGCAGCAGGGTCTGCCCTTCCTTAAAATGGGCGGTCAGGTATTCCGCCACGGTGGGCACCCCGGCGGAACCGGCGTGCATACATTCAATCTCGGTCCCGGCCAGCTGGCGGTCCGCCTGGACATAGAACCGGCCGTCGCACCACAGGGCGCTGCCGGTCATGGTCACCACAAGGGTGGAATTTTCGCCGGTAAAGCCGGAGAACCAGGTCAGGCTGTTGTAGTGGGCGGGCAGATACTCGCTGGAATGGGGGTCGCTGGTCATAAGCAGCACACCGCTGCCGCCGGCATCCTTTGCCGCGGCGCGGAGCGCGGAAATTTTTTCGTTGGTGGTCAAGGCTGATTCGCTCCTTCTGTCACAAAATTCAGACAAGCCCATTCTAACACAATTTTGCGCAAGGTCAAGCCTCAGCCAATGTCATCCAGATAGCCCCGGGGCACCACGTCGAAGGCCTCGGCCAGGTGGTCCCGCATCCACATCTCGGCGTCCAGCCGCACGCTGTAGCCGCAGCCGGGGTCGGTCATCCATTCCTCGGGCCTGGCGCTGGGCAGAACGTGGCTGGCCATCATGTTCATGATGACGCCGCCGTGGGTGATGCAGGCGGCCTCCACGGTGTGGGTCTTGAGCTGATACTCAAACATCTTCATCAGCATATTGCTGGTGCGGTCAAAGAACGCCTTGCGGTCCTCGGCGCCCTCGGGCACTTCCCGGCTGGAGGGGTCCATCCAGGCCGCAAACTCGGGGTCCTTGACCAGCTCGGTGACGGGTCGGTTCTCGAATTTGCCAAAATTCATCTCCTTCAGATCGTCCAGCGCCACAATCTTTGCGTCGGGGAAGAGGATCTGCGCGGTCTCGGTGGCCCGCCGCAGCGGGGAGGTGAACACCAGCGGAACCTGCGGGTAGGGGAACTGGCCTTTCAGCTCGGCCAGCTGGGCGCGGCCCTCGTCGCACAGCGGCAGGTCGGTGCCGCTGCCGATGTAGCGGCCGTCCAGGTTGCCTGCGGTCAGGCCGTGGCGGATGAGATGCAGCTTATAGTATTGCAAGATAAAACCCTCCGTACAATGGTTACAATTTAATTACAAAAAACCAATCCGCCGCAGCCGCACACAATATTTATACCGTGGGGCCGCAGCGGGAAACAACATCTTGTCATCGCAGAAAAACAGCGAAATCCGGCAAAAAAATTGAACAAGAGACTGCAAAAAAGATCTTTACAAATCGTTTTTTGGCGAATATAATTTACATCATGTAGAAAAACATGAAGGACGGACGAACATGGCAGTTGAATTCAGCCGCGTCATCACGCTGCTGCGCAAGGAGCGGGGCATCACCCAGAAGCAGGCGGCGGCGGACCTGGGCATCAGCCAGGCCCAACTCTCCCATTACGAGAAGGGCATCCGGGAGTGCGGGCTTGATTTTGTGGTACAGGTGGCGGATTATTACGGTGTCTCCTGTGACTACCTTCTGGGCCGCAGCGCCGAGCGCAGCGGCCAGACCATCACGGTGGAGGAACTGCCCGACGCGGGCGGGGCCACGGCGGGCAGTGTTTATCACGGCAGCGTTCTGCCCACCATGTACAAGAAGCTCATCGAGAATTCGCTGGACATCCTGTTTGACCGGCTGGAAAAATGCCGGGACAAGCGGGTTGTGGTGCCGGTGAGCAACTATCTGATGCTGGCGGTCTACCGGATGTTCCGGCTGCTCTACCACGCCGCGCCGGGCAACGTGACCAGTATGTTCCGCATCAGCCCGGCCCGCTGGGAGCGGGAGGCCGACGCCGCCATGTGCCTGCAGGAAAGCCAGCTGGCCGCCACCGTGGCCGGCGAGGAGGGCGCACGCCCCAGCCCCGCCGCCTTTGAGATGAACACCGAATCCCTGGCGCGGGAATACCCCCGCCGTGCCACCAGCCTGATGAACCTGATTAAGAACAGCGAGGAAACCATCCGGCGCGGCGTGCGGTGAGCCTTACAGCTTGGCCAGCGCTTTGCGGCAGGCCCCGCAGATATGTTTCCCGCGATAGAGCACGGTATCCCCGGTCACCTCGCCGCACAAATCGCAGCAGCCGGCCGGGTGGTATTTGCGCAGCAGGATGGTGTCTCCCTCGGTAAAAATTTCCAGCGGGGTCTCCTCGGTGATGCCATAGCTGGCGCGCAGTTCCTTGGGCAGCACAAGACGGCCCAAACGGTCGATGCTGCGGATAATTCCAGTCGATTTCATTTCTAATTTTCTCCTTGCAGCCGGCATCCCCCGCAGCCCCGAAAACCGGGCGGCGAGGGATTTGTCGGAAACGCTCAACTTCTTGTGGATAGTATACCTTTCTGTTCCAATTTTGTCAATATTTGGAAGCGAATTTAATATAATTTTAATACCTGAATCTTAATTCCTGGTACCAGTTCCGGGGGGTTCCGGGATATTTTTTGCAAAAAGTTCAAATTTTTGCGCTCAAAACAGCCCCAAACCCCTTGACGGGTTTGCTATAATAGGATTAGCAGTACAAACAACAGATTGCTAATTTTGATTTTTGTGAATAGAAGGGACCGTATTATGGCAGAAAAACGCACCAAAATTGATATTTTTTCGGGTTTCCTGGGCGCCGGCAAGACCACGCTCATCAAAAAGCTCATCAAGGAAGCCTTCGCCGGGGAGCAGATCGTCCTGATCGAGAACGAATTTGGCGAGATCGGCATTGACGGCGGATTCATGCGGGAGGCCGGCATCCAGGTCAACGAGCTGAATTCGGGCTGCATCTGCTGCTCTTTGGTGGGCGATTTCCGGGAGGCGCTGAAAAAGGTGGTGGACACCTACCATCCCGACCGCATCCTCATTGAGCCGTCCGGCGTGGGCAAGCTCAGCGACGTGACCCGCGCCGTGGAGGGCGTGGCCGAGACGCTGCCCGTCACCCTCAACAGCTTTGTGACCGTCGCCGACGTGAACAAGGTTAAAATGTATATGAAGAACTTTGGCGAGTTCTATGACGACCAGATCAGCCATGCCTCCTGCATTCTGCTGAGCCGCACCGGCGCCGCCGACGAGAAGAAGGTGGCCGCCGCCGTGGCGCTGCTGCAGGCCAAGAACCCCACCGCCACCATTGTGACCACCGACTGGAGCGAGCTGACCGGCGCACAGATTGTGTCGGTCATGGACGGCAAGCGGGACCTGGTGGCCGAGCTGCTGGCCGAGGCCCAGGCCTCCAACCTGGCCCACGCCGGGGAGGATGAGGAGGAGCACCACCACCATCACCACCATGAGGATGGGGAGGAGCACGAGTGCTGCCATCACCACCACGACGAAGAG
This sequence comes from bacterium, assembly GCA_004561545.1. GTDB lineage: Bacteria > Bacillota > Clostridia > Oscillospirales > Ruminococcaceae > Gemmiger. The sequence continues at coordinate 10,585 of SFVK01000016.1, forward strand.
GACGAGGAGCACGAGCACCACCATCATCACGACCATGATGAGGAGCACGAGTGCTGCCACCACGACCACGACGGGGAGGAGCACCATCATCACGACCACGACGGCGCGTGCGGCTGCGGGCACCATCACCACCACGACCATGACGCCGATGAGGTGTTCACCAGCTGGGGCCATGAGACCGCCAACAAGTACAGCCGCGAGGAGCTGGAACACGCTCTGACCGCGCTGGATTCCGGCGCTTATGGCGCCGTGCTGCGCGCCAAGGGCATTGTGGACGGCGGCGACGGCTGGTTCGAGTTCGACATGGTCCCCGGCGAGCAGGAGATCCGCCCCTGCTCCCCCGATGTGACCGGCAAGCTCTGCGTGATCGGCTCGGGTCTGAAGGAGCATGAGGTGGAGACCCTTTTCCGCGTATAAATAAAGGAGGCCGCACATGGCACAGAAAGAAATCCCCTGCTACCTGTTTGTGGGCCAGCTGGAGAGCGGCAAGACCCGCTTTATCCAGGAAACCATGGAGGACCCCCAGTTTGACTCCGGCGACAAGACGCTGCTGCTGGTCTGCGAGGAGGGCGAGGAGGAGTATGACCCCGACCGCTTTGCCTTTGGCGGCGTGACGGTGGCCGTCATCAGCGACAAGGCGGAGCTGAACCGCCAGAACCTTCAAAACTGGGAAAAGAAATCCGGCTGCGGGCGGGTTATCATTGAATACAACGGGATGTGGCTGGTGCAGGAGCTGTACGACGCTTTGCCGGACAACTGGCTGATTTACCAGTGCCTGGCCACCGCCGACGGCACCACCATCAAGACCTACGCCAACGACAACGCCATGCGCTCCCTGCTGCTGGACAAGCTGCGGGGCAGCGAGCTTCTGGTGGTCAACCGGGCCGAGAAGGTCAACGACGACGAGAGCCGCCAGCTCATCCACAAGCTGGTGCGCCAGGCCAGCCGCCGGTGCGACATTGCCTATGAGTTCGGCGACGGCAGCGTGGCCTACGACGATATCCCCGATCCCCTGCCCTTTGACGTGAACGCCCCGGTCATCGAGATCCCGGAGGAGTATTTTGGCATCTGGTATATGGACTGCATGGACGATATGCAGAAATACGACGGCAAGACGGTCAAATTTCTGGCGCAGGTCTGCCAGACCGTCCGCGCCGGCAAGGACAGCTTTGTGCCCGGCCGGTTCGCCATGACCTGCTGCGTGCAGGACATCCAGTTTGTGGGCTTCCCCTGCCGCTATACCGATTACAAAAAGCTCAAACAGCGGGACTGGATCACCCTGACCGCCAAGGTGAACCTCAAGTACCATCCCATCTACAAGGGCCAGACGCCGGACGCGGTTGGCCCGGTGCTCACCGCCCTGACCGTGGAGCCCGCCGAGGCGCCCCGGGATGACGTGGTGATGTTCAGCTGATGAAGACCGCCAACGCCGCAGTGGCGGCCATGGCGGCCCGGCTGGAGCGGGAGGGACGCTTTGGCGCAACCCGGGCCTGCCTCCAGCACGGCAGCGTGACGGTCTATGCCCATTGCCTGCGGGTGGCCTGCACGGCCTGCGCGCTGGCCCGGGCGCTGCACCTGCGGGTGGACGAGAACGCCCTGATCCGCGGGGCGCTGCTCCATGACTATTTTCTCTATGACTGGCACGAGAAAGACGCCAGCCACCGGCTGCACGGCTTCACCCACCCGGCCACCGCGCTGCGCAACGCCGGGGAGGACTGGTCCCTCAGCCCCATTGAGAAAGAAATCATTTCCAAACATATGTTCCCCCTGACCCCGCTGCCCCCCACCTGCCGGGAGGCCTGGCTGGTCTGCCTGGCGGACAAGCTCTGTGCCGCCGGGGAAACCTGCGGCGGCCTGTGGGAAAAGCTCCCCGTCCTCCGTCTCAAACACGCATAAACCAAGACCCTGCGCCGTGAGGTGCAGGGCCTTGCTGTTTGTCAAAAAAGTCAAAATCCGTCACCATCGGCGGACCTGCGCCGACGATGGTGACACCGACAGGGAAATTTTGCGGGAAATTGTGTGCGAGGAGCGAAGCGACGGGCGAAGCCGTGCCGGACGGGTCCCCCTTTTGCAGCGTGTCGGGGTTCCCGACACGCTGCCAGGGCCTTACTGTTTGTTATGGTTCCGCCGCCTGCTGGTCCCACCAGGCGCAGATGGCGTTGTAGTAAATCTGCGCGGCGGTCTGGCAGCCATCGGCGGAAGCAAAGGCCGCGGCGTCGGCGGCGTTGGTCAAAAAGCACTGCTCCGCCAGAACCGCCGGGCAGGGGGCGGTCTCCAGAATGCGGAACGTGGGGTCGGTGTGGATGCTCTCATCGCTGGATTCAAAGACCATGCGGTTGTCGGCCGCGTCAAAATATATGTACCGCACGCCGTCCTCGCCGCGAACCCTGGCCCCCGCGTCCCCAAACCCCCGGGCCACCAGCCGCGCCAGGCTCAGGCTGGCCTGATGGTCGCTGCGCCCCGGCGGGATGGCGTAACACTCAAAGCCGCAGGTGGAGGCGTCGCCGTCCGCGTCGCCATGGATGGAGAAAAAGAGCACCGCGCCGGCGTCGGCGGCCCGCCGGGTGCGCTCGGCCGGCTCCACCCGGGGCTGGGTGGGGTCCTGGCTTTCACTCTCGCTGATGGTCAGCAGGGGGGAAAAGCGCCCGTCCTCCTCCAGCAGATTGGCCAGCGCGTTGGCGGTGCGCCAGGTCATCTCGGATTCCCGGATGCCGCTGCCCTCGGTGCCGGGGTCGGTTCCTCCGTGGCCGGGGTCAACGGCAATCACCGGCTTGTCGCTGCTGGCCGGTTCCGCCAGCGGCGTCAGCGCGTGGCGGGGCCCGGTGTCCTCCTCGGCGGCGGGCAGCAGACCGGTTTGGGGTGCAACCACCACCAGCGCCGCCGCCAGAATCACAAAGGCCGCCAGGAACATCCCCCGGCGCACCCGGCGCCTGCGCCTCTTTTTGCGCCGCAGCGCATACCAGTCCCGGGTTTGGGGGGAACGCTGTGCCGTTTTTGCCATGGGAATCCGCCACCTTTCACTTCCTGCACGGGGTACTTCCTGTTGTTTAAAATCAGAATACCACGCGAAGGTTTCCGAGTTGTTTCCAAACTGTCTCAATTTTTAAGACGATTTTGCCCCCGGTTTTGTTACACCGGGGCAAAAATTTTCCAAAATTGTTGCAAAATACAACCTTTTGGGATATACTGAACGCAGAACAACCCGCCGGAAAGGGGAAACCGCCATGAAACACAGGATTTTGGGCAATCTGCTGCGGGTGGGGCGCTGCTGCAACGCTTACCGCAAACAGCGGCTGAAGGACTGCGCGCTGCCCCCCGCGCTCCATCTTTACATCACCATGGCCTGCCGCGAGCCGGGCTGCACCCAGGAGCAGATTGCGGCCAATTTCTGCATTGACAAGACCACCGCCGCCCACCAGCTCACCCGGCTGGAGGAGCTGGGCTATCTGGAGCGCCGTCCCAGCGAGAGCGACGGCCGCTGCCGCTGCATCTATCCCACCGCCAGGGCAACGGCGCTGTACCCGCAGATTCACGGCGCCTATGAGGAATTTGCCGACCGGCTGCTGGAGGGGCTGAACGCCGGGGAGCTGGACGAGCTGGAACGGCTGGCCGGCATTTTGTGCCGCAACGCGGTGGCGCTGGCCCGCGAGACAAGGGAGGGGTAACCGGCCATGAAACTGATTTTCCGCTATATGGGCCGGTACAGGGCCGCCGTGCTGCTGGCCATGGGCATCAAGCTGGCCGGCACCATGACGGAACTGCTGCTGCCCTACATTCTGGAATACATGATTGACGATGTGGTGCCTGCGGGCAGCCTGCCCCGGGTGGTGCTGTGGGGGCTGCTCATGTTCGCGGCGGCGGTGGTCTGCCGCCAGCTCAACGTGCTGGCCAACCGCCGCACGGTGGACAACGCCCACCGCATCAGCTACGACGTGCGGCAGGACCTGTTTGTAAAAACCGCCAACCTGCCGGGCAGCGCCTTTGACGAGCTGGGCCTGCCCAGCCTGATCAGCCGTATGACCAGCGACAGCTACAACGTCCAGTCCGCCGTACAGCAGCTTCAGTCCATGTGCGTGCGCGCGCCCATGCTGCTGCTGGGCGGCATGGTGATGACACTGGCCATGGACCTGCCGCTGGCCATGATTCTGGTGGTCATGCTTCCGGTGCTTCTCGCGGTGGTGTTCTTTGTCTCCGCCAAAGGCATCCCCATGTACAACACCGTCCAGAAACGGCTGGACAGCGTGGTGCGCATCATGCGGGAGAACATCACCGGCATCCGGGTGGTCAAGGCGCTGAGCAAGGCGGACTATGAGAAGCGCCGCTTTGCCGCCGCCAACCGGGAGATGACCGACTGCGACATCAAGGCCAGCACCGTCATGGCCATCCCCGGCCCGCTGATGCAGCTCTGCCTGAACGTCGGGCTGACGCTGGTGGTGGTGGCGGGGGCCTGGCGGGTCAACGAGGGCCTGACCCGGCCCGGCGTGATTCTGGCGTTCCTTACCTATTTTAATATGATTACCATGGGCGTCATGGGGCTGAGCCGCATTTTCATGACGCTGAGCAAGGCCAGCGCCAGCGCCGGCCGCATCGCGGAGGTTCTGGCCGCGCCCGACGAACAGCGGGTGCTGCGTCCCGGGGAGGCGCTTCAGCCCTCCGGGGCAGGGTTCCTCCGGTTTGAGAATGTGGATTTCAGCTATGGCAAAACCGGCGCCGGCTTTGCGGGCGGCGAGCGGGAAAAGGCGCTGGACCACATCAGCTTTTCCCTCAACCGGGGGGAGAGCCTGGGCGTCATCGGCCCCACGGGCTGCGGCAAGACCACCATCATCAACCTGCTGATGCGGTTCTACGACGCGGATGCCGGGGGCGTCTTTGTGGACGGCCGGGATGTGCGCAGCTATGACAAGGACGAGCTGCACCGCAAGTTCGGCGTGGCGTTCCAGAATGACATGGTGTTCCAGGACACCCTGGGCGAGAACATCCGCTTTGGCCGCGATCTGGACGAAGCGGCGCTGCGCCGCGCCGCCAAGGACGCCATGGCGGCGGAGTACATTGACAGCCTGGAGGACGGTCTGGACCACCCGGCGGCCATCAAGGGCGCCAACCTGTCGGGCGGGCAGAAGCAGCGGCTTCTGGTGGCCCGCGCGCTGGCCGGGAACCCCGAAATTCTCGTGCTGGACGACAGCTCCAGCGCGCTGGACTACAGGACCGACGCTGCCATGCGCCGCGCCATTGCCCGCAGCCACGGGGACAGCACCGTGATCCTGATTGCCCAGCGGGTGAGCAGCGTCATGGGCATGGACCACATTCTGGTGATGGACAACGGCCGATGCATCGGCTACGGCAGCCACGGGGAGCTTTTGGAAAACTGCCCGCCCTACCGCGAAATTTACGAGACCCAGATGGGTGCCATGGAATAAAGGAGGGGTTGTTATGCCGGGACCGGGGGACCGCGGGGGCGTCAAGCAGCGCCCCAAAAACGCCAAAGGCGCGCTGCGCCGCATGATGCAGTATCTGATGCAGTACCGCTGGATGGTGCTGGCCCTGCTGCTGTGCTCCTTTGCCAGCAACATCGGCAATCTGTTGGGGCCCAGCTTTGCGGGCAGGGCCATCTCGGCCGCCAGCGGCGGGCCGGGCGCCGTGGACATGGACGCCGTGCTGCACTACGCGCTGCTGATGCTGGCGGCCTATGTGGGCAGCAACGTGATGAATTTTCTTGTGAACATCGGCATGATGCGGGTGGGACGCCGGGTGGCGGAAAATATGCGCCGCGACGTTTTTGATAAGCTCATGCGGCTGCCGGTGGGCTACTTTGACCGCAACCAGGCGGGCGACATCATCAGCCGCGTCTCCTACGACGTGGACGTGGTCTGCACCAGCCTTTCCACCGACGTGGTGCAGATCCTGACCAGCCTGGTCACGGTGGTGGGCAGTTTTGTGATGATGTGCTCCATCTCGGTGCCACTGGTGCTCTGCATGGTGTTCACCATTCCGGTGTCCATCCTCTACACCCGGGCCATGGGCCGCATCACCCGGCCGCTCTACGCCAGGCGCAGCGCGGCCTACGGCACCATGAACGGCTTTGTGGAGGAGATGTTCACCGGCCAGAAAACCATTCTGGCCTACGCCAACGAGGACTCGGTATGCCGGCGGTTCAGCGCCATCAACGAGGACGCCGCCGGGGCCTACCGCGACGCCGACGGCCTGGGCCTTCAGATGGGCCCCACCATCGGCATGATCAGCAACATCGGTCTGGCCGCCATCGGCCTGGGCGGGGCGGTGCTCTACCTCTTCCGCATTGTGGATCTGGGGCAGATCTCCAGCTTTGTGCTTTACAGCCGCAAGTTCAGCGGCCCCATCAACGAGATCGCCAACATCATCAACGAGATTTTCAGCGCGCTGGCGGCCTCGGAGCGCATCTTCCAGCTTCTGGACGACCCGGAGGAGACCGCCGACCGCCCCGGGGCCCTGTGTCTGACCGGCTGCCGGGGGGATGTGCGGGCGCAGGACGTGAGCTTTGGCTATCTGCCCGGCAAAACCGTGCTGCACGACCTGAGCCTGGAGGCAAAGCCCGGCCAGACCATCGCCATTGTGGGGCCCACCGGCGCCGGCAAGACCACCATCATCAATCTGCTGATGCGGTTCTATGACCCCGACGCCGGCGCCATCGCGGTGGACGGCCGGGACGCCCGGGACTATACCATGGACAGCCTGCGCCGCAGCTACGCCATGGTGCTGCAGGACACCTGGGTATTCCGGGGCACCATCTTTGACAACATCGCCTATGGCAAGGAGGGCGCCACCATGGAGGAGGTGGTGGCCGCCGCCCGGGCCGCCCGCATCCACAACACCATCCTGCGGCTGCCCGAGGGCTACAACACCGTCATCAGTGAGGACGGCGGCAACATCAGCAAGGGGCAGAAGCAGCTGCTCACCATCGCCCGGGCCATGCTGTATGACACCAGTATGCTCATTCTGGACGAGGCCACCAGCAATGTGGACACCAACACCGAGCGCCAGGTCCAGCAGGCCATGCGCAGCCTGATGAAGGGCAAAACCTGCTTTGTGATCGCCCACCGGCTTTCCACCATCCAGAACGCCGACCGCATTCTGGTGGTGAACCACGGCGATGTGGTGGAGCAGGGCACCCACGACAGCCTGATGGCCGCCAAAGGGTTTTACTACCGGCTGTACGCCAGCCAGTTTGCGTGACGGCGTTGCGCGCCTTCTCCGCGCGGTCCGGGCCGCCCGGCCTTTGCCGCTGCGCCCGGTGCAGGGAGCGCAAACCGTCTGATCATACCAAAGCGTCCCCCGCCTGAACCCAGGCGGGGGACGCTGCGTAAAATTTGGAGGAATTTTACGGGATGAAAAAGCTGTTAAATGGGGATTACTCCACGTCCTGCAGCGCGGCGTAGTTGATCTCGCCGGTGCGGACCTTGACCACCTTGGCAACGTTGTAGACAAAGATCTTGCCGTCGCCGATGTGGCCGGTGTACAGGACCTTGGTCGCGGCATCGATGATCTTATCCACGGGGATCTTGCTCACCACAACCTCAACCTTGACCTTGGGCATCAGGGTGGCGTCCACCTCGGCGCCGCGGTACTTCTCGCCGCTGCCCTTCTGCAGGCCGCAGCCCATAACCTGGGTCACCGTCATGCCGGTGACGCCCAGATCGTTGAGAGCCTTCTTGAGGGCCTCAAACTTGGCCAGCTGGACAATCAGCACAACCTTGTGCATACCGGAATCCAGCTCGGCGGGCAGGGGTTCTTCCTTGACCACCTTGACGGCGGCGTTGACCTTGGCCTCGCTGGCCTTGGTGATGTCGTCCTCGCCCAGGTCGGTGTTCTCGTTGACATCCATGCCGGCGTAGGTGGGATCAGAGATGGCAAAGCCGGAGTAAGCGGAGGCCAGGCCGTGCTCGTGGAAATCCAGACCGTCGATCTCTTCCTGCTCGGTGACGCGCAGGCCGATGGTCTTGTTGATGAGGGTAAAGATGAGGAACATGGAAACCAGCACCCAGGCCGCCACGGCGACAACGCCGAGAACCTGAACACCAAAGAATCCGAAGCCGTGGCCATAGAACAGGCCCTCGCTGGTGGAGAACAGGCCGGTGGCGATGGTGCCCCAGGCACCGTTGACACAGTGAACCGAGACGGCGCCCACGGGGTCATCGATCTTGGCCATATTGTCGAAGAATTCAACGGAGAAGATGCAGAGCACACCGGCAACAATGCCGATGATGGCGGCGCCGAAGGGGTCGACGGCATCGCAGCCTGCGGTGATGGCAACCAGGCCGGCCAGGGCGCCGTTGAAGGTCAGCGACACATCGGGCTTGCCGTAGCGCAGCCAGGAGGTGACCAGAGCGGCCACGGTGGCCAGCGCGGCGGCCAGGTTGGTGTTGAAGCAGACCAGGCCGGCGGAAACGATGGCGTCATCGCCGGTCATGCAGACGGTGGAGCCGCCGTTGAAGCCGAACCAGCAGAACCACAAGATAAAGACGCCCAGGGCCATGGCGGTCAGGTTGTGGCCCGGGATGGCGCGGGCCTTGCCGTCCTTGCCGTACTTGCCGATACGGGGTCCCAGAATGGCGGCGCCCAGCATGGCGGTCAGGCCGCCCACAAAGTGAACGGCGGTGGAGCCGGCAAAGTCATGGAAGCCCATCTGGGCCAGCCAGCCGCCGCCCCAGATCCAGTGGCCCGAGATGGGATAGACGATCAGGCTGATGGCGGCGGAGTAGCAGCAGTAAGCGCTGAACTTGGTGCGCTCCGCCATGGAGCCGGAGACGATGGTGGCGGCGGTGGCGCAGAACACCGTCTGGAACACCGCATAGACCCAAAGGGGAATGCCGTCGGGCAGGACGGCGCTGAAATCGCCCTGCATGAAGGGGGTGAACCCACCGATGAGGGCGCTGGAGCCGCCGAACATCAGCCCGAAGCCGATGATCCAGAAGCAGGGGGTGCCGATGCAGAAGTCCATCATGTTCTTCATCAGAATGTTGCCCGTGTTCTTGGCGCGGGTCAGACCGGCCTCACAGAGGGCGAAACCGGCCTGCATGAAGTACACGAGGAACGCTGCGACCAGCGTCCAGATGACGTTCGCAGAATTGTACATATACAATCTCTCCTCTCTTATTCCCAAAACCATACCGGGAAAAACAAAAGCGCCGGGCAGGATCTTCTCCTGCCCGGCGCCGTTGCCGTGGTTTTGATGTGTCTTATTCTAGCGCGGGACCGGGCCAGCGTCAAGACGGAAGTTCACATTTTATTAAAATTTGGGAAAAACGCGCCATACACCCCAACACTTCCCCGTAAAATTTGTGAATTTTCCACAACGTCCACACTCCTTTCCCCGCCAATCGCCCCGGGGCGGGTCCCGCGCAGGCCAGCGGCGGGGCTGCGAAGGGGTTTAATTTGGTAAAAACCGGGGCGAAAAATCTTTGATAAATTTGTCACATTTTTTTCAAAACCGGCTACCCAAACCAGAACGGGTGTGTTATAATAGCTTCATATTGGGCTTATTTGCCCGGCCGGGAGGTCTGCCAGGCGCAGACGCCCGGTTGCTGCAAGAACTGCGGCGCTTTGCGCCGCTTTGATAAGGAGGAAACGCCCCTATGAGCAATCAGATCGCCCTGCTCGCCCTGGAAGCCAGCGACGCGACCGTTGTGCTGACCAGCATCACGCTGGTGTTCGGCATGCTGGTTGCGCTGTGTCTCATTATCACGCTGGAGGGCAAAATTTTTGACGCGGCCAACGCCAGAAAGAACGGCACGCCCAAAGCGCCCAAGGTGGAGGCCAAGCCCGCCGCCCCCGCGTCCAAAGCCGCCGCCCCGGCTGCGCCCGCAGCCCCCGCCGCGCCTGCTGCGCCCGCAGTGGAGGGCGGCATCCCCGGCGAGATCATTGCCGCCATCGCGGCTGCTGTCGCCTCGCTGGATGAGGGGCTGACCATCCGCGGCATCCGCCGCGCCCAGAAGCCCAAGGCCGGGTCCCGCCGTGGCGTCTGGGGCGACGCCGGCGTTGTTCAGAACACTACGCCATTTATGTGAACAGGAGGGACAGACAAGCGCTATGGGAGCAATTTTCACCAACATTGCCCAGATTTTTGCCAATTCCGGCTGGGCACAGGTTTTCTTTGCCGAGGGCGGCTGGAAATACGCCGTCATGATCGTGGTGGCCTGCGTGCTGCTGTATCTGGCCATTGTGCGCCAGTTTGAGCCGCTGTTGCTGCTGCCCATCGGGTTCGGTATGCTGCTGACCAACCTGCCGCTGGACGGCATTTTCCACATGGAGATCTTTATCAACGAGACCCAGCACATCAACTGGGAGCTGCTGGGCACCTCGGGCGGCATGGCCGACTACTTATACCTGGGCGTCAAGCTGGGCATCTATCCCCCGCTGATCTTCCTGGGCATCGGCACCATGACCGACTTTGAGCCGCTGATCGCCCGGCCCTCCAGCCTGCTGCTGGGCGCTGCCGCCCAGCTGGGCATCTTCTTCACCTTCCTGGGCGCCAAACTGCTGGGCTTTACCAACAAGGAAGCGGCCTCCATCGGCATCATTGGCGGCGCGGACGGCCCCACCGCCATCTTCGTCACCTCCAAGCTGGCGCCCCATCTGCTGGGCTCCATCGCAGTGGCGGCCTACTGTTACATGGCGCTGGTCCCGGTCATCCAGCCGCCCATCATGAAGGCGCTGACCACCGAAAAAGAGCGCCAGATCGTGATGGAAAGCCCCCGCAAGGTCTCCCGGACCGAGAAGATCCTCTTCCCCATCATTGTCACCATCATTGTCTCGCTGACGCTGCCGGACGCCGCCGTTCTGGTGGGCTGCCTGATGCTGGGCAACCTGATGAAGGAATGCGGCGTGGTGGAGCGCATCAAAAAGACCGCCGGCAATGAGCTGATGAACATTGTCACCATCTTCCTGGGCTTCAGCGTGGGCTGCACCACCAACGCGTCCACCTTCCTGAACATCCAGACCGTCGAGATCATCGTCCTGGGCATTGTGGCCTTCGGCGTCGGCACCGCAGGCGGCGTGCTGCTGGGCAAGCTGATGTGCGTGCTCACCCACGGCAAGGTCAACCCCCTCATCGGTTCCGCCGGTGTTTCCGCCGTTCCCATGGCCGCCCGTGTTTCCCAGAAGGTCGGCCAGGAGTACAACCCCCGCAACTATCTGCTCATGCACGCCATGGGCCCCAACGTGGCGGGCGTCATCGGTTCCGCTGTGGCGGCCGGTATCCTCATCAATATGTTCGCCTGATCCCTTTGTAACCCCATCAAAGAAGGCGCCGTGCATTCCCCGCACGGCGCCCTTTTTGTATCTCTGTCTGGAGTTTCTTCGGTTCCTTCTTTGCAAAGAAGGAACAAAATCCCCCGTCACACCCCGCCGTACCTTACCCCCTCCCCCGTCAGCACATCCGGTTCCCAGACAAGGCCGGGGCGGCGGCCCTTGCGGGCCTCCACCAGGAACAGCCAGGGCCGGGCGCCGGGGGTTTGGCGCACCATGGCGGCCCGCTTGGGCTCCAGCCCCGCCGCACACAGCGCACAGAACACTGCCGCCATCCGCTCCGGCCGGTGGCAAAGAACCAGCTTGCCGCCGTCCCGCAGCGCCCGGGCCGCGCAGGCCGCCACATCCTCCACGGTGCAGCTGCCGTCGTGGCGGGCGGCGGCGCGGCGGGGATCGGGGCTTGGGATTCCCCCCGTGAAATAGGGCGGGTTGCAGGCCGCAAAGTCATAGCGCCCCCGCTCCGGCCCCGCCATGCAGAAGGCGCGCAGATCCCCGCAGAGCGCCGTGATGTGGCCGCCCTCCGGGTTGTGGGCCGCCGCAGCCGCACAGAGGACCGAGGCGTCTGGGTCCAGCTCCACCGCCGTGCAGGGGCCGCGGTGGCCCCCGTCATGCCAGGCCAGGGCCAGAATGCCGCAGCCGCTGCACAGGTCCAGCGCCGCATCCTTTGGGCGCGGCCGGGCAAACCGGGACAGCAGCAGCGCGTCGGTGCCAAAGCCCGCGCCGGGTGCCGTAAAAACCCGGGTGCCATGATCGAGAATTTCCACACGATGTTCCATGATTTCCTCCTGTCCGGGGCCGAAAGATCCGCAAGGTTTGGGGCGGAAAACGCAAATTTCGCGTTAATCCTGTGAATTTGCTTGCAGTCCGCCGCAAGAAGGCGTATACTTGATACAAAGACCGCGAAAAAAAAATTCCTCAATTCTGCTGTTGCTTTGAAGGAGGCTTGCGCCATGATCTATACCGTCACACTGAACCCGGCGCTGGATAAAACCGTCGAGATCCCGTCCTTTGCGGTGGATGACGTCAACCGCATTGTCTCGCTGCGCACCGATCCCGGCGGCAAGGGCATCAACGTGTCCAAGGTGGTGGCCCGGCTGGGCAGCACCAGCCGCGCCATCGGCATTCTGGGCGGCACCACCGGCCAGGCCATCGCGCAGGGGCTGGAGGGAGAGAACATCACCTGCGACTTTCTGCCCGTGGAGGGCAACACCCGCATCAACCTGAAAGTCATTGACCCGGTTCTGCACACCAGCACCGAGATCAACGAGCCGGGCGCCCCTGTGGACGACGAGACGCTGCAAAGCCTGCTGGAACACCTGCTCAAACTGCTGCGCCACGACGACATTGTGGTTCTGGCCGGCAGCCTGCCCGCCGGCGCCCCCCGGGACACCTACCGCGTCTGGGGCGAGGCCTGCCGGGAAAAGGGCGCCAAGGTTTTTCTGGACTCCGACGGCGCGCCGCTGGCTGAGGGCATGGCCGCCGTGCCCTACCTCATCAAGCCCAACAACGACGAGCTTTCCCGCCTGATGGGCCGGGAGCTGGACAGCATTGAGGAGCTGATTGCCGCCGCCCGGGAGCTGCTGAGCCGGGGCACCGCCAAGGTGGTGGTGTCCATGGGCGGGCGCGGTATGCTGTATGTGACGGCGGAGCGCACCGTCTATGCGCCGGGCCTGAAGGTCCCCGTGGGCAGCACCGTGGGCGCCGGCGACGCCGTGGTGGCCGCTTTGGCCGTGGCCGAGGAACGGGATCTGCCGCTGGAGGAGGCGGTGCGCCTCTCGGTGGCCGCCGGCACCGCCAACGTCATGTGCAGCGGTTCCCAGGCCGCCGAGTACAGCGTGATTGAAAAGCTGATGCCCCAGGTCACTTTCCGGGACATCTGAGCAGAAGCCCCACACAAAAAGCGGCGCATTGGCGCCGCTTTCAGACTGTCGAAAAAGTTAAAATCCGTCACCATCGGCGGACCTGCGCCGACGATGGTGACACCGACAGGGAAATTTTGCGGGAAATTGTGTGCGAGGAGCCGGACGGGTCCCCCTTTTGCAGCGTGTCGGGAAACCCGACACGCTGCAAGCGGCGCTTTGGCGCCGCTTTTTTCTTTGTCATGAAGGGTCACTGCCGGTTTTTCCTGTGGCTGACCAGCAGCGCGATGCAGACGACCATGCCCAGGATTGCCGCCGCCCCGATGATGAGCAGAACCAGCTGAAACATCTGGGCGTTGAAACCCGTCTTGAGCTTCTGGGTCGCGCTGGTGAGGGCATCCTCCCCGGAGGTGGACGCCGCGCCGCCGCTCTGTGCCTGGTCCACCGCCTGCTGGGCGTTGGAGGCAGCCTCGGAATCGCCGATGGCGTTGAGGGCGTCCACCAGCGCCTGGCCGGCCAGCGTGTGCATCAGGGTGGAGCTTGCCGCCTTGACCTTCTCGCCGTTCACCGCGCTGCTCAGATACTCCGCCAGCACCGTGCAGGCGCCCCGCAAAGCGGGTTCGCTCTCGGGCAGGACGGTCCAGCCGTCCTTGCCCCACATCTGGTTCATATACAGCAGCAGCTGCATCCCGGTGTCCTTGATGAGGGCGTTGTAAATCTGATCCGCAAAGGCGGCGGTATTGCTGGTATCCACCGCGCCAAAGCTCAGCGCGATAAACTGATAGGCCCGGTTGTAATCATCCAGCCCGTCATAATAGTCCCGCAGCACGTCGGCGATGCGGCTGTCCTTCGTCAGGCGGGACCCCGCCACCACCGAGTCCAGATCCGCCCGCAGGTCCTGGTCCCCGAACCTGCTCACGGTGCCGTCATCGTCGATGGCAAAGGTCTGGCGCATCAGCGCCGCGTACCCGCCGGCATCGCCGGCCTGACCGGCATAGACCTGGGCCAGCTGCATACAGTCGCCGCCCCAGCTGCCCGCCAGCGGCATACCGCGGTAGACCAGATTTATGGAGGCCAGCAGGTGGCCCATATCGATGGTCTGGCCGTTGGGCAGCACGGCGGTGGTCATGTTTTGCAGATCCCACAGATCGGAGTCCCGGCCGGTGGCGTAACTCTCAAACTCCGGGTCGCGCACCCCCGCCGTGAGCTGCCAGACGGTGGTATTGTACTCCCCCACGCGGGTAAAGCCCAGGGTCAGATCCACCGGGTCTGCGGAGCTGCCCTTTTCCTCCACATACTGCTGCGCCAGCGTTTGCAGCCGGTCCAGCCGGTCCAGCGTCTGGGCATAGTCCACGCTCTCGGCCCCGACGGGCAGAACGGCCAGCGCCAGCACCATCGCCACAGCCGCGAGGACCCACACAAAACGGTTTCGGACTGCCTCCGTAATCACGCACCTCCGTTTTTGTAACAAATTTGTATTTTTTAGTATACCACACCGCCGGGGGCTCTGTCACGCATTTTTTCATAAGTTTGCAATTTGGGCGCGCCGGTCGTATAATAAAAGGCAGAAAATCCCAAAAATTCATTTGGCAAGGAGAATCCATTATGGAACATCAGGAGAAAAAATCCACTGTGTATTATACCGACTTCCGCGTTCCGGTGGGCACCAGCCTGCAGCAGAAGCTGGAAAAGCTCATGCGGGCCGCCGGCATCGGGGAGATCGAGATGGACGGCCGGTTTGTGGCCATCAAGATGCACTTCGGCGAGCCGGGCAACCTGGCGTTCCTGCGCCCCAACTACGCCAGGACGGTGGCCGACGTGGTGCGCAGCCAGGGCGGCATCCCCTTCCTGACCGACTGCAACACCCTCTACCCCGGCCGGCGCAAGAACGCCATCGAGCATCTGGGCGCGGCGCAGGAGAACGGCTTTGGCCCGCTGACCACCGGCTGTCAGGTCATCATAGGCGACGGGCTGCGCGGCACCGACGACGTGGAGGTGCCGGTGCCCAACGGGGAATACTGCAAGACCGCCAAGATCGGCCGCGCCATCATGGACGCCGACATCATCATTTCGCTGAACCACTTCAAGGGCCACGAGGCCACCGGCTTTGGCGGCGCGCTGAAAAACCTGGGCATGGGCTGCGGGTCCCGCGCCGGCAAGATGGAGCAGCACAGCGCCGGCAAGCCCGCCGTGCAGGCCGGCCTGTGCCGCGGCTGCCGCCAGTGCGCCAAGGAGTGCGGCTCGGACGCCATCCGCTATGTGGACGGCAAGGCGGTCATCGATCAGGAGCTGTGCAAGGGCTGCGGGCGGTGCATCGGACGGTGCAACTTTGACGCCATCTATTCCCAGGAGGACAACGCCAACGAGATTCTGGACTGCAAAATGGCGGAGTATGCCTATGCGGTCTGCGCGGGGCGGCCCAACTTCCATGTGAGCCTGGTGATGGATGTCTCCCCCATGTGCGACTGCCACGGCGAAAACGACGCGCCCATCGTGCCCGACATCGGTATGTACGCCAGCTTTGACCCGGTGGCGCTGGACCGCGCCTGCTGCGACGCCGTTCTGGCCGCCGAGCCCTTTGCCAACAGCATTCTGGGCGAGCACCGGGCCGACAAATCCTACCGCTGCTGCGGCGACAACTTTATGGACGTGACCCGCGGCTGCACCTGGCACGAGACGCTGGACCACGCCGAGAAGATCGGCATGGGCACCCAGAACTACACGCTGAAATATGTGCGCTGAGGGAAATTGCATGGAAAATGAGGTACTGCGCCAGTTGGAGGCGCGAAAAAGTGTCCGGGTGTTCACCGACGAGCCGGTCACGGCGGAGGAGCGGAGCGCCATTGTGCACGCCGCCTTCATGGCGCCCACGGCGGGCAACCAGCAGCTGTACACCATTCTGGACATCACCGACCCCGCGCTGCGCGGCCGGATGGCGGATTTGTGCGACCATCAGCCCATGATTGCGGCGGCGCCGCTCTGCCTGGTCTTTCTGGCGGACTGCCGCCGCTGGCTGGATGCCTACCGCATGGCGGGCGCCGCGCCCCGGGACCCCGGCGCCGGGGACCTGCTGCTGGCCGCCGCCGACGCCTGCATTGCGGCGCAGAACGCCGTGACGGCGGCGGAAAGCATGGGCATCGGCAGCTGTTACATCGGCGACGTGCTGGAAAACGCCGAGGCCATGCGGGCGGCGCTGCACCTGCCGGCCTGTGTGGTGCCTGTGGCCATGGTGATTTTTGGCCGTCCCACCGAGCAGCAGAAGCGCCGCCCCAAGCCGGCCCGCTTCCCGGAGGAGGCCATCGTCTTTGAGAACGTCTACCCCGACCCTGACCCCTCCGCGCTGCGCGCCGGGTTTGCCGCCCGCGCCGCCGCCAACGGCAGAACCGAAGATCTGGACGCCGGCCTGCGCGCCTTCTGCGCCCGCAAGTACGACAGCGATTTTTCCCGCGAGATGACCCGCAGCGCCGAGGTGTATCTGGCGGACTTCCAAAAATGATAAAAGCAGGGCCCTGCGCATTGGGTGCAGGGCCCTGTGTCTTTTTACTTCTCCGATTCCTGCGCCACGGTGCGGATGGCGGTCATCATGGAGCGGATGTCGATATGCTGGGGGCACTTGTCCAGGCAGGCGCCGCAGCCGACGCAGTGTTCGGCGCGGGCGGCTTCGGGGGCGTCGTTGTAGTTTTCCTTCAGGTTTGCGGCCCGATCGCCATGCAGGCGGTACTCGTTCCAGACGTGCATCATGGCGGGGATATCCACCCCCGCCGGGCAGGGCATACAGTAGCGGCAGGCGGTGCAGGGCACGAGCTGGCGGGCGCGAAAGACCTCCAGCGCTTTGGCCAGCGTGGCCTGCTCGGCGGCGGTGAGGGGCACAAAGGGGTCCATGGAGGCAACGTTGTCCTCCACCTGCTCCCGCGTGCTCATGCCGGACAGCACGCACAGCACCCCCGGCAGGCTGGCCGCCCAGCGGATGGCCCAGCTGGCCAGGCTGCGCTCCGGCGCGGCGGCGCGCAGAATTTCGGCGGCCTCGGGGCACAGGGTGTTGAGCATCCCGCCCCGCACCGGTTCCATCACAATGACCTGCAGCCCGGCGGCGGCGCAGAGCTCGTATTTTTCCCGGCTGTTCTGGTAATCCCAGTCAAAATAGTTGAGCTGGAGCTGGACAAAATCCCAGTCCCCGGCGGCCAGAACCTCCCGCAGCAGCGCCACGCTGCCGTGGAAGGAGAACCCCAGCCGCTTGATGCGCCCGGCCCGGCGCATTGCGTCCAGCTGGTCGTAGGCGTGATATTTGACATAGTTGGGCCAGCTGCCCTCATGGACCGAGTGGACCAGATAAAAGTCAAAATAATCGGTGCGGCAGTTTTCCAGCTGCTCGGCAAAGATGCGGGGCACATCCGCGTCGCATTTCAGGAACCAGCCGGGCAGCTTGCTGGCCAGATGGTAGCTCTGCCGGGGGTATTTACTCAGCGCCTTGCCGCAGAATTTTTCCGACATTTTGCCATGGTAGGGGTAGGCGGTGTCAAAATAGTTGACGCCGTGGGCGTAGGCGTAGTCAAAAATTTCCCGGGCCTTCTCCTCATCGATGCTGGTGGGGTCGGCGGGGTCCCGCAGCGGCAGGCGCATGGTGCCAAGACCCAGCAGGCTGATTTTTCCGTCCGCGTCGTTGTAAGGCGCAGGGTTATGGCGGGCAACACGGTATTCCACGGCGGTTATTCCTCCTTGCAGTCGTCACAGCTGCCGCAGTCTGTCTCCGGCGCAGGCTCGGGGGCGCGGCGCCCGGCCAGGTCGGGGTCCAGGCCCTCGGCAACTTTTATCATGAGCGCACACTCGATGCGCTTGCGGAACACCTTGCAGCCGTACTCATAGACGCCATGGATATCGCCGGTGGCGTGGAGCGCGTTGGCGGCGCAGCCGCCGGCACAGTACAGCCGGGCCCAGCAGTCCTTACAGTCGGGCCGGGCATAGACGTTGCACAGCTTGAACTCATCCCGCAGCGCAGTGTTGGTCACGCCGTTCCAGATATCGCCCAGCTTATAGGCGGGGTCGCCCACAAACTGGTGGCAGGGATACAGGTCGCCCCAGGGGGTGACGGCCATATACTCGGTGCCGGACCCGCAGCCCGAAATCCGTTTATAGATACAGGGGCCGTGGGCCAGGTCAATCATGTAATGGTAGAAGGTGATGGGATGGCCCGCCTTTTCGCGGCGGAGCATATCCCTGGCCAGCAGCTCATACTGGTCGTACAGCACCGGCAGGTCCGCCTCGGTCAGCGCCTCGGGGCTGCCGGCCTTGCTCACCACCGGTTCCATGGACAGCTCGTCAAAGCCCAGGTCATCGGCCATATGGAACAGATCGTTGGTAAAGTCGGTGTTATAGTGGGTGAAGGTGCCCCGCATATAGTAGCCCTTGCCGCCCCGGGCCCTGACCAGCTTTTGGAACTTGGGCACAATGCGGTCATAGCTGCCGTTGCCCGCCAGATCCTTGCGGAAGCGGTCGTTGACCTCCCTGCGGCCGTCCAGCGAGAGCACCACGTTATAGCATTCCCGGTTGGCCCACTCGATGACCTCATCGGTGATGCCGATGCCGTTGGTGGTCAGCGTGAAGCGGAAATTTTTGCCCTTGTCCTGCTCGATGCTGCGGGCATAGGCCACCAGCTGCTTACAGACCTCAAAGTTCATCAGCGGTTCCCCGCCGAAGAAATCCACTTCCAGGTTGCGGCGGGTGCCGCTGTGCTCCACCAGGAAATCCAGCGCCCGCTTGCCGGTCTCAAAGCTCATCAGGCCGGTTTCGCCGTGGAATTTGCCCTGCGCGGCAAAGCAGTACTCGCAATTGAGGTTACAGGTATGGGCCACATGAAGGCAGAGCGCCTTGACCACGGTCGAGCGGTTTTTGAAATCAAAGGCCCGGTCGGCGTAGATATCCTGGGAGAAGAGCTTTCCGGCGGCGGTCAGCTCCTCAATATCGTCAAAGCAGTCCTGGATGTCGGCGGGGGTGACCTCGGGGTGGGCGCGGTATTTTTCCGCCAGCAGCGCGGCGGCCTCGGCGCGGGGATGCCCGGCATCGATCAGGGCGATGGCGTCATAGGCCAGCTCATCCACCGCGTGGACGCTGCCGCTGTAAACGTCCAGAACAATATTATAACCGTTAAGTTTGTATTGATGGATCATAAAATTCCTCGTTTTTATGGCAAAAAACAGCCGGGATTGCCTTGGGCAAGGCGATCCCGGCAAATGTCAGAAATCGAATTACTTCTTCTCGCAAGGCTGGTTGGCAATGCCGCAGCTGGTCTTGCAGGCGCTCTGGCAGGAAGTCTGGCACTCGCCGCAGCCGCCGTTCTGGAGGCTCTTCGCCATGTCGCGGGTCTCGAGAGTCTGAATGTGCTTCATCAAAAGTCACTCCTTTACCATGATGGATTTCTTCTATCATACACGCACAGGGGACCGTTTGTCAAGACGGCGGCCGGGCAAATTGGCAACAAAACCGGTCCGCATTGCAGTTTCGGGCAGGGTATGGTAGAATGGGGGCAACGATACAAAAATAAGGAAGTGCAGCACCCATGAACAGACAAACCCTGTCCCGCCTGATGGCGATTCTCTGCATGATTCTGGCCGTCGTCTGGATGATGTGGATGATGGGGGACATTGGCGCCACCAAAAACGGCGTTCCCGCCGCCGCCCGCAAAAACTCCGGCATCCCCTCCACCCAACAGATGGTGGAGAGCAGCGCCGGCAAGCTGGACGCCATGATCTTCTATGACGCCGGGGACCCCCACGGCGAAAGCTGCAAGGCCATCGTCTACGAGGACCGCACCGGGCTGTACGGCTCGGGCATCAACTACAAGTTTGCCTTTGGCTGGCACTTTTGCGCCAGCGTTCCCTGCCCGGACCGTGGGGTTCGGGCCTACACGGTGGAAAATCACAGCACGGTGTTGTATTTTTCCCGCAACACCGAGGGCATTGTCCGTGCCGCCGCGCCCGATGGAACCGAGTACGCCTTTGACCCCGGGATGCCGGTGGTGCTGGCCGGGCCGCAGGGTGTGGAGTTTTTTGACGGGCAGGGAACGTTGGTGGAGTGCAGCGACGGCGGAGCGCTATGACGGGGGCGGACGGAAAACGGCATCTGCGGCGGGGCGTTCCTCTTTTGTGACCAAAAGAGGAACCAGAAAAGTCCCGGAGGTAAGATTAAGTCTGTGCCTTCTATCAATGCCTGCGGAACGCGGGCAACCAATTTCGGAACAATCGCTGCGCGATTGTTTTTGCACGGCATAGCCGCGCAGGCAAAAAGCCCCCTCCCAGGGGGCCAGCCCCCTGCACCCCCAAAGAGGTTAAAAATTTTGGATTTCACCCCAAAAGCCACGACCGGACGGCTTTTGGGACGAAATCCAAAATTTTTGTTTGGATAAATGTCCGCCTTAGCGGACATTTCATTCTATGGGGCGGGGGTCAGGCCAGAACGGAAATCTGGTCGGGGAGGGTGGCACCGGTATGGCGCAGGCGGGTGCCGGAGGATTCCAGGGCGGCCGCTGCGGCGGCAAACCCGGCGGGAATCCTCTCGCCGGGGGCGATGAGGGGCACACCGGGCGGATAGGCCCAGAGATACTCGGCGGCAACGCGCCCGGCGGCCTGCGCCAGCGGCAGCGTCACGGCGGGGCGGCGCACCGCCTCGGCGATGGGACACGCGGCCGCTCCCGGTTCCGGCAGGGGCGGCGGCAGGGGCGCGGCGGGGGCGGCGGATGCGGCGTCCACGGCCAGCAGCGCCGCCGCCAGCCGGTCCAGCGCGTCCTCCGCGTCGCAGGGGCTGGTCATGGCCAGCACATTGGCCCCGCAGGCCATTTCCGTTTCAAAACCGTCCCGTCTCAGCCGGTCCGCCAGCGCGGCGCCGGTCCAGCCGGCCCCCGCGCCGCTGACCAGAAGCTTTCCCCCGTCGTGGCGGAAAATTCCCGGGTGGCTTTTCGCGGCGTCGGTCCCGTGGCAGAGCACCCGCAGCCGCCGCAGCGGCGCAACGGCGCGGTCAAACCGGTCCAGCCGCTCCCGCCAGGCGGCGAACCACTGCGTGCCATGGGCGGCCAGCAGGCCGGCGCAGCCGTCCAGGCTGGCCAGCAGCGGGTAGGAGGGGGAGCTGGTCTCGAACACATCCAGCTGCCGCTCCACGGCGGCGGCGGGAATTCTGCCGCCGTTTTGGTGGAGCAGCGCGGTCTGGGTCAGGCTGGGCAGCGTTTTGTGGGGGCTTTGGATCACCAGATCCGCCCCCGCCGCCACCGCCCCGCCCTGCCAGCCAAAGGGCTGTGCCAGCGGCAGGTAGTGGGCGCCGTGGGCCTCATCCACAATCAGCGGCACATCCCGGTCATGGCAGAGCGCCGCAAGGGCGGCCACATCGCTGAGCACCCCTTCATAGGTGGGACTGGTGAGCACCAGCGCGGCGGCGTCGGGGCAGCGGTCCAGCGCGGCGGCGGCCTGCGCCGGGGTGACGCTGCCATAGACCCCGAACTCCGGGTCCACCGGCGGGGTCATCCACTCCACCACCAGGGCGTTGAGCTCGATGGCATGGTACACCGACTTATGGCAGTTGCGGGCGCAGACGATGGGCCGCCCCGGCCGGGTCAGCGCGGCGGCCCGGATGGCGGCCAGAATGCCGCCGGTGGAACCGTTGACCAAAAACCAGCTGCGCTGCGCGCCCCACAGTGCGGCGGCGCGGTTCATGGCGTCGGCCAGAATGCCCTGCGCCTCATGCAGGTCGTCCACGCCGGGCACCTCGGTCATATCCCAGGCGGCGGGCAGCCCCGGCGCGGGGTTCACCCGGCGCTTATGCCCGGGCATATGCAGCGGATAGGGCGCGGCGGCGGCGTAGTCCTCCAGCTGGGTCTGCAAAAGATGGGTGTTCATAAGCGCCTCGTTACAGGGTGACATAGGTGGGCGTATGATGCAGCGCGGGCAGAATGACGTCCACAAGGTCGCTCATCCGCAGCCGCAGGCTGGAGGTATTCTCGCAGGGGTGGCAACCGAAATACGCCCGGCTGCGCACCTGCTCATCCATCAGCAGCCGCACCCGGTTTTCGGGGTCGTTCATCAGGGCCAGCACACTGACGCTGCCGGGGTGAACGTCCAGCAGCTCCCCCATCTTTTCGGCGCTGCCAAAGCTCAGCCGCGCCACCCCCAGCTGATGGGAAAGATCCTTTGTCTTGAACACTTTATTTCCCGGGATCATCAGCAGGTAAAAGTCCGTCTGCTGCCGGTTGCAGAGGAACAGGTTTTTGCAGATCATGGCGTCCAGCACCCGGTCGATCTCCTCACAGACGGCCATTGTCTCGGCCGGGTCGTGGTCCACCCGCTGATAGTCCACCCCCAGCCGGTCCAGAAAATCATAGCACCGCACTTCCCGCGCGGCCCGCTGTTCACACGCCGCCGGCGACGGGCGGCCATTGACCAATACCATAACTTCCACCTCAAACACAAAAATATCATGAGCCGCTTTGCGGCGGCGGCAAAAATCTTACCGTTCCCGGACGGCGGCGGTGCTGCCGGCGCGGGATTTGGTCACAAGAATCTGGCGGGGAATGCGGTCCTGCAGCACTTCCACATGGCTGATGATGCCCACCAGCTTGTCGGCACCCGCCAGCTCGGTGAGGGTATCCACCGCCTTTTGCAGCGCCTCGGCGTCCAGCGTACCAAAGCCCTCATCCACAAAGAGGGTGTCCACGCGGACGCCGCCGGCGCTCTCCTGAATGGTATCGCTGATGCCCAGCGCCAGGCTCAGCGCGGCGAGGAAGCTCTCCCCGCCCGAGAGCGACGCCACCGGCCTTGTCTTTCCGGTATAGGCGTCAAAGACGTCCAGTTCCAGCGCGGTCTTGCCGGCAATGTCGTCGCTCTGGCGGCGGCGCAAGGTATACTGGCCGTCCATCATGCGGGTGAACCGCCGGTTGGCGGCGGCCACCACCCCGTCAAAATAAAAGCCCTGTACATACTGTTCAAAAGGCAGCTTTTGTTTTTGGGCAAGATTGCCGTTGATGGTGCGGTTCAGGTTGTCCATCGTGGCGGCGTGCGCCCGGGCAGCCTCCGCCCCGGCCAGCGCCTGTTCCAGCGCCTTGCTGCCCTTCCGGTTGGCCTCCAGCCGCCGGGCGGTCTGTTCCCGGGTCTGGCGCAGCGCGGCGCGGCGGGTTTCCAGCTCCCGCAGCCGGGCCTGTTCCGCCGCCGGGTCGGGGCGGCGGGGATCGTCCCCCGCCTGCCCGGCCAGCGTGGCGGCCCGCTCCCGGGCGGCGGCCAGCGCACGCTCAAAGCTGCGGCGCTCCCCGGCCGCCCCGTCCAGTGCGCCGGCAAGGGCCTGCCTGCGGGTTTCCAGCTCGGTGCGGGCGGCGGTCATGGCCTCGGCGGTGGGCCAGGGCAGCGATTTTTGCAGTTCCGCCAGCGCGGCGTCGGCGGAGCTTTTGTCGGCAACCGCCTGCTCCCGCGCGGCGCGGGCGGCTTCCACAGCGGCGTCCTTCTGCGGCCGGGCGGCGGTCAACTGCGCCCGGCGGGCGGTCAGGGCGTCCAGCTCCTGCTTGCGGCGGCGGGCCTGCGCCAGCCGGGCGTTGACGGCGTCCAACCCCTGATCCAGGCTTTGCCGCTGCTCCTCCAGCACGCGGCGCAGCGCGGCGGGGTCCAGCGTTTCCGCCCCGGGTCCGTCATACTGGCGGCCCCGCCGGGCAAGGAAGGCCCCGGCGCGGCGGTACACGTCGGCCCGCTTTTGCTCCCACCGGGTTTTGGCCGCGCCCGCCGCGGCGGCGGCGTTGGCGGCGGCAGCACTGGCGGCATCGGCGCGGCGGCGGGCCTGCTCACAGGCGGCCTCGGTCACATGGCCGGGCGCGCGGGGCGCGGGGGCCGGGTGATGCACCGCGCCGCACACCGGGCAGGGCTGTCCTTCGGTCAGGTCCCGGGCCAGCAGCCCCGCCCGGGCGGCGTTGAGGGCCTTTTGCAGCTCCTGCGCCCTGCGCTGATCCGCGCCGGCCTGCTCCTGCCTGCCCCGGTAGTCCCCGGCGGCCTGCTGCCAGGCGTCATAAAAGCCGGTCATCTCATCCAGCCCGGCCACCAGCGCGTCGCAGTCCTCCCGCAGGCGCCCGGCCTTCTCGGCCAGGCTTTCCTCCCGGGCGATGTCCGCTTCCGGCGCGCCGCACGCCGCCAGCCGGGTGTCCAGATCCGCCAAACGCCCGGTCAGGGCTTCGGCGTCCCTGCGGGCACCGGCCAGCGCCCGCTCGGCGGCTTCGGCGGCGCGGCCGGTCTGCTCCGCGCGGCGGCGGGCCTGTGCCAGCTCGGCGTAGCGGGGGGCCAGCTCCTCAATGCGGTGCAGCTTTGCGGCCAGCGTTTCCAGCTCGGGGCGGCGGGCCTCGGTCTGCTGCCAGCGGGCCTCCCGGGCGGGGCGGTCCGCCTCCAGCGCGGCGGCGCTGCGCCGGGCATCGTCCAGCGCATCCAGCAGCCTGGCCCGGTCAAGGGCGGCCTGCGCGGCGACGGACTGGGCGTTGACGGCGGCATCCAGCTCCTTCAGCCGTTGGTCGCACCGGTCCAGCGTTTCGGCGTCGGCGGCGATCAGCTCCTCGGCCAGCGGCAGCGCACCGGCGGCGCGGTAGGCATCCCCATCGGTCTGCAGCCGGGCCAGTTCCTCCGATCCGGTATGGCCGGGCGCCGGCACCAGGGCGCGCAGGCGGAGCTGCACCTCCAGGTTGGCCTGCGCGGCGGCGCTGGCGGCGGCGGTGGCCGCGCTGCGGGCCGCCGCGCCCAACCGCTGGTAGGCGCCGGTATCAAAGACGCGGCGCAGAATCTCCGACCGCTCGGCGCTGGGGGCGTTGAGCAGCCGGGTGAAATCGTTCTGGGCGATCATGGAAATCTGGGCGAACTGACGCGCATCAATGCCCAGCAGCGCCGTGATGGCGGCGGTGACGGCCTTATTGCCCTCCACCGGCGGTTCCGGCTCCCGTTCCAGCACAGCGGACGCCGGTTCGGTGGTGGTGCCCCCGCCCCGGCGCTTGGGTCGGGTCTGTTCCGGGGCGCGGGTCACCCGATACCGGCGGTCCCGGTGGCTGAATTCCAGCGTCACAAAAGTTCTTGTGCCCGGCGCGGCAAAATCGCTGCGGAGCATCTCGGGGGCGCGGTAGGCGCCGGTGGCCTCGCCGTACAGGGCAAAGGTGATGGCGTCAAACAGGGCGGTCTTGCCCGCGCCGGTGTCCCCGCTGATGAGGAACAGCCCGCTGGAGCCGAACCCGGTCAGATCCAGCGCACACTGCCCCGCATAAGGCCCGAAGGCCGAGACGGTCAGTTGAAGGGGTTTCACAGTTCCGCCTCCTCCCGCAGGGCGGCCAGCGCGGCGGCTTCGGCCTCCGTCATGGGGCGGCCCTGCATTTTTTCAAAGAAACGTCCGAACAGCTCCTCAAAGCTCATGCCCCGCAGATTGACCGGCTGGGGGGCGTCGGGCGCGGCGGACCCGGCGGGCGCGTAATTGAGCTTCATGGTATTGGGATAGACAGCCCGCAGCGCGGCCATGGCGTCGGGCCGGGGCACCGGGTCGGTGAGGGTGGCCCAGATGTAATCGTCGGGGTGGTCGGCGGCGGCAACCAGCTCGCTGAGGGGGCCGGTCAGGTGGCGCATGGCCCGCCGGGGATGGAGCGGCACCAGCTCCGGCTCCGCCCCGCAGGCGGAAAGGTGGACCAGCACGGCGCTCTTTTCCGCCCCGCACTCGTCCAGAGAGTAGCACAGCGGGCTTCCGGCGTAGCGCACGGTATCCCGCCCCACCCGCTGGGGGCGGTGGATATGGCCCAGCGCGGCATAGCAGCAGCCGTCAAAGCGGGCGGCGTCGGCCCCCTGCACGGTGCCCACGTTCACGTCGGCGGCGCAGCTCTCGCTGCCCGCGCAGCCCGGCAGCGCCCCGCCGGCCACCACCATCTGGTGGGCCACCACCACCCGGCGCACCCCCGGCCGGGGCGCGGGGCCAAGGGCGGCGGCCAGGGCGGTATCCTCATCGGTGATTTTGGCGTCCGGCAGAAGATGGCGCACCGCAGCGGGGCGGACAAAGGGCAGCAGGTCAAATTCCACCGGGCCGTAGCCGTCCTCCAGCGTCACCCGCCGGGGCGCGCCGGTGAACTGCCCGGCCAGGAACACCCGCTGCTCCTGCAGCAGCCCGGCGGCGTAATCCAGCCGCTCGGCGCTGTCATGGTTGCCGGCGACGGCCAGCACCGCGACGCCCCGCCGGCTCAGCTCGGTCAAAAACCAGTCCAGCAGCGTCACCGCCCCGGCGGGGGGCAGGGCGGTGTCATAGATATCCCCCGCCAGCACCACGGCGTCCACGCCCCGGGCGGCGCACAGGTCCACCGCCTGTTCCAGAATATGGCGCTGGTCCTCCAGCAAATCAAACCCGGCAAGCCGCCTGCCCAGATGCAGGTCGGCCAGATGCAGCAGTTTCATGGCGGTTTCCCCTCAGCGCCACAGCTTTTCCCAGGTGGCCAGATCCAGCGTCACGCCGGGCAGAACCTCGGTGGGAACCACCTCGCTCTTGCGGAAGCGGCACTTTTTACAGAATTCCTCCGCCTTCAGGTCCTTGGCCCAGACCTTCAGATACAGGCGGCTGCGGCCGTCCCCCTCGGCCAGCTTTTGGGCATAGGACACCACGCTGCGGCCGATGCCCTGTCCCCGGGCCTTTTCCAGCAAAAACAGGCGGGACAGGCAGACGGCCCCCGCCGGCGAGAGATCCAGCGCAAAGTAGCCCACTGCCTCACTGCCCAGATACACCAGAAAATAGTTGATGGCGCCGCTATGGATCTGCTCATCGGTGAGCAGGTCGCTCTGATAGGTTTGGGCCAGGGCGCGGGCCACCTTGGGGGTGAGCTTTGTGTAATGCTGCACAAAAATTTCCTCCGCCAACTGGGCAATCTGCTCCACATAGCGGGTCTTGGTCACTTGCTTAAAAGTCGGTTTCATCGGGTCCTCCTGTCATCATTCCACGGTCACGCTGGCTCTGGCGGGCAGGCAGGCGGCCCAGTCGCCCTCCTGGCTCAGCACGCCAAAGCTCTCACAGGTATGGTCGGGGCAGGGGCTGTCCACAAAGCGGATGCCGCCGTCCTCCACCACCAGGTGGATGGTATAGGTTCCGGTATCGATATCATAGCGCTCGTCCCGGTCAAGGGGGATGCGCATCTGAGCGCCGTCGTCGCCGTAGCTCAGCACCGCCGTGCGGCCCGCACCGGCGCCGGCGTTGCCAGTCAGCAGCCAGATCCCCAGCGCGGCGGCCAGGACGACCAGAACAAAAATGATGTTGGCAATTGTTTTTTTCTTCAATTTCAATGGAAGGCTCCTTCCTCAACATCAAAGTGCATCGTCAGCGTCATGCCGTCCTGCCCCGCCTGTGCGGCGGGGAACCGTTCCCGCGCGGCGGCCAGGCCGGGGGAGAGGTCGGTGACGGCGGCGCTGTAATGGGTCAGCCAGAGGCGGCGCGCCCCCGACTCTGCGGCCAAAGCGCCGGTCTCCCGGCAGGTGGAGTGGCCATAGAGCTTTGCCTTGGGCAGGTCATCGTCGCCGGCGTAGGTGGAATCCATCAGCAGCAGATCGGCGTCCTGTGCGGCCCGGCGCAGCGCGGTGCAGGGGCGGGTATCGGTGGCATAGACCACCTTCAGTCCCCGGCGCGGGGGACCGAGCACCTGCTCGGGGAAAAATCCCCCCACCGGCGTACCGCTTTGCAGCACCGACCAGTACCGCAGCGGGATTCCGGCGGCCCGGGCGCGGGCGGGGTCAAACCTTCCCGCCCGGGGCAGCGTCAGGGCGTAGCCGCAGCAGGGGACCCGGTGCTTGAGCGGAAAGGCTTCCACCGGTCCTGTGGGGACCTCAAAAACGCCCCGGCAGTCCTCCAGCTCTTTCAGGCGCAGCTCAAAGGGCAGCGGACCCGCCACCGCGTACAGCGCACGCACCAGATGGGTCAGACCCGGCGGCCCGGCCATGACCAGCGGCGCGGTGCGGCCCTGGGCGGCCATCGTCTGCCACAGGCCGGGCAGGCCGAACACATGGTCCCCATGGTAGTGGGTGAGCAGAATGGCGTCCATTTTAAAGGGGCTGACGCCCCAGCGCCGCGCGGCAGTCTGGATGCCCTCGCCGCAGTCCAGCAGCGTAGTGGAGCCGCCCACCGTGACGCAGGCGGCGGCCAGCGCGCGGTCCGGCAGCGGCTGGGTGCCGCCGGTACCCAGAAGCGTTACAGTCATCATTGCGGTTCTCCCCTTTCTGCCGGGATGCGGGATTCATGATTCATACTGTATTATAGCACAAGGATTTTTCCCTGAAAACCGCCAAATTTACGCAAAAGACTGTTGAAAAGTTCACGGGTGGTGCGTATGATAGAAGAAATGAGGGGGAAATGGCGTTTGCGGCGGGAAAACGGCATCTGGGGCGGGGCGTTACTCTTTTGTGACCAAAAGAGGTTCCAGAAAAGTCTCGCTGTTTCGACGCAGCGAACCCCGACTCGGGGGACCCGTCCCCCGAGACCCCCAAAGAGGTTGAAAATTTGAGAATTCACCACCAAAACCACACCCGGACGGTTTTGGTGACGAATCCTCAAATTTTCCTTTCAATAAATGTCCGCCTTAGCGGACATTTCGGGCCGTAAGACAAACGGCCGGTGGAGAGGTTTTCATTCTTATTGTCAGGGGTGTTTGTTATGATCAAAAAGTCTGTCACCATTGGTTTGATGAGCAACGGCGACTGCCTGCCGGTGCTGTTGACAAGCAACCGGTACACGGCGGCGCTGCGGCGGGCGGGGGCGCGGGTGGTGCCGCTGCCCTGGCGGGCCGACATGGCCGGCGTATGGGCCGCCCGCTTTGACGGGTTTCTGCTGCCCGGCGGCGGCGATGCCGACCCAAAATATTTCGGCCAGACGCCCATTCCCGGCGCGCGCAAGCCCAACCCCGTGCGGGATGAGGCGGAGCTCTCCCTCATTTACGCCGCGCGGGCGGCGGGCAAGCCCCTGCTGGGCATCTGCCGGGGCGCCCAGATGCTCAACATTGCTCTGGGCGGCGGTCTGGTGCAGGACATCCCCTCCTTACGCCCCGAGGGCATCCCCGAACACCACTCCGACCCGGAACACCGGTTCCGCCCCGACCATCCCGCCATCATTTTGCCGGGCACCACCCTGCACCGCATTCTTGGGGTGGACCGCCTGCTCACCAACAGCTGCCACCATCAGGCCTGCGACAATCCCGCCCCCGGGCTGCGGGTGAGCGCCCTCAGCCCCGCCGGGCTGGTGGAGGCCGTGGAATCTTTGGACGGGCCCTTCCTTCTGGGCATCCAGTGGCACCCCGAGGCCACCGCCGCCAGCGATCCCCTCCAGCAGGCCATCTTTGACGCTTTTGTTGCCGCCGCGCGCTGCGGTTGACACCGAGGAAACTTCCATGAAAAAGACGTTTCAACTTCTCTTCTGCGCACTCATTCCCCTTGCTCTCTGCCTGTTGTGCGGGTGCAGCGCCTCGGATTTTCAGCTTCCCGCCGCCGTGGACCTGCTCCCCGGCCAGCAGTGCGCCCTGGCCAGCCAGGTCCGCTATATGGGCGACCTTTCCGCCGTCACCCCGGAGGAAAAGCAGGAGTTCCTCACCCGGGCTGCCACGGCGGTCATCCATGTGGCCTCCACCGACCCCGCAGTGGCCGCAGTGGACCGCAACGGCGTGGTGACCGCCCAAGCCCCCGGCCAGGCCGTCATTCTGGTGAGCTGCGTGGATCTGGATTATTACGCCGAAGTCATCGTGAACGTACATACCGGGTCCGCCACACCGGAAACTGCCACGCCAGAGTCGGCAACGCCCGAATCTGCCACCCCGGAGTCTGCAACGCCCGAATCGGCCACACCCGAGTCTGCAACGCCTGAATCCGCCACACCGGAAACTGCCACGCCAGAGTCGGCAACCCCGGAATCGGCTACGCCCGAGTCTGCTACCCCCGAATCGGCCACGCCGGAGTCGGCAACGCCCGAATCTGCCACCCCGGAGTCTGCAACGCCCGAGTCCGCCACACCGGAGTCCGCCACCCCCGAAACCGCCACCCCGGAGTCCGCTGCGGGCGGGGAATCGGGGCCGGGGCTGTGGGACAGCGTGAAGGGGTTTTTCCGGCGGGCAGGCGAGACCCTCGGGAACTTTTTCGGCGGTCTGTTTGACCTCAGCCGGGGCAGCCCCGGGTGAGGGGAATTTTCACCTTGCAAAGGCCCTGCCGTTGTGATAAAATGACGGTAATTCACAGGCACAGGGGAGGCAGTACCGTTGAAAATCTATGAATCCGCAGAGGATTATCTGGAAAAAATTCTCATGCTGACCGAACGCAACGGTGATGTGCGCTCCATCGACATTGCCACCGAGATGGGCGTGACCAAGCCCAGTGTCAGCATTGCCATGAAAAACCTGCGTCAGGCGGGCTACATTTCCATGGACGGCAGCGGCTACATCACGCTGGAGCCGCCGGGGCTGGAGATTGCCACCCGCATTTACAGCCGCCACAAGACGCTGACCCGGTTCTTTGTGGCGCTGGGCGTGGCCCCCGACGTCGCCGCCCGGGACGCCTGCAAGATTGAGCACGACCTGAGCGCTGAAACCTACGAAAAGCTGGTCGCCTTTGCCGAGAGCCACCACATGATGAAAGAATGAAAACTGCCGCTGTGCTTAAGGGAGCACGGCGGCAGTTTTTGGCTCAGTTTTTGGTTTGCGGTCAGGACGTCTGCCGGGCGCGGCGGCGCTCGGGGAGCTGGGCGCCCACGATGGCGGCAAACATCAAAATGCAGCCCGTCAGCTCGCTGGCGCTCAGCGTCTGGCCCAGGATCAGCCAGCCCGCCAGGGCGCTGAAGACGCTCTCCATACACATGGCCAGGCTGGCGATGGTGGGGTCCAGGTCCCTCTGGCCCATGATCTGCAACGTATAGCCCACGCCGCTGGACAAAATGCCGCAGTACAGGATGGACACCCCCGCCCCCCGGATCTGGGCCAGGGTGGGCTGCTCAAACGCCAGCATGAACACGGTGGACAGCACCGCCGTGACAAAAAACTGCATCAGGCTGAGCTGCACGCCGTCCAGCCGGGGGCTGTACCGGTCCACCAGCATGATCTGGAAGGAGAACAGCAGCGCGCAGAGCAGCAGCAGCCACTCGCCGCCCGTCAGGCTCAGGGTATCCCGCCCGGCCAAGCAGAGCAGGTACAGTCCCGCCAGGCTGACCGCCACGCAGACGCAGAGCCTGGCCCCCGGCCTGCGCCCGGCAAAGATGCCCAGCAGCGGCACCAGCACCACATAGAGCGCTGTGAGGAACCCCGCCTTGGCGGTGGTGGTGGTGCCCACCCCCGCCTGCTGGGCCGCCGACGCCGCAAACAGGGCGATGCCGCACAGCGTGCCGCCCTTGAGCAGCGTTTTGCCGTTGATCCACAAAGGCAGACCGCTGCCCCGGCGCTTTTGTCCGGCGCGGCGGAACAGAACCAGCCCCATCAAAAAGGCGCAGGCCAGCCAGCTGCGGGCGGCCAGAAAGGTATAGGGTCCCACATATCCGCTGCCCACGCTCTGGGCCACAAAGGCGGTGCCCCAGATCAGCGCGCCCAGCAGCAGAAGCAGGGTGTTGCGGAGTTGCTTTTGATTGAACTGCACAAAAATTCTCCTTTGCTCATTGCCCAAAAAGAACCCCGGCGCGGCGGCGCCGGGGGCGGGAGTTTGGTTATTCGTTGCCTTCCACGCTCAGCAGATCGTTGCTGCCGATGCCGTCGATGCGCATACCGCCGGTGATGTAGTAGATGGCGGAGTCATAGCTGACGTTGGCTTTGTACAGCTTGCCCGGGGTCAGGCCGGTGATGGTGCAGGTATAGCAGTCGCCCCCGGTGGTAAAATAGACGGTGGTTCCCGGCACATAGCTGGTGGTGGTCCGGTCCTCCGACAGCTGCCACAGCGCCACCTTGAATTCCAGCAGGCCGGTGGACTCGGTGGTGGCGTAGGCCGTCACCGTGACGCTGTCCGACGCGGCCACAAAATACTCGGTGTTGCGGTTGGCGATGGAGTTGAAGGTCACATAGAGGCTGCCGTCCACAATCTGCTGGTCCCAGTGGGAGCTGGTGTCCTGAAGCCCGTCGGGGAAGGTGATCTCCCCGCCCGCAGGGGCGTAGATGTCGGTGGATTCCTCCTCGTCGCCGGTATCCTCCTCAATGAAGCCGAGCAAGGTGGCGGTCTTGAGAATCAGGTCGGATGCCAGTTCCTTGGGGCTGCACGCCGTGAGGCTCAGGGCCATGGCCCCGGCCAGCGCCAGCGCGGCGGCGCGTTTTGCGAAGTTTATCATAAACAGTACCCTCCACAGAGGCGATGGATTTTCGATGTTTTTCTATTATACCCCATTTTCCACCGCCCGGCAAGTGAAAAAGAAGTAAAAGTTCACGCCGGGCCGGCACGCGGCGCGGGAGCGGCAATTTTGCCGCTCCCGCGAGAAAATTTATGAGGGTTCCCCGTCCCCCAGCTCCCACCGGACGGGCGGCTCGCCGCTGCGGCGCAAAAACTCGTTGGCGCGGCTGAACGGCCGGGAGCCCAGAAAGCCCTTGTGGGCGGACAGCGGGCTGGGATGGGCCGAGCAGATGCAGCACACCGGCGCGCCCCGCCGCCCCTCGATCAGCGGCTGGTACCCCTGGGCGTGGGCGCCCCACAGCAGCGCCGCCACCGGATGGGGGCTTTGCTCCAGCGCAAAAGCGATGGCGCCCTGGGTGAAGGTCTCCCACCCTTTTTTGGCGTGGGAGGCTGCGGCGCCCCGGTCCACCGTGAGCACCGTGTTGAGGCAGAGCACCCCCTGCCGCGCCCAGACGCTCAGATCGGTGCCCGCTCCCGCGCCGGGGCCGACATCGCTTTCCAGCTCCTTCTGGATGTTGCGCAGCGAGGGCGGCGCCTTGACCCCGTCCGGCACCGAGAAGGCAAGCCCCATGGCCTGCCCCGGCTCATGGTAGGGGTCCTGGCCCAGCACCAGCACCCGCACCGACCCCGCCGGGGTCAGCCGGAAGGCGTTGAGGATCTTGTCCGGCGGCGGATAGACGGTGCCCACTGCGGCGCGGCGGCTCACATACTGATCCAGCCGGTCAAAATAGGGCAGGGCGGCCTGCTCCTCAAAAAAAGATTTCCACGCTCCGTATTCCTCCGCCGTGGCCTGTTCCAGCTGTTCGCGCAGCATTCCCATGACGAACCCTCCTTCCCGGTTGGGGCATTTGATGAATAGATAAAGTTATTATACCATACAGCGCGCAAAAACGCCAACAGGGGATTTTGCCGGTTTTTTCCGGTGTTTTTCGTGGAAGTTGCCGTTTCTTCCGTCCGCGCCGGCATTTCTGAGATTTTTTGACAGTTGGAACCAATCTTTTTGTTGCCTTTTTGTCAAAGCCGGTCTATAATAGGGTTGTGTTAAGTGAATTCCCACTTGCTTTATCGTAAAATTTAGGAGGTACCTGTTATGCTCGTCAATGCAACCAATATGCTCCTGAAGGCCCGCGATGGCCATTATGGTGTCGGCCAGTTCAACATCAATAACCTGGAGTGGACCAAGAGCATCCTGCTTCAGGCGCAGGCCATGCAGAGCCCCGTCATTCTGGGCGTTTCCGAGGGTGCCGGCAAGTATATGACCGGCTTCAAGACCGTTGCCGCCATGGTCCGCGCCATGGATGAGTCCCTGGGCATCACCGTGCCTGTGGCCCTGCACCTGGACCACGGCACCTATGAGGGCGCCAAGGCCTGCATCGAGGCCGGGTTCACCTCCATCATGTTCGACGGCTCCCACTATCCCATCGAGGAGAACGTCGCCAAAACCCGCGAGCTGGTGGAGCTTGCCCATGACAAGGGCCTGTCCATCGAGGCCGAGGTCGGCTCCATCGGCGGCGTGGAGGACGGCGTCGTGGGCGCCGGCGAGATCGCCGACCCCGAGGAGTGCGCCCGCATCGCCTCCCTGGGCGTGGATTTCCTGGCCGCCGGCATCGGCAACATCCACGGCATCTACCCCGACAACTGGAAGGGCCTGGACTTTGAGGCGCTGGACCGCATCCACAAGGCCACCAACAACATTCCTCTGGTGCTCCACGGCGGCACCGGCATCCCCGACGAGATGATCCAGAAGGCCATCAGCCTGGGCGTCTCCAAGATCAACGTCAACACCGACTGCCAGCTGGTCTTCGCCGAGGCTACCCGCCAGTATATCGAGGCCGGCAAGGACCAGCAGGGCAAGGGCTACGACCCCCGCAAGCTGCTCAAGCCGGGCGCCGACGCCATCATGGCCAAGGTTAAGGAGAAGATCGAGCTGTTTGGCTCCGCCAACCGGGCCTGATCCCCGTTTTCGCTTCTCATCCGGGAGGGTCCCCGCCGGGGACCCTCCCTTTTTTTGGTGCAGATCGCCACTTGGTTCCTGATTGAGGAATGCTCTTGTGAGCGGTTTTCGCCGTTGTTGCGGCCGCTGGTTTTGGAAAAAATGTCCGCAGCGGGCAAACGTTTGAGCAAGACTGCCAAAAAAAGGTTTGCAGACCGCAGATTTCTTTTGCGATGTTCTAAACAGGAGCGGTTTGTAAATTTTTGTAGAAATTTTGCGCAATTTGTGCTATAGTTAAAATAGTTATAACAATTTTGCGCTTTGGTTCCTTTTTGACCGGAACGAACCCTGTCAGGGCCGCAGATCCGGGAATTCGTTTCCGACAGAGAAGAAGAGAACAATTGGCGGAACCGCCGCGGGATGGTTGGATTTATGAAGTTTCTGATCGTGACAAATCACTCCTATATGTTATGGCAGTTCCGGCGCGAGCTCATTGCCCGGCTGATGGGCCTGGGCGAGGTGGTTCTGCTGATGCCCTTTGTGGGCCATGAGGAGGACTTTGCCGCCATGGGATGCCGGTGCATCGAGACCCGGCTGGACCGGCGGAGCATCAATCTTAAAACCGATCTGGGGCTGATGCACTTCTATCGCAGGGTGGTGGAGCAGGAACGGCCCGATCTGGCGCTGACCTACTCCATCAAGCCCAACATCTATATGGGTCTGGTCTGCGCCCGGGGGAAGGTGCCCTACTGCACCAACATCCAGGGGCTGGGGTCCCCGTTCCAGAAAAAAGGAATGGCGGGGTTTGTCTCCGCCCTGCACCGCGTTGCGCTGCACAATTCCCGGGCGGTGTTCTTTGAAAATCAGGAGAACGCCGACTATTTTATCCGCCACCACATCATTCCTGCCTCCAAAGCCACCGTCCTGCGGGGCGCAGGGGTGAATCTTGCCCATTACCGCTTCCAGCCCTATCCGCCGGAGGAGGATGGCATTCACTTCCTCTATCTGGGCCGCATCATGCGGGAGAAGGGCGTG